>CAZGUT010000027.1:0-1901 GCA_964529435.1 uncultured Candidatus Peribacteria bacterium | reverse complement strand
TCCCAATCGTCGCAGACATCCACTTCAATCCAGATCTAGCCATCTCAGCCCTTAACCAAGGCGCAGACAAAATCCGCATCAACCCCGGCAACTTCCATGATCGCACCCAACTCAAAACCCTAATCAAACTAGCAAAAGAAAAAAACGCCGCCATTCGAATCGGAATCAATGTTGGCTCCCTAGAAAAAGACCTCTTAGAAAAATACGGCCACCCTACGCCGGAAGCGCTTACTGAGTCCGCACTCCGCTGGGTCAAATTCGTCGAAGACCTAGACTTCTGTAACTTCATCGTTTCAATCAAATCTTCAGACCCAATCGCAACAATAGAAGCCAACAAACTCTTCGCATCCAAAACAGACATCCCACTTCACATTGGAGTGACCTCAGCCGGCCCTCTCCTCCCGGGCACAGTCAAAAACACAATCGGCATCAGCACCCTCCTCCAAGCTGGCATCGGAGACACAATCCGCGTCTCTCTCACCGGCTCAATCGCAGAAGAAATAGAAATCTCAAAACACATTCTCAAAGCCCTCGGCCTCTACCCACACGGTGTAGACATAATCTCCTGCCCCACCTGTGCACGTTGTGAAATCGACCTCCCCGCACTCGTCCAAAAAGTCCAAAAAGCCACCTCACACATAAAACAACCCATCCGCATTTCCGTCCTCGGCTGCGCAGTCAACGGCCCCGGAGAAGCCCGCGAATCAGACTTCGGAATCGCCGGCGGAAAAGACTGCGGCGCCATCTACTACCGTGGCGAAGTCCACAAATCCAACGTGCCAGAAAAGGAGCTCCTTGCGGAACTCCTCTCCTTGATTCAAGAAAAACTGGATTAATAATTCACAGTGTTACTTCGAAGATACGAAGAATCTACATCTCCACACCACTGAACCGTCTCATTAGTCTCACTCCAAGTAAAATCACCTGGTGTAACTACCCCACTACTTGCAGATCCATAATCAATACTAAAAGTCAAAGGGTCATCAACGCCAGAATCTTCATCAAGCAAAGTCGTAGTATCTACTCGAAGAGTGAATTCAGAAGTAGTGCCTTTTGTTATCTCAAGCTCGCTATCAAACTCACCTGGTGCAAGAGTTACATAAGCATTATTAGAATCGATCACATTTACAGCACCTGAAGCAACTTCCGTTGACCCTTCCATTAAATAAACCTCAAGAGCATCAAACTCATATGGCTCTGGAAGATCAGCAAAATCACCATCACTTTGCATATTGATTGTAAGCTCCTCTAAATAAATATCTTCTTCATCATGCGCGGTAACTGTAAAAATAAAAGGCTCATCAGTAGCACTTACAGAACGGCTACCACTTGGTGAACTTGAAGACAACTCTAAAGTCGGCTTGCTTTCATGAAGGTGCATAGTGTTCCCAAAAACAGATCTCGAATCTATAGCAACTTTACTGCTTTTGCCAGACATAGCTACACCCTCTCCAATACCCACTGCAAATTGTTCTCCAGACGTAGCTCCCATATCTATAGAATTTAAATCAGCATAAACATATAAATAACTAGAACCACCAGCAGGAACATGTAAATCCATGCCTACAAAAAGAGCTTCTCCGCTAGCAATATATCCCTCTTTAGTTTCAGTATCTCCGCCAATATTTTCATAAGAAAGTGTAATCTTAGAAATATTATTGTCAGAAGACCCATCTAAATCGGCAATGCCATCAGAATCGGTATCCATTAACACCTTCAACTCCATTATAGCAAAGGCACCTCCCGTTGAAGTAAACTTAAACTTAGCAACCTCAACATCTTCACTGCCAGCAACAATAATATCTTCAGCAGGAGTATCACTAGCAACACTTACAGAAAGCTTCATAAACCTCCCAAACCTCCCCTGGAACAACTCACCATCAGAAAGATAGTAACCAACA
>CAZGUT010000026.1:0-2362 GCA_964529435.1 uncultured Candidatus Peribacteria bacterium | reverse complement strand
GTTTTAGAGGCATCGTAACTCCAAGCCGTCTCAGCTCTATTTCCTTTAGCACTAGAACCCTCTGCCACTACATCATATTCCCCAAGCTTATATTCCATAGAACCACCATTCAAACAAGAATACATTGAAACCAGAAACCCAAGCTTTGGATCAATTCGTTCACCAACCGTTTGTGCTCCTTCTTCTCCAAGTTCTTCAAGTGCTTCTTTAAAAACCTTCCTAGTCATACTTTCTAATCCATGTTGCTTCATAACATCTACAGTTTGTGGCCCCAATCTAGGAATCTTTTGAAGCAATCTTGCTGCCGCACTTTTGGCTACACTTGCAGATTCGAGATTTGCAGCAGCAAATTTTGCAAGATATGTTCCCGCAAGTTGCCCCAAGCCAACCATGGCAAAAGTAGTAACAAAACCCATCGCAAATTGTTTTCCATAAACCTTCGCAACCGTAGATCCTTCAAGTTTTTCATATTTGTCCGTCTTAGGATTATAAACTTTCTCATCAGTTATATATTTTCCTAACATAGTCTTATTCGAAAATTCATCACCATAAATCGCCTGACCAGCCACGTGAGTACCCGCTGAAACCAACTCATTAGCAGCCATACCCGCAGCCGTACCAACAAATGCAGCGGTGGCCGCAGTAGCCAGCCCTACCCCTTTCACACCCACTGCTGCAACCAATGCTAACCCTGCTGGCGTTCCAGCACCAAAGGTAGAAAGTGTGATTACCACAGCAGCAGTGGCAGCCACAATTGTGACCAACCACGGCAATCCAGTTTTCAGAGCCCACCTACCAAAATCATCTACATCAAAATCCTTATCTAGAATACGATCACAGATGCTATTAATTTTTGATCCCTCTACTATTCTTGTAATTGACGATAATTGTTTTTCGAGCTGGGCAATTTGCTTTTCAAACTGATCCTTCATTCCTGCATCAGAGAAAGATCTAAGCGCACTCAGCTCTTTTCGAGCCTGTGCCAAATTACCTCTAAGTTGGCCAATAGCTTTTGATCCTCTAAGCTTCCCTGCCTCAACTTTCAGCATATTTACAAAACCCTCGGTCTTATTACCTTGCATACCGCTTTGAAAAAGACTCTGCATAGGACCTAACTGCCTATTAAGAATAGCTCCAGCATTCCTAACAGCCTTGAAACTAGGACTTTTCCCAATAACCATGCTTATCTTCTCTTTCATTGCCTTATCACTATTCTCCATCTCCTGCATTTTTTCAGCAGTAATAACATGCTCAGCCCCAAAATTTTGCACAATTGGAGGCGCATCAGGATATGCCCCAATTTGATCACCATTGTCTTGAACACAAAGATGATTAAGCGAACCATCCGGGTTCTCCCTAACCAAGAGAATCTGATATTTAACGCGTCCTCGCCTATCCTCCCGACGATTAATTGGAATAGGCAAATATCCCTCTTCAATTTTTTTGCCAGCATAGCTTCCGTTTGCCTTAAACATCCGCGCTAGTTTAGCGATTTTAGGATTATCCTTATATTTCCTATATGCTGCGACGTAATCATGTAACCCCATATGCCCCTGTATCCCCGGCACCTTATTTCTATCATCATTCTCCTTGGCCAAAAGCCTTAAGGCCTCTTCATACTTGCCTGCATAAAACAATTTGTGGAACTCCGAAGCATTTGGATCTTCCTGAATACCACCAAGAACTTCTTTTATCTTTGGTTTAATAAAATCTGGAACATCATCTCCAAAACTATCATGCATCCTAAGAAGAACAGCTCGGGTATCTTTCCCTCCATTAAGAAGATACTGATACTGACTAACAAAACTCGAGGTAGTTAAAGCCTTTATTTCGCCATTTAGAGAGGCAATGCCTCCCTCCAATTTAGCAATATCCGCATTATGCCTCTCAAGTGCTTTCAAGGTTTTTTCAATTTGAGGCTCATTTGAGTCCTTCCAAAACTGAGCGAAATTAGGATTCTCCTTCACCAATTTCCCCAAGTGCTTTACCTCCGCATCCCTAACTTCTAATTGCGCTGAAAGAAGCACTTCTTTATCTGAACGTTTTTCAACAATACCTTTTACCTTTTCACCAACTTTCACAACATTCAGAAGCAATATTTGATCAGGAACCAGCTTCTCATCATAGCCATTAACCAATTTCCCAAATGCATGGACAAGAGCTGCCTGGGTGGTTTTAGCATCCAAACCTTTGAGATACCTGTTAGAAATGTCATCAAGCTTTTTCCAGATCTGTCCTATAGGAATTGCCTTATTAATATCGCAATTCTCATAGGCTACAAAATATCTAGTCAACGCTACTTTCGAGAGTTTGAGAGTCTTATTTAAGAATGTAAATGATAAAGGAATTTTCATCGCTTCCA
>CAZGUT010000025.1:0-2521 GCA_964529435.1 uncultured Candidatus Peribacteria bacterium | reverse complement strand
GCTAAAAAGTTACAGGCAATTTTTATCCAATCTTTTAACATCATGGCTGGCGGCATTAAAAATGCTATACAGGCATACAGAGAATTAATTTCACGCAGGAACGCACCGTAGTACGATCCTCTCAAAATATAAGTATTTACTTGAACGAACATAGTTTTCATGACGATCACCCAACTTCGCGCCGCTCTTGATTTATTGAGCCATGACATTGACAATTTATCTTTCTCCGAACATAGACAGATTCTTCTTCAGTTACTGAATATAGTGGAATCCTGTTCTACAGAAATAGAACATTTGACTAAGGAGAATCAGTCTCTTCGTGATGAGAATAATCGTCTCAAAGGTGAGCAAGGTCAGCCTGAGTTTCGTTCTCCCTCTCGTAAAAGCGGCAATATTTCATCAGAGCAGGAACGCAAGCGTTCCAGTCAGAAAAAAAAGAAAAAACGTCAACCTAAAAAATCAAAACTCACTGTCAATCGCAGAAGAAAATGTCAACTTGATCCAGCAAAACTTCCCGCAGACGTGACCTTTAAAGGATATGAACCAGTCATTGTTCAAGATCTAAAAGTGGTTGTAGAAGTCATCGAATTTAAGAAGGAAGTCTATTATTCTCCCTCTTTGAACAAAAGTTTTATGGCCTCTCTTCCAGCAGGATATGAAGGTGAATTTGGTCCCCATCTCAAGTCGCTGGTATTAGGACTGAAACATATTTGTCAAATGTCAGAACCTAAGACCCTGGAATTTCTTCTGGATCATGGAGTTGAGATTTCAGAGAGTACAATTTCTCGTATTCTGCTGAACCAAGACTGGGCAAATGAGGAAAAGAAAGCGATTGTTAAAGCGGGTTTGTCTTCCAGTATCCATCAACATCTTGATGATACGAAAGCATGTGTTGCCGGTAAGAATCAACACACTCATGTTCTTTGCAATGAATTTTACACGGCCTATTTTACCACAGAAAAGAAAGACCGCTTGAGTGTTTTAGACATTCTGAGAGGTTTTAAACCACGAAGTTTTTTACTCAATGATGAATTTGTCGAGTTAATGAAAATTTTGGGTTTAGCTGACAAATGGATTGTTTTAATGCAGCTTCATCTCCAGACACTCCCTCTAGATGAAGTTAAAATGCAGCAACTTTTGGTTCCTCTCGCTGAAAAAAACAAGATGGGAAAAACCATTCAACAGCGAATTATGGAAGCTACTGCTATTGCCGCTTATCATCAAGAACCGGATTGTATCGCTCTGTTACTGTGTGATGACGCTCCTCAGTTTAAATTGCTGGCCCTGGACTTAGCACTGTGCTGGATTCATGAAGGACGACACTATAAGAAACTTTCTCCTTTCGTTTCTCTTCACCAGGATCTATTAGATTCATTCCAGGAGGACTTTTGGAATTATTATCATCAACTGGCATCATTCAAAGAATGTCCAACGCAAGAAGCTGTACAGCAGCTAAGAGAACGCTTTGATGAACTTTTTTCCCTTGAAACTGGCTATGATGAATTGGATCAGAGAATTGCTAAAACTCGTTTGAAGTCAACAGCCCTGCTGCAGGTTCTGCAGCATCCCGAGATTCCACTGCATAATAACCCCGCAGAGTTGGGAGTTCGTTCAGCAGTTAGGAGACGCGATGTCAGTTTGCATACGATGACCTCTGAGGGAACTCAGGCCAACGATAGTTTTATGACTCTGACAGAAACCGCTAAAAAACTTGAGGTCTCCCGTTTTAATTATTTTTACGATCGTCTCATTGGAAAGCTGCAAATGCCTTCATTAGCTCAACTCATTGAAGATAAAACGGGAACGCAGTCATCTGGAAAAACAACATTAGACGATCTACAGTCACCAAAGCTCAATTCACGCATTTTGCCCAAAACTGCATTGTCGGTTCCAGATCAAAGACGGAATTCAACTTCTTTCTTTATTGGAATCAAAAAAATACCATCATGGACTGTTAATACGCTAAAACAGAAGGCTGAATCTTTCTTCCATTTATCCATTTCAATTCTCGATACTTCCTGAACAATCCTTGGAGTACGAACTTCCCATATCAAAGCAAAAAATTCCATTTCAGACAAATGAGTCGTTCACCGCAGGCAAAATTCGGAAGATGTATCGGCGAATAAACCAGCATTGGGTGTTTGGGCTGACATGCAAGACGGCACTGCCATTTATTCTTTCGGATTATGGCAGGACTGGTGATGCGCCGGCGAATAAACCAGCATTGTGTACTTTTTATATTATGGCAATACTGGTGGTATTTTGGCAATAAACCAGCATTGTGTATTTGGGGCGTTGCGCAAGACCGCACTACTCGGTAACCATCTGTCTACATCTACACAGGCTTTGCAAAATTCTGAATCATTTGATTCTCTGGCGGGTGATAGCACAGCACAATGCTGTCCTTTGACTTTTTGGTGGATAGCAGCATAAGCTGCACAGTGCAGCCTTTTGCATAATTGGGGCTGCTTTAATCTTACAGTCTGTGACTCTTACCCTGAAATTTGAAGAGGATACCTTA
>CAZGUT010000024.1:0-3248 GCA_964529435.1 uncultured Candidatus Peribacteria bacterium | reverse complement strand
TTGGCTGGGGCGGAGGGATTCGAACCCCCGAATGCCTGGACCAAAACCAGGTGCCTTACCACTTGGCCACGCCCCAGCGGTTGCGCCTAGCATACCATATAAAGTTTGCTTAAACGGCGCGCTGCCAATCTAATAAATGCGGGCAGCAAAGTCAACTAAAGAAAAATTCAGGTTTTTGTCAGGACAGGATTAAATGATTTCATTTATAATGTGCTGTATGTACATAAAAAGATTTTTAGAATGGATTGGTCTGAAGGAGAAACTTCATTCCAAAGATTGCAAACCACCTTATGTTAACGAAGGAGACATATGGTGGGCATCTGTTGGTGAAAATGTCGGATCTGAAATTAACGGTAAGAGTAAATCTTTTTCACGCCCCGTAATCGTTTTAAAGAAATTGTCTCATGGTTTTTATTTTACTGTGCCAACTACAACAAAGGATAAGACGGGATCCTGGTATGTATGTTTTAGGCAAAAAGAGAAAAATATGAATGCATGCCTGCATCAGGCAAGAGCAATAGATTTTCGCCGCTTTTATTCAAGATTAGGTAGGCTTGATGAAGTAGATTTTTCGAAAGTGAAACGAGAATTTCTAAATCTTTACAAATAAAAATATTCCCCCGCTGGTTGCGGGGGTCGCGAGAAATCCTCGAATGTACCTTCATTGTACTCTTATGAATGAGTTTTTACAAGCCCAACTCAGCTTGTATCTCCAAAATCTCAGCCTCCAAAGCTTTCTGCACTGCCTCCAAATACTCTTCCGGCAAATACTCCGCCGGCACCTGTTCAAGCGGCAAATACTTCAATGGATCCACATGCACACCATCCTGCCAAACTTCAAAATGCAGATGCGGCCCAGTCGTCCTAACTCCCGCACCAGTAGACCCCGGCATTCCACCCGTAAGCCCCAAAATCTGATCTCGTTTCACATAATCCCCAACCTCAACAGCGACTGCCGTCACATGCCCGTAAACCGTCATCACACCTTTCCGATGAGCCACCCGAATATAAGCATATTTACTCGAATCCGGATCAAAAACCACACTGCTCACAACCCCATCAGCCGGTGCAAAAATCGTGCTACCCTGCTTCGCCCGAACATCAAGCGCATGGTGCTGAACACCAAACACCGCCTGATAATTGGAGTCGATAAAGTAAGCAGTCAGCCCATCCTTAGGAGTCACAGGCCAATCCAAATCCAAAAAGTCAGCCGCATCCTCAACTGAAAAACTCGCCGCCAAATCATCTTCAATCTTCCCAATCAAATCCCGCTGCTCCTCAGTCAGCAAGCCATGTGTCCCAGAAAACTTAGTCTCCATTAACTCAACATTTTCTTCGTAAATCTCAATCTCCCGCAGTAGATCATCCTCACGCTCATCCGCAGCTTCAATCATCGACTCATAAATCATCTCCTCATTCTGCACCTCCTCAAGCATAGTCTCCTGCGCAGTCCGCTCCGCTTTCAAAGTACCAAGTTCCTCCGCAAGCTGCACATCCAAAACATCCAATTCATCACGTTTTTCCCGAATCTCATCCCATTTCCCAATCATCTCCTCATTCAAATCCGCCATCTTCTCAATCTGCACCTGATTCTCCGCCTCAATCAAATCCAAATAAGTCAGCTTCTGCAGCGTCTGCGACACCGAATTCGGACTCGCCAACACCTTCACAGTATTAATCTCGCCATCGTCATAATAAATATCCTGCTTCACATAAAGCAGCGTCATCAGCTCACTCACAACCGCTTTCTGATCCTCAAACTGCATCTCAAGCATCAATACCTCCTCCTCAAGATCCGCCAAATCCATCTTTTTCCTTTCAATTTGCGACTTAACACTCAATATCTTTTTCCGAGTATCCTTGATCAACGCATCCAAACTCGCAACTTCTTCCTCAAGATTCTCAATCACATCACGCACTTCCTCAAGCCCATCCTTAGCCTGTTCAACATTACTTTGCAGCAAATAATACCGATACTGCGCCTGCGCCAACTTCTGCTTCAACTGCAAAATCAGTGCACTCTGCTGCACAGCCTCAGTCATCACCGCCACACTCTCCGCATCAGCCTTTTCACTGACCTCAGTACCAACCTCAGTCTCCTCGGGTTCAGCCACAGTCGCACCAGTTAGCGGAGCGATTGTCATCAGCACGAGCACGAGGCCCAAAATGTAAGTTCTAACCTGTTTCATGGTTCGGCTATATCTGTTAATTATAGCACAAAACAGGTTGAGAAGCAATCAGATGAACCCCTTCTTATCCCAAAGAAAGACCATCTCTCGCTCCACGCATAGGTCTCTCTCTGCGAAGTCCATTTTCTACCATGAAATCACGACAAAGATTCACAGCTTCCTCCAAATCTGCAAAAATTCGCCCATCCAGACTAGAAGGGCGGCATCTTTCATCATAAACCTTCACTTTAAATTTACAGTCCCCATCGATTAAAATTGCAAACAGAGTTTCTTCACCCCAAGCCATATCTGTGTAATCTGCATAATAATCTCCAACAGCAAAGTGAGACGGGTCAGCTGAGGCAGGGATGCACAACTGGAAATGAGGATCTCTTCTCACACTGTAAGGTAAAACAAACTCACCAGCTTCCTCCACAAATTTACGACAATCAGCCACAGCACTTGAAATCTCAGTAAATGAAAAAGTCCGATCTGAAACACCAGCATTCTCGTAAGGAGGAAAAGAACCTTCAACCTTAAAATATTCAACACCTACTTTTCTGAATTTAAAAGCTTTGCTCCCATCAGGAGCAAGGTAATGCGCGTAAATAGCCGAGGTCCGAAAGTGAACAGGCGCAAGCTCTCCACACAAAACAAAACGCGGATCACCAGTCACAGCCTCCGGGAGCCAAAATTTTGCAGAAGTGGCAGGTTCCATAGGTGGATTTTCCATTCCCGGGTAGCGTATGCCATGAGCACTCCAACCCTTTTCAAACATCCATCCATTTGTCCAAAAATCTATCTCCACAACAGATTCATCGTAAGCTTCTTGGAATGCTTTGCCTGCAAGTGCATCCAAAATTCTTCTTAAAACTTCAGGACGAATGCTTTCAGGGCAGTCTTCCAAAGCTCTAACAATTTTATTAGATTTGGATGTAGGAATCATCTCCAAAATGCGTCTACTTACCAGATCTGGATCCAATTTCATCCCCATAATTTATTTAAACTTAGCAGGAGGGAATCCTAACAAATTAGCCTGTTAGGCGTCAAACATAAAAAACCGCAATTTCCCCTTGCCAA
>CAZGUT010000023.1:1662-3676 GCA_964529435.1 uncultured Candidatus Peribacteria bacterium | reverse complement strand
GCCAATTTCCGAATCATCCTGTCACATTGATTTGCATCCGCTGGCTCCAGTACAAAAGTGTGCATAAACCCGGTAAAAGAACTGATATCATCAATTGCCTGGTGTGTTGGGCCATCCTCACCAACAGATAGTCCGCAGTGAGTAGAAACCATTTTCACATTTGCCTCATTCAAGTCGTTCACACGAGCCTGATCCTTTGCCCGGCTACTCATAAACGCACCAAAAGTACTACAAAAAGGAACAATTCCACGGATAGAAAGCCCACCTGCACAAGTCACCATATGCTGTTCTGCAATTCCACATTCAATATGTCTCTCCGGGAATTCTTTACCCATTGCTGCAGTTTTAACACTGCTCGCGAGATCCGCAGCCAGCGCAACAATATGCTCATTCTCCACGGCCAAATCCAAAAGTGCATTCCCATACGCATTCCTGCAAGCCACCGCTTCACCAGGCTCATAAGTTCGGGCTTCACCGGCACTAACCGCTTTTTCAAGCTCGGCCTTGTCTGGCGTCCAAATTTCATTCGGCAAGTCTGCCAAGCCCGCATTCAAAATCGCCATTTCTTCTTCGCTCAAAATAATCTCATCCGCAAGCGCCGCATCAGCGTCATCCACTGGAGGCGGTTTCCCATGCCAATCAGACTTCTTTTCACGCCCGTCCTTTTCCATAAATTCAACACCTTTCCCCATAACAGTCTTTCCAATGATAACACTCGGCTTATCAGTTTCCGCAGCACGGCCCAGCGCATCCCACATTGCGGCAAAATCATGGCCATCAACTTCAATTACATCCCAACCCGCAGCCTCATAAAAGCCGTGAATATTCGTAGGCATGGTTTTCTCAAGCGAATCCGTCAGCTGCACTTCATTATAATCGATAAAATTAATCAATTTCCCAAGATCATGCTTCGCCGCAAAATTCATCATCTCATAAACTTGTCCTTCCTGTTGTTCACCATCTCCCATCATCAAAAATGTAAATTCATCCACCTTGTTTAATTGATCAGCAATCGCAAAACCACTAGCTGCACTTCCACCAACTCCAAGCGGCCCAGTCCCAAAATGAATCCCGTTAATCTTCCTGTTCACGTGTCCCTCATAAATATCATCCGCACTTCTGAACTTCTCAATCACATGCTCCTTTGGAATCGCACCAAGCTCACCAAGTACAGAATAAACCGCCGGTGAAATATGCCCGTGCGAAACAATCACAGGCTCATTTGTCTGGCAAATCCTCATTGCATACAGCAAACAAAGATAATCCAAAGACGACAAGGACCCGCCCGGATGCCCAGACTGAGCTCTCGTCACCATTCGCAAAAGTGATCTCCGACAAGATTTAGAAAAAGCCTTTAAAAAGGCGACATGCTCGTCTGTAAGGGGGGATCCAAGAGAGGGGAGCTTCATTTTAATTCAGATAAAATTTCTTTTGTAAGTTTTTTGCCCAGCTCAACTCCGGGCTGATCAAACGCGTTTATCCTATAGTACTCGCCCAAAAATGCAATACTGCATTCAAAAAGCATGAAGAGCCGCCCCAGATTGCGTGCATCAATTTCGTCTATCCTTAGCGTCAAATTCGGTTTCTTGTATTGCCCAAGCGACCTCTCGGTCGCTGTCTTTTCCGCCTTCATTAAAGTCTCAAAATGGATCTCCATCTTCTCAACTTCCAAAAACATAATCAGCTTGTCAGTCGGCCCCTCATTATAAAGCTGCAATTGCGAATGCTGATCTGTCACACCAAGCGCAGCAATCGGCGTAATACCTTTGCCATCTTTCCCAATACTCTCTGCCAAAAGCTGCTGATGCCAAGCCGCAAAACTCTGCAGCCGAGTCGAATAAGGCATCATCACATTCATATGAATTCCGTGCTTCCATTCCATCAGATACTGCACAGCCGCCAACTGAAACGGTAAATTCAAGTTGTACTCAGGGTCATAAAAACTATCCAGTGTGTCCTCAGCCCCAGCCAAAAGCTCCTCAATGTCGATTCCAAGCATCTCAGCCGGAAACAA
>CAZGUT010000023.1:0-1562 GCA_964529435.1 uncultured Candidatus Peribacteria bacterium | reverse complement strand
CGTTCAGCCAAATGCTTCACTGCCAAAACCGTAGCCTTGAACTTTGGCAATTGCGTAAATCCCTGACCTCGCTTCTCAAATCTCTCCAAAAAATCAGCAATTTTCGAGCCCTCAGCCTTGAGCTCCTCAGCATTAAGGCCTTTTTCACCAAGCCCGATAACATTATCAAGAATTAATTTCATTTTTTCTTAACTTTTTTCCAATCAGCCAAAAATTTCTCCAGGCCGATATCGGTTAGTGGATGTTTAGCAATCTTATGGAAAACTCCATAAGGAATGGTGCAAACGTCAGCTCCAAGTACCGCAGACTCGGTAACATGCCTAGGATGTCGCACACTGGCAACAAGTACCTCAGTCGCAAAATGATAATTTTCAAAAATCTCAACAATCTCCTTAATCACAATCATGCCATCTTCACCATGGTCATCCAATCGCCCAATAAAGGGGCTTACAAAAGTCGCCCCAGCCTTCGCAGCCAAAAGTGCCTGATTTGCAGAGAAAACCAGAGTCACATTTGTATCAATTCCTTCCTGTTTAAAAATCTCAACAGCTTTCAAGCCCTCAGTCGTCATCGGCACCTTAATCACAATATTATCTGCCCATCCAGCATATTTCCGCCCTTCTTTCAGCATCCCATCCAGATCCATACTCACAACTTCCATGCTCACAGGCCCTTCCACCATTTCACATATTTTCACCAAATGATCCTCAACTTTCACATTTCCTTCTTTGGAAATCAAACTCGGATTAGTCGTGACTCCATCCAAAACACCCCAAGAGGCAAGTTCTCGGATTTCATCAAGATTGGCTGTATCAAGGAAAAATTTCATAGGCGTGGGTTAAGCAGCAATACCATAGCATTCTCCCTGCAAATTTGCTATAAGTTAAACGCTAATAACCTCCACAACATGCCTCCAAAAGAAGTAGATATCACAAAAACATTAGATCCAAACAAATTCCGCGTCTCTGTTTTTGGCTCTGCACGCGTCAAAAAAGGTGATCCAGTCTGGCAAGATGCCTATGATCTCGCAAAAGGCGTTGCCGGCCTAGACATGGATCTAATCACAGGAGGCGGCCCGGGGATTATGGGTGCAGCAAGTGACGGCCACAGGGACGGGGACGTCAACAACACGTCAAAGACAATTGGAATTAACATCCGCCTGCCTTTTGAACAAGCGCCAAATCCAGCCCTGGAATACGTTCACACACATGATAAATTCTCAACTCGGCTGGACGAATTCATGCTCCTTTCCAATATTGTGGTTGTTATGCCGGGAGGAATTGGAACATGTCTGGAACTATTTTACACCTGGCAGTTAATCCAAGTACATCACGTCTGCCGCATGCCTCTAATTTTGGTGGGGGAGATGTGGCGAACACTAATCGAATGGGTGATAGACCATCCTCTCAAGCACGGATATCTCAGTTCTGAGGATCTCGAATTCATTGTTTTGGTAGATAACGGCGAAGAAGCACTTGAAGTCATCAAAAAGGCCAAAGAACATTTCGACAAATCAGGCCACGATGCCTGTTACAACTGGAAGAAGTACGGGAAGAAGTTTT
>CAZGUT010000022.1:0-4006 GCA_964529435.1 uncultured Candidatus Peribacteria bacterium | reverse complement strand
CTCAGTTCGCATTTCGCCCCACACCTAATTTTGTTAAACTTCCAGAAGTATGAAAAAAGCACTCATCATCATATTCGGACTAATCCTGCTCTCAGCATGTGCCCTGCAACAAACTCCTGAAGCCAGCTACACACTCTTCACCCCAATCAGCGGAACAGACACTTACTTAATCAACGAAGCCGGCGAAATCGTTTACACATGGGAAAGTGAATATAAACCAGGCCAATCCGTTTATCTTTTAGAGAATGGTAATTTACTCCGCACAATCAAAGTATATCAGGACGAAGGCTTTCCAAACGGCGGTGCCGGGGGAGGAGTCCAGGAAATTGCACCGGACGGAGAAGTCGTCTGGGAATTCATATATTCGGATGAAACAAATCTCCAACATCATGACGTAGAAGCCATGCCAAACGGAAATATCCTCTTAGTCGCCTGGGAACGAAAAACAAAACAAGAAGTAATTGATGCGGGAAGGACTTCAAGTACTGAACTTTTCGTAGACCACGTTATTGAAGTCAATCACGATGGAGAAATTGTCTGGGAATGGCACGTCTGGGATCATCTTGACCAAATCGACATAAATTATGGTAGCCACACAGATTTCAATCACATTAATTCAATCGACTACAACGAAGAATTAGACCAAATATTGCTTAGCGTACACACCTTCAACGAAATCTGGATTATCGATCACAGCACAGGAGACTTGCTTTACCGATGGGGTAATCCAGCAGCCTACGGTGAAGGAAATCTTTCAGACATGCAGTTATATGGACAACACGACGCCCAATGGATTGAAGCCGGACGTCCAGGGGAAGGGAATATTATTATTTTTAATAACGGCAGAACATACTCAAGCATAGTCGAAATCACACCTGATGGCTCAGAAGAACCAGTTTGGACTTACGTGGCTGAAAACCCAACTGATTTTTATGGCACTCACATATCAGGCGTTGAACGTTTGGCGAATGGAAATACATTAATCTGTGAAGGTCCATCAGGATTTTTCTTTGAGGTGACTGAGGAAGGTGAAATTGTTTGGGAATACCAAAACGAACTTCCACTTTCACAAAAAAACTCTGTTTTTAAAGTTCGCAGATACACAGGAGATTATCCTGGCTTAAAAGTAATTAACCCATCCACATGAAAAAAACACTAGCACTTCTTATCGTAGTACTACTGATCGCCTTATCAGTAGTACTATATTTCATACTCAACTCAGAGCCCGAAACACCTGAACCCCCAGTCGCAGAAGTGACAGAAGAACCTGTTCTATACATAGCATTAATGACCCATTTGGAAGGCTATAAAAGTGAAGCTGAAAATGAAAGATCCTTCACAGGGCACGCAGAATCAACTAGAGAACTGGCAACTATTTTTGAAGAGCATGATGCACGAGTAACTTTTGAATCTAGCCCTGAATTTACAGAGGCCTGCGGAGTTTGGGATGACAATGTCCTACTAGAACTTGAAGAACGCGGCCACGGAGTTGGAGTTCACGCAGATGTGGGCGGCACGCCTGGCACAGAACTTGGCTTCCTTACAAAGCAAATCACGGAAATGAAAACGGATTTAGAAGACCTGCTTGGGCATTCTGTGCTACACGTTTCTGGGATCTGTTCAGACGCAGACTGGGTGAAAGCAGCAATTGATGCCGGATACAAATTTACAGACGGAACTGTTGGTTATTGCGCAATGTCAATGCCTGAAGAAGATCGCCCTGAAGAATACTCAGCCTGCACAACACCTTCAAAATGTCACGGAGTTATCCCCACTGAACTTGAAGGCAGGCTTCAGCCATGGAGTACATCTTCTGGTCTGAACTGGCTTGAAGATGACCCAGAAGGAGAACTGGTAATTTTTGCTTCAAGCTCAGGTATTAAACATTTCGCCTCAGGAGATTATGAAGCAGCCTCAGATTCAGAATTAACCCAAGAAGATGTAGATGCACTTATGTTAGAACTGGACGAAGCCCTGACTTATGTGGAGGCAGGAGAAGTGAACGTTTGGTATCTGTCGCTGAGTATTGGTAAACCAATAAGCGCACTTGATGAAGAAGTCTACCACTCATGGCTAAACGCCCTGCAGCCCTACATAGACGCCGGACTCGTTGAATGGAAGACCCTGAATGAGGTCTATGAAATTTACATGGAATCTTAAAGAAGCCCTTCCAAAGCTCCTGCCATTTCATCAATTCCGTGCTCACTTCCACAAGAAGACATTACGGTCTCTCCTTCAGCATCCATCACAACCCAAGAAGGAACATAACCACATTCTTCTCCCGCTAGCCCCGCATAGTCCAAATTCGCGTTATAACCTTGTGCCATTGTAGTATCAAAAGTCTTTCCCTCTGCGCCATCCACAACTTGCACCCAAATATTTGCATCTCCTGCATAAACATCCCAAACCTGTTCTTCAAGCTGAGGAACAGCGTTCTGACAATGAGGACAATAAGTCCCTCCAAAAACTACAGCAGAAGGTTTTCCAAGGAAATCATCAAGAGTTGAAGTTTGAGTCAATGATGACCCCATTTCTCCGCCGGTAACGACAAGGAATAGGGCAGCGACAACAACTAAGATAGCAACTAAAGGTGTAAGTGATTTTTTCATGTTTTAGGTTAAATTGCCGCCAGATTCTACAATATTCCAAACCTAAAAGCAAACAATTTGAGGAACCAAAAGTTTGCCGCTATAATACCGACGCAATTTCCCCAAAACCAATGAAACAATATCTAAGTCTCGTTCGCGAGATCCTAGAAAACGGCGAAAAAAAAGAAGATCGCACCGGCACAGGAACAATCTCCATCTTTGGCGTGCAGCGCAAATACGACCTCCGTGAAGGATTTCCACTTCTGACAACAAAAAAAGTTCTACTCAAAGGCATCCTCCACGAACTTCTCTGGTTCCTCCGCGGATCCACAAATATTAATGATGGCCTAACTCAAAACACCCCAATTTGGGATGCCTGGGCAGACGAAAGCGGAGACCTCGGTCCAATTTATGGGAAGCAATGGAGAAAATGGAACGCTGTGAACGGGCGGAATATCGACCAAATCCAAAACGCAATCGACATGATCAGAACAAACCCAGATTCCCGCAGAATAATCGTCAATGCCTGGAATGTCGGTGAGCTAGACCAAATGGCCTTACCACCATGCCACCTGCTCTTTCAATTTTACGTCGTCAACGGCCGCCTAGACTGCCAACTCTATCAACGCAGCGCAGACGTTGCTCTCGGTGTGCCATTCAACATCGCATCTTACGCAGCTCTCATGCAAATGATCGCTCAGGAATGTGACCTTGAACCTGGAATCTTCACCCACACAATCGGCGACGCACACATTTATCTCAACCACGTCGAAGGCATGAAAGAACAACTCACTCGCACACCAAAAAAACTCCCAACCCTCAAAATAGCAAAAAAACCAATCAATGAACTCACTTACGAAGACTTCGAAATTGTCAATTACGAACACGATCCCTTTATCAAATTTAAAGTCGCCGTCTAATCTCCCAATAATGAAAAAATTCTCCATCATCGCCGCAATGGATCTCAACCGAGGAATCGGAAAAAACAATGATTTACCCTGGCACATCTCCGCAGATCTCAAACACTTCGCAAAAACGACAAGTGGAGGCACGGTAATGATGGGTGGCAACACATGGGATTCAATCCCAGAAAAATACCGTCCGTTTTCAAATCGACTAAACATTGTTCTCAGCCACCTAGACGAATTTCCACTCCCAGACGGCGTTCTCTTGGCCCACTCCTTAGAAGAAGCACTCAATCTCGCAGAACAACACAATCCAGACAACAAAGCCTTCATCATCGGGGGAGGCTATCTGTACAAAATCGCAATCCAAGATCCAAATTGCGAGGAACTTATCCTCACAGAAATCCAACACGAATTCGACGTAGACATCTATTTCCCAGAAATCCCAGAACACTTCAAACGCACCCACGAATCCGAACTACAAGAAGAAAAAGACCTCAAATTCAAATTCGT
>CAZGUT010000021.1:0-5967 GCA_964529435.1 uncultured Candidatus Peribacteria bacterium | reverse complement strand
AACAAATTAGCCTGTTAGGCGTCAAACATAAAAAACCGCAATTTCCCCTTGCCAAATCCCCCCCAAACCCTTAAAATCCCCCCGCATTAAGAAAACTTATGGCACATAAGAAGGCCGGAGGGTCATCCAAGAACGGAAGAGATTCAAATGCCAAGCGACACGGTGTGAAACGCTTCGGCGGTCAGGTCGTGAAAGCTGGGGCAGTACTTGTGCGCCAAAAAGGATCACGATGGCACGCAGGTGAAAACGTCGGCACAGGCCGCGACTTCACGCTGTTTGCCCTTTCAGACGGGAAAGTCAAATTCTCACAGAAACGCCGCGTAAAATTTGATGGACAGGCAAAGAAAGATACTCTGGTACACGTTGTGCCTGCTTAAACTACAACTTGTGTTTAACAGGTGAAAAAGCTATCCTAACGGACGGCTTATTTTTTTAATCTCCCTGCCACATGAAATATAAGATTCACGCCTTGTCAGCTGCTCTGACACTAGGTCTCCTTTGGGGTGTCGGCCTTGCGCTGATGACTTGCGTCGCTACATACAATGGATACGCAGAACACCTCTTTGAACTTATGGAAGGTGTATATCCTTGGTACGCAGTAAGTTATGTAGGAGCACTTTGGGGTCTGCTTTGGGGCTTTCTTGACGGCTTTATTGGAGTTTACATCTGTGTGCTTCTTTACAATTTCTTTGTCAAAAAGCTCGGGAAGAAGTAAGATGGGCTTAATAAATTTAAGCCTATGACTCTAGAATCATTTTTCGGCCTCGAAGAGGGAGAATCACAAGGTAGTGCTGAAGCTTCTGAGATTTTTCGCGAACAAATGCGGAAAAATGCAAAAGCGATTAAAGGCATGACCGCACATCAACAGAAACAGAAGAAAAAGGAAGACAAACTTGCACAAATTCTTGTTAAATTCATCCAGGATCAGAGTAAAGCAGATGTCGTTTTCCTTGTGATAAAACTTCTGCAGAAAAATGTACCCGGAGCTTTTATTTTGGCGATTTTATCTATTGCAAATGCAGAACTTGAAGCTGAATTAAAGTCACATCTCAAAGAACTTGAAGGGCCCAAAGATTCAGAAAATTCACTAATAGAATTCGCAGGAGATGACAGGCTGCCAGAACAGGTAAAAGTAGAACTCAATGCTTGGGGGAAGGCAATTTTGCATGCTGGGCTGATGATGCCAGGTAAAACTTTGGAAACGGTTTTAACCCCAGAACAAAAACTAAAATCCTTAGTCTTAGACCTTATTGATTACTCTTTGGAAGAATATTTTGAAAGACACGGTTTGGATCTGTCCAAAGAAAAAGTGCGTCAATTCGCACTCCTCAGTATTCAATCGGTCTTAGTCCAGCTGCGTGAAGTAGCAAAAGAGAAGACGGACGCAGAAATTATTGAAACGCCGGTATAAAAATCCCACGTCATGCCATCAAAAATAGGTCTAATTGGTCTCGGAACCATGGGAAGTGCTCTTGCACAGAATCTCGCTGCACACGGTTTTAAAGTGAGTATTTGGAACCGGACACGTGAGAAAATGCAAGAGTTCATTGCGGCGCACGGGGAAGAATCTTTCCACATGCCCAAAAGTCTGGAGGGCTTTGTTGAAAGCTTGGAGTGGCCACGCAAAATCATCGTGATGGTACCCGCTGGTGAGCCAACAGTGCAGGTTTTAAAGCAACTTGCACCTGTCCTCGGTGAAGAAGACGTCATTATTGATGCAAGTAACGCAATTTTCCGTGTCACTGAAATTTACCAACAACAACTCGAAACAAAAAAAATCCAACTTCTTGGTGTCGGAATTTCCGGTGGGGAAGAGGGTGCGCTTAAAGGTCCAAGTATAATGCCAGGCGGTGACAAGGAAGCTTACGATGAAGTCGAACCAATTCTTAGCGCAATTGCCGCAGAGGATTTCAATGGCAAAGCCTGCGTCTCGTACATGGGGAAGAAAGGCTCCGGACATTACGTGAAAATGGTTCATAACGGGATTGAATACGCGGAAATCCAGATGCTTGCTGAAGCTTATGACCTACTGAAAACTCTCTACAAACTCAAAAATGATGAAATTGCAGAAATTTTTGCAAATTGGAACGAAGGACGACTGAATTCTTACCTCACAGAAATATCTGTTGAGGTCCTGAAAAAAGAAGAAGACGGAAAGCCCTTAATCGATTTAATTCTAGATAAAGCTGGTCAAAAAGGAACTGGCCAATGGACTAGCCAGGAGGCTCTTGCCCTAGGCATTTCCGCACCATCAATTACAGGCGCGGTCTTCATGAGATATCAGTCTACCAACAAAATAGAACGCACCGAGCTTTCAAAACTTTATCCAGTCAAACGTGAAACGCCAAAAATGCTTGTTTCTGAATTTGCGGAACATCTGGAGAAAGCTCTTTTTGCAACCCGCATTTCCAATTTTGAACAAGGACTTTCACTCCTCCGTGCCGCAGATGTGCAACACAAGTTTGAACTAAACATTCCTGAAGCTGTCCGAATTTGGCAAGGCGGCTGCATTATTCGCTGTGAACTTCTCAGAGATATTCACTCAACCTTGAAAAGTCAGCCTCAAAATCTTTATGCTACTGACTTCGCACACACTGCCTTAGTTGATTCTCAAAAAAGCTGGCGCCAAGTAGTTCAAATAGCGACTGAACATTCAATTCCAATGACGGCAATTCCAGGAGCACTCACACATTTTGAGGCATCCAGATCCTCTCAATTGCCAGCCAATTTTATCCAAGGCCTGCGCGACCATTTTGGTTCACATGGCTATCAGCTCAAAGAAAATGCCGAAAATTAAAATCCAAAAGGCCGAAAACAATTTCACGCTCTTCATTTTCGGGGCCTCAGGCTCGCTTGCAAAATTAAAACTTTTCCCCTCAATTTACGAACTAGTTCGTGAAAAACGCATGCCGAAAAATTTTAAAATTGTAGGTTATGCCAGAACTCCAATGACAAATGCTGAATTCCGCACTTTTTTTGAAAGTGCAGTCCGTAAAGCAGAAAAAGAAATCGACGAAAAAGCCTTAAAACGTTTGCTCAAGAACGTTCATTATTTCACCGGCCAATACGACGATGAAAAAGACTACAAGCGCTTCCATCGCGAACTTAAAAAAATTGAAAAAGACACAAATCGCGTTCGCATTGCATATTTTTCCGTGCCTCCCTCAGCATTCGACGCAATTTTCAAATGCCTGGGGAAGGTGAACTTCAATACAAAAAAATCACCTCTTCGTCTCGTCATTGAAAAACCTTTTGGCTACAATCTCAAATCTGCAAAACGTCTCCGCCGTCGTCTTCTTAAATATTTCAAGCACGACCAAATTTTCCTCTTAGATCATTATCTCGGCAAAGAAGCTGTCAGTAATCTCTTATCACTCCGCTACGCAAATTCGGTGATAACCACGCTCATGCACAATAAATTCGTGAGCAACATCCAAATCATTTCAATGGAAGATAAGGATATTGAAGGACGATCAAATTATTTCGACCACGTTGGAATTTTACGTGACATGGTTCAGTCGCATCTTCTGCAAATTCTGACTTATCTCACAATGTTTGCTCCCAAAAAACGAACGACAAAAGCAATCCATCATGAAAAGGCACGAATCCTGAACTCAATCCGTATAAAAAACCCAAAAAAATCCTTTATCCGGGGGCAATACAAAGGCTATAGAAAAGAGAGTGGAATCCCTGCAGACTCACAAACTGAAACTTATGCCGCAATAAAGCTCCAACTCAAACACCCGCTCTGGAAAGGAGTTCCAATTTACCTCCAAAGCGGAAAATCCTTAAAGCAAAAATGGACAGCAATCGTAGTTGAATTCAAACCTCGCTGGGCGCAAAGAGAACACGGCGAGCTCTCGCCAAATCGCCTCGTGATTCAGCTCCAACCTTATGAGAAAATCGAATTCTTTTTGCTGACAAAACTTGGAGGCAAAACTTTTGAATTTCATGAACTTACAACCGGCCGTCCAATTTACTGCAGCGGTGACTGCCTCGCGGAACATGGCCGTCTTCTCTTAGACGTCATCGCCGGCAAACAAGGCCACTTCCTCAATTTTGAGGAAGTTTTTGCAGCCTGGAAAGTAATCGATCCACTTCAGAATCTCTGCAACCGCATGAGAAAAAAACACTGCCATTTAGAGGTTTATGAAAAAGGCAGTCTCGGCCCAAAATCTGCAAACAAATTAATAGAATGGTTTTATTCACTCCCAAAAAATGAATAATCCGGTCATTTTCACCTTCGACTCTGAAAAAGATTTTCTTTTAGCTGCGAAAGAAGATGTACTCCTTTCTATTGTAGAAACCCTTTCGGACTATGAAGAATGTCGCATTGGTTTGGCCGGAGGTTCAACACCAAAAAAACTTTATGAATCTCTCGCGAACGAAGATATCCCTTGGCAAAAAACCAAAATCATTCAAATTGATGAACGTTATGTTCCAAGCGATCACTCTCAGAGCAACCTCAAAATGCTCCGCCAGACACTGCTCACCAAAATCCCAATTCCACCAGAAAACATAATCGCCTTTGAAACGGCTCTTCCCGCAGATTCAGCCATAAAAGAAATGGACAGAAAAATCGCAGCTCTTAAACAAGCCCGGTCACCAATTTTCGATCTCCTGATTTTAGGTGCAGGCGCGGACGGTCACATTGCCTCACTTTTTGAAGGCGATGATGCCCTTCGCTCAGAAAATCTCGCAAGCCTAGCAAATGCACAAAATCAAGAAATTCAAAAACGTCTAACTCTCACCGTTCCCGCACTCAAATCTGCTTCTCGGGCCCTTCTTCTTCTAAAAGGTCAAACTAAACTCCCGATTACCCAAGCACTTAACGGTCAAAGTGAAATGCCAAGACTCACAGCTCTCCGAGAACTTATTTTAGAAATGCCAACAAAAGTTTTATTTGCCAAATAGAATAATGTGTCATACCTGACCGGCGCCGATCACTTATGCCAAGACTTCAGTTTTTGTAAAGCGAGGAAAGCTTTCTGTAAGAAAATATCTCTGCTAAAATCCTTTCGCAATTTTTCTAACCAAAAACTATGAAAAAATTCACCGCACTAATCATCTTATCAGCACTTTTCCTCACAGCCTGTGTTGGCACGAGTCTCACAGTAATTGACGACGAAACACTTGCAACTTATCCAGAGCTTGAAGATATTGCTGTTGCTTGGGAAGCACTTGCAGATGCCGCTGAAGCAGAAGACTGCGAAGCTTTTCTTGCACAGATGCGTTCTTCACTTCAGTTAACAGAAGAAGACTGTCCATCTGCTTTTGAATATTATGAGGATGGAGTACCTCCAATCGAATGGGAAAAAACACAATGGAATGCAGATATGGGTAAGGCAAAGATCTACGAGGTGAACAGTGGTTCAATCACCAGTTTCATCCTAAACGGAGCAACTGACGTTTGGGGCGCAGATACAATATTCTGGGATTAAGCCTGAACTGCTTCTTCAATATGCTTAACACTAAGCCCGGTGTTCTCATAAAGTTCATCGGGTTTTCCAGAAAGCTGATATTCTTTTACACCAAGCCTTTTAACCGACGCAGAAACGCCAGCATCCGCTAGTGCCCGCAACACAAAACTTCCCAGTCCAGTACGAATATGGTGATCATGCACAGTGACTACTTTACCGGTCTTTTTTGCACTTGCAGCAACTGTCTCATTATCAAAAGGAACAAAACTTGAAACAGCAATTACTTCAATGTCACCACCCAAATTCTCAGCTGCTTCCAAAGCTCTGGCTACCATTGGACCGCTCGCAACTATCGTCGCTCGCGTCCCCTCTTTCACAACATCAGCTTTCCCAATTTCAAACTCTTTTGCAAAAAACGCCGTCCCGTCCTCTTTAGTGATAATCGGCAGCTTAGACCGTCCCATTCTCACATAACAATTTCCATACTCCTGTGCCAATTTCCGAATCATCCTGTCACATTGATTTGCATCCGCTGGCTCCAGTACAA
>CAZGUT010000020.1:0-6170 GCA_964529435.1 uncultured Candidatus Peribacteria bacterium | reverse complement strand
GAAAATTCCATACCAAAAATCCGCGAAAAAATCGCAATATACCTGTTGGCTGGGGTGGAGGGATTCGAACCCCCGATCATGGGACCAGAACCCACTGCCTTACCACTTGGCTACACCCCATCGCTCGGCGTTTACACCATATTCTCTATGGCATCTTCAACATCGCCAATCAACTTCTCAATCTCCCCTTCAATACTGTCTACAACCACGTCACACTCCTCAGCCCACTCCATTTCCATCAAAAAACTCTGATGCCGCCTTTCAAGCTCCTCATCCGGCAACTTACTCCGCTTCAAAATCCGCCTCTTCAAGGTCTCCCATCCATCCACAGTCAAAAACACAGACCTGAGCTGCTCCGCCGGCACCACTTCCCGAATCGACCTCAAGCCCTGCACATCAACCTCACGCACAACAGTCTTTCCTTCCTGCATCGGCCCCAAAATCTCCTCTTTCAAAGTGCCATAATAATTCTCCCCATGCACCACAGCCCATTCCAAAAAATCCCCAGCATCAATCCGCCGCATAAACTCCTCCTTATCCACAAACTGATAAACCTCTCCATCTACCTCATTCGGCCGCGGATCCCTCGTCGTACAAGAAAGCGGAAACACATATTCCGGATGCCTCTCCTGTAATTCACTCAAAACCGTCCCCTTCCCAGACCCAGACGGCCCCAATAAAAGAATAAGCTTTCCAGCCCCTTGCGTTGTCATACAAAAAGTGTTATAATGTGTTGATTTGCTCATTGATAATACACGATTCTAAATGTAGTAGGAAGAGAAGGTAGTTTACTAGCCACCCCTCAATGAACTCCCTTCTCTCTCTGCTCCACGCCAAAATTTTTCAAAAATTTTTAGAACGAACAGGTCGGAAAATTATCACTCGTTCCAAAAACAAAAACAAAAATTAAATGGAGTTGTAGAGAAGATACATTACGAGAACCACATATGGATTCTCATAAAGTATCTACGCAAGAGCGCGTGTTCACACCTCTGTCTTCAATTTTTAAGGCATGTGTCCCATGGATCGCGCTCTTGATCTATACGGAAAAACCTACAAGCTCGTGCTCGTGCACAGATCTTCACTCACCCTAATTTCATCCCCGGGGAAGGATTTACAGATCAGAAAGTATGAATTCTGTGGTAGAACTTTACCACAGGCATGGTGAAACTCTACCACAGCTCAGCCTACAAAGAATACCCTCTCAAAAGCACTGTCAAAAAGTACAGCAAAAAGACAGTAAAATTGACAGTATTTTTCAATGTAAGTTCCCGGCCATAAAAAGAAGTGCTAAAATCAAGATGAAGAAAACAGCTTTATGACGCAACAAAAAACTTGCCGTAAATGCAGCACCGCCTTCCAAATCACGGAAGCCGACTTGGCAATGTACAAAAAACTAGAAGTCTCTCCCCCAACTCTCTGCCACGACTGCCGCCAACAACGCCGCCTCACCTGGCGAAACGAACGCTGGATGTACAAACGCAAATGCGATTTCACAGGGGAAGACATCATCTCAATGTACCCACCAGACTCCCCCTTCAAAATCTACGAACAAGACATCTGGTGGTCAGACAAATGGGACGGCACCACATACGGCCGCGACTTTGACTTCAGCCGCCCATTCTTCAAACAATTCCGAGAACTCCAACTGGAAGTCCCACGCGTCGCCCTAATCAACAAACAAAGCGAAAACTCAGCCTACACAAATCATGCCAGCAAGAACAAAAACTGCTATTTGTCAGGTTGCATTTTTGAAAGTGAAGATTGCCACTATTCAGATTGGATAATGAAATCTCGAGACTGCATAGACTGTTCATACCTGGTTGAAAATGATGAACTTTGCTACGAAACTTATTACGCCTGGAACAGCTACCGCACCTTTTTCTGCGACTTCATCCGCCAATGCTCAGACGCATGGTTCTGCTACGACTGCTTCAACGCAAAAAACTGCTTCATGTGCTGGAACCTAAGAAACAAGGAACACTGTATTCGCAACAAACAACTCACCCCTGAAGAATACCAAGCCGAAATGGCAAAAATCTTCCCCCTCAAAGCCGCAAAACTCAAAGAACTTCGCAAAGAATACATTCACACAAAAAACGAAATTGCCATCCGCCCAGCGGTCTACACTGTAAACTCGGAAAACTCCATCGGAGATCTGCTTTTTGAAAGCAAAAACGTTTATTTCGCCTTCGATTCAATCAGAACAGAAGATTGTCGCTACACTTACGACTCAATTGATGTCAAAGACTCCATGGACATTTACCACGTTGGCTGGGCAGAACTCATGTACGAATGCCATGCCATCACAAATGTCTTCAACGGCCGCTTCGTTCACTTCTGTTACGACAATTCAAACATCACATATTGTGACTGCGTTCAAAACTCCAAAAACCTCTTTGGCTGCGCAGGACTGAACCAAAAGAAATATTGCATTCTCAACAAACAATATACAAAAGAAGAATATGAAGAACTCGTCCCAAAAATAATCGCTCACATGAAAAAAACCGGCGAATGGGGTGAATTCTTCCCAATCAACCTTTCACCATTCGCATACAATCAAAGTCGTGTCCAAGAATTTTTCCCGCTCACAAAAGAAGAAACTTTGGCCCAGGGCTACAGATGGTCAGATTACGAAGCTCCAGCACCCCAAGCAAATAAAACCATCCCAACAACAGACCTTCCAGAAACAATCCAGGAAATAGACGATGACATCTTAAGCACCGCCATCCTCTGCGAGATCAGCAATAAGCATTTCGGCATCGTCAAACAAGAATTAGCCTTCTACCGCAAAAACAGCCTCCCTCTCCCACGCCGCCACCCAGACCAACGCTATTTAGACCGAATCGCTCAACGCACACCTCAAAAACTCTGGCAACGCCCCTGCACAAAATGCGGAAAAGAAATGTGGAGCAGCCACGCAATCTCAACACCTGCCAAGGCATACTGCCAAAACTGTTATCTTTCTGAGGTTTATTAAAACGGCAAATCATCAATAGCAACCTCTTCTTTTTTAAGCTCCACAGGCTTCTCCTCAGCCGCAACAGCCGGCTTCACAGCCGCCGGATTTGCTTCACGCTCAAAATTACCACCCTCAACAGGCGCCCCACTTCTATCAAGCAAAATAATATTATCCGCAACAATCTCACTCCGATACTTCTTTTGCCCATCCTCACCTTCCCAAGTTTGCGTCTGCATCCGCCCTTCAACATAAATTTTCCGGCCCTTCTTCACATACTGACTACAAATCTCCGCCAACTTACCCCAAGCAACAACATTATGAAAATCCGCCTTATCTTGCCATTCGCCAGAAGCATCCTTCCAACGTCTATTCGTAGCTACTGAAAAACTCGCAACCATCTGCCCAGTTCCGGTCTGCCGAACCTCTGCGTCCCGCGTCACGTTACCAATAATCTGTCCTCGATTTAATGAAAATGCCATTTGTGTCTAGTTTTAGGGAATAAAGCCCTGCTACTTTAACGCCTCCCCTTCGCCAAGATCAATAGCAACTCCCCCATAAATCACTTCCAAAGGCGACCGATTGTGGTAGTCTATCGCTGCTTTCAGATAAAGACCATAAAGCCCAATCGAAAAAAGCACAAAAATGACGAAGCAAAATCTCAAAAATCTATTCATATTTCAAACAGGTCATGCAAAAGGCCTGGCTAAAGCTGAAATTCTTTCACTACTTCCAGACTCCATAGTCGACGAAGTATTTGACGGCTTTGTAGTCAACACAGAAATCCCAAATCCAACTGCACTTCTAAACCGAATGGGCGGAATCGTCCGCATAACAGAAGTAATCCAGTCCGGCCCAGCAAATATGCCACTGAATTTCGAGGAATGGGTAGTTAGTGCGATTTCAGACATAGCATCCAAAGGAAAGAAAATTAGGTATGGACTCAGTATGCACCCAAAAAGCGAAAAAATCCTGAAGAAAACCTTAATTGGTTCAAAGAAAAATCTAAAACTTGTGGAAAACGTCGGCAACGTCAGATTCGTAAACAAAGATTTCAAAAATCTTTCCTCTGTTCAAGCCTGGCATGAAAAACTCCTAAAAGAAAACGGCCTCGAGCTACACCTCTTCCAATCCAGTGAAAACTCTGAAAATCCCAAATGGTACCTCAGCAAGACCCTAGCAATCCAAAACTTTGAAGCATATTCCCACCGCGACTACGACCGCCCAGCCAGATCCGCAGCAAACGGCATGTTCCCACCAAAGCTGGCACAAATTCTGATTAACCTAGCAATCGCCAATCAAAACCAAGCCCCATCAGAGCTCACAATTTACGACCCCTTCTGCGGAAGCGGAACCGTCATGCAAGAAGCCTGGCTAATGAATTACCCCGCCCAAGGCTCAGACATCTCAGAACAAATGGTAAAAGACTCAAAAGAAAATTTGACATGGCTCAAAAAAGACGACCAATTTACGGCCGGGCGTAACTCTGAACCTGAAAATTTGACCAAAGTCTTCCACGCAGACGCAACCCATCTCACCTCCTCAGAGCTCCCCACACCTCCCTTCGCAATAGTCACAGAAACTTGGCTAGGCCCAGTCCTAACAAAACCACTCACAGACCTGGAACGCCCCAAAGTTCAAAGAGAAGTTGAAGCCCTTTACGAAGCCTTCTTCTCAAACCTAAAAAATCTGTGCGCGGGCACAGATTCGCACCCAATCACAGTCGTCTTTACCGCCCCATACCACCGAGAAGGAAACCAACGCCACTTCCTCCCAAATCTCCCAGCCATCCTGGCTGAACACACAGAAATCGTCCCACTCTCAGACCACGAGCGCCCAAGCCTCTTCTTCGAACGCAAAAACCAACTCGTCAGCCGCGAAATCTGGAAAGTCCGCCTCACACCATAGTCCGGAAATAACATTGCAGCCCCCACCCCTGTTCGCTATACTCCCACTGCGTTCTTTTACGTATCGTTCCCCTGTAGCTCAGTGGTAGAGCAATCGGCTGTTAACCGATGGGTCGCTGGTTCGAATCCAGCCGGGGGAGCCAGATTGGACTGCCTGACAGCTGATCAAAGAATTTCCGCTTAGATAAGCGGTTTTTTTGAGGTCCGAACTTTTTATGCAGCTCACGAACATCTTTTGCCTTACTTTTTAACACGAACAAGGGTTTATCCACTGTAACAAGGAGTTTCTTGTCTTTTATCAAGAGGTCCGAGCCTAATCCATGAAGAATATGGCGTTTTGTTTCCAAACCACCCTGCTCAAAGCTCTGACGTGATGTTTTTGCAAACTCAAATATCTGCTCAGCCCTTTCTATCCAATCATCAACACTCTGGTCAGAATTATCCATCAACCCTTTCAGTTTTCTTTTTTCTTTCTCAAGGGTAGATTTCCTAGACAAAAACTCTTCTTTCGTTATTTCCTCACCAGCACGCATATCTATTAAATTCTCAAGTTTCTTCAAACAGGATTTATATTCTTTACTGTGAGTCTTAACTACCTTCCTCTGTAAAGAAAATTCTTGTTTGTTCTCTAGCTTAAGCTGCTTAAGAGCCCATTCACAAAACTCCTTTGGTATTTCAATCTGCCCCAGAAGTTCTTCAATCTGATCTTCCAATTCAACCTCTCGGATATATTTTTGTGAACAAGCTCCTTTTTTCTTCGTGCAACGGTAATAAACATAAGAGTGCACATTCCCATTCTTCTGGGATTTTACTTTCTTCTCAGCAGTAATAGAAGCACCACACTCACCACACTTAATCATCCCTCTGAAAGTAAAAATGTGCTTTTTAGGTCTCGGCTTACCTTTACGACCCAGAATGTCTTGTATGCGATCAAACTCGTCAATCGTAATCATGGGAGGATGTTTCCCTTCATACCAGTCACCACTGCCTTTTGGATACTCAAAACTACCATAATAAAAATGATCCGTAAGTATACGGTACACACAGCTCCTAGCAACCTTCCTACCAAAACGGTTTCTCAATCCAAGTTTTTTATCAGCCATCTCAACAACCTCTGGAACCGTATACTTGCCAGAAAGCACATAATCAAAAATCTTCCTCACAAGATCAAAACGGTCTGGATCAATAGTTATTGGATCACCACGCCGATTCTTAAGAGGATTGTTCAAATAACCTACTGGAGCTTGAGAAATATACCAACCTTGTTCAGCCGCCTTCTTCATGCCCCTGCGTGTATTTACGCT
>CAZGUT010000019.1:0-12320 GCA_964529435.1 uncultured Candidatus Peribacteria bacterium | reverse complement strand
ACGGTCCTAAGGTAGCGAAATTCCTTGTCAGGTAAGTTCTGACCCGCACGAATGGAGTAATGATGTGAGCACTGTCTCAAACATAGACCCGGTGAAATTGCAATATCGGTAAAAATGCCGATTAGTCGTGGCAGGACGGAAAGACCCCGTGCAGCTTTACTATAGGTTGACATTGATACTGGGCACTTTTTGTGCAGGATAGGTGGGAGACTTTGAAGCGGTAGCGCAAGCAACCGTGGAGTCATCCTTGAGATACCACCTTGAATTTGTTTAGTATCTAACCCTTCGGGGGACAGTGTTTGCTGGGTAGTTTAACTGGGGCGGTTGCCTCCTAAAGAGTAACGGAGGCGCGCAATTTGGTCAGCTAGCGCCGGATGGAAATCGGCGTGGTCGTGTATTCGCACAAGCTGGCTTGACTGCAAGGCTTACAAGCCGAGCAGGTACGAAAGTAGGTGAAAATGATCCGGTACCACCATGTGGGTGGGGTATCGCTCAACGGATAAAAGTTACGCCGGGGATAACAGGCTAGTCGCTTCCAAGAGTTCACATCGACGAAGCGGTTCGGCACCTCGATGTCGGCTCGTCGCATCCTGGGGGTGGAGAAGCTCCCAAGGGTATGGCTGTTCGCCATTTAAAGCGGTACGCGAGCTGGGTTCAGAACGTCGTGAGACAGTTCGGCCCCTATCCGCCATGACTGAAGGAAAATTGAAGGAAGCTGCTCCTAGTACGAGAGGACCGGAGTGGACGAACCCCTAGTGTACCAGTTGTCGTGTCAACGGCATGGCTGGGTAGCTAAGTTCGGTTCGGATAACCGCTGAAAGCATCTAAGCGGGAAGCCGATCCTGAGAAAATTTTCCCTATGAATCTCCCGGAAGACTACCGGGTTGATAGGCTACAGGTGTAAGCACAGCGATGTGTTCAGCCGAGTAGTACTAATAGATCATTGATGATAATAATACGCCATCTTCCATTTTGAATGGCATTCAGACGAAAAAAATTGAACCTTTGAAAAAACGATTTAATCTAGGTATCTCTAGAGGAGAGGGTACACCTGTTCCCATTTCGAACACAGTAGTTAAGCTCTCCTTCGCCGATGGTACTGCAGCTTGAGCTGTGGAAGCGTAGGCCGATGCCTAGATTAAGTCGTTTTTTTTGTGATTTCTGTCATTTGTCCTGTTAATCTACGGCGGGCGTTTACTAAGGCCTTCGTGAGGCCTCTGACTTCGAGTTCTGGGTCATCCAAATCTAAGAGGCGGTCTGCTTCTCTCATTGCAGCTGATGCTACGGTGTGGAGTTCTTGGAGTAATACACTCTTCAATCTGTTTTTTGTGAATTCTGGATCACCGTGAGCTTCTAGTCCAGTGTGGATTATATCATCCGTTGTGAAAAGAACTGTTTCTGCTTGATCTTTTATGAGTATATTTTCTGTATCTAGGGTGTGTAAGTTGTGCAACCGGTCTGCAAGTTTTGTTAAGAAAGTTGGGATTTTTGATCTGCGTGGGAGTTTACCTTTTAGAATCTGTCTTCTTAGGTAACCGTCTCTTTTTTCTGCTGATGGTTTTATTAAAGTTTTCAATTCTTTTAAGATCCGAGTGGCGTTTTTGAAACAAAAGTTAGTGTTCTTTGGTATTCCCTTGTACTCTGGTTTTTGTAAGGGGTCTTCAACTGTTGTATCAAAGTGGGTGTGTTGGATTAATTTGATTGTTAGGAATTCGGGTGAAAGGTGAGTGAGGTCTTCTAGGTAATCGTGGCATAGGCTTCTGATGATGTCTAATTTCATTTCGTGATAAAGCCAGTGTCTTTGTATTGGGTTTTTGCAAGCTTTGATTAGTGCCATATATCTGTTGATAGCGTGGAAAGATACTGCTTCAGGGTGATCTATTACTGGAGTGCCATCTTTGCGGTCTCTTTTGTTTAGGTGTATTGCGTTTCTAGCGACAACATACGCAATGTGAGCTAAATAGTAAGCTTCGATTTCGTCTAAGAGATCATTTATTTCTTGACGATTCCCTATTTCTGGGCAGTTTTTGTAAAGTAAGACATAGGCAATGGCCCATTGGAAATAGCGTTTTTTTAATTCCAAATGTCTTTCGCGTTCTTTCCTTGCTAATGTTCCTTTTAGTTCGTCTACGCGTCTTGCTGGTAGAGGTTCAGAAAAGCCTACATGTTCTCTTACTGCTTGTGTCATTACAACAAGTTCTGCACTTTCTCTATCTCCCCTATAGTAGGGTTCAATATTTCTAATTCCGCTCATGTTATTTTCTAATTCATTTCTTGCGTGAAGGAGTTGTGTATAGGCATTTCTTACGGGGTGGTCTGCAGGTAAATGGTCTGGTGGGGCAGGGAATTTTTCTACGGTGAAAACCCTGTATCCCATTTCAAATTCTTCAAATCTGTCTACTTGAGGGTAGAGAGCCTGTCCTTCTTGATAAGAACCATCTCTTGTTGGGAATTTGAAAGGAGGTCGAGAGAAATCTCGATCTGCGTATTCTTGTTGGATGGGAGGTGGTTCAGGATGTTCTTCTGGTGCCTCCGTCATAAAAAAGACTTAGGGTACATCATTCAACTCCTGTTTTTGGCTCTCGTCAAGTTGTTGGTGTTTCTGCGGTTCCTGGTTTTACAGTTTCTTCTTTGTCTTTTTCTATTGCTAGCTCTGCTTCTGGTTCGAATTTTTGAGCCCGTGAAGTTTGAGGATTGTATGTTTCGTAGAAAAGCTCGATTAATTCTTGTGTATCGAGCTCTTTAACCCGTAAATTACAGTTTTCAAGGCCTGCTCGGACGGTATTTGTGCGTTGAGTTAGGCGCTTTTTGAGCTCTGCAAATTGTTTGTGGCGTGCCTTGATTTTGGCAACGCTGTCTTGAGGGAAGATATTTTCCATGAAGGAACGAATCAGACTTTTCTTCTCTTTGCCGAAAGGATCTTGAGGGATGATTACATAGAATTCTTTTTCCATGATGTCCGCATATTCCAAAAGGCGACTGATATATTCAATGTATTCAAAAGTTTGTTTTTGCAGAAGTGGATTTGTTTGCTTTACACCAATTTTCTTAAGTTTTTCGATGTAGGTGTCTAAGTCTAGTTTTTTGCTTCTGATTACGATTTGAATAGGAAATTCGAGTGAATTTAAGAAGTTTTGGTATGAATAGATCACTGCGTTTTGTTCTTCTTCAGATTTCAGGTTCAGATTGATGCTTGAAGATTTGAGAATTGATCTTAGTCCTCCGTTCTTGAGAACTGCAACGTCATCGCGAATCTCAGATACCTTGAGATAAAGTTGAGTGCTTTGTTTAGGGTTCTTTTTCCCTTTCTTAATCGAATTGAAGAATTTTACTGCCATTAGGGCGTGGTTTTAGTGCCGTATGAATCTAGGAGTTTTGTGATGTCTCCTAATTTTTGGATTTTTTCTTGATCGCGTTCTAATTTTGATTTTTCGTCAGTAGTTTCTACCTTTTTCTCTTCTTTTGCAAATATTGTTGCTTGATAGTTGTCTCCGGCGCCCATTTGGAAGGTTCGTTTTCTTGGGTTGTAGAAATATTCAACCATTAGCAAAATCCACTTTGCAAAGGGGATTCCGTTGATTTTTATGAATGTGAAAGCCAGGGTGAGGAGTACGCAGGGAGCTACTGGCCAGATCCAAACTTCAATGTAATATTTGGTTGCTAGGGCGGTGTAAATTGCGTAGCTGATTCCACCTCCTGTACCCAAGTATATTAATTGTTTGAGGGTCAGTGGGCCCACAATTTTGTCTTCAATTTGGACGTCTTGAGGGATTTTGTATTGCATAAGGTTCAAATATATCTGGTAATTATAGCAGAAAACTGGCCTTTTTTCAAGGCGCTAAACCTGGTAAACTCCACGCGATGAAGAAAATACGAAACTTTTGCATTATCGCGCATATTGATCACGGAAAGTCGACTTTGGCTGACCGTTTTCTGGAGATTACAAGTACGCTTACAAAGCGGGAGATGAAGCATGGGCAGATGCTGGATACCATGGATTTGGAGCAGGAGCGTGGGATTACAATCAAGTTGCAGCCGGTGAGGATGGAATATAAAGGCTATCAGATGAATCTGATTGACACGCCAGGGCATGTGGACTTTTCTTATGAGGTTTCGCGGTCTTTGGCTGCGTGTGAGGGCGCGATTTTGGTTGTGGATGCGGCGCAAGGGATTCAAGCTCAGACACTGGCCAATAGTTATATGGCTTTGGAGCATGATTTGGAGATTATTCCTGTTTTGAATAAGATCGATTTGCCAGCTGCGGATGTTGAGGCTAGGGCTAAAGAGATTGAAAATGCTTTTGGGATTCCTCGGGAGGAGATAATTGAGATTTCAGCGAAAGAAGGGACGAATGTGGAGGCGGTTTTGGAGCGGGTTATAGAAAAGGTGCCGGAGCCTAAGATTGATAAAGGTGATGCTAAGGCTCTGATTTTTGATTCGGTTTATGATCCGTATAAGGGGATTGTGGCTTATGTGCGATTGATGCAGGGGAGCTTTAAACGGGGTGATAAGGTTAAATTTATGAACACCAGGGCAGAAACGGAGATTACGGAAGTTGGGTGTTTTAGGCCGAAATATGAGGCTTTGGACAAGTTGAATGCTGGGGAGGTTGGATATGTGGTGACGGGGATGAAAACGGTGGCTGATGTGCATGTTGGTGATACGGTTTGTAGCGGGGATGTTGAGCCCTTGCCAGGTTATAAAAAAGTTATACCTTTTGTTTTTGCAGGGATATTTTGTACGGAAAATGAGGATTATCCGGAGCTGCGGGATGCGCTTGATAAATTGAGTTTGAGTGATAGTTCCTTGAGTTTTGAGCCGGAGCAGTCTGGTGCGCTTGGGCATGGCTTTAGGTGTGGATTTTTGGGGCTATTGCATTTGGATATTGTGCAGGAGAGGCTGGAGCGTGAATATGATCTTGATTTGGTGGTTACTGCGCCGAGTGTGCGTTATGAGGTTGTGAAGACCGATGGGGAGGTGATTACGATTTCGAATCCGTCTGAGTTGCCGGAGTCTAATTATGTGGATGAGATTCGGGAGCCGTGGGTGAGGATTGAGGTGCTGGTGCCGAAGGATTATATTGGCTCGGTGATGAAGCTTTTGCAGGATAGGCGAGGGGTTTCCTTGGATATGAATTATTTGGATGAGAACAGGGTGAATTTGGTTTATGAGATACCACTGTCGTCAATTGTTGTGGATTTTTATGATGCCTTGAAGAGCATTAGTTCAGGTTATGCGTCTATGAGTTATGAGTTTTTAGATTTCAGGAAAGGGAATTTGGTGAAGCTGGATATTTTGGTGAATCAGGAGATGATTGGTGCGCTGTCGATTATTATTCACAGGAGTGAGGCTCAGAAGCATGGGGCGGCGGTGGCTAAGAGGCTGAAGAAGATTATTCCGCGGGCGCAGTTTGAGATTCCAATTCAGGCGGCGATTGGGGCTAAGATTATTGCTAGGGAGACGATTCCGGCGATGCGGAAGGATGTGACGGCGAAGCTGTATGGGGGTGATGTGACTCGGAAGAATAAGTTGCTGAAGAAGCAGAAGGCGGGGAAGAAGCGGATGAAGAAGTTTGGGAATATTGAAGTGCCGCAGAAGGCATTTCTTGCGGTTTTGAAGAAGGAGGATTAGTGGCTTTACAGATGGTTGGAGTATGCTCTCCGTGACCGGCGCCGGTCAGGTATGCTAAGAGTTTTGGTTTTGTAAAGGGTGGTGGGGCTAAGTGGATTCGAACTCTAGTCTTTTTTCAGGCTGGGTGTTAAAATCTCGGTGATGAAGATTTCACGCCTTCTCAATCTGGTTCTGATTATATTGCTTTTGCCGGCGTGTAGTTTTGGGGATTTGCTGGGGGATTTTATGGGAAGTGAGAGCCAGGTGCTTTCTGGGGATCGGGTGGTGATTGCTTATGCGGAGGCGCCGAGTACTTATTCGCCCTTGAGTTATGATTCTGTGAACAGGAAATATTTGGCAAACATTTATGAGCCGCTGGTGCGTTATGACAAGACTTTTAATTTTAAGACTGGTTTGGCGGTTTCCTGGGGGCGACTGGATGATTTGACCTGGAATTTTAGGTTGAGGGAAGGGGTTGTTTTTCACGATGGGAGTGAGTTTGACGCTGATGATGTGGTTTATTCGCTGGAGATGGCAATGGATGATTCTGAGTCGGGACTGACTTCACTTTTGGGGAGTATTGAATCTGTTGAGGTGGTTGAGGATAATCGGATTCAGATTGTGACCAGTGAGCCGGATCCGTTGCTTTTGCATAGATTGACGAATGTTTACATGCTTAGTGAGGATTATGATGATTTTAATTCGCCTTTGGGGACGGGGTCTTATGTGCTGACTGCTTTGGAGGAGGGGGATATGACGCTTGGGCGATTTGATAGTTATTGGGGTGATACGCCGTTTTTTGAGGAGGTGGTGCTGAGATATATTCCTGATGCGGAAGATAGGATGGCGGCGGTTACAGATGGCAGTGTGCAGTTTTTGGCGAATGTGCCGCCTCAGAATGTTTTTGATTTGGGGGAATATAGGATGAGGCTTGCGGAGGTGCCGAGTCTTGAGGTGAGTTTTTTGATGTTGAATGAGGGCGGGGTTTTTGCGGATGAGAATTTGAAGAAAGCGGTTTGGTATGCGATTTCTATGGATTATGCCAGTGTGCTTGGAGGGGGTTATTTAAAGCAGGCGCATCAGTATGCGGCGACTGGGATTTATGGTTTTTCTCCGAATTTTGTTCGTCGTGAGCAGAATTTAGTGGTGGCGGCTGAGTATATGGAATTGTATGCAGGTGAGAAGAAAGTTACTTTGGATTTGCCGACTGGTTTGGAGGCTTTGGGGGATGAAGTAGTTGCTGATTTGGCTGAAATTGGTGTTGAGGTTGAAGTGAATATTTTGGAAGGTGCGGAGCTTGAGGAAAAGATTTTGGCTGGAGAATCTGATTTTTACTTTTTTGGGTGGAAATATGATTTGGCTGATTCGTCGGATTTCTTTGTTTCAGTGGCTCATAGTGAAGGGGAATTTAATGGGATTTCTTATGAGAATCAGATTGTGGATAGTATGATTGAGCAGGTGATAACGGTTTTGGATGAGAGTGAAAGACAGCTTATGCTTGCCAAACTTGCGGATACCTTGGCGGCAGATCAGGTGATAATGCCGCTCTTTGAGGCGAAGTCGCTGTATGGTTTGGGTGAGGGGGTACGTTGGGATATCAGGTTGGACGGTCAGATTTTGGCTTCAGAAATTGTCGGAAATGTGGTAGAATAATAAGATAATTATATCTCCACGTATGCTCCGATCGCTGAAGGCAAAATTCATTCTGGCATTTGGAACCCTAATTGTAGTGTTGTTTGCTGCCGTGGGGCTCTTTTTGGTGGATGCTAAGAAGTCGGAACTTTCTTCTGATATTGCTATGACTACGCAGTCGTTTTCTCAATTTACGGTGAGGCAGGTTATGGAGACTTATGACAGGCATATGTCATCTGATAATTTTATTCCGTTTTCGCGGGAAATTAGTGGGATTTTGAGGAAGAATATAGATGTTACTGGAATTAAGATTTCCAGTTACAGTGGTGTGATTCTTTATGATTCGGAGCAGGAGGCTGTGGAGCAATATTCGGGGAGTATTAGAACGATTACGGATTATGATACTTTGGATCGTGTTCAGGCCAATAATAGTTCTCTTCTTCTTGAGGATGGGAGTATTATTTATGTGGAAATTAATGAAAATAAAGATGTTAATTATGTGGATGTGAATGAGAAGGATGTGGATCCGTTGAGTTCCAGGGACAGGATTGTGGATATTGTTATGCCTTATGATAATGATAGTGCGGTTTTCTATCAGGTTAGTTATGCTTCCATGGAAGCGCGTCTTTGGAAGGCTGAAATGCAGATTCTTTTAGCTGCGATTGTGGGAGTGGTGTTGTCTCTGATGATTTCATTTATGCTTTCTGTAAGTATTACGAATCCGCTGAAGGCTTTGAAAGCGGGGGCGGCGAGGATTGCGAAAGGGGATTTTTCTGCGCGTGTTGTTGTTAAAACCAAGGATGAAGTTGGGGTTTTGGCTGGGACTTTTAATCAGATGGCTGAGGATTTGGCTGCTGCAACTGAGGCGAAGGTTTATCAGCAGCGTATGGAGAAGGAATTGGAGCTTGCGTCGCAGATTCAGACGGATCTTTTGCCCAAAGAAGAGCTACTGCTTAAAACTTTGGATATGTCTGGTGGTTTGGTGCCAGCGAGTGAAATTGGAGGTGATGCCTTTGATTACATCCATATGGATAGTGGTCGTTATTTGATTTATCTTGGTGATGTGACGGGGCATGGTGTGCCGGCTGGTATTGTTTCCTCTATTGCGAATGCGCTGTTGTATGGACTCAGGAGTGAGGAGGATTTGAAGAAGATTTTGGCTAATTTGAATAATGTGATTCGTGAAAAAACTACAATGAAAGTGTTTATGACGATGGCGCTTACGCTTTGGGATGAGCAGACAAGGACGGCGTATTATGTGAATGCGGGGCATCCGCCTGTGCTGTATTTTGATTCGGAAAAGAAGAAGGTGCTGGAGATCAAGCTGCCAGGTGTCGCTCTTGGGCTTACTGAGGATTTGGTGACGCAGATGCAAAAAATTCAGTTGAAGCCGAATGATGTTTTGCTTATGTACAGTGATGGGATTCCGGAGGCTGTGAATTCGCAGGGTGATCAGTACGGGATGCAGCGTTTGAGGAGAATTGTTCAGGACGCTGCGAGTGATTTATATACGGCTAAGGGAATTAAGAATGCGGTTTTGGCGGATGTTGTTGAGCACATTGCTGGGGGAGAGCGTACGGATGATATGACTGTGGTGGTGCTGAAGGGGAAGGAGGATGCCGGGACGAATTAATGGCTTTGTAAAGCGGGTTTTGTTTACGTGGTGTTTTGGGGGTGGTAAATGGGAGGTGTTGGATTTAATCTATTTTTATGTTTTTAGATGCTGGTCGTGTGGAAGCGGAGGAGGATGTATTTGTTAATGATGGAAATGTTTTTGCATGTAGCCCTCATCGAGGGCAAACAGATGAGGCTTTGAAAAGACATAGGTTTTTAGGTCCAAAAGCTTCATCTTCTTCTCCTGAACTTAGTGATGAAGAGTTAGTAAGGTTTCTAAGAAAAATGCTAGCTGATGCCGGGTACAGGGAATTTGATGCAGAGTTCTAGAACTTCCTGCTTTATTTTAGCTAGGTGTTCTGGGTTGTCGTGATGGGCTAGTGCGTCAAGGATCCATTTGCCGATTTTTTCCATTTCTGCTTCCTTGAATCCGCGTGTTGTTGCGGCTGGGGTGCCAAGGCGGATTCCGGATGGACGGAGAGGTGGGTTTGGATCATCAGGGATCACTTGCTTGTTTGTGGTGAGTCCGGCTTCGTCTAGGCAGTGTTCTGCCTCTGTTCCGCCGAGATCAAAGCTTGTGACGGTGTCCACAACCATCATGTGGTTATCTGTGCCGTTTGTGATCAACTTTGCGCCGCCATCCATCAGTGTTTGGGCTAGGGCTTTTGAGTTTTTTAGGATTTGTTCGGCGTACTCTTTGAATTCTGGCTTCAGGGCTTTTTCTAGTGTTACCGCAATTGACGCGATTGTTTGCATGTGAGGGCCGCCTTGTAGACCTGGGAAGACGGATTTATCGATGGCTTTTTTGTGTTTTTCCTTGCAAAGAATTATTCCTGCACGTGGGCCGCGGAGTGATTTGTGAACGGTGCTTGTGACAATATCAAAGCCGTAGTCGAATGGGTTTTTCATTGCTCCTCCGGCAACGAGGCCTCCGTAATGAGCCATGTCGCACATGGTTATTGCACCAACTTCTTCAGCTGCTTTTGTGAAGACTTCATAATCCAAGTCGCGAGGATAAGATGTGTATCCGCAGAGGATGATTTTTGGTTTGTGTTCTTTTGCTAATGCCATGATTTCATCTGCGTCGATTCGTCCTTCTTCTTCTGGATATGTTTTGTAGCGAACAAAATTGAAGATCTTGCCCATGTGTGAAACTGGATGTCCGTGTGTTAAGTGTCCGCCGTGTGACAAATCCATTCCAAGAACGGTGTCTCCAGGTTTGAGGAAGGCGAGATAAACTGCTTGATTCATTGGTGAGCCGGATAGTGGCTGGACGTTTGCGTGCTCGCATTTGAAGAGCTTTTTGGCACGTTCAATTGCAATAGTTTCAATGACGTCTGTGAATTCCTGTCCTCCGTAATATCGGCGTCCGGGGTAGCCTTCAGCGTATTTGTTTGTGAAGACTGAGCCGTTTGCGGCAAAGACTTCCGGATATGTGTAGTTTTCTGATGGGATTAGCTCAATTCCTTCTGTTTCGCGCTTTTCTTCACCGCAGATTGCAGCGTAGATTTCTGGGTCGTTGTCTCGGAGGAGTTCCCAGTTTTTTATGACGTTTGGATTAATTTCGTCTGGCATGGGTTTAAGGGGTTAGGATTAAACTATCGGTGATAATTAAGTCGAGGGGGACATCATGGCTTTCTGCGGGGACTTCGTCAATGATTTGTTCATGGAATGCGAGGCCGATTTTTATTCCGCGGGTGGATTTTAATAGTGAGTCGTAAAAGCCCTTGCCGTAGCCAATTCTGTGGCCTTTTGGGTCAAAGGCGATGCCGGGGACAAGGATTAAATCGATTTCTTCTGGATTGGTTGGGGATGGGATTTCACAAGGTTCCAAAATGCCGAATGCGCCGGGTTTTAATTCGTTCCAGGAAAGGATTGGGCAGATGGCGAGGCCTTCATTGAGTACTTTTGGAACGTAGACTTTTTTGTTTGATTCGATGCAACTTTTTGTTAGTTCGTGGGTGGCTACTTCTTCCGGTGTGGAGATGTAGACCAGCACTTTTTCTGCGTCTTGAAATTCGGGTAGAGATTCGAGTTTTTCTCTGATGAGTGCGCTTTTTTCCGCATACAAATCTGGCGAGAGCGCTTTTCGCTTCTCACATATTTTTTGCCTTATGGCTTGTTTCATAGGCGTTGAATAGGCCAGGGCTTAGTTTGCTCTTTTCACAAAGTTTTGTAAAGGGTAGAATTTCTTCGTTTCTAATTTTTATGTATGGCTATTCAAAAAAAAGTTTCTAATCCTGCTCTGATTCTGCTTGTTAGTTTGCTTGCTGGCCTTCTGGGCGGTGCGCTGATGATGTGGGTTTTGATGAGTTATGGCAGTCTGAGTTTTACTGGTAATACGACGGTGATTGAATATGGGGAAAATTCTTATGTAGATGCTTGGGAGACGGCTGCGCCGGCGGTCGTTTCAGTTGTAGCGATGAAGGATTTGAGTTCTTATTATGATCAATTTTCCTTTAATGGGTTTCCGAATACTTCAACGGGGACTGGTGAGCTTGAAGAGGTGAGCAGTGGGACGGCTTTTATTATTACGGCGGATGGTTTGGCGGTGACAAATAAGCATGTTGTTGAGGATACTACAGCTGAGTATGTGGTGATTTTGAGTGATGGGACTGAATTGGATGCGACTGTTTTGGATAGGGATACATTGAATGATATTGCGCTTATGCAGCTTTCTGGGGATGACGATGTGATTGGTGATTTGCCGACGCTGGAGTTTGCGGATTCGGATGACATTTCAGTTGGCCAATCTGTTTTGGCGATTGGAAATGCGCTTGGTGAATATTCAAATACGACTACTGCGGGGATTATTTCAGCGACTGGAAGAGCGATTTTGGCGGCGGGGACTTATGGTGGTACAGAGAGTCTTGTCGATTTGATTCAGACTGATGCGGCGATTAATCCGGGGAATAGTGGTGGGCCGCTTGTGAATATGAGTGGTGAAGTTGTGGGGATGAATACGGCTGTGGATACCAGTGCGGAGGGGATTGGGTTTGCAATTCCTGCCAATGATATTGCGATGGTGGTGAGTTCTTATCAGGAATTTGGTGAGATTATTCGGCCTTTTGTTGGGGTGAGGTATGTGATGTTGAATGCGGGGATGGTGAAGAGGTTGCAGCTGCCGATTGATGCTGGTGCGTTTATTACTGGTGATAAGCAGGCTGGTGTGTCTGCGATTATTGAAGGGGGGCCTGCGGATAAGGCTGGGCTTACCGGTGGAGATGTGATTATTAGTCTTGGGGGGCAGGAGCTTAATGAAAACTACACATTATCTAATGCGATTGCTGGGTATTATGTTGGTGAAACGGTTGTGCTTGAAGTTTGGCGGGAAGGGGAGATTTTGACTGTTGATCTGACTTTGGAGCAGAGGACGGAGTAATGTGCTACAATCTATTTGATTTATATCTTTAAGCTAACCGCCGAAACTCCCCGGGCGTAAGCCCGAGGGATGAAGAGAATCC
>CAZGUT010000018.1:0-16250 GCA_964529435.1 uncultured Candidatus Peribacteria bacterium | reverse complement strand
AGCCCCAATGCCTCCTCATTCACAAAGAAATAATCAATCCTCCAGCCCACATTCCGTTCCCGCGCCGCTGACCGATAACTCCACCAAGTATAAGCATCATATTTTTCCGGATGCTTCTCCCTAAAAGTATCCACCCATCCCATCCCAGTAAACTTATCCAACCACGCCCTCTCAACCGGCAAAAACCCAGTAACATTCTCATTCTCCCGCGGTCGCGCCAAATCAATCGCCTTGTGCGCAGTATTGAAATCCCCGCAAATTATCACATTCTCACCCTTCTTACGCCGCTTCTTCAGCATATCCAACATCTCATCATAGTAATCCAATTTAAACTGAATCCGATCATCCCCACGCCCACCATTCGGCACATAAACATTCACAAGCGTAAAACCTTCAAACTCCGTCACCAAAAGCCGTCCTTCTCCGTCATGCACCCCATTCCCAAGCTCTTTCTGCACAGCCTTCGCCTTCACCTTGGAAAAAGTCGCCACGCCGCTGTAACCAGCCCGCTCCGCATGCGACCACACACTGTAATAACCCAGCGGATTCAAAAGCTCCTGCGTCAACTGCGCCTCTTTGATCTTAGTCTCCTGAACACACAGCACATCCGGATCTTCCTTCTCCAAAAAATCCAAAAACTCCTTCTGCATCACCGCACGAATCCCATTAACATTCCAGCACAAGATTTTCATAGGGCGCTATTTAGCGTTCGCCAAAGCTTTTGTACCACCTTTCTTCACAGCCTTAGCCTTATGTACGGTCACTTTCCGCACCTTCGGCGAATACTTCTTCCGTTCCATTTCCTTGATTTTTTCCTTCCTTGCACGGCCAGCACCATTAATCATTTTGGTCTCCTGGCAGATCCACACGTAAGGAATAGTTTTTCTTTTAGCCATTGCTCTTCTTGTTATGAGGTCAAAAGCTAAGGGAGTATAAAACGACTCTTACAGATTTGCAAGCCGTTTTTTCATTGCACTACTCACAAAAATCAGTAAACTAATCCCTGCAAATCCGTGCCGCGGTAGCTCAGTGGTAGAGCAGAGGATTGAAAATCCTCGTGTCGGTGGTTCAATTCCGCCTCGCGGCACCACCATTCGAAACAGAATGAAATTCTAGTTTCGAACCTTTATAAAAAATTCCCCTACTCCAACTCAAAAGTAGTAATAATCTCTCCAAACAATTGCACCATCTCCTCATCGTCCAAAGTGGTGCTCATCAATAAAAAGTACAAAACCCCATTGGAATCATAAAAGCGGGTGTAAACCTCATTCAGTGCCGCAATCTGCTCTCTTTGCTCAACCCCAATAACTTCAATCCCATCCCCCCTGTTTTCCACTGTAATCTCATATTCCACATCTGCCACAGTCGGTGGTATTTGAGCATTCGCACTCAAAACAATAGTAGTACTCTCAACATCCTCATTCCCAACGTTTTTAATATGCAGTACCAACATTTCTCCCGCAACCTGCTCTTCAACAATCTCATACCCATAAGGAAAGGCGAAAGAAAAACCAAGCGAATCATTTGTGTAAGTTGTCCCCACAGCAAAATCTGTCCCTCCACCACACGCAGAAACAAAAGCGAACAGAGTAAGTAATAATGTTGATAATATTTTTTTCATAGCGATTAATTAAAGTTTGCAAAAAAGCAGAGCCGATAATAGTCTAAAACATATAACTATTCAAGCATGCGTGACATCTACACCTTCTTAGGCTCCCTCGGGATCGACTACGAAAAACACGATCACCCAGCCGTCTACACCTGTGAACAAGCAGACAAATACTACTCAGAAGATCATGGGGGCCGCAGCAAAAATCTCTTCTTGCGCAACAAAAAAGGCAATGCACACTATCTCGTAATCCTGGAGAGTAAAAAACGCCTAAATTTGAAAACCCTCGCCTACATCTTAGACGAAGATAAACTTAGCTTTGCCTCCGAGGAACGCATGATGAAACATCTCAAAATCACTCCCGGCGCAGTCTCACCATTTGCTCTGATTAACAACGAAAACAATGAAGTAGAAGTAATTGTCGACGAAGACCTACTCCAGCACGAAAAACTGCATTATCACCCAAATGTAAACACTGCCACTCTGGTCCTCTCATCCGGAGATTTTGTGAAATTTCTCGCCTCAACTGGCAACCCCATCCGCTTTGAAAAACTCTAGTATTTGACATACCCCAGATTTTCTGCGAATCTAAGCTCCTTTTTATAATTAGCTAGATGGCAAAAGAAAAAGACGACCCACCATTACCACCTATATTGGGATCGCCAGAGGCATTTCCAGTTCTGGAAATTGCGCGTCTACGGGAGGAAGCATATTCAGCTGAAACAGCATCTGTTTTAGAAGAATCACTTGCCGCAAACCAAGCAGACGAAGCAGACGAAGCAGATGAACTTGAAGAACAGGCAGGTGATTTTATAGAGTTCTTACCACGCGGCACTGATATATCTGATGTGCCAGCCTACAAAAGAGGAACGAGCCCAGCAATCCTAGACATAACAGTCCGCAAACTCGACGGACAACCTGTCAGAGAGATTCCTCATTTGTGGACACTCATGGCCAGCCACTTGGACGAAGTTAATGGAGAAATCACCAGTCTCCAAGACGTGATGACAGTTCTCGCAGCAATGCGCACAGCAGTTGTAGAGGAAGGAGGGGAGGAACTATGGGATAGACGAAAAGGAATTCTTGCCTCCATGCTTTTAAACGCAATAGAAGGTCAAGAAGAACGATTCCCAGAATGTGGTATGTGGGATGTCTGGATGCACAATGGAGTCAGAGATGAACTGGTCGATCAAATCAAAAGAGCTTCAATAGATGATCTAGAGTATATGAAAGAACGTGCAACAATGGCAAAAGATACAGTACTACAAGGAGAAACTTATCAGAAGATATTAAAAGCACTCAAATTTGATCTACACACAATTGCTGAATCTGCTTATAGAGAAGCCGTTCGCAACTGGAAACAAGAACAACCTAAATTAAGTCTTCGCAGATGGACTACAAAAGATAATCAAATCAGAAAAATACTAGACGGGGATGGAGGGGAAGGTCACTTTGGTGAAGAAGTAAAAAGAGAAATAAGGGAAGGAATTGAAACCGCTTTAGTTAGCGAAATTAGAAATTTAAACAACGATTCTCGACTAGAAGAAGATTTGAGTGAAGAAGAATTCCCTTACTTAAGACGATTAATAGATTGGATAGGAGGTATGGTCAACTTCAGAGAAATTATTCGTAGGGGATTAACACCTAAAAAAATTGATCCCTTAATGGGAAGACTAACTGCCCAACTAGAGCCCAAATATCAAAGAAAAGGATTTGAAAGACTTCAAGCAGAATGCATTGAGCTTTTCCCAGGTGAAGAAAGCAGAGCACTTCTTGTCCGCCTAGCAACCCCAGAAGCAACAAAAGAAGAACTAAGACAGCTCATAGCGGCAAATCCGGCAGTAGCAGAAATTCTCAATCCGGAACCATCCACTTTCGCCTGTTTTGCAGAAATAAATCCTGCTAAACTCGGAGAGTGAAAAAACTCCTCTTCGCTACACTAATTCTGTTTCTCACTTCCTGTTCATTAACAAACAGCGGTGATATTACAAAAACTGACATCCTCTTTCTCGGTGACACCAGCTTTGGCGAAAACTACCAGGAAAATCTGGACGAAAGCATCCTTGAAACCCAAGGCTACGATTACTCGCTGGAACAATTCACAAGCATGCTGGACAGCTCAGAAGTTGTCATTTCAAACCTGGAAACCCCACTCACAGACTTGGAAGAATCGCCACTTGAAGACCAAAAATCCTACGTTCACTGGTCAGACACCGCAAAGGCAACAAAAGCATACAAAAAAGCCAACATCACAGTCTTCTCCCTAGCAAACAACCACTCAATGGATTACGGAACGGAAGGCCTGGAACAAACCCTGGAAACCTTGGAAGAAAACCAAATGACAGCTTTTGGCGCAGGTCTCACGGAAGATGAAGCCATGGAGCCATATATTTACGGAGACATCGCAGTCATCGCCAGCTTTGAATTCAAAGAATCTTATGACGAAGAATATAACTTCTACGCAGACGAAAACACCGCCGGCGTAAACCAGCTTTCAGTCGTCCAAATCACAGAACAAATCCAAACCCTCCGTGAAGAAAATCCGGACTACTTCATCATAATTTTCCCGCACTGGGGAGACAATTACTCGGATGCAAACACAAACCAAAAACTACTGGCACACCAACTGATAGACGCAGGCGCAGACTTGATCCTGGGGCACGGAGCCCATATCATGCAAGAAGTCGAAAGTTACAAAGACAAATGGGTCATCTACAGCATTGGCAACTTCATGTTCAACTCACCAGGCCGCTACGAAAAATATGACGTTGAACCATACAGCTTAATTGCCAGAATCGTAGAGCTCGGCCAACGCAAATTCCTTCAGCTCTACCCAATCTACACCGACAACACAGTCACAAATTACCAAAGCCGCTTCGCCACAGAAGAAGAATTTGAGGAGGTTTACGAAGAACTTCAGCAAGACGGCCTAAAACGAGGCAAAAACAGTTACGGCTATTACGTCAGAGTTTCACTCTAATCTGGCTTCCCGCTGCGAATCGTGTGGATAACAATTCCAAGAATAACAACTGCAGCAAGTCCCATCGCCAACCAAGACAACCAAGGAAATTTTTCCGTAATTCGGCTTTCTTCATCATCACATTCATCCCCAATACCATCACCATCCTCATCGTCCTGATATCTATTTGCATGTTCAGGACAGTTGTCTTTGGAGTCCACAACACCATCGCCGTCATGGTCCTCACAAGCATCACCAAGCCCATTCTCATCCAAATCTTCCTGATCTGCATTCGCAACATTCACACAATTATCCAAATAATTCGCCACACCATCCTCATCATCATCCGGCTCTATAAAAAATGGATTATCTTGCTCCTCACCAAGAGCAGCTTCCAAAATCGCATCCTCATCGTCCAATAAATCACCCCCTTCCGTGGTGCTCACACGAGTATAAACCGCAGCATCCGTATAAAGCGTATAAGTCTCTCCAGGACGAGCAAGCCAAACAATATATTCACCAGTAGCGACAGATGGATTCGCATCCACAAAATTCACTTCTCTAACCCTAAGCGGCTGACTATGCCAAAGCTCAACTTTCCACTTGCTGGCACTTGTCTCAGGGAAACTCACACTTGAACTATTCAGGTCTGTACGTGCCACCACAGTTGACCAAGATCCATTTTCATAAGCTTTTATGGCGATTTCATAAGGCAGTGCCACATGATCATCCAAACTTAATGAGAACTTGGAACTAGTCAGCTCTTCAGAAGTCTCCACAATCAGATAAGCCGCACCTGCATCGTCATCCAAATCAAACTCAGCAACAGTCTCATAATCACCATCCACTAGTGAATCTGTAGAGCCATCCAGGGAAGAAGTTTCCGTTACTTCAAGATCAACAGCCTGCGTCTCTCTTATGCTAGCAGTAGCCTGAGCTTCACCACTTTCATTTTCAACAAGAGCAATCCCCATATCCTGCACCTCAGAAAGATAAACCTTCACTTCACTCGCAAGCTCAATTGTTGGCACTTCAATCTCATGCATCGATCTAAAAGGACTTAAATCCAACACACCATCTGCAAGAACCAATGGTACAAACAAAGTGATTAAAAGAAACTTTTTAAGAAACATAGTAGAAGAGGTTAATTATTTAGATTTTTTTTCAAAGAAAGCAGTCGCAATGAACATTACACCAATAACTACAAAAGTTATGATCCTTTCCACAAGCGACATAGCCCAAATTTCAACAAGCAAAAGCCTCAGCAGAACCAAGCCCAAAAGCACAATCCCAGCCCATTTCAATCCCTTCACATGCTTCACAACGCCCTTGAAGAACAGCACCAATCCCACAATTGTATAAATCACCAACGCCGTTCCATGCGCGTAATCATCCGTCATGAACACTTCCAAACCACGCCAAATTATTGCGAACAAAAAGAAAGTTGAAGCAATAACATGTACAACTGTTGGGATAAGAACCTCTTTTTTCTTAGGTAATCTCTGCAAAACCATAGCAGTACATGCAAAAGAAATCATCACTATCAAAAGAACAGCAGAATCTTGGTTTAACAGCCCCAAACTACTATTCCAACTGTGAGACACACTTTCCATAGCCAAGGCACCCGGGATAATATGCAAAGCTGAAGTCGCCACAGCTGCCGCTCTGTCTTTCAACAAGTAAACAGCCATTCCAACAAAAGCCAATGCCTCCAAAGAGAAGACAATCGTCAGCATCTCGCCATCAAACTCAAACACAGTTGCTGCCCCTAACAAAACAATCGTTGCTGCACCATGCAAGTAAGTGCTTTTAATTGGCAAACCACCAGACTTCAACATCAAACTCACCACCATCGAAGCAATGGCAGTGCCAGCCAAAACAATGCTCTGCCAGCCATCCGGAATAAACTCCCCAGTCCACCAAATCGCAAAAAGCACAGTGATCAAGGTCGTAACTAAATCACTAAGAAAAATCTTCTTTGAATGCATAATCGCCGCTGAACTTCCGACAAAGAAAAGTATGTAAAATAATGCCAAAAATGTCCAAGTGGCCAAATCATCCAAAGTCCTCATCATTTCAATGGGGCCAACATAAAAAGCCGTAACCAAAAGCGCCAAAACAGTAAGCGACCGCCAACCTCTAAGCGCCACAACACCAAACACACCTGAACAAAGAAGGAGAATATATGTGGTCAAAACCAAACTGCTATCAGTATCACCTCCGGTCATCAGTGGGGCAGCCGCACCACCAATCAGGGCAATCACAGAAAGCGCCAGGCTCCTGTGTACCACTGAAATCACAGCCGTAAGTAAAACCACAAAACTCATAATTGCAAGCGCAGAACCAGGCGTAAAAAAGTCATAATAAGCCCGCGCTGCAAAAGTAGTCAGAAGCAATGTCGTCGTCCCCAAAACCACCAAAACCTGACCAGGCACAGGCCGCTTTTTAATCGTGAAATAACCTCCAGCCAAAACACCCGTACCAGCTACCATACCCAAAGCAATTCGTCCAACAGGCCCAATCCAATCATTCAAGAAGGAATACCTCACAAACCACGCAACCGCCAAAATAATCAAAAACGCCCCCAATTTCATCATAAAATCTTCCTTCACCCATTTAACAAAATCATCAATCACACCAGGCTCAGCTTTCTTCTCTTTCTTGGGATGATGCTCAGTTTTCTCACGGTACTGAGGTCCAATAGCACCAACTCTTTTTTCTGCCTCCTTCACTTCTTTTTTATGTCCTTTCCCTCTAACAAATTCAACATCCTTCCTCAAATTTGAAAGTTTCACAAAAATCACAACAAAAACTATGATCTCAATGAGGAGAAACACTCCACCGAGATCATCTAAGAGATAAAACATATTTATGGGGGTTATGGGTTATGTGGCTAAGCAATTACGCGAATACTAGCATAGAGATGATTCCACAACAATTCAACAAAACCTCCAAAAAAATCCCCGGGGATTTTTTTGACACTCAATCATTAAACTGGTGTAAACAACTCAAAATGCAGCCTTTCCTGCGGCACCCCCTTTTCTTTCACGATTTTTTTAACATCCTCAACCATCTGTCCATTCCCACAGATATAAACATCCGCGTTATCAACGTCCGAATTCTGCACATGTTCAGTAACCCGTCCTCTCTTGCCACCCCACTCTTCACTGCCACCTGAAAGCGTAATATTAAGATCAAAATTCTCATTCTCATCTCGCCACTTCTCAAGCTTGTCTAAATAAAACAAATCCTCCTCACATCTCACTCCAAAACACAGCACAATCTGCCTTTCAAAACCTTTTTTAAAAAGCACCTCCAACATAGCCATAAAAGGCGCAAGCCCAACTCCAGTCGCCACAAAAATCACGTCCCCCTCAGGCTCGCCAAGCACAAAATGCCCAAACGGCCCCTTCCAACTCACCTCATCACCTTCCTTTAAACTCCACAAATATTCAGTCGCTTTCCCACCAGGCACCAATTTCACGCAAAAAATCAGCCCATCCGCACTCGCCACGGAATAAGCCCTGCTATCACCATCTTCAAGCTCCAACATAAAAAACTGACCAGGCTGAAATTCCACATCGCCCTCAAAATGAAACTCACGCACATTATTTGCGAGCTCTGTGACGCGCAGTAGTTTTGACGAAATCTTTTGCATTTTCTATATAAAGTGAACGACTAGGGAAGGCCATTTCAGCGCCCATCTTCTCAACAGCGGCCTTGATTTTCAAGTTAATCCGCTCGCGAATATCCAAATACCTCGCATAACTGGTCATATCCGTAATGTAATAAAGCACCTCAATTTCTAGCCCAGAATCTCCAAAGTTCACAAAATTTACTCGCAATGAATCCTTTTCCGTGTCTTTATCTTTCCTAATAATCTGTTCAATATGCTTCAACAAATCCTTCATTTTTGCGACAGAAGTATTGTAAGTAAAACCAAAAGTTTGTTCCACCTTCCTCGCATTTCTCTTGGCATAATTTTCAATTTTGCTGCTCGCAACCGTTGTATTTGGCACAGAAATAACAGTTCGTCCAACAGTTTGAATTTTAGTGCTACGAATTCCAATTTCAGTCACCTCACCCTCAACATCATCCATTTGCACCCAATCACCAACTTTAAAGGGCTGGTCCGTCAAAATCGTAAACGACCCAAATGCATTACTCAGAGTTTCTTGCGCAGCAAGTGCAATCGCTAAACCACCAATTCCAAGCCCAGCAACTATAGAAGTTATGTTGTAACCCAAATTACTGATGATCAGCAGAACCGCCAACATCCAAACTACAAACTTTGTGAATTTCAACATCGGCGGGACAAAAGTCTTAACAAGCCCCTTCTGTCTTTGAGCCAGTGGTTTTATGTAACTTTCAATCAAAAATTCTATAAAAATCTCAAATTCTTTAGCAATCTTCAAAGTGAAAAGAATGAAAATCGCCTTGGCTGCAAAAACATCAACAGACTCCGGTACATTCAAGGATTTAATCCCAAAATAAAGCGCACCCAAAACCAAAATAAAAGTCACAGACCGGTGGATCGTTGAAACGACCATATCATCCAACTTATTCGAGGTCCTGGAAGTTAAATGTTTTGCATAGCGTTCCAAGCCAAGCGAAATCGCCTTTGCTAAAACATAAATCAGCATCACAACACCCACTACTGTTAAATAGTGAGCAACCGTGTTCCCAAAATATTCTAAATCAAGCCACGGAAATTTTTCCAGATAAGCACTGAGATTTTGAAGATCAATATTTTCTGGCATGGATAATTTGATTGGATTCGCAGTTTAGTCTACCATACGGTCATGAATTCACAACACGTACTGCCGATTCAACCGGAGAGTTTTGTCACTTTGGTGAAACTTATCAAAGCTCATTACGACGAAGCAGATGTTTTTGAAATTTGGCTCGATAAAATGCGTGTGAAAGGTGATCTCGCAGTTATCCAAAAACATTTTGACAAACCAATTATTGGGAAAAGTGAAAAATTAGATATGATCAAACGCGCGCTGAAAGCAGGTTTGACTTATGTCGATGTGCCACACGACTTACACACAGATATCGAATTTTCTAGTCTGCAAAAAAACAAAAAATCAAAAGTTATCCGTTCATTTCACGATTTTGAGACGACGCCAGAATATGATTTTCTCATGGATATTCTTGAAGCTATGGATAAGACGGGTGCCGACCTTTTGAAAATCGCTACACACGTAAATTCAGAACACGACGAAAAAAAACTCTTCCGTCTTCTTAGGGAGCCACATTTCCACGGTCGACTAATTGTGACCGGCATGGGAGATAATTCCCGTCGTCTGAGAATTGAAGCTCCACTCAAAGGTTCACTCTTTTATTACGCGCCAATAAATCCAACACTCGCGACTGCACCGGGCCAATTAAGTCGAGCAGAACTTGAAGAAGAATGGAAACTGATTTAAGCAGTTTGGTGTACGCAAAAACTACTCTAGTCACACCCCCCTTCGCGTAAAAATACATACAAAAACACGCACGGCACACACACCAAAAGTAAGTACACACTCACCCTCGTTTTTGTCACGTCAAAATATACAAAAACTGCCCCTCCAAACCTGTTAATCCAGCCCAAACTGTGCTAGAATTCACACAGGAGCTCAAAAAATCCTGCCCGCTTTTTTATCCCAAAAACCATGTCAAATTCACAGTCAATCACACACACAATTCCGCAAGTAAATATCAACAAAAATCTTCACAAAAAATTCACTCAACTTAGCAAACAAAGACACCACATTACATACCAACTTCTTGCTCTTTTGCCAAAAATCTACGAACAGAAAATCTACAAAGAAGAAGGTTACCAAACAATTTACGAATATGCCGGGAGATTGGCAGGACTTTCACGTTCAGTCGTAGAAAAAACTCTAAAATTGGGAAAACATTTGGAAGGTAAACCCTGTTTACAAAAAGCTATAGAAACACAAGGAGTTCACAAAGTAGCAATTGTTGCCAAGCTAGCCACACCAGAAACAGATGCAGCCTGGACAGACAAAGTGAAGCACATGAGCAAAAGCACTTTGCAAGAACTTTCAAAAGAAGTACGAAAAAACAATAAAGTCGGTGTCACTTTAAATGGAATTGCATCACAACAAGACCTGAAAATTCATCTTGATGAAGAAATGCAATTCCTTTTTTCAAAAGCAAAAAACAAACTAAGTAAAAAACATGGAAGCCTGAGCAACAAAGAAACATTGCGAATGATTTTAAAACAATTAAACGAGGATGAAAATAAAGTGCAATTAGTCAAAAAGAAACGGAGAAAGAAAGTGAGAATTAGTAAAAAAAATACACCGAAAATAAAAGAGGACGGAACTGCAAGACCAGAGTTAAGCGAGGAAGTCAAAAAAATCCCCGGGGATTTTTGTAAAAATGAAAAAAAACATAACAGAAAGGAGAAAAAAGCAAGTCGCTACATCCCGGTACAACTAAAGAGAAAAGTGCTCAAAAAAACAAACGGCAGATGTGCTTTCCCAAATTGCAACAAAGCTGCAGAACACTTCCACCACACAGACCGATTCAGTGAAAACAGGAACAGCAAGTTGAAACATGATTCAGTTCATGATTCAATTGTTCCCCTCTGCAAAACACACCACGAATTTGCACATAATGGTATAATAGAGGACGAAAAAGAAGACCCAAAAAGTTGGCAGATCCACATTTCAACAAAACCTCTAAGAGAAGCGGACGTACTTTTTCGTAAATATAAACAGGCGAGTTCCCATTGAAATTTCATGGTTCACAATATAGAGTGCGTGCGTCTATACCAATGACTATAAAAAGAAAAAGTGGCTTTACAAATTGCAATTGTCGGACTGCCCAACGTTGGGAAATCAACGCTCTTCAATGCCTTGACCAAAGCGAATGCGGCACAGGCAGAAAATTATCCTTTTTGTACGATTGATCCGAATGTAGGTGTAGTTGAGGTGCCAGATCCAAGACTGGATGCTCTTGCTGAAGTTGCAAAGCCTGAAAAAGTAATTCCTGCCATTGTTGAGTTTGTTGATGTCGCAGGACTTGTGAAAGGGGCAAGTCAGGGTGAGGGACTTGGAAATCAATTCCTGTCTCATATCAGGCAATGTCATGCGATCGCGCAAGTCATTCGCCATTTTGAAGATGCAGATGTCACTCACGTCCATGAAAAAGTTCACCCAAAGCGCGATCGCGAAGTAATAGAATCAGAACTAATTCTTGCAGATCTCCAAACTCTAGAGAAAAGAATGCAAAAATCAGAATCTGAGGCTCGCTCCGGAGATAAAGAAAAAATCCTTTACCACGCTCTCCTCGAAAAAATAAAACCCCAACTCGAATCAGGCACTTTAGCAATAAACATAGATCTGACTGAGGATGAAAAAGAAATCCTCCACGATCTCCATCTCATCACAATGAAACCGCTGATATACATCATGAACGTCCATGAAAATGAAATCGGCAAAGTCTCAATAGATGAACTCCGCGAGCAACTCGGGACAGACAGCAATCTCGGCGTCATCCCAATTTCCGCAAAAGTAGAAGCCGAGCTTGTCGAATTTGATTGTGAAGAAGCCGCTGCCTACCTCGCGGAACTTGGCCTCAAAGAAACCGGCCTCAACAAAGTCATCCGAGACGCTTACGAACTTCTCGGCCTCCAAACTTATTTCACTGCCGGCCCAAAAGAAGTCCGAGCCTGGACTGTTAAAATCGGAGCAACGGCACCTGAAGCCGCCGGTGTAATCCACACAGATTTTCAGGAAGGATTTATCCGCGCAGAAGTAACTGACTGGAAAAATTTTGTGGAATGCGGCGGCGAAATCGCAACAAAAGAAAAAGGCCTTATGCGGCTCGAAGGAAAAGATTATATTGTACGCGACGGAGACCTAATGCACTTTAGATTCACAGACTAATGAGAATCATCCCCGCAATTTTCATCCGGAACGGAAAAGTAGTTTCCTTATACAAAGGGAACATCAACTCAGAAATAAAGGTTTATCAAAAAGCACCCGCGTCCTACGCAGAACTTTTCCAATCCCAAGGCGCCAAAACGCTTTTTATTATCGACTTGGACGGAGATCAAAAAGAACGCCTCACAGAATTGCGCGAATCCTTTCAAGGCGAACTCTGGTGGGCAGGGAAGGTGCGCGACATGGATCACCTAACCTGGCTTCTTGAAAACGGCGCAGACAAAATCGTCCTCGGCCAATCTGCAAAGCCAATATTTGAAGAGGCAATCCGTACACACGGCCCCAAAAAATTAATCGCAGGCTTGCAGGTCAAACATTACGACGAAGCACCAGATCTCTGTGAAGCTCTCGGTAAGTTTGGCTTTACTGACATAATGATGAAAGACCTAAACGCAGAAGGCACACTTTTCCAGCCAAATTTCGACCTCATGGAAAAATGCGTATATTTCTCAGACGCAAACGTCTTTGCATCAGGCGGCGTCAGCAAAAAAACTCACCTTGAACTACTGAAACGCGCCGACGTCTCAGGCGTAATTATTGCTCGAGCGCTTTATGAAAATCAGCTAAATTTAGAGGATCTAATAGTGACTTTTGGATCTGAGTAACATTCATCACACCGTCGATCCTCTGAAACGCATATAAGAGTTTTTCATACTGCTCAAAACTCTCAATATCAACAATAAACTTAACCAGAGAAAAATCCGCCTCCTCTTTTTCATTAACAGCACTAGCCTCAACAATATTCACATTTATATTAGCGAGCTCATTACACATCTCACCAAGTATCCCAACTCGATTCCTAGCTTTTATAAGTAAGGTTATAGTCCTAATCTTACGTGGAGTAATCTCTTCCAGCCGGCTCTGCCTTGTCCGGTCATAAACATGAGCATTCGCAGGATCTTGCTCTTCCCCAAGCAATTCCTCTTCCGAATAAATCAGCTTAATCACGTCCTTCACATCAACACTTCCTTCGCCAATAGCAAAAAGCAAACTCTCCCACGAATCGACAGAAAAATGCTCAGTCAAAACAACTTTCTTCAGTTTTGTCAGAGTTTCAATATCTCCAAATCCAAACACCTTCAATTTCCTATCCAAAAGCTTTTCCGCTTCCATTAGTAGCGTCGCCTTATCCTTCTCTTTCAAAAACTCACGAATTCTATTCCTAGCCAGAGAAGTCTGCACAATGTTAAGCCATTCCACCTGAGGTCCATCAGCCTCTTCAGACGTTTTCACAAGAACAACGTCACCATTCCCCAGCTTCTTTGTTAAAGATGCCTCTTCGCCATTGATCACTGCTCCAACTGCAAGCATGCCAATATCGCTATGAATATGGTAGGCAAAATCAACTACAGTCGAACCGCTTGGTAAATCAACCACATCACCTTTTGGAGTAAATACAAAGATCCGATCCGTAAAAATATCCAACTTCAAATGCTTAAAGAAGCTTTTGTTGTCCTTCGCGCCTTTCTGCAAATCCAAAATTTTATGTACCCACTGATACTTGTTCTGTAACTTCTTTTTTATAACCCTCTGCTTTTTACTCTGTGCTTCACGATAAAAATAATGAGCAGCAATCCCATACTCATTTTCAAGGTGCATGTCCTCAGTTCTAATCTGAACTTCCGTAATAGTCCCTTCCAAACCAAACACCGTAGTGTGAATGCTCTGATAGCCGTTACTTTTTGGCAGTGCAACATAATCTTTCAACCGCCCAATCTTTGGCGTAAAACTTTGATGAACTACTCCAAGCGCTTGATAACAAGACCCAACATCAGGAACCACAATTCTCAATCCCACCAAGTCATAAATCTCACTGAACGATTTCCCACTACGCAGCATTTTCCTAAAAGTGCTGTAATGAGTTTTTTGGCGCCCCTCAACAAGACCACACAAAACTTTGTTCTTCTTGAGAAGTTCCTCAACCTCTTTTTTTGTCCTATTTACCAAGTCCCGTTTTTTCAGTATCGACTTTTGTATGAGCTCATCAACCATCTTATAATCTCTTGGTGCAAGAGTTTTAAAACACAAATCCTCAAGCTTATTTTTGATTTCCCACACACCAAGAAGATTCGCAATTGGCACATAAACTTCAAAAGTCTCCTTTGCAATCCTCACACGTTTCTCAGGTTTTGCAATTGCATCAATAGTTTTCATATTATGAAGCCTGTCCGCAAGCTTGATCAAAATTATCCGTGGATCACGCGCCGAATGAATAAACAACTTCTTTAAAGACTCAATCTGGCGTTCTGCCATATCATGCCGATAATGCACTTTGGACAATTTAGTAATCCCATCAACCAAAAAAGCCACGGTCTTGCCGAAGCTTTTTTCTACATCCTTTAGAGTGTAATCGGTGTCTTCAGGTACATCATGCAGTAGGGAAGCAATCAAGGTATCTTCATCAACCCGAAGCTTTGTCAAAATCTTCGCAGTTTTAACCGGATGCTCAATATATGGAGTTTTCCCATCTTTTCTGAACTGATCAGTATGTGCAGTTTTCGCAAATTTATAAGCTTGCTGCAGCCGCTTCTCGTTTAGTTTGGGAAGATATTCTTTAGCTAATTTTACGAGTTCTCCAATCATCTTATTAGCTGTTTGACTGTGCTAGACAATCATTCTATAGTAAGCGAGCTATTTCGGCAAGATTTTATGTCAAATAAAAAGAAAGTTCTCGTTGCAATGTCCGGTGGTGTGGATTCCTCCATTACTGCCGCTCTTCTCCTGGAACAGGGCTACGAATGCATCGGTGCCCACATGAAACTTTGGAAAGATCCAGCTGCAGCCCCACATCCCGACACCGCAAAAGATGTCAAGAAAATCTGTCAAACACTCGGCATTCCTTTCGTTTTAGTCGATTTAACGGACACCTTCAAAAAAGACATCGTTGACCACTTCGTTACTCAATACCGCACTGGCGAAACCCCAAATCCCTGCATTCACTGTAACCGCATTATCAAATTCGGTGCCTTGCTCCAAAAAGCAAAAGAACTCAACTGTGACTACCTTGCCACTGGCCATTACGTTAAACTCATCAAAGCCCAAGACGGTCAGATTCACATGTACAGTGGCTCAGATCCGGCCAAAGACCAAAGCTATTTCCTCTACACCCTCACTCAAGACCAACTAAAACACATTCTTTTCCCTCTCGGCGACTACAAAAAAACCCAAGTCCGTAAATTAGCCAAAAAATACAATCTCCCAGAACTAGAAGAAAAAGCTGAAAGCCAAGATGTCTGCTTCTACCCAGAAAAAACCAACAAGCCTTTCCTAAAACGCCATCTCAAAGAAAATGTAGACTACAAACCCGGCCCAATCAAAAACTGTTCCGGAAAAATCATAGGTCAGCACAGCGGCTTGCCTTTCTACACTCTCGGCCAGCGCAGAGGTCTCGACATCGGCGGCGGCCCCGCACTTTACGTCTGTGAAATAGATCACGCCAAGAACACACTCATCGCATCCCCAACTCCTCCATCCAAAGCTGAAGTCCATCTCAAAAACTGCAATTTCATCTCAGGTAAATTCCCATCCTCCTCAGAAACACTAAAAGCCCGCATCCGCCACCAGGGCAGTCTCATCAAAGTCAAAATCCATTCCGGCGAACCCCCAGACACAGCAGTCGTCACCTTCACAGATCCTCCAAATGCGCCAATGGCCGGCCAATCTCTCGTCCTCTACAACGGCGACGAACTCATCGGTGGTGGAATCATGACAAACTAAT
>CAZGUT010000017.1:0-22074 GCA_964529435.1 uncultured Candidatus Peribacteria bacterium | reverse complement strand
TCCAAAAGATCTCTGTAACGATAAGAAACATGCTCAGCATCATAAGCGTCTTTATCAAGCGCAAGATATCTGCTGGAAATGTCATCCAAAAACCCAGTTTCATCATCACTTATGGTTCTGTGTAACCAGTTAGCACCTAGAACCAAACCTGCTCCAGCACCACCAATGATACCTGCCTTTGTAAGGAATCCAATCGGCTTTTTCAAGAATCCAAAGCTGTCTTTGTAGTGATTCAAGATGGCTAAAACTCCAATACCGGCAACAAGCCCAATCATCACTTTCCCAGGGTTCTCAGCAGCTTTTTCAACTACATTACCCAATTTTTTTCTAGCAGCACCCAACACGACTTCTTCTTCAACATTTTCCATCCCAGCACGTGCAGATTCACGAGTCTCAATTGCTCGCTCAGCGGTACTAGCAAGAAAGTTCAAAAGGCCTTCAGTGTCAGGATGGCTAGGGTCAAGAGCAAGAATCATACTTGCAATATCCGGCCTACCCTTGAAGAAAACATTAACTGCATCTGTATGATTTTCACCACCTTTCAGGTCATAAGTCGTAAGTCCTCTTTCAACCAACCTCTGTGCTGCCAATGCAACAGTATCCCGATTCATAAATTTCTCAATTTCATCTTTCAGCTCTTCAAGACTACCAATAGTCGTTCTAGCAATTGCTTCTTTCCCCTTACGTTCAATCGTCTCTGCATTCAATCTACCTACTTTTCTTCGGTAACGCCTCAATGCGCCATTAAACCCTATCCCCTTCCAATCAAGCTTCTTCTGCTCAAAATCAGCTTTCAAGTCAATAAGCGTCTGGTTAGTTGCTTCCTCTGCCTCAGGCAGTGCATGTTCCAAATCCTCAATCTGCTCCTCAAGCGAAGCAGCTTGTCGCAGAATATCTTCTCTTCTCTGCTCTCTTGGACTTAGCGGTTTCTCTTTTTCTTCTTTCGACTTCTCGACCCGTTTATCTGAATCTTTCTTGCCCATACGTGGTTATTAAAATCTTTTTAAATCCATACATTATAGCAAAAAACGCAAACAATTGCAATAGGGCAGAGCTTCAAGTATGCTGTCGACCGTAACTTACCCAAATAACATGAAAGTACAGGTAGAAAAACTAGGAAAATCAGAAATCAAGCTGACAGTTGAAGTCAGCGACAAAAAATTAAAGTCTTACCGCGAAAAGGCGGTGAAGGAACTGCAAGGCCAGGTTAAAGTACCAGGTTTCCGCGAAGGCGGCATCCCAATGGATGTACTTGAAAAACACCTCGGTGAACAAGCGTTTATGGGGCACGTTCTTGATCTAGCTGTTTCAGAAACTTATGAAGAAGCAATCAAGCAAGAGAAAATCCGCCCAATTGCTTATCCAAAAATGCAAATGCTCAGCCAAGACCCGCTCAAGTACGAAGCAATTGTCCCAACAGTCCCGGAGGTGAAATGGAAAAAGGACATATCAAAGCTCACGGTAACCCGTAAAACACCAAAAGTCGAAGAAGCGGAAGTTAAGGAAGTCCTAGAAAATCTCAAAAAACGTTCAACAAAATGGAATGATGTGGATCGTGCAGCGAAGAAAGGTGATCGCGTAGAAATCGATTTTGATGGTTTTGATGAAAAGGATGTCCCACTCGAGGGAACTTCAAGTAAAAACCACCCGGTTGTTCTCGGGGAAGGGGGGCTAATCCCTGGATTTGAAGACGAAGTTGAAGGGATGAAAAAAGACGAAGAGAAGGAATTTGAACTCACTTTTCCAAAGGATTATCATGCTAAACAGTTCAAAGGTAAAAAGGTCAAATTTAAGGTTAAAGTTGGTAAAGTCGAGGAGTCAGAAGAGCCAAAACTCGACGATGATTTTGTGAAAGAAATCACCGGTGGAAATCGCAAAAATGTGGCTGAGCTGAAAAAGGAGATTGAAGAAGAAGTTGGGAAGCAAAAAGAAATTCAAGAAACTGGCCGTTTGGAGAACGAATTTTTGAAAGCTCTCGGAGATTATGTGGATGTTGAAATTCCAGATGCACTGATTGAACGTGAAATAGATTTCTTGATTGAACGCATCAAAGGCGATCTCAGTCAAAAGGGTGTGAAATGGGAAGATTATGAGAAAGAGATGAAAGAGAAAGGTAAGGAGATGAGAGAGGAACTCCGAAAAACTGCAAAAGAACAGGTCCTCATTCGTCTTGGTTTGGAGAAACTTTATACTGAAGAAAAGACAGAGGTTTCAGAAAAAGAAGTTGAAGAAGAACTTGAAAAAATGCTTGGCCACTACCCACCTGAATTTAAGCCAATGGTAATGGAAAGATACAAAAAAGGAGAGCAAGAAAGAGAGCAGCTAAAGAATGTTTTAATGTTAAGAAAGTTAGTTGAAGCACACACAAAGAAGTAATCACTTGACTCTTTAAAAGAAAAGCGCCTCATAAGGCGTTTTTCTTTTTGCAAATCTTTCACTCAAAACACTCTCAACAGAGGCTATTTTTGTGCAAATTAATTGTTCAAATTATACGCCTAAAAACTCAATTAGGATAAAAAACTTGTTCAAAATCCCACCTAGAGAAAGGCCTTGCACAAGCTGATAATTGAGATTTTACTTGCATTCTGAGTCAAATAATTATACATTTCCACCTAGGTTGGGTAAATAATGTATACATGCTAAAAAGTTTATTCACATCAAACGCACGAGTTAAACTCCTCACACTCTTTCTTCTGAACCCAGATAAAGAGTACTTTGTGAGAGAACTTACAAGGGAACTAGATGAACAAATCAATTCAGTTCGTCGTGAGCTTGATAATCTCAAAAAAGTCGGTCTTCTGAGGAGCCGCGCACGCAATCGCCGCAAATTCTACTCTGTTAACAAGAATTTCATACTTTTTAGAGAACTTCGTAGCATCATAATCAAAATCACAAACTCCAGCGACAATCTCATCAAAAACATCGCCAAAATGGGGAAGGTAGATTTTCTTCTAATATCAGGAATCTTTGTAAGGAAAGATGCCCCTGTAGACCTTTTAGTTTCTGGCGATTTGAGCAAAGAAGAGCTGGAAAAATTCTTAGATACCCTTGAAACAAAACAGGCAATCAAATTCAGCGTCTTAGATACCAAAGATTTTGTTTACAGACTGAAATGCCGGGATAAATTCATCCTCGATTTAATCCAAGATCCAGACAACATCATCGGCATCAATAAACTCGAGAAACACCTCGAGTAAAATTGCTTGCAATATTCAATAAGGCTCCGTATACTTCCGAGGCTAATTTAAAAGGTTAAATAATGTCACAAGTTTTACTAGATCACGTCGCTGCAAATTCAATTAAGAAAAAAGTCCCAGTTTTAAAGGCCGGGAATGTTGTACGTGTTCACCAGAAAATTAAGGAAGGAGGTAAGGAACGAATCCAGGTTTTTGAAGGACTTGTGATCAGAGTTAACTCAGGTAGCGGAGTAAATAAGACTTTCACAGTACGAAAAATTGTAGATGGAGTCGGAGTTGAAAAGATTTTCCCAATTTTCTCACCAAATATTAAGCAGATAGATGTCATTAAAGACGGTAAAGTCCGCCGCGCAAAACTCTACTACATGCGTGAAAGAACAGGTAAATCCGCACGTCTTCGAGATCAAAGTATTGGCGAAATCGAAATGGTAGGTGAGGAGGCAGTGGAAGAAGTACCAGCAAAAGAAGAAGCACCAGAACCAACTCCAGAACCTGAACCAGAAGCTGAAAAGCCAGCTGAGGAGGAACCAGCACCAAAACCTGAACCAGAACCAGAACCAGAACCAGAACCAGAACCTGAAGCCGAAAAACCAGCAGAAGAGAAGTAGACCCTTTACGGATCTGTAAAAACTAGCATACCTGACCGGCGCCGGTCACGGAGGGCATGCTTTTTCATTGACGCAAGAGTGATTCCGGCATGCATATGCTATTATTCCCACATGCCACTTCAATTTAACAAAATTATTGCTGGTATGGATGAGGCAGGACGAGGCGCACTGGCCGGGCCAGTTGTTGCTGCGGCTGTAATTCTGCCCAAATGGACAAAATTACCAGGATTAACGGACTCAAAACTGCTTTCCGCAGCCAAAAGAGAAGAACTTTTTGAGAAAATCAAAAAATCCTGCGAATACGGTATCGGCATTGCATCCCACAAAGAAGTAGATGAATTTGGCCTACTGCACGCAACTTTCCGAGCCTACCGCAGAGCAATAAAAGGGCTGAAAACAAAGCCAGACCACCTGATGATTGACGGCCGCGACAAATTTTTCTTCGACATCCCACACGAATCCATCATCAAAGGGGATCTACTCGTCCGGTCAATTTCTGCAGCCTCGGTAATGGCAAAAGTAACCCGAGACCGACTTATGCTTGAATTTGCCCAAAAATACCCGCAATATGGCTTCGACTTTCACAAAGGCTACGGCACAAAACGCCATCAAAGAGCACTTAAAGAACACGGCCCATCTGAAATTCACCGCAAGTCATACGCACCCCTAAAATCTCTCAAATGGGTCCAAAACGCATTCTTATAATCGGAAATTACGGCGCAGGCAACCTCGGTGATGACGCTATTTTAGGCGGAATCATCACAGAACTCAGGTCCATAGGATTTGCGGGAAAAATCGAAGTAATGCATGGTGGTTTTCAATCAAGCACGGACATCTACAAAGGACTAAAAAAAGTCCCATTCATGCCGACTGGCCTTCGCAGCAGACTCAAAAAAGGGCAGAAAAAAGCAGCCACTGCGGCAATAAAACGCGCCGATCTCGTGATCCTTGGCGGCGGCGGCCTTTTTGTAGACACAGAAACGATCAAAGCACCTCTAATTTGGGCTGCTCAAGCCAAAGCATGTAGAAAAATCGGAACACCATACATCTGTTATGGCCAGAGTGTTGGTCCTTTAAAACGACTCATAAGTAAATCTGTCACAAAGCGCGTCTTCAAAAACGCTAAAGCAGTACACGTACGTGACGCCACATCAGCAGCCCTTTTAAAAAAGATGGGCATTCAAGATATCACAGTTGGCAGTGATCCCGCTTTCTCCTGGCTCCAACAGACACGTAGCGAAGCGAAGTGTCCCTGCCATAATCCAGTTATCGCAGTTTCTCTCCGCAAATGGACAAAAAAGAATAAAAAACTCTGGACTCCACTCCTAGAAGAATTAAAATCCTTCGCAAAAAAGAAAAAATTAAAACCCATCTTAATTGCAATGGACATCCGCGACAAAAAAGAAATCGAAAAGATGAGAAAAACAGGTCTAGAGGTCTTTGAACCGCCCTCAGCCCTAGCAGCTTTTCAAGGCATACAAGGTTCAAAAATGGCGGTTACAATGCGTCTTCACGCAGGAATCTTCGCCTTGGTAGCAAATCTCCCTCTTGTCGCCATTTCATATAGCACAAAAGTAGAAGCACTCATGCGCACACTTAAAATTAAAGGGAGCTTTCACCTCATGCGAACAGAGAATTTCACCCAAAACAGGCTCAAAAAAGCACTCAAAAACCTTTCCAAGCAAAAGCGGTCATCCTTCAATATGGAAACACCTACAACTCAAAACCGAGCTTTTTTAGCTCATTCACTAGATCTTCACTGAGTTCATGACCCTGGGTTTCCTTAAAACGAGCACACTCAGCCCCCAACAAGCTGCCAATTTGAGCACATCTCTCCAAATCCAATCCCCTCATAAGCCCAGCCAAAACTCCAGCTCGGAAAGCATCTCCAGCACCAGTCGGATCCATCACAGAATCAATTTCCGCACTGGCGACCTCCTTCTTTTCGCCATTTTCATAAATGTCTGCACCATCTTCGCCCTTAGTTACACAAACAAAGTCGACTTTCTCCATAATCTCAGTCCCTTTCAAACCTGAAATTTCACAAAAAAGCTCCCATTCATAGTCGTTTGTAAAGAGCCCATCAGCAATATCCAAAACACCCAATAATTCCTCGCCAGAAAAGGTGTGAATCATCTGTCCGGGATCAAAAAACACCTTCATCCCACGCTCAGCTCCCTGCCGAGCAGCATCAAGCATCCGATCGTGATTTTCAGGACTAACAAGTAAAAAATCACCCTCAGTCGCCACCTCCGGCAACTCAAAATCCGCAGCCTCACGCCCAAGAACCCCAGGTGCAAAATTCGCAATCTGATTTCCAGAACTATCCGTAACAATAAAAGCATGAGGGGTATGCCCACTGCCTTTCACTAAATAATCAATATTCATACCCTGTCCCTTCAAAACACCCAAATAATCTCCAATATCTTCACCAACTGCACAACAAAGCGTCGCAGGCATGCCCAAAAGTCCAAGCGAATAAGCCACGTTCCCAGCACAACCGCCAAAAAACCGCTTCTTGTCCTCAATCGAAAAGCAAACACTCAATTTATCCAAATGTTCAGATTTAATCACATCATCAAAACGGCCAGGAAATAATCCAATCTCATCGAAAGCTATTGATCCAACCAGGTATATCTTCACAGCATGCGTTTTTGAATGTAATTGGAGACGGCCAACATGCCGTCAAAAGACTCTCCACAATCTCCCCAAAACCCTTCCAAAAATGTGTAGCTCATTTTCTCATTTTTTACGTAATGGTCGTTCACGTCAGAGATCTCAAGCTCACCACGATCTGAAGGATTCATAGTCGCAATAAAGTCAAAAACATCAGGCGTATAAAAGTAACAGCCTGTCACAGCATAAGGACTAGGAGCCTCCGTTGGCTTCTCAAGAATCTCCACAATTTCCTCACCGTCAAACCGAGGAACCCCATAACTTTCCGGATTCTCCATCTTCTTCAAGAATATGTGAGCCTGGCTGCTCTCGTCCTTCAAAAACCCTTGGAATGCAGAGTACAGATTATCCTCATAAACGTTGTCACCAAGCATAACCACAAATTTATCATCACCAACAAAATCCTTAGCCAAATTCAGGGCCTGAGCAATCCCGCCAGCCTCCTCCTGAACCTCATAAGTGATATTCATCTCAAACTCAGTCCCGCTCCCTAAAAGCTCCAGAAAATGCCCTTCATGGCCACGTCCTGTAACCAGTAAAACGTCATTCACCCCCATCTCGGCAAGCTTCATGATAGGATAATAGATCATGGGCTTATTATAGATCGGCAGCAGATGCTTATTTGTAACTTTTGTCAGCGGCGCGAGTCTTGACCCGGTTCCGCCAGCGAGAATAACTCCTTTCATATGACTTTAATGTGTAAAAATCTATCGTGTCACGCATACCTTCTTCAAAGGAAGTTCTGGGTTTCCACCCCGTTGCGCGATTCAGTTTATCATATCCCATAGAATACCGCTCATCATGTCCTTTCCTGTCTTCCACATATTCAATTAGCGACTCCGGTTTCCCAAGCTCCTTCAAAATCAACTTTGTAATAGCAATATTTTCTTGATCATTGTCCGCCCCAATATTGTAAATTTCACCGATTTCACCCTCATCCAAAATCGTCATAACAGCCTCACAGTGATCCCTTACAAACAGCCAGTCTCTCACGTTTTTCCCGCTTCCATACAGTGGCAATTTCTCATCATTCGCAGCCCGACTAATAAATAGCGGAATCAAATTCTCCAAACTCTGATAAGGTCCATAATTATTAGAACAACGACTAACAGTCACCGGCACTCCAAAAGTTCTCAGGTAGGAAAGAGCCAAAAAGTCTGAAGCAGCCTTGCTAGCGGAGTAGGGGCTGCTTGGCTTGATTTCACTTTTTTCAGTAAATTTCTCCTTAGAATCAAAGCCCAAATCGCCATAAACCTCATCTGTAGAAACATGATGAAAGCGCTTTACTCCAAAATCCCGAGCAGCATCCAAAAGTACATGCGTTCCAATTACATTTGTCTGTAAAAACACCTCTGGATCTTTAATACTCCGATCCACATGCGTTTCCGCAGCAAAATGCACCACTACATCAAATTTCTCCGTCTCAAACAGATCATAAACCAAGCTTCTGTCCTCAATTCGTCCTTCAACAAACTTCACGCCATTTTCCTCCGCCTCAGCCAAATTCTCCCGATTCCCCGAATAAGTCAGTGCATCCAAAACAACAATCTCATCTTCCGGCCGCTGCTCCTGATGATAATAGACGTAATTCGTTCCTATAAAACCGGCACCACCGGTTATCAAAATTTTCATTTATAAGGTTTTCATTTTCTGTTCCTCCTTCCAAGCCTCCAAAATATCACCTTCTTGTAGTTTGAGCTTACCTTTGTAGCGAACACCACACTCCTGATCCTTCTCCAATTCATCCACATCTTCATTTACAAGCTTCAGTCCAGCAAGTTCACCCTTGCCAATTTCTTCCTTGTCACGCATGACCCGTAAATTCACATCTTTCTGCAAGACACCATCTAAAATCTTTCCGCCAACAACCATCTCTCCCTTTCCAGTAAAGAAAATATGAGAAACTTTGTATCGCCCAAGCTCTGTCAAAACAAGTTCCGGCTCAAGCATACCTGAAAGAATCTTTGTCAGATCATTAATCAGCTCATAAATAACTTCATAAGTCACAACTTCAATACCAAATCTTTCCGCCAATCTCCTAACATGAATATTCGCTTCAGTATGGAATCCAAGTACAAGCGACCCAGGACTAGCTGCCGCCATCATCACATCAGACTCAGAAATCGATCCAACACCTCCATGAATCACCTTAATCGCTACATCATCACTCTTAACTTTTGCCAGTGACTGCTTAATCGCCTCAAGAGATCCCTGCGTATCAGCCTTAATAACAACTTTAAGCAATTTTAGTGACCCCTCACGAATCCTCTGCAAAATCTCCTGCATCCCCATTCCGCCCTTAATCAGTTCGTCATGGATTATGCCATGAACCTGTTCCGCCTGCTGACGTGCAGTCTTTTCATTCTTCACAACCTGTAAAATCTGGCCACTCTGCGCGACTTCTTTCAGCCCAACAATCTGCGCAGTCCCAGAAGGAGCTAAGCTTTTCAGTTTTTTGCCCGTATGATCCTGCATTAACTTCACACGTCCATAAGTTTTTCCAAGAATAAAGTTATCCATTGTTTTTAAAGTCCCCGTGTTCACCAAAATAGTGGCAACAGGGCCCAAATTTGTATCCAAATGAGATTCAACAACAGTCGCCACAGCAGCACGATTAGGGTTTGCCTTGAGCTCAAGAACCTCAGAAACCAAAAGCACGCTTTCCAAAATATCCTCAATCCCATCTCTGTTCTTAGCTGAAATTGGCACCATAATTGTGTCTCCACTCCAGTCTTCAGGCTGCAAGCCATGCTCAGCCAACTCAGCCTTAACTTTATCTGGATTAGCTCCAGCCTTGTCCATTTTATTAATAGCAACGACAATCGGCACACCAGCCTCTTTTGCATGATTTATAGCCTCAATTGTTTGCGGCATGACACCATCATCAGCAGAAACAACCAGAATCGCAACATCAGTAGCCTTTGCGCCACGAGCACGCATCGCCGTAAAGGCCTCATGCCCGGGTGTATCCAAAAAAGTAATCTTCTGGCCATCTTTTTCAACCTGATATGAGCCAATATGCTGCGTAATCCCGCCAGACTCTGTATCAACCACATTCTCATCACGAATCGCATCAAGCAGCGTAGTTTTCCCATGATCAACATGTCCCATAACACAGACGACAGGCGGTCTTTCCTGCAGGTTCTCCACATCTTCTGCCAAAAGCTTCTCCAAATTCCCTTGATAAACATCCTTAGCACTTGCCTCAGTCAACTTTTTCTTCAATTTAACCTTAAATTCATCAGTGATAATCACAGCTGTGTCAAAATCAATTATCTGATTGATATTCGCCAAAATCCCATTTTTCATCAGCGAGCCAATCAATTTCGCAATACTTATTCCAGTTTTTTCTGCCAATTCCTTCACAGAAATGCTCTCAGGAATTTCAACCTCACTAGCGATAATCTTAGAAGCTTCACTCTTAGCTGAAGAACTTTTTTTCCTAACAACTTTTCCAGCTCTTTGCTTCTTCTGGCTCTTGATGATTTCTTTTTCACGTTCCTCCGCAGCCATTTCTTCATAAACTTCAGCCTCACTTTTCTTAGCGCTCCCTGAAAGCTCCTCAATAATCAGTTCCGCTACATCATCTGCAATTTTCTCTTCCACCTCAAAACCAAGCTCCAAGATGTGCTTTTCCATCTCCACTTCTGAAAAACCAAGTTTTTTTGCCAGATCTGGAAGGGCAATAGGCATGCGATTTATTGTTAGTCAAAAATTGCCCCAACACTTTAGGTGAAAACAGGTGGGAAGTAAAGGATTAATCCACTTCTTCCTTCGGCTTATCCAAAGCTAAAATATCCACTTCTCCACCAACTTTCCCATCGGAAAGCTTATAAACATCCTTATCAATTTTCCTAAACTCACGCGACGCCTGATTATAAGCCCCAACAGTAGTCCCCAAATGTTTTCCAAGTTTTCCCATGTACTCATCATAAGCATTCACATGCTTCCCAAGCTTCTCAACATTCTTCAAAATATCCTTCACAGACTCTTCCATTTTGAGTGCCTTCATCCCATGCAACACAGTCTCCAAATAAGCAAAAAATGAGCTCGGCGACACAATAATCACATGCTTCTTAAACGCATATTCCACCAAATGCTCAGTATTCACATTCACAGTTCCAACATTATAGATTAACAGGTTGTAATAAACCCCTTCAGCAGGGATAAACATGAATGCAAAATCCGTCGTTCCCTCCGCAGGCCGAACATATTTTGCAGTCTCATCAATTCGCTTCTTTACATCAGCCTTGAAACCCTGCTCAATCTTATCTCGCTTCTCTTTATTCGTCTCTTCCATCATCTGATTATATTTCTCAAGTGAAAACTTTGCATCGATTGGAATAATCAATTTATTATAAAAAATTGCAGCATCCACAATTTCACCAGTAGTCATTTTATACTGCATCTTATATTGTTCCGGACTCAGTACATTTGAAAGCAGTGTCTCCAAAAAATATTCCCCCAAAATCCCACGCTGTTTCGGATTCTTCAAAATATTCTCCAAACTCTTCATTTGTTCAGCAAAATTCACCACTTGCTTATTAGTTTCCTGTAAGTGGGTGAGGTTCTTTGTCACTTCTTGAATAATCGCAGCGCTTTGCTTAAATTGTTTCTGCAAATCCTGCTTTGTATCCGACTGATGCTGAGTCAACAACTTCACCATATTCTGCAGCTTCTGATCCAATTCCACACGGTTCTTCCCCTGACTCGAATCAATATCCCGACGCAACTCCGTAATCAGTTGCAGCATCATCTTCATACTGGCTTCATCCTGGGGCTCTCTTAACTTTTCCAGCTTCTTATTCAAAAAATATATCACAACCCCAAAACCCAGAACGGCTACAGTAAGCGAAATAAGTAGTGTTTGCATCTTGACAAAAATTTTAAAGTATTGTATAATTACACGATGTCCTTTGAAAGAGCGGAAATCAGACAGTGTTTGTCGGCAAATTGTCGAGGAGTGACCATATCTTTCATTGCCATACGTGGATCGGTTCCTCTTCGGCAATTTACTGCCAAACACTAACAAAAATACCCCCAACTAGGCGAGGGTATTTTTTACGTCTTCCTACATTTTTTTAAGCTAGCAAGCCAATCAATACCGTGCTCAACAGGATCGAAGCCTCTCTGAGGCCAGCACCAAGCAGCAAGAAAACAAAGCCCATCACAAGCAGTGTCCGAATTATTTTTAGTGTTTTAATCATCGGGGAAATTAATGATTATATTCTTTATACGTTTATACAATCCAAAACCAGCCACTTTGTTACAAAAAAAGTCCCTAGCACATAACCAGGGACTTTTGTTTTACAAGCTAACAACTGCTATTACTTCCATCCAAATCAATAGAACAGCTTTCACCATCGTTCTCCAACAAAATCGTATCTCCTTCCAATCCAACAATCGAGTACCATTCTTCAGAGAGCTCAATTACCGCATTTACCTCTCCATCTGGCTCGGCAACAATAATAGAAAGCTTCTCATCCGCAGGATCTCCTATTGCAGCTGCATAAACCAAGGTCTCCGCATCTTCATGCAAATACACATCGCCATATTGACCATATTCATCAGGTACATCGTATTCTTCCTCTCCAAAAGTCTCCAAATCAATTACAAGAAGCTTTTTATCTCCATCAACTCCTGATTTTTGAAATGCGTATCTTCCATCTTCACTATACCCAACTACGTACATCCCAAGTTCACCTTCTTCTCCAGTCACCACATCCACATAATGAGTAGAATGGAAGCCTGGGTTGAAAAGGTAATATCCACCAATCCCGCTAGGGGGGGAGTCAAAGAAAATCTTATTGCCATAAGTGTTGGTAATCGAACACTCACCATACATGCCTTCCTTTGTAACTGTGCTGATAACATCACCCGTTTCGGTGTTATAAACACTGCAAACTTGTTCAAGGTTTTCTGCATCTGAAGAAAGGTCTCCTTCAAACAAAATATCAAAATCGTCTACTGTGTACTCCGGCTCCTCAACATCTACCTGTGCCGTACAAGCAATGGTGAAAACAGCAGCCAGTAAGAAACAAACAAGAACGGAATCTAAGAAGTATTTTTTAAGCATTTTGTAGTGGGTTAATTAATGTTCCTACATACATACAATCCAATCGCACACACTTTGTTACAAATTATTCTTCATCAGTCGCTTCTTCTTCCTCAACAACTTCCTCTTTAGCTTTGCCCTCCGGCTTCAAAGTCAGCCCAATTCGCTTCTCGTCCTTATTCACCTCAATAACCCTTGCTTCAACCTCTTGACCTACTTCAAGCACATCAGCAATGTCTTTTGGACTACCCGGGATCTCAGAACTATGAATCAAGCCATTAATGTCATTTGTAAGCTTCACAAAAGCACCAAATTGAGCAATCCGCGTAATCTTAGTCTTAATCTTGGAACCGATCTGATACTTCTTAGCCATTTCAACCCAAGGATCTTTTGTTAGCTGCTTCATGGACAAGGAAATCTTATCTCCCTCGAGTCCAATAACCTTCACTTTAACCTTATCACCGAGCCTTCCGTAATCACGGGCATTACTGACATGTCCCCAGGCAATCTCAGAGATATGAACTAGCCCTTCAAGCCCATTAAAGGCTACAAAAATTCCAAACTTAACAATTCCGCTGATAGTTCCTTCAACTGTGTCTCCAACCTTGATTCCGCTAAGCGCGGTATTCCTCTCTGCTGCAAATGCAGCTCTCTCAGAAAGAATCAATTTTCCATTCTCTTTATCAATACTAATAATCTTAACTGTAAATTCCTCACCGATAAGCTTCTGCAATCGCGCCAAAATCTTTGCACTATCCGCGCCATTTACACGTGGGTAGTGAAGCGGCGCAAGTTGTGAAACAGGAATAAATCCTTTAATCCCATCCACATCAAGAAGTAATCCACCTTTGTTAGCCTCCTTAGGCTTAGCCTTAAGCGTTTTATCATTTTCATAACAATCAAGGAAGTGATCCCAAGTTTTCTCCTGACTAGCACGTCTAAGAGAAAGAACCACCAAACCTTCTTCATTCTCTGTTTCAAGAACACAAGCCGTAACCTCGTCATCAATACCAAGCTCATCAGAAGTATCCATTGCATCTTTCATTTCACGTCCAGCAATAATCCCAGTCAGAATCCCCTCAAGGTCGACGATAATTGAACCTTTGTCCATAGAAACAACCTTCCCAGTAATTAATTCACCAGGTTCAGGTAAAACCAACTCAGGCGAATCCTCAAGAAGCTGATCCATGGAAACAACGGTCGTAGCAGTAGTTGTCATAAATAATCCGCACAGGCATGAGATAAGATTAGAGGCTAACTTGCCTCGTCACGCCTGTGACTTCATTACGCGACAAGATAGCCCGTGAATTCTACTCACATATCTTCTCCCTGTAAAGCAAAAAACAATCACTAAGCTTTCTTCGTTTTCTTAGTAGTTTTCTTCTTTTTAATACCAGTTTTAGACTTAGCCTGTGAAACCTTTCTTTTAAGCTCAATTTCATCACCTTTTTTGACGATTTGAATTTTATCGCCTTCAAAAAATTCTTCTTCCAAAAGTCCATGTGCCAATCTGTCTTCAATCAGTTCCTGAACCTTTCTCCGAACAGGCCTAGCACCATAATCTGGATCCGTGCTCAAGGTAGCCAAAAGATCCAAAGCCCCAGTGCTCAAATCTAAACCAATCTGCTTATCCTCAAGTCTATCCTGAAGCTCATTAATATGAATCTTAACAATTTTCTTGATTGAATCATGAGTCAGAGGTTGGAAGACAATAATATTATCTACACGATTCAAAAATTCAGGTTTAAATTGATCCTTCAGCTCTTTCATAACCTCATCTTTTTTATGCTCAAACGATTCCATTGCAGCATCCATCTCCTCAGATGAAATATTGAATCCAATTGGAGCAGCACCTTCAGTAAGTTTTCTGGCACCAACATTTGAAGTCATGATGATAATTGTATTCGTGAAATCCACTTTTCGTCCCTTTCCGTCCGTCATCACACCGTCCTCCAGAATCTGAAGTAACAGGTTGAAAACATCTGGATGAGCCTTCTCAATCTCATCAAATAGAACTACTGAATAAGGCTTTTTACGCACTTTTTCAGTCAGCTGTCCGCCTTCTTCATAACCAACATATCCTGCAGTTGTACCGGTCAAACGAGAAGTGTTATGTCTTTCCATAAACTCACTCATGTCGATTTTAATAAGAGCATCTTCGTCGTTATAAACTTCCTTAGCCAAAGTCCTAACAAGCTCAGTTTTACCGACACCACTTGGTCCCAAGAAAATAAATGAAGCAATTGGACGTTTTTCACTAGAAATTCCAACTCTAGAACGACGAATTGCCTTAGCAACTTTGTTAACAGCAACATCTTGACCAACAACGTGTTTTTTGATGATGCTATCAAGCTTTTTTAAGCGGCCGACATCTTCCTTGACCAGTTTGGTAACAGGTACGCCAGTCATTCTAGAAATAACTTTTGCAACGTCTTCGGAGTCGATACTCCCGCGCATTTCCCGAGGAATTTTTACCTTCTTTTCTTCTTCAATTGCATCCATAATTTGAAGCTCCTGCTGTCTCAAATCTGCAGCCAATTCGTAATCTTGGTTGCTTACAGAACCTTCCTTTTGCTTGATAATTTTCTTGAGTTTGCGCTGTAACTGCTTAACTTTGTCGTTATCAGGCTTAACTTTCATGCCCTTCAAAGCTGCAGCCTCATCAATCAAATCAATAGCTTTGTCCGGCAAATATCGGTCATTCACATAACGTTTGGAGAGCTTCACAGCTGCATTAATTGCATCATCGTTAATAATCAAATTGTGATGATTCTCAAAAGATTCTTTCAGTCCTTTTAAAATCGCAACGGTATCTTCCTCAGAAGATTCATCCACCATAACAGACTGGAAACGTCTTTCAAGAGCCGCATCTGCCTCAACATGTTTACGGTACTCGCTGGTTGTAGTAGCTCCTACAACCTGAACTTTTCCTCTAGACAGAGCAGGTTTCAAAATATTTGCTGCATCCAAGCTGCCTTCAGCACTTCCAGCACCAATTACGGTATGAAGTTCATCAATAAATAAAATAACATTTGGCTGACTAGCAGCTTCTTCAAGGATCTGTTTAATCCTTTCTTCAAATTCACCTCTATACTTTGTTCCAGCCACAACAGAAGCCATTGAAAGGCTCAGAATTCTCTTGTCAGCCATAGCATCAGGTACATTTTCACTCACTATTCTCTGAGCAAGTCCCTCAACAACAGCTGTTTTACCTACACCCGGATCACCAATTAAAACAGGATTATTCTTCGTTTTCCTAAGGAGAATCGCAATACAGCGTTCAATTTCCTTATCTCGTCCAATAATCGGATCCAATTTACCGTCAGCAGCATCTTGTACCAGATCTGAAGTGAAATAATCTAGGGCAGGGGTCTTGGACTTACTATCTTTTTTCTTAGCATCATAAGTATCCTTTGGTGGCTCTTGCCCCGCAAGAACGCCTTGAAGTCCATTTAAGAAGAACTCAAGTGGATTAACAGAACCTTGAGGCATGGCCATGTTCCCATCTGAGGAAGATGTACCAGGTTGTCCGCCTTGCTTCATCCTTTCAAAGGTAGCCAAAATTTCCTGACGAACATCCTCAGCTGATATCTTCATATTCTCCAAAATTACAGTTGCAGCAGTATTCTCCTGCATCACAAGCGCATACAATAAGTGCTCTGTCCCAACAAACATATGTCCATATTCATGAGCAGACTTAATTGCATCTTCAATCACTTTTTTAGCGAAACCAGAAAGTCCACCTGGAGATTTCCCATTTCCTTGTGAAGTCTGTGTCCTTCCAACAGTTTTAAGCACTAGATTCACATTTTCCAGCGTGACGCCAAAACCTTGCAAAATATTTGCTCCCAGAGAGCTTTTTTGACTCAAAATCCCCATAAGCAAGTGCTCGGTACCAACATAACTGGTACCAGTCTTCTTTGCTACCTCTTGGGCAACAACCAAAGCTTGCTTCGCTTCTTTAGTGAATTTATTAAATTGATCGTTTGGCATGTGTTTTTTAGATTAATTAGTTCCTAGAATAATACCAGATTTCACTGTCTTTTTCATCTATTACAATTTGCCTAAAGTGTGAAAAACAGTCTGGTATGTGCAAAACTTTTTACTCAGTTTCAACAGCTACAATTGAATCTGCCATGTATTGCATAATGTCTTGATACTCAGCAGGCCCAGTTAAGGTATAATACCTGTCATCAACAAGAACGGTAACTTCAACATTCGAACCTGAAGTGCTCACACCCTCACTGCTTCTTGTGTTCAAATCCAAACGAATAATCGGGTCGGTATCATCTTCAATCGATTCATCATCAAAATCATATCCGCCATTCCCGCCAGCGTAATACCAGCTTCCAGGATACGAAATCTTAAATTTATAAGGATTACTTTCAAATTCCACATAAGAACTAACGGAAACTTGATCTCCAGAAGAAGGTGTTTCAACCACAACTTCCTCTTCTTCTTCAATCACAACTTCTTCTTCCTCCACTAACTCTTCTTCATCAACTTCCTCATCCCCGTATGGCAAAAATCTAAAGCTAGCCACAATTTCCGCAAAAATATTGCTGTTCTTTAATTTGTCACCGTCTGCTTCATCCGGGTGGAAGAAACTAAGCTCAATAAGTTCAGCACCACGAGGAACGAAATAACTTGTATCATCATTCTCAGTTCTGTATTTGATTGCAAAAACCTGATCTTCACCGATATAGCTCATTGAAGCACTGATCCCTACAAAGTTCTCATAATTATTTGAGACGTAGCTTTTGATATCAGCTGCACGAGTAGTCTGATCATCTCCACTAGTGCTGCTCAAAACCTCACCAAGACCTGAAACAATCACATAATCAGGTTCAACCTCAACCTCTTCTTCCTCTTCACTACTTTCTGGCAGAGGCGCCTCCAATTGAATCGCATCCCTGAGTGCAGTCAGCGTCCAATTGTCGGGGTAGGTGAAGGAAACACCCAAATCTGTGTCTTTATATTCAACATCTTCCACATTCTCATCATCATCTTCCTCCTCATCAGCCTCAGTTATCCGTTTCACTTCAAATAAATCTTTGTCCAAGCTCTCATACCCCATCACAACGCCATAAGCTTCTATCCGTTGCCCAAAATACTCATCATCATCCAAGTCATATCTATCTGAATAAGCATACAGAATATCACCATCATCTGTCTCAAACATGTGTGTAATGGTTTTATTCACCTTGATACTGCCCAGTGACATAAATTCACCATTGTAAGTCTCATAATTCCGACTTGTTGGTTCTTCCAGTTCTTCTCCGCCACAACTCGTCATGAGTAGTGCAAAAATAAGACCGACAGTTAAAAACGATTTAATTTTCATGGTTATGTTGATTATAAAAGAGGCTGTTTAATGCCCAAGTGAGTATACACATTCTCAGTTAAAAGTCGACCCCTCGGTGTGCGTTTTAAAAATCCCAACTGCATCAGGAAGGGTTCATATATGTCTTCAATGGTTGCTTCTTCTTCGCTTGTGGCAGCGGATAAGGTCGATAATCCAACTGGCCCGCCTTGGAACTTTTCAGCAATTGTGTTTAATAATTTCCTATCCGTAGAATCCAATCCAAGCTCATCAATTCCCAATAAATCCAAAGTCTTTTCCGCCACCTCATTATTGACGACATCAAAATCATGCACATGAGCATAATCCCGCGCTCTTCTCAAAAGCCTATTTGCCACACGCGGCGTTCTTCTAGAACTCTTAGCTAATCTCAACGCCGCCTCACTTTCAACCTCAATATCCAAAATACCAGCACTTCTCTGAATAATATCCTGAATATTTTGCTCACTATAAAATTCAAGCTTCAGCACATTCCCAAATCTATCCCGAAGAGGGGAGGATAAAGCTGAAAGCTTTGTTGTCGCACCAATCAAACTAAACCTAGGCAATGAAATCCTCATACTCCTGGCAGAAGGCCCTTTCCCAACCATCAAATCCAAACAAAAATCCTCCATTGCACTATACAAAATCTCTTCAATAGCCGGCTTCAAACGATGAATCTCATCAATAAAAAGCACATCATTTGCTTTCAAATTTGTCAGCAATGCAGCCAAATCCCCAGGCCTTTCCACAGCCGGTCCACTTGTAACTCGGATCTGAGCACCCATCTCCTTAGCCAAAATAAAAGCCAGAGTGGTTTTCCCAAGCCCAGGAGCTCCGTGCAAAAGAATATGCTCCATTGCCTCATCACGCTTCTTTGCCGCAGGCAAAAACACCTCCAAATTTCTCTTAATCTCATCCTGCCCAACATACTCAGAAAGCACTTTCGGCCTCAAAGCATTCTCATACTGTTCAGTCTCCTCATCATTCTTCTGTGCCTGCTGCACCCGTGCCTTTCCATTTTGTTTTTCAATCATGCTTCAAATCTAGCAAAAACTTCCGTATAATGCGAGCCGTGTTCTAACGCCACATTGAATGGGAAGCCCCTCTGCAACACGTTTTGAATTCCGCGACTTTGCCAAAGTTTTCTCCTTAAGTATCCTGCTTTTTATTTTCTTCGCTGGCATCTTCAACTACTTTCCTCCATCAGTCAATTTCATGGGTAACGTGCACCCAACAATAAGCTTTCTAATTCAATATCTAATCCAATTTGTAATCCTATTTTTCCCTCTATGGCTCTTTGTTTATGGGAAATATGCAGCCTCACTTTCAGATTTCGGCTTCCAAAAAATCCCATTTTTAAAGCTAATAAAAACAGTCGGCCTCTGCTATGTTTTCTATCTCGTCATTTCCTTCATAATCACAACCTTCTTAGCCTCAAGCAATCTTGAAATGCCTGGTTATGAAGCCCAGCAGTCATATATTCCTCTCTTCGGCGACAACTTACCCGGTTTGATAATCGCAATTCTGTTCATAAGCATCATCGCCCCATTTTTAGAGGAGTTCTTTTTCCGCGGCTTCATCTATCGCGTTTTCACAAAAACCTGGCCAGTTTGGTTCGGAAGCATTGCCACAGCGGCACTATTCGCCTTGATCCACTTCCAAATCAATAGCTTCATCCCACTCTTTATTCTCGGTTTAATTCTCAACTACACATATCAGAGAACAAACTCAGTTTGGACAGCCGTAGTTTTCCACTCACTAAATAATACTATTGCTTTTGGACTAGATATTTACCTATATTTCCATCCGGAGCTTCTCCACCAACTTGAGGGAACTATAGGTTCCATAGTATAATGTTAAGACAGCCCCTTCAAAAAACGTGCCCTGGTAGCTCAGTGGATAGAGCAGTAGCCTTCTAAGCTATTGGCCGTAGGTTCGATTCCTACCCAGGGTACCATTGCAAAAACAGCCTCGCGTTGTTTTTGTAATGGTATGCTGCGAAGCAGCGATCGAACCGTAGAGGTTCGTAAAATAGCGGAGCGTCTTCCTACCCAGGGTACCACGATCTGTTAGCACCGTATCGGTACGGAATTTTAACCTGTAAAAAAGTTCGATTCTTGGGTGGGGCTTGCAAGCAAAAACCCCCAGGTTAATGACCTCTAATTATTGGGATCTAAAAGCAAGCTAAATGTAAAAACTTACTTAGCTTGTCTGAAGTTAATTTGGCCTGTTGGATGTTATTTGAAGTTGAAATTTTTATTTCTTTTTTTTGTCTTTTCCCAAGGGGATATTTAGTTCTATGCCTCCAACTACTCCTCTTTTTGTGTCAAAGCCAGCTTGAAATCCTACAGGGCCAACACGGAATTCACCGTGGGCTTCAGCTTTTCCAGATCCTTTGGCAAATGGCCCCTGTTTTACTTCACTTGTTCCCACTTTTGTTGGTTCTTGGCCAGTATCAATCACATCAACGCCCAAACTACCGCCTACACCAATACCAAGACGATTATTTTCCCTGAGGGTTCTTTCAATGTCGCATCTAAAGATGGTTATTCCAGCATGATAGTCTGCTTCTGGTCCCAATGTGTTTGCAGACCCGTAAAGTCCTCCTCCAAGTGATGCTTCAGAATTTTCTCCAATAGGGGCTTCCGTTTGAACCCCCAAATCCATTCCTATTCTGTGTTGTCCTTTTTCTGCACCGACATATAAGCTTCCAGAAGCTTGTTTATGAAGATGATCAATTGGGCTGGCGAGGTGAGGATTATGCTTACAAGCTGCTAAGAGCGGTAAAGATAACATTAGTGCTCTGGACATTTTTTGTGTGATTAGTAATAATTAGGTTGATAGGGGTTATTGTAGCTATTTTCTTAAACCTGTCAAGCTAAGCCCTTGCACTACCCCCCGCTCTATGGTATAATTTAAAGATTTCCACATAATAATTAAATAATATGAAAAAATATATCTACATTCTAGTTGGAGTATTAATTGTTGCTGGGATTGCATTTGCACTTTCACAATCGAACTTACTGAAAGGTTCTTTTCATGGAGTGGAAACGGCAGATGTTGAAATAGACACAGGTTTTATTCCAACAATGCTATCAGATTTATCGGTTACGGAGATAGGTGATTTATCAGATGAAGAACTGGCCGATATAGCGGAAGATTCGGAAAGTGCTGCCTCAAGAGCAAAAGATCGAGCGGAGAGCGCTCTAAATAGTGCATCTGTAGCGTCTGCTGATGGAGATTCAGAAATGCTAGCGAACGAACAGGCAAGAACGCAAAATTGGGCGGTCACAGCTGATTCATACGCAGCTAATGCTGAAGGTACTGAAGAAATTCTAGATAGTAGAGTGGATACTTATTACGCTATTTATAGCGGCTTGCAGGATGCAATTAGAGATCAAGATACGCATAGTGTGCAAGAGAGTTATGATGAACATTACTTGCAGTGGAAGACTTCGTTTATGGAATTTTTAGCTTATTTGTCTCAACTCGTGGTTGGTGGTAGTGAACTTGCAGATAAGCATGGTGACTATTATGATTGTTTAGTTGAAGAATACGATGAAAGTGGAGATGAAGAGTTTGTGACTAATCTTGAAATGCGTGGTTGTGATTTTACAGTCTATGGGGTAGTCGTGATATTGCCTTTAGAGGAGGAGTGGAAAAGATATCAATCAGAGATACAAGCAATGTCACTTGTAGTAGAGGGGTTAAAAGAGCAACTGGAGGCTCTTCAATCAATAGATACAGACTTAGAAGAAGAAAAGGATGCGGCTTATGCCATTTATTATGAAGCAGCTAGTTATCGTAATGCGGCAAGTGATGCAGCTACAGAGGCACGAAGTCATGCAGATGACGCACAAGACTATGCGGATACAGCAGCTGGCTATGTTGTTTTTGGTGGTAATGGTATGGATATGTCAGGTGGCTTAAGAGAATAACCTAGCTTAACTGTCAGATTCACTTTATAAAGTAAGATTGCCAAGGTGTTGTCACTACTCTGACAACGGAAATGGATAAGCATCTAACCTAAAGCCACCAGAGCTTATAGCCGCTGGTTTAGCAAAAACTAGTGACACAAACTCCCCCCTGACACACCTAACAGGCACAATAGGTTCGAACAACATCCAGGGTGGGGTATCACGGAATTTTAACCTGTAAAAAAGTTCGATTCTTGGGTGGGGCTTGCAAGCAAAA
>CAZGUT010000016.1:0-22480 GCA_964529435.1 uncultured Candidatus Peribacteria bacterium | reverse complement strand
CTGTTATTTTACTGGAGCAGGTAACGGGAATCGAACCCGTATTTCCGCCTTGGCAAGGCGGCATAATAGCCATTATATGATACCTGCTCGTTTGGGTATCTGAGCTGGGCGTCCGCGAGCGGACGCCCTTGATTTTAGCAAATTTGTGAATGTGCGCAAGATCTGTGATCTAGTGCCTAGGTCCGTGTGGTGGTGGACCATCAGGACGTGGGCCGTGAGGTTTTGGTGGTCGTGCCGGTGGTTTTTCGTCCTTGTAATATTCCTTCATTGAAAGTCCGTAACGTCCTTGGTCGTCGATTTTTACGAGTTTGACTTTCACTTTGTCGCCCTCTTTCACTACGTCTTCAACGTTGTTTACGCGGTAAGGTCGGAGTTCTGAAATGTGAACTAGTCCGTCTTTTCCAGGGATGAATTCTACGAAAGCACCGAAGTCCTGAATAGAAACAACAGTCCCTTCAAATTCTTCACCGATTTCTGGTTTGTAGACAATTTGTTTCACCCACTTGATTGCTTTGTCTCCAGATTCTTGGTCAGGAGCTGTGATGGTAACAATACCTTCTTGATCAATGTCAATTTCAACACCACATTCTGCGGTGATCTTTTGGATGGTTTCACCACCCTTTCCGATCACGTCTCGGATGAAGTCTGGGTCGATCACTATATTTGTGATCATTGGTGCGTACTTGGACATTTCCTTTCTCACCTCAGGCAATGCTTCAAGCATTTTACCCATGATGAAGGCTCGGCCTTCGTTGGCTTTTGTGAGGGCTTCACGCATCATTTCAATTGTGATTCCTTTGATCTTGATGTCCATTTGGAGAGCTGTGATTCCTTCGTTTGTTCCTGTGACTTTGAAGTCCATGTCTCCAGCGAAATCCTCAAAACCTTGGATGTCAGAAAGAATTGCGTAGTTACCTTGGCCTGACTCCTTAAATTCGTCACTGGCAACAAGGCCCATTGCGATTCCGGCAACTGGTTTTTTGATTGGCACACCTGCGTCCATTAGCGAGAGTGTTGAGCCACAAACGGAAGCCATTGAGCTGGATCCGTTACAAGTCATGATTTCTGAAACAAGAAGCATTGTGTATGCAAAGTCTTCTTTATTTGGGATCATTGGTCTGAGTGCACGTTCTGCAAGCATTCCGTGTCCGATTTCTCGGCGGGAAGTTCCGCGAAGAGGTCTGACATCACCAACTGAGTAAGGTGGGAAGTTGTAATAGTGGATGTAGCGTTTTTCTGTGTCTATATCCATTGTGTCGACGATCTGCGCAGCGCCTGGCCCACCAAGTGTTGTGAGCGTTAGTGCTTGCGTTTCACCACGTTGGAAAAGTGCTGATCCGTGAGTTCGTGGAAGAAGTCCAACTTTACATTCAATTGGGCGAACTTCATCTGCTTTTCTTCCGTCAATACGCGTTCCTTTTTCAAGGATGTTTTTACGCATGTTCCCGAAAATCAGTTTGTCGACTACAGCGAGTAGTTTCTTTTCACTCATTTCTTCAGCTTCGATTTGAGCTGCGAAATGTTCAAGAACTTTTTGTTCAATTGCGTGGACTTTTTCTTTGATATCGTGTTTTAGGGCACCGCTTACGCCGTCTAGTTCTGCTTGGGAAACTACACCCCCAACTGTATCAAGTAATTCATCTGAGGCTTTTGAAATTGTGAATTCACGTGGAGTTGGATTGATTTGGTCGCGGAGTTCAAGTTGCATTTGGCATAGATCTTTGATCACTGAGTGAGCAAGTTCTAGTGCTTTCAACAGAGTTTCTTCGTCGACTTCATTTGCGCCTGCCTCAACCATTGTGATTGCATCAGCCGTTCCTGCCACAACAAGGTCTAAGTCGCCTTCTTCCATTTCTTCCATTGTTGGGAAGACAATTAATTCACCACCCTTCATGCCGATTCGAACAGCCGCGAGAGGGCCTTCAAATGGGAGGCCTGCGTTCATCATTGCGGATGAAGTACCTGTGATTGCAAGTACGCCTGGTTCATTAATAAGATCTGCAGAAAGCACAGTTGCAATTGCTTGAACTTCATTTGTGATTCCTTTTGGAAACATTGGGCGGATTGGTCGGTCTGTGAGCCGAGCTTTCAAAATTCCGTCATCTGATGGGCGCCCGTCACGTTTGATAAAGCGGGAACCTTTGATTTTTCCGGCTGCATAAAAACGTTCTTGGTATTCCATTGTTAGTCGGAAGAAATCTGCTTCTTCCGGGCCCTCCGCTGACATCATTGCAGTACAAAGAACTACGGTTTCGCCGTATTTCACAAGTACCGCTCCGTCTGCCTGGAGCGCAATTTGGCCTGTTTCAAGTGTTAAGGTGCGGCCAGCCACCTCTTTAGTTACTGATAATATATTCATGTTTCTGAGTAATTAGTAAATAGATGCTGATTACTCAGAAAGAAGTTTCAAGATATCTCCTCGCTTCGACCTAAATCCTTTTTTATAAGGGGCACTTCGCTTACGCTGCGTGCCTATTGGAGAGATTTCTTGTGACCTCCTGCTGAGCCCAGCTTTGTAAATTAGTTTGTAAAAGAGCAAAGGCGCCGGAAGGCGCCTTTTTGTTACTTTCTGATTTTGAGCTTTTTCACCAGCTCCTCGTAAATATCTTTGTTCTTCTGCTTTAGATAATGCAAGTGTTTGCGTCGTTGTCCGACTAGCTTTAGCAGTCCTCGTCTTGAGTGTACATCTTTCTTATGAGTTTTAAGATGCTCAGTGAGACTATTTATCCTGTTAGTGAGAATTGCTGCCTGAACTTCAGCACTCCCAGTATCTTTGTCGTGTTTCTGATGTTTCTTGATTACTTTTTTCTTGTCGTCACGTTTCATATGATTGAACTTACAAAATAAGCTCCGGTATTTTAGGGGCTAAACCTGGAAAAAGCAAGGGGAAATTAAATCCAGCGTTTATATTTGAAAAGACCGAGCATTAATAGCACAATTCCCACCATTGTTCCGGCAAGAATAAGGAAGACTCCATTTTTGTCTGCCATTGGCAGTGCAACGTTCATCCCATAAAGCCCCGTGAGGAAAGTGAGTGGAAGCATGACCACGGAGAAAACTGTGAGAATTTTTATGACGTTGTTTGTTGTGTGCGAGATGATGGACTCGTTTGTGTCCTGTAGCGATTCAATCAAATCCTTCAGACTTTCCAAGTTGTTCCAGATTTTTTCGACTTTATCTACGACGTCGTCAAAATAGATTTCTAGGCTGTCCGGTAGGAATTTTTTGTTCTTGTGTTCGATTTGTGCAATCACGGTACGTTGCGGAGCAATTATTCGGCGGAAGGTAATGATATTCTTCTTAAGAACCAGAATGTCTTTTAGCATGTCGTGTTGTTCACTGAGACTGAAGACATCGCGCTCTAGACTGGTAACGCTTTTTTCGATTTTATCTAGCATTGGGAAGGCTGCGCTGTAGAGCTGATCAATGATTTCATATAAAAGGAATCCACTGCCGCTCCCCATGAATTCTTTCCGCTTTGCCGCGTTGGATTTGCAGTCGTCAAAAAAACCTAAGAGTGTTTTGAGAGAGCCCCCGTGGACCGTTACCACAAGATCATTCTTAATAAAAATGTCGATTTCTTCGTTTATTACGCGATGACCGCGTTTGTCGTAATATGGGATGTGGAGGATGATGAAAAGGTAGTCGTCGTATTCGTCGATTTTGGAGCGTTGGTTTTCTGAGAGACAGTCTTCAATGTCTAGTTCGTGAAAGCCGTGGTCTTTGGCCAGTTTTGAGAGAAGCTTGGGTTGAGGGTTTTGAATGTCAATCCAAGTGAGCTTGCCGAGGCTGATTGAGCGTGTGCCTTTTAACATCAGAGGTGATTATAACGCGGATTTTGAAATTCACAAAACAAGTATTTGTGGATTTTTTCAATTACCTGCATAATACCCGCATGAAGTATCGCGCTATTATTCATGATTCCTGGGTTCTGACGCAGGAGAACAAGCGGTTTATATGGTGGTTTGCCTTTGTGCCGGCCCTGCTGACGAGTTTGGTGGCCATGGTTTATTTGGGGTATCAGGCGGCGGCGTTTTGGACGTCACCGGCGATTAATGCGGCAGCGGAGGGAACGGATTCTGCGTTGCGGATTATTATTAATACTGGGCTGACAATTCTTGAGACAAATCCTGGGCTGGGCGTGTTTTTGATTGTTGTGGCTGCGATTATTGGACTTCTGTATTTGATGCTGCCGGTTTTTACGCAGGGGGCTCTGATCCAGTTGGTTGCTCACATGCGGGCTGGGCATAAAGTTTCTGTGATGCAGGGTTTTAGTTTTGGACTTTCGCGGTTTTTGCAGCTTTTTGAGTATCATTTGCTCATTAAGACTTTTAGTTTTGTTGGGATAGCGACGGAGGCAGCTTTTGTGATACGAAATTTTGGTGTGGAATCCATGAGCATTTTTGGCTGGGTCTTTTTGCTTATTTTGGCGGTGGGGTTACTTTTGACTCTACTTTTTACATATTCTGAGTATTACATTGTCATCGACAAAAAAGGTGTATTTTCCAGTATGCTTTCCAGTGGTGGACTTGTGATTCGGCAGCTGCATCACACTCTTTTCATGTTGCTACTGATGGTGATTATTTCACTGCGGATCATTATTAATATTTTGGTTGCGCTACTAATTCCGATTTTGGTGATTGGGCCGATTTTCTTCTTTGCGAGTATGACCCTGACTGTGATTGGTGTAATTATCGGGGGGATTATTGGTATTGTTGCGCTTTATTTTGCTTCCTACTTTTTGGGGATTTTTCATGTATTTGCTACGGCTGTGTGGACTTTTACGTTTTTGGAACTCACTACAAAAGAGGATCAGATTGATTTGCGTGCAAAGAAAGAGTCAGGCGATGAGCCAGAAGTTGTAGATGAGGAAGGCAATCAAGTAGAAAATGGTGAAGGCCCAGATCCGGTGTAGCATTCCGATGTAGTCTGCGTGATAAATGAGTTTGCGGTGTTTGCTGCGTTTGAATTGGTATTTTGTGATATCTAGGACGTAAGAGAGAAGGATCATGCTCACAAACAGCACCGCGAATGTTTGTGAAAAGTATAGTGTGCTAATCCATTCTGGGAGCGCAAGTGTTTGGATTTCTTCAAAGCCGCGGCCGAGTAGGATTATTAGAAGCAGGTGAGATGCTTGATCGACGAAGAATGGGGCTGGGCTCTTTTTTTTGTTGTGGCGTTTGTCGTATTCGACTTTGAGATAGTCCTGGACAAAGTGCGTGATGAAAATTGCTAAGATGACAATCCATGCGCGAGCTGTTAGCCAGTATGGAAAGAGTAGGAGCGCCGTGAATGCGAGTATGATCAGAGAGTGTTTGAAAGTCCCCTTCCAGCTTTTGTATTTTTCTTTGATGAGCGTGTTCGACTGGAAGACAAAGTCCCCTAGAAGATGAGCAATCATGAGCTGAAGGATGATCATTTAACTTATTTTAGATGTTTCAGATTATACGTTTTTATACGTTTTCGGACTTCCTTGCCTGGTACGCTTCTTGCACTTTTTTGGCGATTTCTGGGCTTTTCTGAAGCAGCGCTGCAAAATCTGCCTTTTTTAGGACGAAGATTTCACAGTCTGACAGGGTTTCTGCACTGGCCATTCTCGGTTGGTCTTCAATTAGTGCCATTTCCCCGAAGAAATTGCCTTCACCCAGGTTAGCTATTTCCTTTATTTTGGCAGGGTTTCCACCAGAAACTTCATCGTCAAAAATGCGGACCATGCCGCTTTTTATGATATACATTGCGTCCCCAAGTACGCCTTTTTGGAAAAGCATGTGATGTGCTGGGTAATATTCCATTGTTATGTGCTCGATGATACTTTCGTGCTCTTCTTCTGTTAGAGCCTGGAAAAGTGGCATTGTTTTGAGAATGTTCAGAATTAGGTTCATGTGTGGCGAATTTACATCTGTTAATTATAGCACAGATTAACCTGTAGGTCTATAAGCTTCAGTCTATAAGCTTCGGCGTTCTTCGTTTCAGCATTTCTAACCCTAACATTCTTGCCTGCGTTTCTGAACGGCCTGATCAATTGCAAATTTGGGATCTTGGATGTCTGGCTGGTCTTGAACACGCCATTCTCCTGGTGAAGCTTCCTCGTTGACGACGAGACCTGCATGAACAAGGCGTTCGTGTTCTTCACAGAGCGGAGCAATGAGATCTGGGTCATGGTTGTGATTGAGCGCATATCTTTTGGTGTGATGTAGGTTTGTGGCTGGCATGTTGCAGCATCGGAAGGCACATTTCCCTTTATGTTTTGCGCGCACGTACCTTTTAACCTGAACTGGGATGTGTCTGGTTTTTGCTTCACAGCCTTTTTTCTTGGCACATTTTGGGCAAACTTGAATTGTTGCTATGTCCTCGCCTATTTTGGAACCATCTCCGTCAAGCAAGTGCTCCATAACGTCATTGAAAGTTTGTGCTTCTTTTTTTTCTTTCCCGAGATCCTGTTTCAGACTGCGCAGTTTAAATTCCACTTCTCTTTTAACCTGAAAATGCATTTGACTCCACTGGCAGTTGTTTTCTCCGTGACCGGCGCCGGTCAGGTATGATTGATTTTTGTCATTTGTAAAGAGGCTGACCATTCCTTCTTCGCTCTCTGTAATTTCTTTATTTTTTTCTTCCTCCCCTCTCTTGCATTCAATCACATAAGCTCTGAGTGCTCTGAAGGAGAGTCTGTCTACTTTTTCCGCCCATTTTTTATCTGTTTCAGGTTGGGCAATTGATGCAACTATTTCGATTTTGCTCCAACCTTGAGATCCGTCCTCTAGGCGTTGTTTGATGGCGGGCATGTCTTCAAGTCGTCTGGAGAGGTTAATAACCTTATCAACAGAGCGTTCACTCATACCTGCAAGTTTGAAGGCAAATTCGTAAATCGAGGCAAAACCCCTCCTTTTATATAAGCGCCGATGATAAATTTCAGGCAACAAACCTGCAAATTTCCGTTTCCAGGCGCGGGCGTTGACGCCATATTCTCGGGCTCGGGAATAAAGTTGAGAATCACTGAGGGTTTTTAAATCTTCAGGGGTAATCGGCGTTGGGGGTGGGGTTGGTCGTGAAAAAGTTTGAGTTTTCATGTGCGAGGAGGTTAAGGGGATTTGTTTATATTCTAGGGGGTTTAACTGGTTTGGCCTAGTAAACGGACTTGATCTTTTGGATGGTGAGGGTGTACTCACCTTTTACGCGTGTTTTTGGGGTGACTGGCGCGGGCAATTTGGCTTCCTGTGGCCATTTTTCGTATCTGACCCTTGACCCCTTCCTGAAACTGTGCTATAATTACCCGATTAATTCTAAAAAAGATAATAAATGGATGTGTTTACGAGCCTCAGCCAACGCACGAAAGTGGTGATCGTGGCGAGTGCCCTATTTCTCCTGGTTATGGCCGTGGGACTGTTGGTGTTTGGCGATAATTTGATTACAGGAGAGAGTGACCTGTTACAGCAGGCACAGAGTGCGGTGCGTGCAGATATGCTTTATTCACATCCGGAGGCGCATTAATTTGGGCCGATTTTGAACCAGTTCTGAATTAGTAAGGAAAATATTTGCCTGATGTTTTGCGTACAGGTATGATTTGTCCATGCAAAGCTACAATGCCCCAGAATCAGAGAAGAAATGGCAGGCCAAATGGCAAGAATCTGGCATTTTTAAGGCGGATTTGGATTCGCCGGGGAAGAAATACTACAATTTGACGATGTTCCCCTACCCTAGTGGCGATCGGCTGCATATTGGGCATTGGTACAATTACAGTCCGGTGGATACTTGGGGGCGGTATATGAGGATGCGCGGCTATGAAGTTTTTCAGCCAATGGGGTTCGATTCTTTTGGGCTGCCAGCGGAGAATTATGCGATTAAAACAGGCGTGCATCCTGCTGAGACTACTCGGGCCAATATAGATAAAATGAAAGAGCAGATTGCGGCGATGGGCGGCATGTTTGACTTGGATTTGGATGTGGAGACGTCGTCGCCGGAGTATTACCGGTGGACGCAGTGGTTGTTCTTGAAGCTTTATGAGAAGGGGCTGGCGTATCGGAAGAAGGCGCCGGTGAATTGGTGCGAGAGCTGCCTCACGGTGTTGGCGAATGAGCAGGTGGTGGAAGGGATTTGTGAGCGGTGCAAGCAGGACGTGGTGCAGAAGGATCTGACTCAGTGGTTTTTCAAGATTACGGATTATGCGGACAAGCTGTTGGAGTACGATGGACTGGATTGGCCGGAGAAGACGGTGCTCATGCAGAAGAATTGGATTGGGAGGAGTGAAGGAGCTGAAGTCGTATTTAAAATTAAAGGTGCAGAGGGTGTGATTGAGGTTTTTACGACTCGGCCGGATACGCTTTTTGGGGCGACTTATATGGTGCTTGCACCGGAGCATCCGTTGGTGAGGGACATTATGAGTAATGCGGAGAAGAAAGAAGTAGAGGCTTATGTTGATGGTGTGAAGTCCAAGTCTGAAATGGAACGGACGGATTTAAATAAAGACAAGTCTGGGGTTTTTACCGGGGCTTATGCGATTAATCCGGTGAATGGTGCGGAGGTGCCAATTTGGATTGCGGATTATGTATTGATGAGTTACGGGACAGGCGCGATTATGGCTGTGCCTGGGCATGACGAGCGTGATTATGAATTTGCGAAGAAGTATGACCTTGAAATTGTGGAAGTTGTGAAGGATCCAAGCGGAGAGGCGAATCTGGATGAGGCTGCTTTTGTTGGCGAAGGAGTTGCGATGAATTCTGATCTTTTGGACGATTTGGAGACCGCTGAAGCTAAGAGAAAAATTACGGCTTGGCTTGAGGAGCGGAATCTTGGTGAAGGGAAAGTGAACTATCGTTTGCGGGATTGGTTGATTTCACGGCAGAGGTATTGGGGAGCGCCGATTCCGGTTGTGTACTGTGATAAGTGTGGAGAGGTTCCGGTGGCGGAAGAGGATTTGCCAGTCGTTCATCCGCATGTGGAGGATTATGTGCCAAAGGGGAAGTCGCCGTTGGCTGAGGCTGAGGATTTTGTGAATGTCGAGTGTCCGAAGTGTAAGGGGCCTGGGCAGCGTGAGGTGGACACCATGGATACTTTTGTTTGTTCAAGTTGGTATTTTTTGCGATATCCGGATGCTGGGAACAGCAAGGCGGCTTGGGGTAAGGAGCGGGCGGACAAGTGGATGTCGGCGGATATGTACATTGGCGGGCCGGAGCATGCGTGTATGCACCTTTTGTACGCGCGCTTTGTTCATCGGGTGCTGCATGATTTGGGTTACGTGGATGCGGTGGAGCCGTTTAATCGTTTGGTGCATCAGGGTATGATTACCAAGGACGGCGCGAAGATGTCGAAGTCCAAGGGAAATGTGGTGAGTCCGGATGAGTTTGTGGAGAAGTATGGTAGCGATGTTTTTCGGATGTATTTGATGTTTATGGGGCCATTCACGGAGGGAGGCGACTGGAATGATCAGGGCATTACGGGGGTTGCGCGGTTTGTGGACAGGTTTTTTAGGATGATGCAGATGGATGGTGATGGCGAAGGGATGGATAAAACAGTGCATAAGACTGTGGACCGGGCGAGTAAGGCGATTGACGGCATGAGTTTTAATATTGCGATTGCTGCTTTGATGGAGCTGACGAATGCTGCACTAAAGAAGGGCTTGAGTGGCGAGCAGCGAGAGATGATTGTGAAGGTTTTGGCGCCGCTTGCGCCGCACTTGGCCGAGGAGATTTGGGAAATGATGGGGCATGGCGAAAGTGTGTTCCTTGAAGAATGGCCGGTGGCTGATGCTGCGATGTTAGAGGAGGACACTGTGACTTATGCCGTGCAGGTGAATGGGAAATTGCGTGGGACGATTGAGTTAGCGGTTGATGTAGGGGAAGAGGAGGCGTTGAAGAGTGCGCGGGCAGTTGAGAACGTGGTTAAGTACCTTGAAGAAGGTGAAGTTGTGAAGGAGGTGTTTGTGCCCGGGAAAATTATTGGGTTTGTGGTGAAGTAGTTCTTAGCAATCACTGCCGGAATTTCTTTTTTCTTGGGGGCAAGAAATTACAAGAAGATGGGGACCAAAACCGTATTGGTTGATAATACAATCTGTTTCTTCCCTGATAAATTTCATTCTTTCTCTAATGCAACTTGCTTGTTCTTCGGTGGGAGCCCCTCCTGCAGAGGGTCTAATATGAACATTATAATCCACACCAGCTTTTTGAAAACCTTCTGCGACAGCTGGAGTGGAAGTAAAGCCAGGACATGCTTCACCTAATATCTTCGCCTAATTTTTCAGCGGTAACTCCGCCACATGCTGTTGTGGCTAGGAATAGTGCTGCTGGGAGGGTGGGTCTACGCATATTTTGGATGGCTAAGAATTAAGATAGGGGGTAATTTTTTCATCCTTCTGGGATGACGTCAAGCATTTGACTGAATGATTATTTGTTTAGCAAGTGACCGGCGCCGGTCAGGGAGGACATATTTTTACATCGATGCAAAAGTGTGCGCGGGCACACTTTTTAAAATGTGAATGGCTTGTGTAAGCCAAAAAACAGACTAAAATCTGTGCGTGCGCACAGATTGTTGCCTTTATTCTACCTCTGGATAGCCGCCGTAAACCGAGATTGTGAAGGTGGCTTCCCTGCCCTCTTCGCTTGTAAGGGTGAAGACTTCTTCGGTAACTGAAGCTGAACAGTCGAATCTGCCTATGCAAATATCACCGTAGGGTGGAAAGTAGTAAACATCGACAGGCTGGTCGATTTCAAACCCTTCCTCCAGAGTCAAACTGTTTATTTTAGTTGTGTCCGAATCTTCTGTAACCGCGCTTAGGGTAATATCGTCTTCTGTGATGGCCAAGTAGTAATAATAAGCAGGTTCGTCGCCACTGGCGGTTTCAACCAGGATGCTGGAGAGTGACAGGCCGCGGGCTTCTTGGATGATGTTGGTGACCGCTAGTTTTTGGTCATTGAAGTTTGCGTTGTCGCGGGCGCCGCTGAAGGCAAAGGCCATGGCCATCGAGAGAAGTGCCATGATTGTTATGACGATGAGCATCTCGATCAGTGTGAAAGCTCGTTCGTAGGACGGCGAGGTACAGGGTGGCTTGTGGAGTGGGAGTTTGGGTGGCATGCGGAGCAAATTGGGGTTTGGATCTGTGGTTCAATTTTAGCATAGAATTTTCTGGGCTGCAGCGTTATGATTAGGCCATGTTCCACGTTAAAAAGTTTTGGGTAGTGCGAAGATGGTGGCACCTGAGGCAGCGTGCTGAGTCTCTGATTGAAACCTTGGTTGCCATCACGGTGATTGTGATTGTGACTACGTCGGCGATGATTTTGATACGGACCTCACTGACCGGGAATCAGGTTATTGGCGAGAAAGTGATTGCACTGAATTTGGCGTTGGAAGGGATTGAGGCTGTGAAGAATATGCGGGATACGAATTATTTGAATTTTTCTAGCGATCCCGATAATTGTTGGGACAAGTTGGATGTTGCGGATGTAGCGGATTGTTCTGATGGGACGGCAGATGAGATTGATGAGACTGCGACTTATTATTTGGAGCGGGATTTTTATACGCGGGATCTTTCTGCGTTTGGGTGGAGGATGGTGATGGCTACGGATTTTGATCGTGATGGAGAAGATGGGCAGTTGTCCCTGTATGAATGTGATGCGTGTAGCGAGGCTTTTCAGCTGTATGCAAGGAGTGGTCTTCGTTCGGGGACTGGTTTTGTCGTAGCTGATGATACTAATGAAGATGTGTTTCAGCGGCTTTTGACTTTTGAATATGATGCTTCTGGGGATTCTTTTGACGTGACTGTGACTGTTTATTGGACGGTCGGTGAAGTTGAGAAATCTATTTCTTTAACCCGTACGATTGCGAATGTTTACTAGAAACAGAAACTTTGGGTTTGGACGACGGAGTGGAAGTACTCTGATTGAATTGATGATTACCATCACGATATTTTCAGTCGTTGCGATTATGTCTACAGTCGGGTTGATGAATACTATGCAGTCGACTAAAAGGATTCAGTCGCAGGTGTTCCTATATACCGAGGCGCAGGCGTTGATGGATCAGTTGGCGCGGGCTGTTGAGAGAAATACAATCGATTATGAGGCGTATTATGACCGAGAAGTGCAGGGGAATGATGGTTGGGGCACGGAGACTTATGGCTATTATGCGCAGGCCTTTTATGATCCGGGGACGGGCGGGCCTGATACGGATGGGCCTTATACCAGTGTTGGGGATTATGGGGCGTATTGTTCTGGTTCGCTTGTATATCCGGATGACTGTGACAGTCCGGATTTCAGCCAGTTGGATTTGGATACGGGGCAGCATCCTTTTGATGGGTATAGTGGCAGTGAGGCGGCTGAGGATATGAATGCGTTTTGTGATGAGTCGCGGGATGGGACTGCAAATTGCGAGGAGGTTGAGCATTATGTGGTGAAGGAGTTGATCCTTATAAACGGTGCTGGAGATGAGCGTTTGGTTTTTGCGCAGGAGGCTTTTGATTCTAGTGAGGCGGATTATCATATTTCCAAGGTATTGTTGACTGGGACGGATACGGACAGCGATGGGGTTGTGGACGAGTGGGTGTGTGCTAGCGATTATCCTTGTGCGGGTGACACGCCGGATGAGGCGGATTTGACGGATGGGGATGGCGCTGCGGATGCGGAGTTGATGCCGATTACGCCGTCGGCGGTTGATGTTGAAGAGTTCTACATTTACATTGCGCCGACTGAGGATCCTTATCGGGCGTTTGCTGAGGAGGAGGCACAGGTTCAGCCGCAGGCGACGATTGTGCTGACCGTGAGCTTGAGTGATGATTATTCAGGTGGGATTCTTGGTGAGCCGATGAGCATCACCATCCAGCGTACGGTTTCGACTGGAGTATATTCTGAAATTTCTTCTTATGAATAAAAGTTTTGACAGCGGCGGTGGGGGTGCGATTGGGCGGCAGCCTGGGTACTCCTTGATATTTGCGTTTTTGATTATGACCGTGATTATGATCATTGCGGGGACGACGATTGAGAATACGCAGGACAAGGTGCGGTATTTTAGCGAGATGGACGGGACGAGTCAGGCTCGGTTGGCAGCGGAGTCGGCGGCGGAGTTGGCGGTGGTGCAGATTCGGGATTATGAGGCAGGGTATGATCCGGGAGAAGATTCAGAGGCGTTTTGTTTGGAGGATAGTGGTGGCGATTGTGTGAGTTATGGTGGGTATGAGGTGAGGGGGGTGGCGGAGGTGCATGAGGATGATCCAACGGGGTCTTATTATGTGCCGATTTTGGGAACTGGAACTGCTGGTTTGAGCGATGAATGTTCCATTTTGAATGATCACGAAGATGTGGACCATCCGTGCAATTGGAATAAGTTGATGTATGGGGAGAGTGTGACGGTGCCTTTGTATGTGAGTGATGGGACGGAGACTGGAGCTTATGTGCCGGCGGACTTGGGGTTTTCGAGTTGGCAGTTGAAAATTAGAACACCATGTAGTGATGAGAGTTGTTCATCAAGATATGCATTCAGCCCTACCTCTGAGGAGGAAAATGACACGATAATTCTATGGCAGTTAGTTGGTGAAACGAGTTCTGGAAATGTAAGTTTGATACCGAATGATGCTGTGGGACGTGATTGGATGGGTGATGAGACTAAAGCCGCATCTTCAGACAACACTGAAGTTTATGAAGACTTGATTGATGATGCATCCGACCGTGGTGATTATATTGTTTTAGACACTGATGATTTTAGTGAACTGAGTTCATTTGTTGACGACTCTTCCTTGATTAGTTTGGCTTTGCAATTGGATATTGTGTCACAACTTGTAGATTCGGGCGGTAACGCTATCCCCTATCTTGAATGGCAATTAGAGATTAATAGTAGTAGTTCCTTCGCAGACAATAAGACTTCAATTATTGGTACTGGCTATCACGAGGGACAGTCCGGCACATTTTATTTCCCATATGTCATCACACGTTCTTCGACAGGGGAAAGTGCGAGCATCTATACCTTGTCAAATTAAACAGCTTGACTTTTTGATGTTTCCATGGGATATATTAAGTGTATTTAAACAATTTAGTGATGGGTGCCTTGGACGCATTAAAATCTGCAGTCAGCAGCAAGGGCTTACGAAGAGTAGGCTTAACGGCTGTTCCGGCAGCTCTTTTGGCTGTTTCTGCTGATGTAAGAGCTGAGACTTGGGATTGTGATATTGATATTGATTCCATGGTCCCTTCTGCGGGCACCAATTATAATAGTGAGAGTGTTTATGCTTTTTCAGGCATACCTGGTAGTATTAGTACCCGAGCAGTTATGGGGACAGATTCGCTTGGCCAAGTGCAAGAGACGAGTGATGGCGTAACCTTTTCTGATACACGTTCTACGCTTGAAGCTATAGAATCTGATTTTTCAGGCAACCATTATAAAATGTCTGGATATAGCCCTACTTTTGATCAAGCTTTTATATATGTCATTTCTGGTAGTGATAGTTATGTTGTATCAGACGTATCTCTGGGATCTAGTAGTTGGACTTTGTCTGCAACTGCAATTAATTCAGGCAGTAATGGATCCATCGGAGATGTTACTGGAGATGTATATTTGTCTGACTGGGTAAGTTCTGATTCTGGCATTTATAAGGAAGATGGCACTGAAGTACTTAATGACCCTAGTGATAATGAATGGGACCCCCAATTTGATGAAGAGAATGATCGCATAGGGATTGGTGATGATGATGATCTTATACTTGTTACCGATGTGTCAGGGGCTCAAACCCCCCAATCGCTTTCAACAAATGCTTATCCCGTTCAATATCTTAGTGCAGATAATTCTCCGAATGAATTAGACACGTGGATCTACATTAGTACAGATGATTATCAACTCTACTATTGTGAAGATCTAGATAGTTCCCCTTCCTCTACCCCTGTCGACGCCGACTCTGATGGTTATGATTCAGACGTGGATTGTGATGATAGCAATCCGTCCATCCACCCAGGTGCGGATGAGTATTGTGATGGGATAGACAATGATTGTGATGACGTAGTGGATGAGGATGATGCGGTGGATGCTTCAACCTGGTATCCAGATGTAGATGAAGATGGTTATGGTTCTCAATATGACACGGTAGTGACTTGTTATCAGCCTACAGGCTATCTGGGATCTGATGGAGATTGTGATGATTCAGACGCTACCACTTATCCAGGAGCAACTGAGACATGTGATGGCGTAGACAATGATTGTGATCTAGTCGTGGATGAAGATGCTGTTGATATGGGCACTTGGTATCAAGATGCAGATGGAGATGGCGTTGGTAATTCTGAAGTAAGCACCCAATCTTGTGATCAGCCTGAGGGCTACGTAAGTGTCTCTGGAGATTGTGACGATAACGATGGTGACAAGAAAGACGATGAAGATTGTGAGGAATGTGTTGAGAGTGAAACTGTGGACTGTCTAGGAGAGGATGCAGCCATCGAATCTACTGGTGGAACTTCTGGAACTTATGAGTATGATGCGGCAAGCAGAAGAATTATTGTTTCATCTGGTGCTAGTGGTCATGGTAGTTACACAATTAGCACCAGTGGTGCTCCGATTGAAGTCTACTGGGAAGATGCTGGAGATACCGCAATAGTTTACGCAGAGACAGATATCACAGCTGGAGTTTCAGCGGGGATGTTGATGCCCAATTATGATCCAGAAGGTGTTGCTAGATGTGTAGATGGCAGCCAAACCAATACTTTTGATTCAATCCTTCCTGAAATACAAATGCAAATTGAGGCTGTTGCTGGTGTGACAGAGGTGAGAGGTGATATAGATTTTGACCTTTACACTTTGGAACAAGGTCAGTCTGCAACCTTCACCGACATCTATGATTGTGGAATGGACACTGGTGATACTGGAATAGAGACTGGAGATCCAGATACAGATGGTCCAGAGACTGGGGATACAGACACTCAAGTTCCTGGAGAAACTGGTTATCTAGATACAGGTAATGGAGGTGGTGGTTGTGCTAATTGTTCTGCGGCTTATCACCCAGACTTAGCGGCACTTAGTGTTCTTGCACTTGCTGGCGGATTTGCGCTTCTTCGAAGACGACGTGATGGAAGTGAAGTAGTTGAGAAAGTAGAACTCTAAATTTTCAGGTTAGCTGGTCTTCCCTGGAAGGCGTTTTTCTGGTATAATTATGGGATGAAATTGAATAAGATTTTTGCTGGAATAGCAATTGTCGTTGTGCTGGCGCTGGTCAGTACAATGCTGCATGCAATTGGTTTGCTTGGGAATCTTCAGCAAAGTCTGTCGAATTACCTTTATGACGAGCGTGAAGTAAGTGGTGAAGTGGTGGTTGTCGGGATTGATGAGGCTACTTTGGCGGACGTGGATGAAGGTGGCATGGGTGGATTTGGAGATTGGTCTAGGCTGTACTTTGGCAAAGTCGTTTCTGAGATTGCAGATGCGGGCGCAGCTGTAGTGATGTTGGATATTTTGTTTACTGAAAAAGCGCGTGGGATTTCGGCGGATGCGGTTATTGAGATGATGGATGAGACTGGCAATTTGAGTGACATTGGATTAAGTACGCTTTTGTATTTGGAAGACCCCCACCCTGATGATGCTGCACTGGCGGAGATGTTTGGGCTACATGACAATATCTACTTGATCAAGGGGGCTGCTGGCGTGACCGGGCTTGAGAATGGTTATTTGAATTTTACTGATGCGGTTGAGCCGATTGAGATTTTGGATGAAGTCGTAAAAACTGGGTATGCGAATTTGGGAGCGGATGAGAGTTCAAGTAATACCAGTACGATTTATGGGATTCCGGCGATTGAGGTCGTTGGGGGTGTGCAGGAGGAGCATATCGATTTGAAGTTGGTGCGGGAGTATTTGGATTTGGAGGATGTTGAGGCTTTTGGTGACATGCCGATTCAGAATGGGCAGATGCTGATTAATTATGCGAAGGGGACTCGTGATTGGGAGACGGTGTCTTTTGTGGATGTTTATCGAGGGGCGGTGCCGGCTGAGACTTTTGATGGGAAGATTGTGCTGATTGGTGCCACTACTGCCCTACTCCAGGACATTTACTATACGCCGATTGATCAGGTGACGCCGATGCCGGGAGTTGAGATTCATGCCAATGCTGTGCAGACGATTTTGGATGGGGCGTATTTGCAGCATCAGAGTACGGCTGGGTTTTTGGGGTTGGTGGTGGTGATGGTGGCCTTGGCTTCTGGTGTTGCGCTTTATGCGCCGGTTTTGGCCGGGGTTGGGGTGCTTGTGGTAGAGATTGTTTGGTTTCCGATGTATGCGAATTTGAGTTTTGGCCGAGGAGTGATTCCGGATCTGATTTGGCCGGTTTTTGCTGTTGTGGCGGCTTATCTTGCGGCGATGGGGTATCGGAATTTTACTGAGTTTGCGGAGAAGAGAAAGCTCAAAAGTGCGTTTGGGCATTATGTGTCGCCGGAGTTGGTTGCGCAGATCAGTGCTAATCCGGATCAGCTGAAACTTGGTGGTGAGAGGCGGAATATTTCCGTAATGTTTTTAGACATTGAGAATTTTACGAGTTTGAGTGAGAGTTTGGAGGCGGCGGAAGTCGTTGGGATTATTAATACTTATTTTGATGCGCTAACTGGAGTGATTATGCAGCACGGCGGGACCGTTGATAAATTTGAGGGTGATGCGATTATGGCCTTGTTTGGTGCACCCGTTGCCAGTGCGGATCATGGGCTTGCGGCGTGTAAAACGGCGCTTGCGATTCGTGCAAAGATTGGCGAATTGAATAAGCAGACTGGGCAGAAATTGGGCATTAGAATTGGGATTGCGACTGGGGACGCGATTGTTGGGAATATGGGATCTGCGAAGAGGTTTGATTACACAGCCATGGGAGACACTGTGAATGTGGCGGCGCGGCTGGAAGGTGGAAATAAGTTTTACGGGACGCGCGTGCTGGTGAATGATCATGCAATGGCGGCAGCACAGGAGGAATTGAGTTTCAGACGAATTGACCGGGTGCGGCTGAAGGGTAAAGAGGAGGCAATTAATATTTTTGAGGTTATGGGTCCGAGAGATGCTGTGAGCAATGAGGGTGTGGTAATACTTGCAACGTGGCATGAGGCTTTGGAGTATTATCGGAATCAGCAATGGGTTGAAGTTGAGACACGGATGCGAAAAGTACTGAAAGCCATTCCGACTGATGGGCCTGCGAAGGCTTATTTGGCACGGATTGATTGGTTAAAGAAAAATCCTATGAAAGCTTGGGATGGGACTTGGGGCTTTGATCAGAAATAATTTCTGTCCGGGCAGAAATCTGTGCGCGGGCACAGATTTCTAGACAGAACTACCTCAACAGGTTAGACTTCACGTATGAATATAAAAATCGCTTTTGCGATTCTTTCAACAGCAATAGGGGTTGTAGCTTTTGTGCCGTACTTGAGAGACGTGTGGAATAAAAAAACAAAACCACATATTTTTACTTGGCTTATTTGGGCAATAACACAAGGAACAGCAACCGCAGGACTACTGTATGGCGATGGTGGTGTAGGTGCGATTCCTATGATCATCAGTGTATCTTTAACTGTGGTTGTGATTTTGCTGTCCGTACGAAATGGTACAAAAAATATTACTCGCAGTGATGTGGCTGTTCTTACATCTGCTCTTTTTGCGATTTTTGTGTGGTGGCAATTGGATAATCCTCTGCTGGCAGTTTTGATGGTTTCAGCTATTGACGCTATTGGCTATATCCCAACTTTCAGGAAATCGTATATGCGGCCTTGGACAGAGACAGCTGGATCTTGGACCGCTTTTGCCTTGGCAGATGGTTTGGCGATTTTTGCACTTGAAAGTTATAACCTGCTTACTGTGAGTTATCTGGCAACGATTACTGCTGCGAATACGCTTTTGGTTGTTTATTTGTTGGCGAGGCGGAGAACTGTAAGAAAATAGGATGGCTTATATAAGCCAAAAATTGGGACTAAATCTGTGCGCGCGCACAGATTTGTTGAGTTTCTGCCCGGGCAGAGATTTGATGATTTCAATATAATTTTCTATGTTAGAATGCTTGTAATGAGCAAGTCGTACAAAAAGAAAATGCAGGGGAATGTCTGGAAGCTGTATGTGATCAGCATTCTCAGTTGGTTTATGATTGTGATGCCGATTATCGTGCTGTTTTTTCAGGAGAATGGGCTGAGTATGACGGAGGTGATGGTGCTGCAGACGATTTTTGCGGTGGCGATTGTGGTGTGTGAGGTGCCGTCGGGGTATTTTGCGGATACGTTTGGGCGGAAGCTGTCCATTATTCTTGGGACGGTGATTGTGGCTTGTGGGTATTGGCTTTATACGGCGTCGAGTGGGTTTTGGCCTTTTGTTGTGGTGGAGATACTGTTGGCGGTTGGAGCGAGTTTTGTGAGTGGGGCGGACAGTGCGATGCTTTATGACAGTCTTTTGGCTTTGGGGCGGAAGGGCGAGTATACCAAGTCGCAAGGGCGAATGAGTGCGTTTGGGAATTTTTCCGAAGGGATTGCTGGGATTTTGGGTGGGCTGTTGGCGACGATTAGTTTGCGGACGCCGTTTTTTGTGGAAGCGGTGACGCTGAGTGCTGCGGTGCCTTTTGCGCTGACTTTGGTGGAGCCGAAGCAACATGAGTATGAGATCCCTGAGGGGAACCTGAAAAATATTTTGAGGATCACGAAGCACGCGCTGCATGATAATAAAGAGGTGAAGTGGCTGATTTTGTATGGCGCGTTTTTGGGTGCGTCTACTCTGACGATTTGTTGGTTTGTTCAGCCTTATTGGCAGCTTGTTGGCGTGCCGGTTTTCTTATTTGGGGTGCTGTGGGCGGTGCTTCAGTTTGTTGTTGGCGGTGCGAGTATGTTTGTACATAAGATTGAGAAGATGTTTAGCCGTGGGGTACTGTTCTTTTTGTCGATTAGTATGGTTGCGGTGGCGTATGCAGGGCTTGGGACTTTTAAGAGTTTGTGGGCGCTGGCGTTTTTGCCACTTTTTTATGTGGTGAGAGGGGTGAATGTAACTTTGATAAAGGCTTACATTAATGAGTTGGTGCCATCGCGGATGAGGGCTACGGTGCTGTCTGTTAGGCAGTTGATGGGCCGACTGACTTTTTCATTTATTGGGCCTTTTGCTGGATGGGTTGCAGATATTTATACAATCCAAGAAGCTATGCTGGTGGCTGGAGCAACATTTTTCATTTTGGGATTGATTGCGATTGCAGGACTGAGGTGGTGGAGGGTGGTTTAGCCATTTAAGCACTCCAAATACTCATATAATTCTGCGGCTTTCTCGGCTTCGCCGAGTTGGGTGTAGGCGTCGTGGAGGTGGATGAGGGAGTTGTTGAAGTCTGGGACGTTTTTGTAGAAGATGCGGTATTTTTTTTGTTCGTATTCAGAGTAGGATTCAAGGTCTGGGCACCAAGTCCAGAATGCTGGGACGAGTGTTAGATAAGTTTCATAATATTGGGCGGCAGTGGCGTATTTGCCGTCTATGTAGAGGCCGTCTGCATAGGCACGGGTTGTGTGTGGATAAAGTGGATTGAGAGCGATTACCTCTTCAAAAAGTGTGTAGGCTTCCTCTGTGTCTACGCTAAGCATGTAGTTTGCAGACCAGGCCAGGACGTCGATGCTTTCGCCTTCAATTTGGCGAAGTGCGTGAAGTTGTTCATTGCGTTCTTCTGGGAACCACATGAGGAGGTCGTAGCGAAATTCAGTTTCAAGTGGGGCGAATGCGATTGCGTTTTGGAGTCCGGTTTTGGTGTCTTCTGTGGCTAAGGCATATGTGTACCAGCCTTCGGCGTAGACCCTGTGGATTACTGTTTCTGCGAAGATGAAAAGCAAGAAAATTATGAGAATTGGTGTGCCGAGGTAGCGGAATAATTTTGTGGGGCGCCATTGGAAAGATTTGGGAGGGGTGGTAGTGATTATTAGGCCTGCGAGAAGGTAGAAAGTTAAAACAAAGTGAGTGACTTGGGAAAAAGTGAGTTGGTTTTGAAGGAAAATTATGAGTAGGCCTAGTGAAAGAGCTGTGGAGAGTTTTTTCTTGGGGTTTTTGATTAGGTGTTGGAGGACTAGGGCGATTAATGCGAGATATAAAAGCATGAGAGGAAAGCCACCAATCAGTCCCATTTCCAGGGTTTCATTGTGGGCGCGATCTGCTGAGATGTGGAGGTTGTCCTCGAGGTAATAAAACTCTGGTTTCATGTATTCCGGGAAGCGGATGCCAAAATTGTCTGGGCCGAGGCCAAGAATTGGGTGGTCCAGAATTGTGTTGGCAGCTACATCCCAGATTATGAGTCGGGATTCTGCTGAACGGAAATTTTCTGAGTTTAGTTGGAAGCGATCGAGAGTTGGGAGGCCTAGTTGGATACCGACGAGGATGAGAAGGATTAGTGATCCGGTGATTATGAGTATGTGTTTCTTCCTTTTTATCCGGAGGAAAATGAAGAAAAGTATACCCAGAATTAGTGCTAGAAAAGATGCTCGGCTTCCTGTTTGGAGGAGTGCGATGAACATTATGATTGCTGGAAGGATGTATATGATTTTGTGGAGGATTTTTTTCTTAGCCCAGGCGAAGAAAAGTGTGAGGGCTATAACTGGGGCTAGGAGTTGAGCTAAGAAGTCTGGATTCCCGAGTGTGGAGAAAATTCGTCCTTCAAGGAAATCTGTATTGAAGTGTGCGAAAATTGGATCGATGGAGTAGTTTTGGAGTATTCCGTATGCTGCGATTAGTGTTGTGCCGAAGATGAGAAGTTTTAGGCCGAGGATAATGTGTTTTTTGTTTAGATAGAGAAGTAGCAAGAAAAAGTAAGTGCCGAAAGTTAACCATTGGATTAGGCCGAGGCCGCGATCGTAAGTGCCCCAAATGCTGTTTAGTCCTTGGGGAGAAAAGAGAGTGGCAAGGAAAATAGTCAAGAGAATGCCTAGGACGATGAGTGTGATTTTTGAGGTGAAGTAATTTTTGGGGATTTTAAATCTGAATTTTAGGATTGTTAAGAGGAGGATGAGAGCTAAGAGAGATCTGAGAAGCATTGTTTTTGAAAAATCAAAAGCACGGATGGTATCCGGATAAACAAAAATTGCAACTAAAACCGGGACTGCGATAAGCAGTCCCGGTATGATTTTATCTCTTAGTCTAATTAGTTTTTCCGCCAAATATCTTCAAACCTGTTAAATTTCTTTATTGGCATACAGTATGGAACTAGAGATGTTACTTCTGACACTTCGCCAGATGTTTCTCCAGATGTAGAACCGGTGCTTGATCCTGATCCAAACGTGGATGAAACTTCAGATATTACTCTTGAAACTACAACTGTGGCGTCGTCATCATCACATTTGAAGTCTGGGAATGTATCCATCACTCTAGCTTCATCAAATCTGAGGCTGAATTTACCCTCTAGATCTTCACTTTTTGAATACATGAAGGCTGCACTACCAACTATGAGGACAAGAACAAGTACTCCAAGGAGGATTTTTACATTTTTGGACATAGGCGTGGGTTAGATTTAAGCTAACCGCCGAAACTCCCCGGGCGTAAGCCCGAGGGATGAAGAGAATCC
>CAZGUT010000015.1:0-23875 GCA_964529435.1 uncultured Candidatus Peribacteria bacterium | reverse complement strand
CTTCAGGTTCAGGTTCTGGTTCTGGTTCTGGTTCTGGTTCTGGTTCTGGTTCTGGCTCTGGTTCTGGCTCTGGTTCTGGCTCTGGTTCTGGTTCTGGTTCAGGTTCCTCTTGCGTTATTTCTTCTTTATCTTCTGCCTGACCGGCGCCGGTCACGGGTTCGTCTTTTTCTTCTTTTGTCAATTCTGGTTCTGGTTCCTCAGATGGTGCTTCTTCTTCTTCAACTTCTGGTTCTGGCTCAGGCTCTGGTTCTGGTTCAGGTTTTGCAGCTACTTCGACTGGCTTTTCTTCTTTTTTAGGCTCCTGCTCCGCAGGAGTGTCGTCTTTCTTAGTTTTACTTTTAGCGATTTTCTCCTGTAATTCTTTTGCGTGATCGCTTGCTTCTACTCCTTTTTCTGGAGCTTTTCTGTCGTAACGCATAAGAGCGTAGTCTTCAGGCATTTTGAGAAGCATGTATCTGACGATTCCTGATGGAGAAAGTAGACGAAGTTCTTCATGAACTTTTGGTACGCCTTCGCCTTCACCTTCAAAATTCATCACCACGTAATAACCTGATGAGAAGCCTTTGATTTTGTACGCTAGTTCACGGAGACCCCAAACATCTTCTTCCACAAATTCCAGACCGTTGTCTGAGAAGTGCTTTTTGATTTCGTCTGAGAGTTTTTCGAGTTCCTTTTCCGTTTTTGACGGATCCAGAATCACCATAAGTTCATATTTCATACCTGTGTGGGTTAGATACCTTCAGGTCAAGGGGAAGCGAAAAGGAACGTCCGTTTCACTCCCGTTCTGCCTGAAAGACAGATAGAGCATGGGGACTTTAACATGGGGGTTGCGGGTTGGCAAGGGGAAATTATTGTGGGATTTGGAATGGTTCTTCTACCCATACTGCTCGTGTTACTTGGTTATCTGGTCCTGTGACTGCAGATATGCCTGTGGCTTTGTGGTCTGCTATTCTACCTAAGAAATATACTTCTGGTCTACGCAATTCACCTACTAGTTCAGTTGGCTTTGTTTCTTCGCCTTCTGCTAATTGCATTTTCCCTGTTATGCGCATTTCAGGCCAGTCCAGCATGGCATACCACCACTCACCTTTCCATTCGAGGGTTCTTACTTGATGTATTTCAGCCCCGGGTGCTGCAAGAGCCCAAGCCCAACTATGAGGAAGCTCTTCACCGAATGGCCTTGCTTCTTCTGAAGCTGCCATAACTTCATCAACAACTTTTTGTATTACTGCTTCTGCTATCCCACCTTGTTGTAATTCTTCTGGGAAGACATGTCTCATCCCAATACATTCTTCTACAATTCTTCGGATTTCTTCTGTTGTAGGGCAAAATCCTTCACACCTTGTGCTTGAGATATTCATTAGGTCTGGTCTTCCTTTCATATGTTGAGTGTTAGCTTTTAAGAGCTTTGACTCTAGCAGAAGAACCGCGCCAGTCAAGAGATGGTTTGGGCCGGCCCGAGAATTATGAGTTGGGGAAAATTATTCAGTTTGTGCGCTTTGTACTTCTTCAAGTTTGCTTGCAATTTTTTCGAAGATGGCTGCAAGCTCTCTATCCTCTCCCCAGTATGTTACTAATTCAGCCCATTTCTCATCACTTCCTATATGTTCTTTGAAGGGCTCAGTTAGTTCCATTGATGCACCAAATGGGACAATTATCGGTGCTTGGTCACCAGCTTTTTCTAGCCAATCTAAAAAGTCTTGTTCATCTTGCTTCATATTTGAGAAATACGTATCTACAGCAATTGCTGTAAATTCTGAGGCTGTATGTCTTTCCATCACTGCAAATGGCACTCCTACTGTTAACTCTTTTTCTGTTGCTCTTTTAACATAATCTGCAATGTTTTCTAATGCAGTTGGATTATTACTCATTAAACATACCTGTCCATCACCTATGCTTTTAAAGGCGGCTCTGATTTTGGCTCCTGGTGTATCCATGCTGAAAAAGTGTTAAGCAAAATTAGCTACCATTATAATGACTTTTGCTGTGTTGTCAAGGGCTTGTTCAGGTGTCCAAAGCTTCGCCTCTGAACTTTTCTTTGAACTCATCAACTGCAGGAGGAGGGCCTTGTGGCCTTAAATCTTCAAGTGTTAGCATGTCTAAATAAGTAGCCAGTTCTTCTGCTGCTGCTACACCATCTTTCGCCTGATACTCCATGCGTATGGATGCTGCGGCGTGCTCAGATGCCCCTGGAGCTTTTAGTGCTCGTCTGCCTCTGTATTCATCTACTGTCACTTCTATTAGATCAATATATTGAAAACCTGCCTCTCCTAAAAGTTTTTTTAACTCGACTAATGCATCAAAACCTTCTTGAGGTAAGCCAGATCCCAACTTATTAAGAAAAACGTGTCTTATTGTAGGTTGTGGGTCAGTTACGTTAACAGCGGGTTGTGCAGCAACAGTTTTAACCTCTATCCCTGGGATTTGTAGTTCTTCAAAGGCTTCTACTATTTTGTTCCCTGGGTTTGGTCTTTCCGGAGGCCTATTCATTTTTGTGTTTGTTAAAAAATCGATCTGTTGATTATAACAGATTTGGGCCTAAATTTCAAGGTTCTGAAGGAGGAAGTTTGTTCCTTTTGGCCCCCAGACTTTGCGGTGTTTTGCGTCTAGAACGGGTAGAGGGTAGACATTTTTTGTTTGTCTACCAACGGTGAATGAGGTGCCGTTTTTGCCATTGAGGAAATCTTCGTCGTTTTCACCTGGATTTGCTTGGTCGCCGATAACGAGGATGTCTTTGGGAGAGATTTTGAGGTGTTTTGCCCAAGCTTGCATTGCGTGTCCTTTTCCGCCGTCTTTTGGCATTATTATATTTCCGATGCCGGAGTCTTGGGTGCGGAGGATGTCGTTGACTTTCATTTCAGTAAGGATTTTTTTGAGTTCTACTGCTGAACGCTTAGATACTTTTCGTACGAGTTTGGGGAAGACATAAAGCCAGGAGTGATAAAATTCCACAACGCTGTGTTCCCTGACGCTGATTGTGACGTGCCAGCCGAGTTCGTTCTTTAGGAATGCGGCGAGGGTATCTGGAGTGAGGCGTTTTGTGGGCCATGGAGTTTCAAAGATTTTTTTGAAGTCGTCTTTTTTTGGCATGTATTTGTAGCCGATACAGCCATTTTCACAGAAGACATAGCGGTTTTTTTTGTGGATTAAGTGGTCAAGTTCCCCGGTAAGATATGAGAGTTTTCTTCCTGTGCAGATTGCTAAGGGAAAAGATTCTGGGAGGGATTCTAGTGTCTTTTTTAAAGAGCGTGGGATGCGGAAGCGAGCGAATTTCGTCAGTGTTCCGTCCACGTCAAAAGCTACCGCTTTGTACTTTCGTTTCATTGCTTGTTTATAGGCTTTTTCTTGGGCTTTGGAGATGAATTTCATTAGTCGTCCTTGAGATGTTTGAGCTCGTCCAAGGCTCGAAGAGCCTGGATTGGCGTCAGACTATTTATATCAAGGTCTTGCAGTTTTTCCAATGCGGGATGTGTGAGTTTGCCGGGTTCTCGGTTTGAGGCGTAAGTTCTGGCAAAAAGGCCCATTTGGTCTGTGGAGATTTTTTCTGAGTTTGGTTGTTTTTCAATTTCGAGTTCGCGAAGGATCATGTTTGCGCGATCAAGGACCGGGGTTGGGAGGCCAGCAAGGCGACCGACTTCGATTCCGTAACTCTTGTTGATTCCGCCTTCCTTAATTTTGTGGAGAAAGAGAACGCCTTTTTTGGTTTCTTGGACATCGATTGAGTAGTTTTTGGCGTGTTCAAGTCTGTCTGCAAGGACGATGAGTTCGTGGTAGTGAGTGGCAAAAAGGGTGAAGCCGCGGATTGCGTCGTGAAGAAATTCCATAATTGCCCAGGCCAGACTGAGTCCATCATAAGTGCTGGTTCCGCGGCCGACTTCATCCAGAATTATGAGGCTGCGGTCAGTTGCTTGATTAAGAATGTAGGCCGATTCCTGCATTTCCACCATGAAAGTGGATTGACCTTTGACCAGGTTATCGCTGGCGCCGACGCGCGTGAAAATTCGATCAAAAGGGCGCATGCGGCAGGCTTCTGCTGGGACAAAAGAACCGATTTGAGCCATGAGCGCGATGAGGGCAACTTGGCGGAGATAAGTGGATTTTCCACTCATGTTTGGGCCGGTGATCAGTTTGAATTCCGTTTTATTGGCCAAAAGAAGTGTGTCATTTGGTGTGAAGGATTTTTCAAAAGTCATGTCTTCTACCACGGGATGGCGGCCGTCGTGGATTTTCATTTGGGGGTCATTTGTGAGTTCTGGTTTGCAGTAATTCCTTTGAATTGCTGTTTGTGCAAAGGAGAGCAAGACGTCTAGTTGGGCTAAGGTTTGTGCGTTCTGTTTGATGGCTTTTATGTGTTTGAGCGCTTGGATGCGGATTTCAACGAAGATTTCATATTCTAATTGCTTTGATTTTTCTTCTGCAGTGAGGACTTTTTCTTCGTGTTCTTTAAGCTCCGGCGTGATGAATCTTTCTGCATTTACCAAAGTTTGTTTGCGAGTGTAGTGGTCTGGGACTTTGTCCAAATTTGTGTTGCTGACTTCAATATAATATCCAAAGACTTTGTTGAATTTGACTTTGAGCGAGGAGATGCCCGTGGCTTTTATTTCATTTGCTTCGATGTTTTTTAAAGCAGTTTTTGCGTCCTTCATCAGATTATGGAGTTCGTCGAGTTCGTCATTGTAGTCCGATTTTATTATTCCTCCTTCTGTTAGCTTTGGTGAAGGTTCATCTAGAATAGCTGCTGTGATTGTGTCGACTAGAGGATTGAGTGGTGTGAGGTTCCTTTGGAGTTCTTTTAAAAGAGGGGATTTTGAGTCTTCCAGAAGCTCCTTTATTTCTGGGATAAGTTTGAGAGATTCTGCTAGGCCGATGAGATCACGTGCTGTTCCGGAAGTTGAGCTTAATCGTCCTAGAAGACGTTCTAAGTCTGCGATGAGTTTGAGATTTTCTTGGAGTTGATTGCGGGTGGTATCGGATTGGATTAGTTCTTCGATTGCGTCGTGGCGGGCTGTGATTTCCTTTCGACTAAGAAGAGGTTGAACGAGCCAGCGGCGTAGTAATCGTCCTCCCATTGAAGTTTCTGTGTTATCTAAAATTGAGAGGAGAGTGCCAGTTTGTTCATGGTCGCGGAGTGTGGAAAATAGTTCCAAATTACGGATTGTGGCTTCGTCAAGATGCATCCAGTCTTCCTTGTGATATGCGGTGATACGATCAATATGTGCGAGGGTCTCCTTTTGAGTATCAATGAGATAACGCATCAGGAGTGCGGAGGCCTGAATTGCAAAGGGCCAGTTGCCAAGACCAAAGCCTTCCAGTCCGCTGACGTGGAGAGATTCCTTTAAAAATTGGGAGGCTTCTTCGTAAAAATCGCAGGGGGAAATGGGGGCTTCGGAAAGATTTAGTATTGAAGTGCGAATTTCTGGGTCTTCATAGTGTTCACGGCTGATGATAATTTCTGCTGGAGCGATTCTGGTGATTTCTGAGGAGAGAGATTCAATGCCTTGGATTTCAGTTGCGTTGAATTCACCGGTTGTGAGATCTGCAAATGCGAGTCCGAAGTAGTCTTTTTTTGGGAAAATTGCGAGGACGAAGAGGTTGGCTTTGCGGTTTAAGATATTTTCGCTGAAGGATGTGCCGGGGGTGATTACGCGGGTGACTTTTCTTTGGACGATTCCGGGGAGCGAGGGATCTGAGACTTGTTCGCAGATGGCGACTTTTTTTCCTGCTTTTGTGAGTTTGTCGATATAATTTTCAGCTGCGTGGTAAGGGATGCCGCACATTGGGATTGGCGTGGTTTTTTTGTTGCGGGCTGTGAGGGTGATGTCTAGGATTTTGGAGGCATCGAGTGCGTCTTGGCCGAACATTTCGTAAAAATCCCCGAGGCGGAAAAAGAGGATTGCGTCGCGGTAATCCGCTTTGATCTTCTGATACTGCTCCATCATTGGCGTGACTTTTGTCATGTGTGCAGCTTAGCGAAAAGCGCTTGGGTAAGCAAAAAATGGGAGTTGCGTGTGGATGTGGATTTTGTTGCAGTATTTACCTTGGGCCTGGACAGGATATGAGTATTGTGTTATAAAAGTGCATATGTATAGATATGAACCAAATGATTTTCAGGAGAGGCTGATTGAACCTGCATTAGACAGGTTTGTAAACGCTGGTACGCCTGAAGCTAAAGCTGCTGCTAGACAAGAACTTGGGAAACTTTTTCAAACGTTTGCTGTTTCCTTGATAGAGACTTTAAATGCTCGTTTGGGACCTGATGAGCAAGTTACTATTAGCAGAAAAAATAATTTTGCAGAGTGTTTAGATGTTGCACTCGATACTATTAGTAGGAATACTTTGCAAATTGTGAGTGCAGGTAGATCTTTTGTTAGAGCAAGTGGAGGCCAAAGACCTGTTGAACTTGAGAATCCTGAGGGACATGATCAAATGTCTAGAAGTGTGGAGAAGAGTGACCGCTTAGGTTTGGTTGTTGAAGTTTTACGAGAAATGGGAGTTGATATATCTGAATTGCCAGCTGCAAGAGCAGAAGTTATTCCTAGGCTTGTATGGCGCCAGACGCCTTATGTTTTGGTTTGTGTGCCGTCGCTGGATATATCTATTTTGGTTTGTGATGAAAGAGGCAATCGTACCTTTGTTGCTTACTCGGCAGATGAAGCGGTACTTGAAGAGATTCTTGATGAAGATGGGATCGACAAAGATGTTTTAGATTCAGATGAAAGAGTAGCGAGTTTTGAATGGAGGGGAACAAGAGATTTTCTCAAAGAACGTCTGAGGTTTTTCTTAGAACTTGATGAGGCACCTCAGTGTGAGGAAGAAGAGACTTTTATAGGTGGTGCTGATGGTGTTGCAAAAGTAATTGATCCTGCAACAGGTGAAGAAAGAGAAGTTATTCATATAAAACCTTATGCTCGGTCAAAATCTCATTATTCGATTGATATGTTGTTGGCTCGTATAAAAGAGGCTGGGCTTCAAAAAACAGGATTGCGTGTGCGTTTCCCAGGGGTGCGAAGAGCTTTGGGTCCATCAGTTTATACTTATTGGAAAGATGAAGTTGATGCAATAATGCCCGTTTTTGTGGATAGAAATGGAATCGGTTCTATGCCTGATGGTGAAAATGGTGAACGAGAGATTATTAGCCCACTTCCTTATCTTGAGTTTAGAGCTATTCCTCGATTTAATCCGAAAAACTTAAAAACACTACTTGCCGCTGCTAATGTTGAGCTTATTGAGGGACGATCTGGGAAGATGGTTAAATCACCGAGAGCAACAGAAATTTACTGGAAAGATGAAGTTGATGATGCTCTTAACAGAATTGATGAATTATTGAAGATATACCATATTGATGAAAGAGGTGTTGTGGATATAGATGGACGTGAGGCTGTAGTTCGAATACCCTATTCCAAGCATCTTGGAATGGGTCATAGGCGGTTTGGAAGAATTCTTGCAAAGAGAGGCGTTAAAGCAGTTTCGACTAAAGAGTTGGGTTGTTCGGTTAGAAGTGGGGATTTGGGAAGGGGGGTTAAAGAAGTTCTCTGGAAAGATGCGGTTGATGCAGCCATGGTTGCTGAAGGAGTTTGAGTTTTTCTCCAGGCTGGTTTAGAGTTGCGTGTGTCGCGTCTCCGTAGTTCAATGGATAGAATAACTCCCTCCTAAGGAGTAGATACAGGTTCGATTCCTGTCGGGGATACCATTATGGTATAGTGTGGCCCATTTAACCTTGGATTAATATGTCTGAAACAGATGATGATTTAGTTCGTGCCTTCCTGGAAGAAGGTGGAGCAGTTGAGCAATGTGAGCCTGGAGAGAAAGGTGGTGGACAGGTAGCTGGCGATTCATTGCTTGTTCGAGCTAGGAGGGCAACAAGTGCCAACTTGGCGTTTATTAGGAGATGGAGATTAGAGGGAGAAATGCGTGTGAAGTTTGCTAATAGCGAGTGGCATGTTGCAAGAGTGCATGACAAGGGAACAGTTACACTTTGGAAAGTTGTAGATGGTGAGCCGTCTAACAAAAAAGAGCATGTTATTACTGGCACCAATGCAAATAGTATCACCCACATACAACAAGGCGGTGAGTGGGTGGTGACGGATAGTCCAAACAATAGAGGTGTGTAGATTTTACTGACCCAATGCTGCTTGTAAGTCGCGGGCGTGTTCTTCTTCCATAATAAGGATGTCTTCCAGGACGCGGGCTAGGCCGTATTCGCCGAGGTCTCGGGCTTGTCCGATGCGTTCCCTGTAACGGCGTCCTGCGTCTAGTTCGCCTTCAAGATCTTGTTTCAACATTTCAACTGTGTCCCCTGCGGTGAAGCGTTCTGCAACGTCAACTGTTGGGATGCCGCCGAGGGCTGAGATTTGTTCTGCGAGTTGGACTGCGTGACCGATTTCTTCATTCGCGTGAACAATCAGTTCCTTTTGCATTGCTTGAAAAGCTGCTCCTGTGACAAGAGCTGCGTGCTGGATGTATTGGACTGCAGCTGCGTATTCCTTGGTTAGATCTTCGTTGAGGAGATCGATGAGTTCTTCTTTGGTCATGGTTTTTGGGTTAAGTGTTATGACTCCCATACACCATGCAAATTGCAATGTGCAAGGGCTTTGATATTTTTTGTTTGGGAAATGTTTTCGAATATGGCGATTGGTTCTTCGTTTGGGTTGAGATTCTTTTTCTTTAAGGCGGTTTTATCTGTGTAGAGCTCGACCATTGTAATGTAGTGAGCTTCCTCCATTGGATGTGGGGCTGAGCCTATGCGAACTGTGACTGTATCTCCTGTGACTTCGATAATTGGGACGTGTTTTTCTTCGCCTTCCTCGCTGAGACGATGGACTATTTCAAATTCAGATTTGGGAGCACCGCAGAGAGGGCAAAGCCAGTCTTCTGGAAGATCTGTGAAGGGGGTGTCTTCGGCGTAGAGATATGAGCAGACTTTGCAGCGGTATTTATTCATTGTGGAAGGTTATGTGATTTATTACTACGAGGTATTGGAGGCTGTGTCAATTGAACTTTGCTTGACGGTGAGTAAAGTCTCACCTATATTGAGTGTACGCTTACCTAACCCCTCCCCTATGATTACCGAAAAACAAGAATCCGTCCTTAAGTTTATTGAGGAATACCAATTGAAGTTTGGGAAATCTCCGACACTGCGGGAGATGCGAGAGAAGTTTGGTGTGAAAAGTGACAACAGTATTTTGAAGCATCTGAAAGCTTTGAAAGAGAAGGGCTACTTGGAGAAAGATGATACGCCGCGTGGAATTAAGATGTTGAGTTCAGTGCGGGAACGTTTTGAGGCGGCTTCAAATGTGATGAGGATTCCACTACTTGGAACTATTCCGGCTGGTGGGCCTGTGATTGCTGAGGAACATGTGATTAATTATTTTGAGGTTGGAAAGGATTTTTTGAAGAAACCGAATGGGTCTTTTGCATTAAAAGTGACCGGACTTAGTATGATTGATGCTGGGATTTTGGAAGGGGATTTTGTTGTGGCCAATAAAGACATGGAGGCAAAAGATGGAGATATTGTGGTTGCACTTGTAGATGGTGAAAACACCGTGAAGCGTTATCGAAATAAAAATGGACAAGTCTGGCTTGAAGCTGCGAATCCAGACTATAAAGATATTGACCCCAGCGAATTTCTCGAGGTTCAAGGGGTTGTAACAGCAGTCATCCGTATGTATTAACCCTCCACTCTATGTTTAAGAAAAAAACATTAAAAAAATTCCACGTTTCCACTTCCCGAGTTTATTTTGTTGGGAAGAAAGGTTTCCTGAAAAGATTCTTCACAGGTGCCTATGTCAAAAGAGCTGTTTATAGAAGTCCTGGGACGTTGATGGCACTGTAGCTTCGAAGAGAGAGGATAGATAGCTTGGGCTAACTGGGTTTATTAATTAAACCAACCGAGATCTTGCGTTAGCCCAAACCATCTCTTCTCTCCCTTTAATGTGGATGTTGCTTCGCAACGTTTTTTAAGAGGGCCAAACGCTTCGCTATTGGCCTGTTTGTGGCGCAAGGAGGACAAATTCCATAACACCGTCTGAGAGACTGCTCTTACCAGCTATTGAGTGATTATCAATTGCTTTGAGTTCAGTTTTACCAACTGTTTTCAAGAATTCTTCTGGACCTTTGATATTGAGCTTGCTTTTGTCCGTGGTGAAATACATTGGGATTACGAGTCGTGGTTCAATCTCTTCCATCACTTTTTGAGCTGCCTTCCCTGCAAGGACATCACCGCCACCAACTGGAAGCAAGAGAACATCTACATCCCCGATGTGATCGAGAAGTTCATCTGAAAGTTCATGTGCAAGTCCGCTTAAGTGGCAGACTTTGACTCCATCTACAACAAAAATAAATATATTTACGTTCACGCCTTCTGGGCCTCCGTTTTTTGCGAATTTATCTGCACTGAAAGCTTCAATAGCAACGTTGGAAACTTCAAATTCACCTGGCCAGTCTAGGATTTTGGGATCGCCTTCAATTTCTGCAACACTTCCTTTTTCTTCTGCCAATTCATCGCCTAGGGTTATAATATCAGCGTTAAGTTTTGGGAGAGAGCTGCCAAGACCTTCATATGGGTCGGTTATGACCGTTGCGTCTTTACCTTTAATAGTGAAACAGGAGTGTCCATGCCAAGTAATGTCCATTTGATTTTGGGATTAAATTTGCGGGGGCATTCTAACAAAGCTTGCGCTTTTGGGCTAGTCCATGAAATATTAGGGCTGATTTAACCCCTCCCCGATGGCAAAAATTACAAATATTCATGCCCGTGAAGTTTTAGATTCACGAGGCAATCCTACTGTGGAAGTTGAAGTCACAACTGAGAAAGGTTTTGGTCGTGCAATTGTGCCGAGTGGCGCGTCAACAGGAGAAAATGAGGCTTGTGAGCTGCGTGATGGTGGTGATCGATTTGGAGGGAAAGGGACGCAGAAAGCGGTTTCTAATGTTGAGGGAGAGCTGAAAGATGCAGTGATGGGGATGGATGTGCAGGATCAGGAGGCTTTGGACCGGAAAATGATTGAGCTGGATGGGACTGAAAATAAGAGTCGTTTGGGGGCAAATGCGATTTTGGGAATAAGTTTGGCGGCTGCGCATGCTGCTGCGAATGAGAAAGATGTGATGCTTTGGGAGCATTTGAATCCCGAGGCGACACTGCTTCCGCTGCCAATGATGAACCTGATAAATGGTGGTGCTCATGCGGATGGCAGCGTGGATTTTCAAGAATTTATGGTTATGCCAAAGGGCGCGAGCAGTTTTAAAGAGGCACTGAGATATGGGGCTGAGACTTTCCATGCACTGAAGAAGCTTTTGAAGAAGGCTGGATATTCAACTGCGGTTGGTGATGAAGGTGGATTCGCGCCGAATTTGAAGAGTAATGAGGAGGCGATGGAGTTTTTGGTGAAGGCAATTGAGGCTGCTGGGTACAAACCTGGTGAGGATATTTCGATTGCCTTGGATCCGGCAGTGAGTGAGATGTACCGGGATGGGAAATATTTGTTTGAGCGTAGTGGTGAGGGTGAAAAAAGTTCTGATGAAATGATTGATTTGTGGGAGGAATGGCTTGGGAAATATCCAATTGTTTCTATTGAGGATGGGCTTGGGGAAAGCGATTGGGATGGCTGGGCAAGGAAGACTGCGCGGCTTGGTGATAAGGTTCAGATTGTTGGAGATGATTTGCTTGTTACAAATACGAAGTTTTTGAAGCGGGGTATAGATGAGAAGAGTGGGAATTCGATTTTGGTGAAGGTAAATCAGATTGGGACTCTGACTGAATCAATTGAAGCTATAAAGATGGCGCATGAGGCTGGTTGGACTGCTGTTGTTTCGCACAGGAGTGGGGAAACGGAAGATGTGACGATTGCGGATCTTGTTGTGGCAATGGAAACTGGGCAGATTAAAACTGGTTCCTTAAGTAGGACGGATAGGATTGCGAAATATAATCAGCTGCTGCGGATTGAAGATAGGCTTGGGGATAAGGCTAGGTTTGCGAAGCCGTTTTAAATATTTTAGTTTTAGATTGTAGCCAACTGGACGAGAACCTCTTTGATAAGGTTGTTTTTGCAGTTCGAATTTTGCAACCCCAGGCTGGACATAACCGAGCCACCAGGTTAGACTCTACACATGAAAAAACTATCACTTCTCACCTGCCTACTAGCACTTCTGCTCACAGCGTGTGGAACAACCAGCTACAGCTTTGAAGAATATGGAATCTCATTTGAATACCCATCCAGCCTAATACTAAGTGAAATGGGAGAAGCAGTTGTTACAATTGACACCATGGATTGGACAGGATTTGAAGGGGGGCCACCACCACTAACTAATGTATCAGTTTTACCTGATATGAGCACAGAGGACACCATAAACACTTATTATAAAAACTCAGACCAACTCAGCACAGAGGATGTACAGTTTGGAGAGAACATTTCCACCAAAGTCACCTATTTTAGTGAATATATTGATGGCTACAATGAAAGAACTGTTTACCTAACAGAAATGAATAGCGTAACTGTCGTTGTTTCAGAAGGTAACAATGAAGAACTAGCAAAAAAAAACACAACACAAATGATTCTGGAGTCTTTACAGGCAAACTAGCCTACCACCCCAGTCCTAACTACATCCACCCTGCAGAGGCAAACCTTGACTCCCATCCCACCTCAAGAGTATAATGGAAACACATTCGAGGATTTCTCGCGGCCCCTCCAGCAATGGAGGGGAATATTTTTATACAAGTAGATTCAAAAAGGCCTTCTTTACTTTTGCATAATCTTCCTCATCTAAACGCCCCAGTTTATTTGAAAGTCTACGATGATCGACTGACCTAGCCTGATGTAAACATGCATTCATATCTTTACCTTTTTGACGAAAACTAACATACCAAGATCCTTTTTTATCACTTGTCGACGTTGGGATAGCAAAATAAAAACCATGAGATAATTTTTTCAAAATAACCATAGGACGTGAGAATAATTTACTTTTACCACTAATCTCAGATCCAACATTCTCCCCTATACTCACCCACCAAATATCACCTTCATTCACATAAGGCGGTTTGAAATGCAAGGCATCCAAATTTTGCTTAAGCCCTATCCACTCTAGAAATCTTTTTACATACATAAAAAGATTATAAGCAAAAACGACAATCCTTGTCCTGAATAAAACCTGAAATTTTTAATCGCTATTGTGCAAAACTATCCGCCCAATGGAACCTAACCTGCTGAGGCTTGACGCGCCTACCTGATTAGTGTATAAGAATACATGATCTAATTAAAAATCTATAAGTATGTCCCCTTTGACTTACAAGTCGACCACCTCTAATCAAGAAATCCCTTTATCGCCTGCTGATCCTGAAAATGTAGGTCTGCAAGCATATCACATGCAAGAATTGGCAGCTATAGAGCGTTTCTTAGGTGATGATCAGGCAAGAATTTTAGCAATGGGAGGTACAGAGGGCACCGGTAAGACTCATACTGCTAAAAGCTTGTCAGACACAACATATTTCGATACTCAAAGATGCTCTATGGATCCCTTGCGCGGATTCCCAAGATATTTTGATGGACTAATTGCTAGAAATAGAAGGCCTGTCGTAATTGATGAAGCCGTGACCCCTCTCATTTCTACTACTGCGGGCCATCGTGACGCATTTAAGCAATTTATCATTAAATGTTTAGAACATACTGGCAAAGTCATTTTGCTGGGCGGTGGCCCACAATTAACCTCTGGCGAACAAACTGATATGTTAGCAAGCTTTGCGAGAAGAGACGTTGGTGAACAAAATGTACAAACTCATAGTTTTCAATTAAGACCTTTGAACATAAGACAAGTTATTGAGCTGGTAGAACTAAAAAATAAAAACATCTCACGAGAATTAGTTCAAGCTATAGCAGAAACTTATCTGGAATTTTTTAGATTACTTAGACCTGTTACAAACACTTGTTCAACTTCTGATTTTGGACCTGAACAATGGAGAGAAGAAATGGTTACAGAATCACTAACAATGGAGTTGATGCCTACCGAAGACCCTCAATTTACGGCTTTGACAGAAGAACAATTAGAAAAACGGCGTGCGATTCAAACGCTTTTAACATCTACGACACGTTAAATAAGGGGACCCTTCGCTACCCTGCGGATATTAAAAAAAACCGGCTTCTCTGCCTACCGTTCGACACTTTTTACGAGTGAAGAGGTATATATTGGCGGAGAGGCCGGTCTTTAGAATGGTGACCGGAACTTTCCATTCTGTTTTTGTTTTTGCATCTGCCTTCCTTTGGTCAGTTTTATGGCCGGACCGGGGCTGCCCCTGATGTGATTCTGGTCGCTGTGTCTAGGACAGGGAACGAAACGAGTACCACGGAGCTGTATGAGAGTCTTTCTCTCTCGTGGGTGGTCGGGTCTGGACCACCATCACAAAGCAGAAATGAAACTAAATTTATTTTTGTTTTTGTGTTTTGAAAGGTCGTTTTGAAATGCTGTCTTTTTCAGCGTTTCAAAGTATTGTATCAGCGAGGTGTCTGGGGGTCAAATTTTAGTCGTAGACGTGAATAAATAATTGTTTCAAAGTCACATTTCTCAATCTGGAGAATCACTTGCGTAGTTGCAGACTTTTTTGCTAAAAAGAAGTTGTTTTACTTTTATATGAGCACTTTTTCACTCTTCGATATTGCTGGACCGGTTATGGTTGGCCCTTCAAGCTCTCATACAGCTGGGGCCGCTAAGATAGGTCAGTTTGCAAGGGCGATTTTTGATAGCACCCCAAAAAAGGTGACTTTTCACCTGCACGGTTCTTTTGGTGAAGTGTATAAGGGGCATGCAACAGATAGGGCGCTTTTGGGGGGAGTTATGAAAATTTCACCAAATGATCCGCGTTTGAGAGATGCTTTTGAGATAGCAAAGAAGAAAAGAATAGCTTATGAGTTTGTGCAGAAGAATTTGGGCAGTGGTTTCCACCCAAACAGTGTTGAGATTGTTCTGGAGAATAATGACCGGAAAATGAGGGTTGTTGGGTCGTCGATTGGGGGGGGAAATGTGGAGATCAACAGAATAAATGGTTTTGATATACATATAACTGGGAATAGTGCAGAGCAGCATTTTACTATGGTGGTGGAGAATGAGAATTTGCCGGGGATGCTTGCAAAGACAACTGGGTTTTTGGGTGAGAAAGGGATTCGGATTGTAAATATGCAGAGTTCTTATCTTGCGGGAGAGAATAAGGTTTTGAGTGTACTAAGCTTGGAAACGCCGCTGACTTTGAAAGAGATTTTGGAGTTGGAGGAGGAAGAAGGTATTTTATTCGCGCGATCCCTTAAGAAATTAACCCCTGAACATGGCTAAAAAGGCTGAGAAATTTATTTTCAGGACTGGTGAGGAGCTGCTAAAGCTCTGTAAGAAGCACAAAATGCCGATTTGGGAGGTGATGTTGAATTATGAGATGGCGACTTCAGGGAAGAAAAAAGTGTCGATCTTGAATATGCTTGAAGAACGGCTTGAAGTTATGACAAAAGGGATTGATGAAGCCATTAAAAAACCTGAAATGTCCCCGAGTGGGATGGCTGGGAAAAGTACTCCATTGCTTGCGAAGGCGCTCAAGAATTTTGATAAGATTCATGGTGATATGCTGTTGAGTAGGACTGCTTTGCGTGCAATGCTGGGAGCGATTGCAACAGGAGAAAATAATGCGCGAATGGGAGTGATTTTGGCCTTCCCCACCGCGGGTGCAGCTGGTGTACTACCAGGGGCAATGATTGCTGCGAGAGATAAGTTGGGGCTTGATAATGAAGAATTGGTGCAAATGATGCTGACTGCTTCTGCAATTGGGCTGATTATTGCAAATACCGCTACTCTTTCCGGGGCTGCGGGCGGTTGTCAGGCTGAGATTGGAAGTGCATCGGCTATGGCTGCTGCTGCACTAATTGAAGTACGTGATGGAAAGCCTGAAATGGCTATGCATGCTGCTGCTCTTGCACTGAAAAATATGATTGGTCTGGTTTGTGATCCGATTGGGGGGCTTGTTGAAGTCCCCTGTATAAAAAGAAATGGTACTGCTGTAACGCATGCAATCGCTGCTGCTGATATGGCTTATTTGGGAGTTGAAAGTTTTGTTTCTTTTGATGAAGTTGTTCAAGCTATGCGTGAAGTTGGAGAATTGATGTCACCTAAATTTAGAGAAACCGCTCTAGGTGGATTGGCCACCACACCTACCGGTCTTAAAGTCGCAAAAAAAATGGGCCTACTTAAAATTGGCACTAACCCCTGTTCACAATGAGTTTCAAAATCGCTGTTTTAGCTTCAACCAATGGTACTGACCTGCAAGCCATCATTGATGAGATGGAGGCTGGGAAAATGCCTGGGATTCAAATTGCTCACGTCGTAAGTAATGTTAAAGACTGTGGCGCACTAAAAAGAGCTGAGCGTCATGGCATTGATGCTGTTTTTGTAGATCCTCGAGGGAAAAGTCGGGAGGATTATGATCAGGAGCTGGTTTTGGCGCTGTGTGATGCGGATTTGATCTGTTTGATTGGTTATATGCGGATACTATCTGAGTCTTTTGTGAAGACTTTTGCGGGCCGAATTATTAATGTTCATCCGGCATTGCTGCCAAAATATGGTGGTGAGGGCTTTTATGGTGCGAATGTGCATCAGTCGGTTTTGGAGGCTGGGGATAGTGAAACAGGTATGACAATCCATTTTGTGACGAAAGAAGTGGATGGTGGGCCGATTTTGGTCCAGGCAAAATGTCCTGTTGATGAGGGAGATACAATGGAGTCGCTAAAAGACAAAGTTCAGACGCTTGAAAAGAAGTGGTATCCAGAGGCGATCCGGTTGATATCTCAGGGGAAAACAGATAAGGTAGTCGCATGAATGACGACAAAAAAAAGTATAAAATTAAGCATGATCGCGATGGGTGCATTGGATGCGCTGCGTGCGCGAATGTTTGTGCCAAATTTTGGGAGATGAATGGGGAGGATTTTAAGGCTGATTTTGTTGGCGATGAAGAGATTTCAGAGGTGGATTTCAAGTGTAATATGAATGCGGCTGAATCGTGCCCGGTGAATGTCATTCAGATTTCTAACCTGGAAACTGGTGAAGAACTTATATGAACCGCTTACGTGGCTCGTCGGGGGTGAGGCCGGATATGGCATCGCGACGATGGGACAGATGTTTGCTCGAGCTTGCTGCCGGGCTGGGCTGAATGTGTTTGGATATGCGGAATATCCTTCCCTGATCAGGGGTGGGCATAATACCGCGCAGGTTCGGGTTGGTGAGAAGAAAGTGCACGGGCATTCGGATAAAATTGATGTATTGATTGCGTTGAATGAGGAGACTGTGAGTTTGCATGTGGATGAGATGGCGGAGGGGGGAGTTGTGATTTATGATGGGCAGATTGAGGTACCGGATGGCGTGAGACTGATTTCTGTGCCACTGGCTGAGATTACGAGTGAACTGGGAGCGAGTGGGATTATGAGAAATACTGTAGCTTTGGCGGCAAGTGCTAAAGTTGTTGGCTTGGATTTTGAGTTTATTGAGAGTGTGATTGAATCGAGTTTTGCGAGGAAGGGACAGGAAGTTGTGGATTTTAATATTAAAGTGGCGAAGGCTGGGTATGATCATGTTGAGGGGCTGGATTTTGGGAAGAAGTTGGAGGCTAGAGAGGGTGAAAAACAGATTGTTGTCTCTGGAAATGAGGCGATTGCGCTTGGGGCGATTAAGGCTGGCTTGAAATTTATGGCGGCTTATCCGATGACGCCGGTGACGTCGATTATGCAGGTTGTGGCGAAGTGGGGCGGCCGGTACGGGATTGTGATGAAGCAGACTGAGGATGAGATTGCGGCGATCAATATGACTATTGGAGCTGCTCATATGGGCGTTCGCGCGATGACTGCGAGTTCTGGTGGTGGCTTTGCGCTGATGACCGAGGCACTTGGGATGGCGGCAATGACTGAGACACCGATTGTCGTGGTTGAGGGGACTCGGCCGGGGCCTTCAACGGGGCTTCCGACCTGGACGGATCAGGGGGATTTGAGATTTGTATTGCATGCATCGCAGGGGGAATTTCCGCTGGTAACGGCGCTGCCTGGGGATATGGATGAATGTTTTGAGATGACACTGAAGGCTTTTAATTTGGCGGAGAAATATCAGATGCCGTGTATGTTGATTACGGATAAGTATTTGGGTGAGTCGGTTCAGAGTGTGGCACCTTTTGAGGCGGATGATTATGTGGTTGAACGAGGGATTATGAGTGTGGAGGAGGCGAAGAATATGAAAGATGGTGAATATTTGAGGTTTAAAATTACGGAAAGTGGGGTGTCGCCTAGGGCGCTGCCGGGCTATCCGAATTGTATTTATACCGCTGCGACTGACGAGCATGCAGAGGATGGGGATTTGGATGAGAGTGCAGAGAATCGGATTGCGATGGTGGATAAGAGGAAGCGAAAGCTTGAGACTTTGCAGAGAGAGGATTTAGATGAGAAAGAGATGGTGGAATTGTATGGGCCGGCGGATGCCGATCTGACGATTGTTGGATGGGGATCTACAAAAGGACCGATTTTGGAGGCTATTGATGGGATGAATGTGAACTTTTTGCAGATCAAATATGCTAGCCCCTTCCCTGCTGAGGCTGTTGAAAAGGTGTTAAGTAGGGCGCCGAAGGCGCTGTTGGTGGAGAATAATGAAGAGGGGCAGATGGGTGGACTGATTCGTGAGTTTACAGGTGTGAAAATCGACGAGAAACTTTTGAGATATGATGGGCGGCCGGTGAATGCGCCTGAGATTTTTAGTCGGATAAAAGAATTATTATGAAAATTTTAAAGAACATTAAGGAGTTGGATACCAACGCAAAGTGTAATTGGTGTCCGGGGTGTGGTGATCATGGGATTTTGATGGCGCTGAAGCAGGCGATTTTTGAGTTGGAATTGGATCCAGAGCAAACGATGTTGGTTTCTGGGATTGGATGTGGGTCGCAGGCGCCGCATTTGGTGAAGGTTTATGGGTTTCATTCGATTCATGGGCGGGCTGTGCCGGTTGCGACCGCGATGAAAATGGTGAATCACAAGATGAATGTGTTTATTATCGGTGGCGATGGTGACGGGTACGGGATTGGGATTGCGCATTTGTTGAACGCGGCGAGGCGGAATTATGACGTGACTTATATTGTGCAGAATAATCAGGTTTATGGTTTGACGAAGGGGCAGACTTCGCCGACGAGTGAGAAGGGGTTTCAGACGAAGACCACGCCGGAGGGTGTTATTGAACCGCAGATGAGACCGCTGGCGATGGCTTTGGCTTCTGGCGGGACCTTTTTGGCGCGGGGTTTTGCTGGCGATATTGTTGGGCTAAAGGAGTTGATTATGGAAGGTGTGCGACATAAGGGGTTTTCCCTGATTGATGTACTGCAGCCTTGTGTGACTTTTAATAAAGTGAACACTTATCAGTGGTTCCAGGAGCGGACTTATTGGCTCGAGGATGAGTATGATCCGGCGGACAAGTGTGCGGCTTTTGAGCGAATGGAAGAATGGGGGGCAAAGATTCCGCTTGGGATTTACTACCGTGAGGAGCGGGAAACTTATGAGGATGAAGTACCCATGTTCGGGAAAGAAGGGCTTGTTGAGCACGACATTAGTGATATTGATATTGGGCCGGCGATGGAGGGGCTGTATTGATGTTGGACAAAAGTGGGAAAACTATTCTCCGTGACCGGCGCCGGTCAGGCATGAGACAGAATTAGAATTAGTCAAATTACAACTTACGCCCGGGCGTAAGTTAGAGCTTTTTCTTTTGCTCTTCTCGGTTGATTTTGCTGACATCTGTTTTATTGTCTTTGATTTCAAGTTCGTATTTGCCAGTGACAAATTTGCCGGGTTCAACGTCCTGGGCGATTGTGAGGCCGGAAGTTATCATTGTGTTTGAGCCAATGCGCACACCGGGCATGAGACTGGTTTGGACACCGATTCTAATGTTTTCGCCGAGGATGGGACCGAGTTTGTTGCGGCGGGTTAGTTCGTTTGCGGATTTGATTTCTTTTTCATCCAGGCGGAGATTTGCGCAGATCGCGCCTGCTCCAAAACTGACATTGTCGCCCATGATGGTGTCACCGATGTAATTTGTGTGAAACCAGCAGTCGTCACCGATGAATGAGCGTGCTACTTCTGTTGCGAAGCCAACTACGCAGTTGTCACCGATGATTGATCCGCGGACAAGAGCGTTATTTGCAATGATGGAATTTTTGCCGATATAGGCGGGGCCGGAGATTGTTGCGTGATCGAAAACCTTTACTCCCGCTTCAATTTTTACGTCACCTTTGATTATTGCGGTTTTTGCGACTTCAGCTGAAGGGTCGATTTCTGGTTTGCAGTCTGCACAGTTTTCCAGGAAGTGCTGCATGAGATCGAGTACGTGCCACGGGTATTTGACCGGCTGCCAGTAGCCGTCGTATGGGACTGCTTCAAAAGTGCGTTCTTTCATTAATTTGTCTAATGCGAGTTCGTAGCGGTCGTCTTGGGATGAGTTGGTTCGTTTGAGAGTTTCGAAAAGGGCTTTTGGATTTTTGTGAATATGAAGAACGACATTTATTAGATCTGAAGGCTCCTTCCCCTCCCCTGGTTTTTCCACGATACCGGTGATTTGGGAGTCTTTGGTTGCGAGATACCCACCTGGGAAATATTCGTCCACTTTGTATGCAAGGAGATAAGAGTCTGAACCATTTTGGGATGCCTTGAACATGAGTTCGTAGGCTTCTTGATCGACTACGTCATTGCTGCTCACGATGAAGAGGTCGTCATCTCCGATGGCTTCTTCTGCGTCTAGGATGGCACCGGCCATTCCATCGTCTAGGTTCTTTTGTTCGAGAACTTTTGCATTGAAAGGTTTTGCAGTTTGTTCGAGACGGGCGAGATTATGTGCGCCACCCATAATTATGATATCCGTGAGGCCAGCTTTTGTGAGAGCTTCAAGCTGGTGTTCAATCAGATACTTCCCACAGAATTTGAGGAAGTTTTTATCTTCGATTGGTTTTGCTCTTTTGCTACGCCCGGCAGCAAGAAGTAGGGTTTTCATAATTAACGCTTGTTATTCTTCACACTGTAGTGCTTAACTACTTCACGTTGTTCTTTGTTCGCAGCTTTAATAGCAGATTTTATGATCCGTTTTTTTTCTTTTACCGGTAATGTGAAAAATTTTGAGAAATTCATAATGCAGCTAGTAAGGAGTTAGGATTATACTTTATGTTTAAAAAATCATCAACGGATTGAACATCAAGATAACCTTTATCGAAATCGTTTTTAAAATTTCTAACGATCACCGCTAATATAACATCTTTGCCAAATTCTTTCTTGATTTTATTTACGTTTTCTCTAGATTTAAAATAGGATTTTATGAACACTTTCTTAGGCACTTTTCGACCTTCTTTCACTTCTCGTGCTTTTGTAAATTCCCAGGCTACTAAAGGATCTTGATGAACATAGAATATGGATATAAAACGGCCTTTTTTAAGAGATCGCTCTATGTTTGAACGAGCCTTTTCATAACTCGAAAAAGTTCCATCGAGAATCAAACTTTTCTTTTTTGCAAGAGCATAATCAAACAAATATTCTACGCCAAGTGCAGAAGCTCCTTGTACTTCCGTGGCGTTCTTTCCGGTATACTGTGGGATTAATTCTTTTATTTCATCTGCATCAATTCTTACAGCTTTTATTTTTGCTTCTTTCATTAAATTTTTCGAAAATTCTGTTTTGCCAGCACCGGTTGAACCAGCCATGAAAACAGAAACAGGATTTTTCTCTGCTTTGCAAATTTGATCACCAGCAAAATGTTTTTTTATTTTGGCTTTATTCTTTTTGATGTAATCAATTGCTTGTTTTGTGGTGATGTCTTCCATGTTACAATTCTACCATACTCAAAAATATGACCAAATCTTGTAAACATTGCGGTAGTGAGTTTGAAGTGACGGATGGGGATCTTGCGTTTTATGATGGGATTTCGCCGGTTTACAATGGGGAGAAATATCAGATTCCGGCACCGACGCATTGTCCGGAGTGTCGGCAGCAGAGACGGCTTGCAATCTGTAATGAACGGCATTTGTGTCCGGGGAAGTGTGATATGTGTGGGAAGGCGACATTGACGGAATATTCGCCGGAAAATCGGCCGACAATTTATTGCCGAAAATGTTGGCATGGTGATGGATGGGACGTGCGGGATTATGGTCAGGATGTGGATTTCACGCGGCCGTTTTTGGAGCAGGTTGCTGAATTGAAGAGAAATTCACCTTGTCAGGCACTGGATGTAGAGGGATTCAATGAGAATTCTGAATATGTTCATCATGCTGGAGATGTCAAAAACTGTTATCTTCTTTCGCATGCAGACAGTTGTGAGGATTGTTCTTATGGTTATGGATTTAAGTTTAATCGGTCGTGTATGGACGGTTTTTATAATTTGCACAGCGAGCTTTGTTTTGACTGTGTAGATGTTCATCGTTGCTACGGACTGATTGGATGTCAGGAATGCAATAATTGTAATTCTAGTGCTTTTATTCGCGATTGTATTGGATGCAGGAATTGTTTTTTGTGTGTTGGGCTACGACAAAAAGAATTCTGTTTTGAAAATCAACAGTTGAGTCGGGAGGCGTATGAGGCAAAGATGGCGGAGATAGATACAGGTTCTTATTCGCAGTATCAGGGTTTGAAAAAGCGGTTTGTGGAACTGCAGAGAAGTCACAATTTTAGGGAGTATCAAGGTTATAATTTGCAGAATTGTTTTGGGAATCATTTGACGAATTGCAAGGATCTTTACTACTGCTTCGATTGTGAGGATGTGGAGAGTGGGAAGTATTGTTATCAAGTTGTGATTGGTGGAAAAAATTTGTATGACATTTATCAGTACGGGACGAATATTCAGAATTCTTACGAGTGTTGTATTTGTGGGCAGGACAGTTATCACATTTATTTTTCTGCGAGCTGTCATATGAATTGCAGTGAGTTGTTTTATTGTTGGTATGTGGAGTCGTCGTCGGATTTGTTTGGGTGCGTGAATATGAATCGAGGGAAGTATTGTATTTTGAATAAGCAGTACACCAAGGAGGAGTATGAGGCGATGGTGCCGCGGGTGATTGAGCATATGCGGGATGGTGGTGAATGGGGTGAGTTTTTTCCGATTGGAGCTGGGCTGCATGCTTATAACAAAACTACTGCGCAGATGTATTATCCCTTGACGCAGGAGCAGGTTGAGGCGAAGGGTTGGCGTTGGGATGATCATCGGCCTGCTATGCCGGATGTTGAGAAGTTGGCAGCGGCGGATTTGCCGGATAATGTCCGAGACACGGGGGATGATGTTTTGGAGGTGGCGATTGAGTGTGAAGTTACGGGGCGACTATTTAAAATGACGCCTTTGGAATTGAAGTTGCGGCGGCAGATGAAAGTTCCGTTGCCGCGTCGGACGCCTGGTGAGAGGCATATGGACCGTTTTGCATTGCGGAATCCGCGGAAGTTTTGGGTGCGGAAATGTGCGGTGTGTGAGAAGGAAATTCGGACCACTTATTCGCCTGAGAGGCCAGAAACTGTATACTGTGAGGCGTGTTATATGGCTAAGACATACTGAAATGAAGACTTGCAGGAAATGTCAGACGCAGTTTGAAATCGTCGATGAAGATCGGGCGTTTTATGAAAAGATGAAAGTGCCGGAGCCGACTATGTGTCCTTTGTGCAGAATGCAGAGCTTAATGGCTTTTAGAAATGAGAGGTTTTTGTATCAGCGAAAATGTGATTTTTCGGGTAAAAATATTCTTTCTGCTTATCCGCCGACTAGTCGTCATACAATTTATGATCAGGACATTTGGCATAGTGACAAGTGGGATCCCATGAGTTATGGCCGGGATTACGATTTTGATCGGCCGTTTTTTGAGCAGTTT
>CAZGUT010000014.1:0-25685 GCA_964529435.1 uncultured Candidatus Peribacteria bacterium | reverse complement strand
ACGGAACTCACTCGTCGTGAAGAATTCCCAGACTACAAAGATTATGCCGTGCTCTACCGAACAAACGCACAATCCCGAACATTGGAAGAAGCCTTCATGCGTTACGGCATCCCATACAAAATCGTGGGGAACGTAAAATTCTACCTCCGAAAAGAAATCAAAGACATAATCGCCTATCTCCGGGTCATTCACAACCCAGACGACGACGTCAGCCTCCTCCGAATCATCAACACCCCAACCAGGAAAATCGGGACGAAAACCATCAGCCTCCTCCAAGTTTTTGCCACTGAAAACGACATTTCAATTTTCCGTGCAGCAGAACGTGTAAACGAGATTCCCCAGCTCTCTTCCAAAGAAAAAGTCATCGAAGTTTTCACAAAAATGATCCGTCACTTCCAAAAAATAAACCAGGAATTTGCAGCTGCCGGCGTAATAAAACATGTGGTCTCAGAATCCGGCTACCGCGACTTTCTCCTCAAAGACAAATCCCCGGAAGGCGAAGCCCGCTACCAAAATGTGCAAGAGCTCATTTCAGTCGCCAACAAATATGAAGGCCTGGAAGCCGGCATTTCCCTCACAACTTTCTTAGAGGAAATCGCACTCATAACAGACTTAGACAGCCTCGACGAAGAACAAAACGCAGCCACTCTCATGACTCTCCACAGCGCAAAAGGCTTGGAGTTCCCAGTCGTCTTCATAACAGGTTTGGAAGAAGGCATTTTCCCTCATTCCCGCAGCATGTTTGAACCCCAAGAACTCGAGGAAGAACGCAGACTCATGTACGTCGGTGTCACACGCGCAATGAGCAACCTCTACTTACTTTATGCCAAGCAGCGCATGCTCTTTGGCGAATTCAAACAAAACGCACCATCACAATTCCTCATGGATATCCCAGAAGAATTCATTGAAGATTCACTGGCTGATCAAAAACCTGACCAAGCCCGCGACCACCGCAGCTTTGGAGAACGACCAGTCCCAGTTGAAGACGAAGAAGGTCTTGTCTCCTTAGAATTGGCAGACGGCGACCGCGTTGCGCACCGCAGCTTCGGTGAGGGCGTTGTCATAAATGTCAGCGGCGGAGTCGTGACGGTAGCCTTCAAAGATGAAAAAGCAGGCGTAAAAAAACTCGCCCTCAGCATTGCCCCTTTGACAAAGCTCTAATTCTTCAAACAGCCCTTTGCAAACACCGCGGTTTTGTGGTATAATTTAGAGATTTCTAAAATTAACAAAAATAAAAATGCCAGGACCAGGAACTCCTCAACAGGACCCACCTCCAATAGATGTCGCCAAAGCCACTGCATCAAAAGTCAAAGAAGCAGTTGCAAATCCACTGGGCGCCCTCAAAGGAATTACAGACAGTGTTGCATCCCAAGCAAAAAAGGCTTTGAACGTAGTCACGCCAAGCAAAGAAGGAATGAAAACCCGAGCAGAAGGCTTAAAGAAAATGGCAACAGCCCCAATCATAGCTCCAATAGCTCCAATAGGTGCATCAAGAAGGGGCATGGAATCTGGACTTCAAGTTTTAACTGGCAAGGACAGAAATATCCCAGATAATGTAACGGTAGTTAAAGACACATACAAAGGAACTCTTCAAGCAGCAAACGGAGTTGGGAAAATAGTAGTACCTTTTCGGTCAACTAAGAAAGGCATAGAAGAAACGAAAGCTGGTGCAACAAAAATCATCTCAGCCGGAACCGGAAGACCAGGCATACGCTAATCACTCCCCAGCCTCCCAATAATCTCCTTCACCTCGGCTTTTTCGCTGTCTGAAAATCCTTTGTCAGACACCACAAAACCATAAAGCTCGTGCAGCTCATTGATTTGCACAACACAACTGTCTCCATCACAAAAACTCGTCAAATCCTCAGTCGCCCCAGGAATCACCTCCGATCCATCCGGCACCAACTCGCTCAAACCTCCATCTTTCGGAGATTTATCAAACACAATGCTGCCACTCACGCCTTCATCAAACCACAAAATATATTCTGCCGAATTCTCCGTAAAACTCCACCAAGATGGAATCTCAACTGAAAACGGCAACTCCTCAAAAGGCACACTCATCCATTCATCGCTCAGATCAAAAAAATCCTCATCAATGACGGTCACATCTATTTCCTGCTCCTCAGCTGGCAAGGTCAAACACCCAGCCATCAAAACGCAAAGCGCTATAAGTAATGTTTTTTTCATAATTTATAAAGTTAAGAATAAGTAGGAAGGAAGGGCCCCCGCCGACGCATTTTCAGCGGCCAACGGGAACCTGCACTGTAGTACTCTGGGCTTCTAGCCAGCAGACTTCTACGCAAGGGGGGCAGGGGTCTCCGAGTTAAACCCGAAGCTTACCAGACACCCAAGACGCAAATGATTCTGACTTTCCGCCTTTTCCACCTAGTGCACTTCCACGCTGCCCACTTCACTCGACGACGCGCTCACCCCGTTGTCCACCGTCACCCAGAAGGGATAGGTGGTGGGATCATTCAGGGTCTTCTCGTAGCTGGCGCTCCAGTGATCACCCACTCCGTCCAGATCCATGTCGAAATCATAGACCCAGGCATCGTTCGGGTTCAAGATGTGAAGCGTCACATCCGGATAGTAGTCCGACCTGAACTCCACATCCCATTCGAACTCAGTCGAGTCAGCGTTGCCACTGCTCGGACTCCAGTCGAAGTCGTAGACGTAGGGCACGGAATTCGAATCGTCACCCACGGACACCGTCTGAACGCCGGAGATATCGTTGCCATCACCGTTGCTTGCCTCGACCCAGTAGCTGTAGACCAGTGGATCGTTCAGGCTCTTGCGATAGACGAAGACCCAAGGGCCCTCATCCGTGACACGCTCCATCTCGAAGTTGTAGGTCACACCATCGTTGGAGTTGTAGATCTTCAGCGTCGCCCAGGGCGTCGCATCCACGCTATCCACGACAGCACTCCACACGTAGACGGTGTCATCAGCTGTACCATTGTTCGGGCTGATGCCCAGGTAGCTGATGTTGAGCTTGCCCTCATCGTCGAGATCGGAACGTTCGTAGTCACCGGGGTCACCACTGCAGTTCTCGACGCCTTCACGGTTGTACCAGCAGCCTGTGTAGAAGTCCCAGACTCCGGACATGGGCTCGGGCTTCACGCTCACAGGCCAGCCTTCCGCATTGTCACGGTAGATCACCATGTGCAGGTGGGTTCCCGGGTAGGTACTGCAGGCACTGCCTTCACAGTTGCCACTGTTGCCCACCTTCCCGATGTAGTCGTAGCTGTCGACATAATCGCCAACATCCACGAGGATCTCGGAGAAGTGTGCGTAGCGGCTGTGGAAGCCTCCGCCATGATCGATGATCACGGAATTGCCGTAGCCTTGATCGCCACTGCCGTCCGTGGTCACCTTGATCACAACGCCTTCAGACAGAGGGGTCACGGGCTCGCCATAGGCGTCACAGCCGTTCCTGGAAAAGTCCAGGGCGTAGCGGTCATCACCGTACTCGAAGCCGTAGTTCGTGTGGCTCCCGGTGTTGTAGCCGCGTGTGATCACCCAGTACTTGCCAGAGGGGAACGGGAAGGTCAGGTAGGGCGTAGCACCACCACTACCGAAATCCTGCCAGCCGGTATCCGGCATGACCTGATAGTCGCCGTAGTATCGGTCTTCACGCTCATGGGAACACCCCGTCAGGATGCTCAGGAGGACCAAAATGGCCCACTCGTATAGATGCAGCAAGAAACACCTCCTTTGCTGCGGGTTGGAAAAGTCAAAAAATCAAAGAACATTAACGTAAAAGCACCATAACAAATTTATCCACCCAAAGTCCTGAAATTTTCCTGAATTTTTTTCGCCTATAAAAAGCCCCCCTCATTCGCTACAATGAGCCCAATTAACGCCCTCTTATTTATGAGTAACAAACCTGGAATCACAATCAAAGCACTAATCTTTTGGTTGGTCATTGGCCTTGTCATTGGCTGGTCATTAAACGCAGTTTTCGACAATTCTTCCACAAATAATGAAACCAACATTGCAAATCCAGAAAACGTAGACATGGATCTTTTCTGGGACGTTTGGGAACTAATCCAAGAAGACTACATAGACATTGGAGAGATTGCTGAAGAAGACCAAGTCTACGGAGCAATTTCCGGCCTAGTCGATTCATTGGAAGACCCATATTCAATATTCATGGACCCAGAAGAAACTGAAGAGTTTCACGTAAGTCTGGACGGCGAACTGGAAGGAATCGGTGCAGAACTCACGGTCCGTGACGGCAAACTGGTCATAGTTTCCCCGCTCAAAGACACCCCTGCAGAAGAGGCAGGAATTCTTCCCGGTGATCATATTTATTTAGTCGACGGAGAACCAACAAGCGAAATGACAATTTGGGATGCAATCATGAAAATCCGTGGCGAACCAAACACAGAAGTCGTCCTAACAATAATCCGTGACGGAATAGACGATCCTTTTGAAGTGCCAATCATACGTCAAACAATCCACGTCCCAAGCGTAGAACTTTCCTTTGAAGAAACTGAGGACGGAGACAACATTGCACACCTGGCACTTTATCAATTTGCAGATGACACCTACAGCGAATTCTCAGCTGCAGTGCGCGAAATCCTACTCCAAGAAGTAGACGGGATGATCCTGGACATGCGCCTCAACGGCGGCGGCTACCTAGATGTCTCAGTAGAAGTTCTTAGTGAATTCTTTGAAGACGAAGTCAAAGCTGTAGTTGTAAAACGCCGCAGCGGTGATAACGACATCATTTATACAGAAGGTAAAGGTCAACTCACGGAAGTTCCCATAGTAGTTTTAATCGACGAAGGATCAGCATCTGCATCTGAAATTGTTGCCGGTGCAATGCAAGATTATGACCGTGCAATAGTCATGGGAGAACAAAGTTTTGGGAAAGGAAGCGTTCAAGAACTTTCCAATTTAAGTGGTGGTTCAAGCATGCGTTTGACAATTGCGAAATGGTACACCCCAGATGATCGAAGCATTGATGATGTTGGAATCACACCAGACACAGAAATTGAAATGGAAACCACGGCAATGGATACTGAAGACGACATCCAATTCCAAGCCGCATTTGATTATCTCGATAACCTCTAACAGGCCAATAACATGGAATACACAATCCTCACAATCCTTGTCGCAACACTTCCAGTTGCCGCCCTGCTTTGGTATTTCTGGCACCGCGACAAAGGAGAAAAGGAGCCAATGAAACTAATGCAAAAAGTCTTTTTGTGGGGGATTTTAGTAATTGTTCCAGTTGTAATTGTTGAAATCTTTTTGGGGGAAGTAGCCTACATGTTAGGAATAGAATTCAATATGGTTTACTTAGCACTAATGCCATTTTTAGTTGTTGCCTTGCCGGAAGAACTTGGCAAACTTTGGGTAGTAAAACGCAAAGCTTACGACCATAACAAGTTCAATGAAATAATGGATGGCATCACATACTGTATCTTGGCCAGCATGGGTTTCGCCGTCTTTGAAAACATCATGTATACCTTCCAATACGGAATTGAAACAGGAATCCTAAGGGCCTTCACTGCCGTTCCGGCCCACGCCCTCTTCTCAGGGATTATGGGTTACTACATCGGTCACGCAAAATTCACCAAAGGTAAAAAGAAAATCAAAAACCTCTTTTGGAAAGGTCTAGCTGCCGGTGTCTTTTTCCACGGCCTCTACGACTTCCTCTTAATGTCAGGTATCCCACTTCTAATCCTGCTTGTGATCCCACTTCTTATATACATGTGGTGGATCCTCAACCGCGCAATCAAGCAGGCAAACTCAGGGGTTCTGAAGGAGCTAAAGTACTGGTAGCAGGAACATGAACAGCTCGTTCTTCAGCACCATCTTCAACAACTACAAAGCTACGAATGTCGGAGACAAAAACACCATTCTTGCTTAGTCTCATTCCAGTTTCTTTTGGGAAAGCCCCATCCCATCCACAAATACTTACACCTGCAACAGGATTTGTCCTCACAAAGCACTCATCCTCTGCAAGACCAGAAAAATCTGAAGAAGTTTCCGCCACAGTAATTGCACAACCCCTATTTTTGACACGCTCCAACTCACTTAGTGGCAAAGGCACCCTCCACCCACTCGCAACAGCAGGACTCAAATAAGCATCATCACCACTGCCATTATTCTCTTCCCTCACCCAACCACTTTCAACAAGAGCCTGAACCACATCCTCCAGCTGACCATTTTTCATTAGCCCCTCTTCTCCAGCACTCTCCCCAAATCTCTGCAGCAAAGCCGCCAAAAGCCCCTTTGCACCAGGATGCTGCGCATCCAAAGTACCAATTTCTCCAGGGAGAAACGCTTCTGGTTTAGCGGCGAGACGGTCAAACACTGTACCCATAAATCGAAAAGTAACCGGGAGATCACTAAACCAAAAACCCACCTCAAAGTCAACAAACATCTCCCATTGCACTTCTCGCCTCCATAGTCCAGAATGGAAATGACCAAGCCAATAGCGAAGCGATTGGCTCCACTAAAAAAACGTCGCAAAGCGACACCTATCTTTAACCTCCACAAAAATGGCTAACGGAACTCCCCCAACAAGCAAAAAATTCAAATGGTGGTACGTCCCCGCAATTGGATTTGCAGGTTTTATCGTACTAATCGCCGGTTGCATCGGCACTGTTTTCCTTGCAACTTCCGGCGCAGTTTCAGAAACAAATGAATTTTTCCAGCAACTCTCAAATGGCAAAGACGTCTATGAAGAAACCTCACCCATTTTCCAGGAAGCGACATCAAAACCAGTCTTTGAACAATTCCTCGCAGAAAACCCAATCCTCACAGATGTTGAAAGCTTAAGCTTTAACTCTCGATCAATCGAAACGACAGGAGAAGGAGAATTAGTGGAGCTTCAAGGAACTTTATATGCGAACGACGGAAGCACATCTCCACTTGAAGTACAGCTTCTCAAAACAGATGACGAATGGGAAATACTCTACTTCACCTTAGAGCCTACGTATGACTTCTAAAGTTTTACTCTGCATTCTCGACGGTTTTGGCCACGGCAAAAATTATAGTGGAAACGCAATCACCCGTGCCAAAACGCCTTTTATAAACAAGCTAAAACGGAACTATCCGTGGACTCTGCTCCGTACCTCGGGTGAAGCAGTTGGCATCCCAAAAGGGAACCAAGGCGGTTCTGAAGTTGGCCATTTTACGATTGGTGCTGGACGCATTGTTAAGCAACCCCTGCTCGAAATCAACAATCAGATAAAGTCAAAAAAATTCTTCAAAAACAAAACCATTCTCAAAGCCATCAAACACGCCAAAAAAAATAAATCCGCCCTTCACATTATGGGTATGATTTCAGATCAAGGCGTACATTCCAACATCAAACACGGCCTCGCTCTTCTTGAACTAGCCAAGAAAAAGAAAGTCAAAAAAATCTACTTTCATGCCATCACAGACGGCCGTGACGTCGCCCCCCAAAGCGCGAAGCGCTTTATCAGACAAATCCAAAAACATATCCCAATCACCACACTCATCGGCCGATACTACGCAATGGACAGAGACGGAAATCTCAAACGCACCCAAAAAACCTTCGACCTCCTTACAAAAGGAAAAGGCCGCAGCGCCACTGACCCAATTGCAGCAATAGATCACGCATACAGAAGCGGCACAGAAAGCGACTACTACCTCAAACCAATCGTCCTAAACAAAGATGGGATAATGAAAAAGGACGACGCAGTAATTTTCTTCAACTTCCGTACCGATCGCGCAAAACAAATCACTGAACTCATAATCAAAAAACTCAAACCGCATTTCACAGCCTTCGGTCCATATACAAAGAGTGCACCAGTCGTCTTCCCTGCCCCAGTAGTCAAAAACAATCTGGCCCAAATCCTGGCAAAAAAGAAACGCCGCCAACTCCGAATAGCAGAAACTGAAAAATACGCGCACGTAACGTTTTTCTTCAATAGCCAACTCAAAAAACCAGTCCGCGGTGAAAAGCGCGTCTTAATCGACTCTCCAAAATGCCCATCTTACGCAGATAAACCTGAAATGTCTGCTCCAGAAGTCACCACTGCCTTACTCCGCAGGCTCAACAAAGGCTACGACTTCATAGCTCTCAACTTCGCAAATCCAGATCTTGTCGGTCACTCCGGAAACATCCCAGCAACTATCAAGGCAATCGAAACCTTAGACGGCTGCCTCGCCCAAATCATCCCCAAAGCTCTAGAAAACAACTACACAATTCTAGTCACCGCAGACCACGGCAACGCAGATGTCATGCTTTACCCAGATGGTAGTAAATCAGCAGCTCACAGCACAAATCCAGTTCCATTCATCCTCATCTCCCCAGATAAAATCTCTCTTCTCAAAACATCTCATAAACGCCCAACGGCCGGTCTCAAAGACATCGCGCCAACAGTCCTCAAACTGATGCGCCTCCGCAAACCACGGCAGATGAAGGGATCTAGCCTGGTCTGAATTGATCAAACTCATACCAGTCATGTTCCTCATCATTTTCACGTTCAGCATGTCGAATGAACCCCTGTAGTTGTGCGTCATCAGGCCACTCGGTTGGATCAATTTCTATGCCTGCCATGTGGGCATTAAATAAATACATACGGTCTCGCGGTCTCATAGTAAGATTAAGAAGCGCCATACTTCGTTGTGCCAAATAAAGTCCCGCAGCACTACGCTCATCAAAATCTCTTCGGACAGCTCCATCAAAAACCTGCTGCAAAAGCGCCTCATGATGCTCTGGTTTCACAGCAAAATTCCCTTGGATCAAATCACAACGAAGATCTGCCGCTGCCTTAACAGCGAAATGAATATCTTTAGCATCCTGAACTCGCCAGCCAGTTTCACCGAGCCATGTAGTTCCGTCCTCAGGCATGTGCATAATTCTCAAGCCAGCCAAAAATCTCGCATTATCAGCCTGGTCTCGATTAAGCATCGCAGCCATTCTCGGTCCAGCCATTATTAACTGTCTTACTTGATCAATAGCTGCCGCCAAACTACCAACAGTATATTTTTGAAGCTTCCCAACATCTGTATTGTCCCTTTGGTAGCATTCGGTTCTATAGTCTTCAGCTGCCCACCACGCTTGCTCAAAAATATCTCTAGGTCCTCTCTTCCATCGCGGAGGTGCCTTTTCCTCATAATTGCGCCAACCTTCCTTTGCATCCATAACAGCAAGTAAACGCTGCCAAAGTGCTAATTGAAAGCCTTCCGGACGATTTTCACGCATCTGCATTTCTGATTGAACCACCTCCCAATTTGCAGGCTCTTCAGCTCTGTGTTCATGCATAGCCTCAACAGCCTCATCAAAATCAACGCCTTCAGTCACAATTCTATGAAGCCGCGCAGCATTTTTTAAAGCTTCACGATCTGTGCCACGCCCTCTTGCATCTTTCTCGCAAAGCCTACCAATTTCATCTCGTAATTCAGTTTGTCCTGTGTCATCAAGACAGCTAATAAGCCAAGCTCTATATGCCTCCGGCCCCTCACCAAAAAAAGCAGATTGTAAAGGATCAAGCATTGCAAAGTCATGTTCTGGTGCCGCATCTATCCAAGACAAGTATTTAGGATCTATTTTGAATCTATCAAGCATCTCAGGCTCTATGACTGTATTTCTCATGGCTTAGGGGGTTTAAAAAATATTTTCGCCAAGCACACACTTTACAAAAACAAAAAATGTATGTCAATACTCTCAGGCAAAAACCTCAACTGATCTTGACATCAACAGGTCAAAACCGCTAACATCTTTCTGTCGACATTTTATGACAACACCCATGAAAGACTTAATAAAAAGCCTCGGTGCAAATGAAAAAGAAGCCCGCACTTTTCTAGTCCTACTAGAACTTGGAGCTCAACCAGTAAGCATAGTCGCAAAACGAATGAACAAACCCCGCTCTTCCACATATTTAATTCTTGAAAAACTAAAATCTCTCCATCTCATCGAAGAATTTGAAAGAAAAGGAATCAAATATGTCCGATGCATCCCTGCAAAAAATCTAGAAGGCATTTTCAAAAGAAAAAAACGCAGACTCCAACAATCCTTAGATGAACTCCAAGAAAAACTCCCCCAACTGGAAGCCATAGAAAATCGTCTCAGCATCACCCCCTCAGTCAGACACTTTGAAGGAGTTGAAAAAGTCAAAGAAATGTATTTTGAAATCAAAGGAGATTTTTATGCATACTTCAACCCTGCTGCTGTAAAAGAAATTATGTCAGGTTATCACCTCTTAGCAGAACGCTCCAAACGAAATAAATGGAATGCAAAAGAACTCTTAGTCGACTCCCCTGACGCAAAAAAATACAAAGAAAAATATCACTCAAAAAGACACCAAATAAAACTTCTCCCCAAGAAAACCAAATTCTTCTCAGAAATAATCATCTGCGAAGATCGATTTTATATGATCTCATACGGCGAAAAAGAAATCTCCGCTACAGAAATAAAAAACACCTCCCTAACAAACTCCTTGAAAGTTCTTTTCGACTTACTCTGGGCCACCCAAGCCCCAGGTTGACAAAACCCTAAAAAACACCTATAGTCCAAGCTGAAAAGGTTTAAAAAACTTATAAATGGCAGTGCCAGAATTTTCAACTAGTGATAAAGCAGATTTAACTCAACTCCACCAGGATAGTATGAGGGAAGCTGCAATTGCCATTGCAGAAACGGAAGGCCCTTATCCTAGTCCAACATCAATACTTTTACTGTTAAGACTGGCAGAAGAAATGGCACTTGCATCTGACGAAGAAACATCATGTACACCAACGGAGCTTATGGGAGTAAGCCTTGAAGATGCCATAGCAAAGGCTGGTACTAGCAAGCAAATTGCAATGTCTATTGATGGTGTTCAGGTTAAAGAAGAACGTGAGCAATTAGAACGTTTTCAACAAGTGCTAGCAGAGAGAGGAGTAACTCTCAATTTCAGGGTAAATAATGTTATGAATTACGCCTTGAAAATTCTCCGTGAAGAAGCTGAAGGTAGAGAAGTTCCAGTCCTCTTGTTTCGCGCATATTTTGCCAAAATACTATTAAGGTTGGGTTTGGATCCAGAAACAGAAGGAAGCTTAATTCACGAAGTTAACAGGTTTGGAGTAACAAAACTACCTACACAAGAAAGCTTTGGGGAAAGAGCACTTGCAGATCCCCTAACAGCGGCTGATTTAGAGCACATGGCAAACGACCCAGCCATAGTCTTACAAGGGCACCAATATGCAAGAAACAGACTTCTACACAAGCTCCCTCCAGATCAATTTGCTAAACATAGATCAATTTCACAAAGTCATCTTGAAGTTTTCAGGCCATTCCTGGAATCGGAAGTAGTAAGAAGCCAACTTCAACCCCAAACACTTGTAAATCATCCAGCAGCCTTTGAAGTTTTGATGGAATTAATAATAAACGCATTTGAAAGTAATGTATGGCGCGGAGGATTCTGTTACGGCAAACTCGGCCTTGGAAGCATAAATTATCCACCTCGTCGCATGGGTAAAAATCTGCTGACCGCAACTGAAGTTCTAGTCACAGCAATAGCAAATTCTTCAGACAGAACGCCAGACAGTGTCATAAGAGGCTTTTTTGAAAGGACAACCGCAGAACCAGGACTAACGGAACCAGCATTAATTTTTTAACTTAAACTCAATCTTGCTTAGATTCTTCGAACAACTAGGTCCCATCGAAAGTAACATGTGGTGCCTGTCACTTCTTGATCACATCTATGAACTCGATGACGAAACAGAACTTGAAATAGCTCCTGAATACTTAGATTTAAGGCTAGACCTCAAGGGGATACGATTCAAACTTCTTGATTGGGTCGCCCTTGCCAAATCAGGACAATGGCCTTCAGAGGAACAAATCCAAAAAGATTGCAAAGGATCTGCTAGCTTCGTGTTTGCGGGGATCCCAGATGGCAATGGCGATATCAAAGTCACAGCTGTCTGCGGGGGATGGATCCAAAAAGCAATATAAGCTAAAACTATTGACTAACAGTAATATAAAGGGGTATACTTATAGTGATATTTAACTATAAATTTATGTCTACTGCTGCAGTCCTCGCAAAAGAAAAAGTCATTCCTATATCTGCATTACAAAAAAACCCCTCTCAAGCTTTGGATGCTGCGATTGTTAGAATCGTTAAAAATGGTGAAGAAATTGGAATCTTTATGAGCAAAGAAGAATTTGAAGATTTCATTGAAGAACATTTACCTTTAAAACAAGATTTTGAAGTAGAACTTGATGAAGCCATTGCACAGAGTGAAAACACAAAAAGAAAACCTCTAAAATCCATATTGTAGTTGCTATGTTTGAGTTCACAGTTACAACGAGCTTCCTTAAAAGTCTTCAAAAATTAGAAAAGAAAGTTCAACAGCGTATAAAAAAGAAGCTTCAATTCCTTTCGACTATCAAAAACCCCACTTCTCTAGCAAAACGATTAAAAGGAAAAAAAGACATTTTTCGGTTTAGAGCTGGTGATTATCGTATTGTCTTTAAGCTGAAAGGGCAAGAAATCATCCTTTTACTTGTGAAACATAGGAAAGATATCTACGAAGAAAACTTTTAATGGCGGAGAGACTGGGATTCGAACCCAGGAGACCCTTGCGGGCCTAACGGTTTTCAAGACCGCCGCATTCGACCACTCTGCCATCTCTCCGCGCTGTGCCTGCAAAACTTACCTCGCCCGCCCCACATTTTCAATGCCTTTTCCCAATTTTTCTGCTAAGCTAAGCCCACCAATTTCTAATCCACTCACATGGCAAAAGCAAAAATCGCAACTTGGCTAATCGTCCTCGGGGCAATTATCCTAGTTCTTCTCGCACTCGTTTCCTGGGTAATCGGCAAATACAACACCCTCGTAGAAATCGAAGGCGAAGTAATTAACGAATGGGCCCAAGTTGAAACCCAATATCAAAGACGTGCAGACCTGATCCCAAACATCGTCTCAACAGTTGAAGGCGCAGCAGATTTCGAATCCAGCACGCTTCTGGAAGTAACTGAAGCCCGCACAAACTGGCTCGACACAAGCTCAGACCCAAATGCATCAATGGAAGAACAAATGGAAGCAAGCTCCTCATTCGACTCCGCACTTTCCCGCCTGCTCGTAACCGTGGAATCTTATCCAACATTGACCGCAACGGAAAGCTTCAACACACTGATCGTTGAACTGGAAGGTACAGAAAACCGCATCGCAGTAGCCCGCCAGGACTACAACGACGCAGCGACTTCATACAACATCACAATCAAAAAAGTCCCAATGACCTTCTTCGCAAATCTATTTGGCTATGACGAATACCCACTTTTTGAATCCGACGACGGGACAGAAGACGCACCAGAAATAGACTTTGATTTTGGAGCCGATGATGAAGAATAAAAAACTACTGTACTTAATCTTTCTGGCTCAGTTTCTTTTCATCCCGCTTGTCTCTGCAGATTTTATCCCGCCAGAGATGCCGGATACTTACGTTCTTGATGGTGCAGAAATCCTTTCTGAACAAACTGAATCAACTCTAGAAACCCAACTCGGGACTCTAGACCAAGAAACCAGCACACAAATTGTAGTAGTCACACTCACAGATCTCCAAGGCTACACAATTGAAGAAGCAGGCCTTTCAATTGGCCGTACATGGGGCGTTGGACAGGAAGAATTCAACAACGGCCTAATCTTCCTAATCGCACCAAACGAACAAAAAGCCCGCATTGAAGTTGGCTACGGCTTGGAAGGCGCAATCACAGACGCACAATCTTATACAATCGTCCAAAACAGCATCACTTATTTCAAAACCGGCGACTACGACACAGGAACCCTGGAAGGAATAAATTATTTGGAAGGCCTAGCCCGCGGTGAAGAATTTCCACTTGAAGAACTCGATCCAGACGAAGGCATGACTTGGCCCATCCTACTTTACTTAATCCCTCTCATCTGGGCTCTCCTCAGCCTGCTCTCAAGCTCAAAAGCCTGGTGGCTTGGCGGTGTTTTTGGAGGGATAATTGGGATCATAGCAGTAGGTGGAATCCTTGGGACGGGAATCGGTATCATAATCGGTCTTATTCTTGATTTCATCCTCTCAACCCTTCTCTACAAAAAGCTCAAAATGCCAAGAGGCGGATTCTGGTTTGGTGGCGGAGGAAGAGGTGGACGCGGCGGATTCAGTGGTGGCGGCGGCGGCTTCGGCGGAGGCGGCGCATCTGGCGGATGGTAGCATCGGAAACAGGTTAGAAACCTAGTTTCCGACCTTTTAAAAATAAGTCCATGAAAAAACTCCTCACAGCCCTAATACTTACCCTCTTACTGGCAAGCCAAGCCTTAGCTCTTGATGTCCCCTCTCCGCCTTATGCATACGTCTTAGACCGTGCAGACATCTTCACCTCTGATTTTGAAAGTGAACTAAATCAAACAATCTCAAATCTTGAAACGGAAACTTCTGCTGAAATTGCCATCCTCACAATCACAGCCCTGGAAGACGAATACCTTGAAGGATACGCAACAGAAGTCTTCCGTGAATGGGGCATTGGCCAAAATAACTCAGACAACGGCCTTTTGCTATTAATCGCAGTTGAAGACCGCGAAGTCAGAATTGAAGTTGGATATGGTCTGGAAGGCCGCATAACAGATTGGAACTCTAGTTTAATCATCGAAAACACAATAGTCCCCTACTTCAAAGAAGAAGCTTATGAAACCGGCACCCGTGAAGCGATTGAAGAACTGGCAGTCCTCATTCGCCAAGAAGCAACAGAAGAAGGCTTTGAAGCCCCCGATGAAGAAGGAAGCTCTTACAATTGGGGTGGAAGCACAGGGATGGAAGCTATCTGGCCAACATTCTCAGGTGTGATACTCTTTTTCTTCCTAATGTCTGTTTACGGATTTCTTAAAAAAGACACTATTATACGCGTCCGAAAATGGTATCACCCGCCAATAATAATGCTTTTTTCCGGGTACGTTATAAAGCTCAGCTTATTCGGTCTAGGAGTTTGTCTCGGGGTCGGATTTCTAATCCGATACATCCTTCTGAAAATGGATCCAGAAACCTTCAAAAAATTAGCTAAAGCCGGCGCTGGCAACTATCGACATCGAGGCGGCGGCGGAAGTTCCAGCCGTTCATCAAGATCATCATCAAGTTCATCAAGCTCCTCAGGCTCCTCCAGTGGCCAAAACTTCGGCGGCGGCTCATCAGGTGGCGGCGGCGCCTCCGGCAAGTGGTGAGATATTGACTTATAAGGTAGGGGTGGTTTAAAATACCGGCTCGTATTTTAATTATATATTTATGTCTTGGGGAAACAGGATAAGAAGGCGGCCACGTGGCATGCCTACATCATTCAAATCTGGCGCACAAATCGTTCAAAGATTAAGAAGTTATGGGGTTTCAGAACAAAGACTCCAAGAAACTTTAGGGGTAACTGCACATGCCCTCGGACAAATGGACAAAGCAGAAATCAATGGACTGTTAGAGATTATTGGGCCAAGAAAACCAAAAGAGCCAAGAGAAACAACAGATTTCCGACAAGCACTAACAGGACTCAGAGCAAGTGCACCTGATGAAATGAGAAAAAGTAAAGATTTTTCAGAGGATGCCGAGTTTAACAATGAAGTTCTCCCCATTCAAGCCGGTTTAAGTAGAACCTGGGGGCTTCCTCTTGAAGACGATGAAGTAAAAGTCGGTGCCATTCAAACTGGGTTAGCGGTGAGCAATCTTTTGTTACCATCAGATATCAAGGCAGAAAGACCAGGAAGAATGTTCATGGCAGTTGGATTGCTTAGATTCAGACAGATTCAAATCAAGAGACCATTCATGCCCTACTTAAGAAGAGATTTTAGAGGTGTTAAATGGACTCTTAGCCCACGAGAAGCAATGCTAGAAGGACTTGTTGTAAAACCTGGCACATGGAAAGCTATCTATGTGCTTGCTGCACAAATGGCAGAAAAGGCTACAGGAGAACGAGACGGTATAAATGTATCAATAGTTCATCCATTTTTAATTACCCCAAGCGGAGGATACGCCAGAATGAGGTCAGGACTTTTCCAGGAAGAAATAAGGGGGCTACAAACTCTTGATTGGGAAAATAGCAATGCATCTGAAGGAGGTCTCCGTACGGGTACGGCCCCGCAACACAAATGGCTTATGCCAAGACTCTTAACCCCAGGTGAAATACGAGATTCTGTTGAAATAATGAAAGCAAATGAAAGCGAAGAACTTGTAAGAAAACTGCTAAGAGATATTACAAGTTGCCTGACAAAACCCGATTTACCAAGAGCCAGATATGTTGGCAGGGTACTCAATGGGGGTAGCGCTTACTCGAGATAATCATCCATTCAACTCCAAATCCATGCCCGAAACCCCAACAGAGCCACTTATCCCGCTGGGCACAATAACAAAACTTATGGCCGAATGTGATGTTACCGAGGAAGAATTAAGCACGCTGAGCGAATCAAGTACTAAATTAACAATAGCAAACAAAGCCAAAATACAATTCTTGACCGACCAACTCTTTAGGCGCCAAAGATACCCAGCTGAACAGCTACCTCATCTCACTGCAGTCAGACTTATGGCTTTTCTGAATCTCCTCTACATTAAAGCCCCAAGCTAAGCCCCATCTATTGCTCCCCAACCTTATCTGTGCTATAATTACCAGATTTAACGAACCTAAAATGTCACGTTCACCGGGTTTGCATCACATCGTCAAAAAGAAACATCACAAGATGGATCTCACAACCTTCGACCACGTAATGATCGTGGTCGCACTCATATATCCATTCACGATGATCCCGCAAATCGCAAAAATAATCATTGAACAAGACGCCGGCAGCGTGTCACTCCTCACCTATTCAACGAAATTTTTCTTCGTAATCCCCTGGTTCATTTACGGGATTCTACACAAAAGTAAACCCATCATGTGCTCAAACGTCATGTGGTTTATCACATACGTTGTCCTCGTAGTAGAAATAGTCAAATACTAGACAAAACCCAAAATAGCCGCTTTAATTAGGTCGACTAAGTTTTCACTATGACCTTGGATGGAAGCCAAAAACCATTTGATGAAAAATCAGAAGAAACAGCCATCAGCCAAGAAAACAAAGCAGCTCTTGCGGCGAACATAGCTTTTATTGAAAAATACCGCGCAGAACAAGCTGCACGCTGGGCCACAGTCGGCCTAGATTATTACAAATACTTAAAAGGCCAATAATCTATCTCAAAAGCCCCAACTCCTTCGCCCCCATCAATGCCATAACGGCATGCTGATTTCGGTCAACACGCATACTCAAATCTGTTGGGCTGCCATAAAAACCACCAAGCCCGGCCCCTTCACAATCCATGCACTGCATATCCATCACAGCATCCAAACCTTCCCGGATAAACTTCCCATATTCTATTTGTCGCAAATTATCCCCCAATTCATCAGCCAACATATAAGCCTTCAACATCCCCTCAACATAAACCGCCGTCACAATACTGGAATCAAAATCTGTATGTTTTTCCACCATATAATCATTCATTGCAAAAACATAATCCGCCACAACATCTTCCTTTGAATACTGATAAAATTTGTAATAAGCCTGAGTCTGCCACGGCACAAAAGCCGTATTCTTATTCGCATACCAATAATCCCAATAAAACGGGAACGCATTATGCACCACATTATAATAATTCTCGTCCTCGGTTTCCTCATACAATGCCATCAGCGCCAAAAGCGACTCCCCAGGGTAATAATCCTGTCCAGTGTCCCGATCTGAATAGAAAAAGGTCAGCAATTCTCCCTCATCTGTCTGTTGGTGAATTATCCCATTCGCCAGCCCGATCAAATACTCATCTTTTAATTCATGCTCCAACTCCAGCAGAGTCAAAATCGCAAAGGCATTGTAGCCAAGCTTAATCTTGCTCGGTGTCACATTCACATAAATAAAATTATTTTCCACGTCAGTCACAAAATCCTCCTCAAAATGCTCAAATCCTCGATACGCCAACTCCTCATACCGCTCATCGCCCAAAAACTCCCAAATCTGCGTAATAGACCAAAGAGCCCCCATTTCACGCATCGAATGATGACTATCATCCCACTCCCCACTCACGCTGTCATACTCGTAGTAAATGAACGAATCATCCTGATTATTCAAGAACCACTCACCGCCCAACTCAATAGACTTCATTGGGCCACTGCAGCCTGCAAGCAGCAAAACAAGCAATAGAAGAAAATACTTTTTCATCACGCGCATTCTATACTAAGAATCTTTTTTTTGCCACTTACTCAAATCTGTTTCCCAACCCATATATTGTGCAAACCAGTTCCTAACCCCAAAATGCGGGTCTATCCCAAAATCTTCTCGCTTCCAATGCTTCTCCCACCAACATTTCCCATCCCCATCAACATTTCTCATATCACGTCTCCATTGAGGACAACGCGAACACACATGTCTCATATGAAATTCCGCCCGTCTCTGCCTATCCCTCATAAAATGAGTCGGTATGGTCAGAAAGTCCAGCTTAACTTGTTCCAATAATCGTGATGGTTTTATCATCGCCTTTGACGTTGAAGCTCCCTTATACTTTTTCTTACCTCAGCAAGCTCTGCTTCTAACTCACAATATTGTTCATCCTGTTCTACAGAACGTATCTCTCTATGGATCGCCGCTTCCTCTTGTGTAGGAATACCTTTCTGTCCATGCCTCTTGCTAGCCGCGCGAGGAAGATCCATTTCAAGATGAGCAATTTTAGATTTATAAGGAGCCATCTCCTCTCTAATACGGTGGTATTCTGCATTAAGAACTTCAATCTGACGATCAATCTCACGAATCGCCTCTATTCTTTCTTCCGCACCTTCATAAGAATCTGCATTACAAGCTTGACCAAAATCCAAAGTCCAATCGGAAAATCTTGTACTAACCCATCCGGCAGTTTTCCCATCAGGATCCCCATCAACTTCAACAACAATCCTACCTCGTCCCAAATCAATCCCTGTCAGCATAACGGTTCTAGGATTCTCGGTGCCACGAGGCCAAACAATACGTTCATAACAGTTCCACTCCACCATAGGATAAACTTGAACTGGACCACCGCTTGCAACAGCATCTGCAAAACCTTTACTCTGCGCAAGCTCCCATTTTTCACGAAGTCTGGCAAAAGATTCAAATGAAGTTTCTACGGCCTCTTGAGTAGACACAAATTCAACAAATGCTTGAAAGCCAGCAACATGCTCTACACATCTACCAATATTACGTTGTGCAAGAGTGCTAAGAACAGGTTCTGGAGCTTTTGGATTAGCCAACATACCTCTAGCAGAGCTCCTAACTCTATCGGAAACAAAAGCAACAAGCCTCTCAACAACCTCCGGGTCAACACTCCCTTGCTCAGCACCAAGTGCTTTTTGAAGCATCACGCGAACTGTCTCTTGAATCACAGCTCCAATCGGATCAGAATCAAGGTCATCACCTCTTTCAAGGACGATATCGCCTTCTGTATGTCTCATGTTTGAAAAATTTAAATAAATACAAGGGCACACGTTAAACCATTTTTGCAGCCTTGTCAAGAACCTTGCTTTAATGGCGGAGAGGGAGGGATTCGAACCCTCGATCCCAGGTAAACTAGGATAACACCTTAGCAGGGTGCCGCTTTCAGCCACTCAGCCACCTCTCCAAAAAGCCTCCACATAGTAGGCATTTGCGCCCTCATCCGCAAGCCCATTGAGAATTTCCCTGAAAAATGCTATAATTACAGGATTAAATTGAACTTTAATGGACGCTAGCGGACAATTCAACGGACAAACAGATTTCGGCGCAGAACTAGACGCTATTGATACAGCTGTGGATGAATGGGCAGCTGAGCATCAAGAAGTAACCCCAAAAGCACTGGACGACTTGCGTGCCAAACTTGTTGAAGAGGCTCTGCGTAAACGGAAAGTTTTTGGTGGTGAAGGTGAATTTTATGAAGAAAAAAATCCCATTACAAAAACCATAGAAAAAACAAAAGGCATCGTTGGAAGCACAATCGGCTTCTTTCGTAGACATATCGGGAAGATTTTAATCGGTCTCGGGATTATCGGCGTTGGTGCTGGAGTCTATACCGCAAAACAAGCTGTGGATGCAGCCCGCAAAACCGCCAAGGAAACAGTAGGGGCAGAATTTGAAGAAAAAAAGGAAGAAATGATTGAGTTCACAAAGGAAGCATTAAACACTTCCGGAGAACTCGCCAAAGAAATGATGAACTTTTTGATCTTATTGAAAGACAAAGCTACAAACTGGGACTCCGTCAGCGGCGCAGTAGCTTCACTCTGGAAAGGAATCCAAAAAGACGCAAAGGAAGCATGGGCAAGTGGAGATTTAAAACCAGACCAAATTGCAAAATCTGTTAAAGGAGCCATTGCCAATGATCCAGACTTATCAAAACAATGGAAAAAAGTCACAGATCTAATGGGGAAAATGAAAGAAATCCCAGCAGAACTTGCAGCCTTAAAAGAAAGCGTCGCAAACTTCGGCGACGAAGACAAAGCACAAGCCTGGGAAAGATTCGAATCTAATTTCTGGGAAGAAATGAAAGGCCCTTTTGCAAAGAAAAAAGACAAGGCAGAAGTGGCCTAATCTTGACTTTTCCACAAAAGACTGTTATAACGACCTAACTTTTAACTGCTCACATGACAGAACATCAACAAACAGCACAAGAACTTCTAGCTACGGGAAGACCGGCAGAAGCATTAATAAAAGGAGGTTTAACAGAGGGAGAAAGAAGACAAGCAGTTCAAGCAACAACTCAACAAGCAGTAGCAGCAGCAACAGCTTCCCAAAAGCCAAAAAGCTGGATCCGCAGACATCTTATGAAAATCATAGGAGGAACACTTATAGCTGGCTCAGTTGGCACATGCGGCACAACTATTTTAGGTAGTGGTGCAGTAGTAGGGACGACTTATTTTGCAGCTGAACAAGCAAAAGATGCTCTCCCAAAAGCAGCCGAAACTGCCGTAAACAGAGAACTAGAACAAAGGTCAGAAGAAATAAGCCAATTTCTTGATGAAACTAAAAATACTGTAAGTACGCTAGTAACAAAAATATTGGAATTTTTAGATGTCTTAAATGACAAAGTTGAAAACTGGAAACCTGAAGATTGGAGAGATACTGCAAGCGCAGCTATTAGCCTTTATGAAGGACTAAAAAGAGATGTTGTTGAATTTATTGGATCAGGCTTTGAAGACTATGAACCAGATAAAATCGCAGAAAGCGTTATAAACCTCATCGAATCAGATCCCGAATTAGCAAATCTTTGGAAAGAAATTTGGGTGCAAATAGCAGAATTTGAACGCGTCCCAGAAAAACTAGAAGCGCTCAAAGACAGCATCACAACCTTCGATGACGGAGACAAAATGGAAGCATGGGAAGATTTCAAAGAAGCATTCTGGGCAGAAGTCCAAGATGCAGCTCTACATCCGTTCCAAGACAGGAATCCCTAAAATCGACAGGCCACTCTTCAGCACATGCATAAACCCGTGCACAATTCCCACGCGGCTTCGCCGCGCTTCTTCACTCTCCGCTTTAAGAACAGGTATTGCCCCGTAGAACCTATTGAATTCATGGCAAAGCTCATAAAGAAACGCACAAATAATATGCGGCTTCCTCTCAGCCAGTGCATTTTCCAGCTCATCCGGGAACTTCAACAGCATCCTCACCAACGCAATTTCAGCCTCCTCAGTCAGCTTTGGCATACCACTCAATTTCACATCTCCAACCTTGCCCACAATACTATTCGCCCTCGCATAAGAATAAAGCAAATACGGCGCACTATTCCCCTCCAAAGTAATAATCTTATCCCACGCAAAAACAATATCCTTCACCCTGTCCTGCGCCAAAATTCCATACTTCACACTCGCAATCCCAAGCATCTCAGCTTCTTCCATAAGCTCCTCTTCCTCCATCTCATTACCGTGCTTTTTCGCCATCTCCACCGCCCGATTCCGCGCTTCACTCAAAAGCTTCGTAATCTTAATCACATTCCCTTTCCTGGTACTCATCGCCATGTCTGAAAAATTCATCCGACCAAAAGCAACATGCTCCAACTCAGTCCCTTCCGCGTACCCCAGCGCATTCACAATCGCAAAATCCTGCTGAAAATGCAGCGACTGCGCATGATCCACAACATACAAAATCTTCTCCGGATGCCAAGTCTCCACCCTATACCTCGCCGTCGCCACATCCCGAGTCAAATACAGCGTCGTCCCATCACTTTTCCGTAACAAAGCCGGCACCTGATCCTCCCCCATATCAAAAATCAGCGCACCCCCCTCACCTTCAACAAAAAGCCCTCTTTTCACGCCATCCTCAATAATCTCATCCGCCATCTCCAAATAAAAACTCTCACCCATAATGTGATCAAACTGCACCCCCAATCGTCTAAAAGTCTTCTCCAAATCCGCAACACTTTCACTCACAATCCACTTCCACATATTAATCCTCTTTGGATCTCCCTCCTCCAACGACTTAAAAATTTTCCGCGCCTCATCATTCAATTCAGGATGCTTCTCAGCCTTATTATTAAAATGCACATAAAGCTTCGTCAGCTCATCATTCGGATTTTCCCGAATCTTCTTCTTATTTCCCCACTCCTCAACTCCATAAATCAACTTCCCAAAATTCGTCCCCCAATCACCCAAATGATTAATTCGAATGACCTCATACCCCATAAACTCATGCAAATTCGCCAACACATCCCCCAAAATAGTCGTTATCAAATGATGCACACCCATGTGCTTAGCCGCATTTGTACAACTATACTCGACGATCACTGGCTTCTTCCTCCTATCTTCTCCTTCGACTGAAAAGCCTTGTTCCAAAACCTTCAACTCTTCCTCCAAGAACGTCGCACTCAGTCGCAAATTAACAAAACCCGGCCCCATAAATTCCACACTCCCAACCCGATAATCCTTAGGAAAATTCTCCACCAAAGCCTCCCCAATCTCCGCCGGCTTCTTCCCCAATTTTTTCGCCAATTTAAAAGGGGCCGTACACGCATAATCCCCATGCGACGGATCCCGCGGCTCCTCCACAGCAACTGTATCCACAAGATCACCCTCCGCAAGCTCCGGGAAAGCCGCAGCCGCAGCCTCAATAAAAAGTGGTTTGAGTTGATTACTTAGAACTTTCATAAAAACCAAATAACAGAATCTTTATACCAGAAATCGCCCAAAACATAAATGCAACAAAGTAAGTACACACTCACCCCAACACTTCCCCAAATTTTGTCACGTCAAAACCACCCAAAACAGGGCTTTTAAACCTGTTAACCCAACTCTTTTTATGCTAGAATTTAAATTCATCTACTCCTTAAACCCCAAAGTTATGAGCTATACAAATTATTCAAAAAACACACAAAGCTTACAAAGCAAACCAGCAGCAAACACCAAAGATCTACGTCACATTTCAGACAACCAGCTCTACTCAATGGCCAAACATTTTGGTAAAAACGCTCTTTTGTGGCGTCAGAAATTTATTGGCCTTCTCCCTGAAATCAACCGTCGTCGACTCTACGAAAAACACAATCACATATCCATTTTCGTTTTTGCCAAAAAACTTGCCGGTCTCAGTGAAGAACAGGTTCGTCGAACCCTTAACCTAGAAAAAAGATTTACAAACACACCCGCATTGAAAAAAATCTTGGTAAACGGTGAAGCAAGCATAAACAAGCTAGCACGTGTAGCTTCCATTGCTACCTCTCAGAACGACACAGAACTAGCAAACGCAGTGCAAACACTTCCAAAAAGCGCTATTGAAACTTTAGTACGAGACGAAAAGTCTGCACAAAGCCAAAACGGCTTACACAAGCCAAAAAATGAAGTAGAGTCTGTGCCCGGGCACAGATTGGAGAACGACCTAGAACTCTCCGAAGAAGTCTCAGAAAAACTCCTCGAACTTCAAAATAAAGGAATTGATGTAAATGAAGTTCTTCTAGAGCTTTTACAAAAACGGGAAGAAAAGATCGAAGAAGAAAAAGAAGCAATTGCCAAAGGATTGAGACCAAAAGAATCCCGTCACATTCCTGTAAAAGTGAAAAGAATTGTCAGAAAAGAACATGGGACAAAATGTTGCATTTCAGGTTGCCAAAAAGATGCGGCAGTTCTTCACCACAGTCGTCCTTTCGCCTTGAGTAAAACGCATGATCCACGTTTCCTTGCCCCACTGTGCAAAGAACATCACGCAATTGCACATAGCATCAATCTTAAAGTGCAAGAAAAACGGAAGCTCTGATGAGCCGACTCATCTGATGAAAATTCCCTTAACTACTTGCAAACCCCACCCAAACCGCTATCATACCCACAACCCACAGGCCCGCAACGTAGTGAAGGGCCCTCTACAGAAAACGTTGCGAAGCAACACCCTTATAACCAACCTCGTGGATCCAGACCTACTCTTAGTAATCTTCCTCCTTTTCCTCTCCGGCTTTTTCTCAGCAAGTGAAACAGCACTGATGACAATCTCCCCGGCCAAAGTCCGGACTCTTGTTGAAGCAGGCCGACCCGGCTCCAAATATCTCGCAAAACTCAAACAGCACCACCACAAAACCCTGATCACAATCCTGATCGGGAATAACCTGGTAAACATCGGCGCCGCTGCTGTCACAACCGCAGTCATGACCGAATATTTCGAGTCCGCAGCGGTCGGTATCACAACTGGGATTCTCACTTTAGTAGTTCTAGTCTTCGGCGAAGTCGTTCCAAAATCCCTCGCCACAACATACGCAAAACGTCTTTCACTGATCGTTGCACCACCCTTATATTTTCTTGAATTCTTTCTCACTCCACTCATCTGGCTACTCGACGGCCTAGTCAAAATCCTCTTAAGAATCCTCGGCACCAAAAAACAAAAGCAAGTCACGGAAGAAGAATTAATCGCAATGGCCTCAATCGGTGAAGAGGAAGGCTCAATCGACGAACACGAACGCGAACTGATTGAAAACGTCCTGGAATTCAACGACATCCGCGTGGAAGAAATCATGACCCCGCGCGTGCACATGGACGCCATGCCAGAAGACTACGACCTGGACGAAGCAGCCAAATACGTCATCAACCACACCCACAGCCGCATCCCAATTTACAGGGAAACGCTGGACAATATTGTTGGCATTCTTTCAATCAAAGAACTGCTCCGCGCAATGAAGGAGGAAAAAGATCACGACACCTACACCCTTCGCCAAATGGAACTTCACAAACCACTCAAAGTGAAAGAAGGTCTGCAAATCCATGACCTTTTCCACCAGTTCCAAAACAGGCGAACCCACATGGCAATCATCATAGACGAGCACGGCGGGACAGCTGGACTTATCACACTTGAAGATTTACTCGAAGAACTTGTTGGGGAAATTGAGGATGAAGACGATCCAGAAGAAAGTAACATCACAGAACTTAAACCAAACCTTTACGAACTAGACGGCCGCACAGAATTAGACGAAATCGCCGAACTCACCGGCCTTGAATTTGACCACTCAGAACACAAAACCGTCGGCTTCCTCATCACAGAAGAACTCGGCTGCCTTCCCAAAAAAGGCCAAAAAGTCGAAATCGAAGACTGGGAATTTAAAGTTACAAAAATGATGCGTCACACAATTTTGAAGGTGGAGTTGAAGAGGAAAGCTTAATAATGAATATTCATCGGCGTCCCAATGTCGGTGTATTCGTAAAGCCTCACCGCATCATCCGGTAGCTGTCTGATACATCCGTGGCTCACAGGAATCCCAATGTGATCCCAAGCCTCAGACCAGAACGCACCACC
>CAZGUT010000013.1:27431-32126 GCA_964529435.1 uncultured Candidatus Peribacteria bacterium | reverse complement strand
TGATCCTCCTTGGAAAGCCCAATCTCTAGAAATGTCGGATTTGTAGCATCTGCATTTGCCATCAACGCGAAGCGTTTAAATTATAAAAAAGAAAAATTAAATCGAATCCGGCCTTGCTACCGCATAAACCTCTTCAAGTGAAGTCACCCCATCCAAGGCTTTCAAAATCCCAGCCTGTTCAAGAGTCACCATTCCAGTTTTCATTGCGACATCCGTAATTTCCATCACATTCGCTCCTTTTATAATAAGCTCCCGAAGTTCATTATTCATTTTCATCACTTCAAAGAGACCAACTCGGCCGTGATATCCAATTCCATTACATTTCTCACAACCACCTTCCTTAGGTCCATGGAACTGAAGTCCCTGCAATTTGGCCTGATCAACCGGCTCATCTGGATGCAATTTCTCAAGAGCGGTCCGTACCAACTGCATTGTATTCTCATCAAGTTGAATCGGCTGTTTACATTCACAAAGCCGTCTCACAAGTCTCTGAGCAATAATCGCATTAATTGTAGAAGTCAGAAGGAAGGCCGGCACACCCATATTCAAAATACGAGTAAGAGTTTCAACCGCACTATTTGTATGAATAGTAGACAACACAAGGTGTCCAGTCAGGGACGCCTCAATCGCCACATCAACAGTTTCACGGTCACGAATCTCACCAACCATTATAATGTCCGGATCCTGACGCAGCGCGGTCCGCAGACCAAACGCAAAAGTATATTCAATATCAGGATGCACCTGAGACTGATTCAGCCCGTCCATCTGGATTTCCACCGGATCCTCAATAGTAAGGATATTCACATCCGGCTTGTTCAAAATTGTCATACCTGAATAAAGAGTAGTCGTCTTACCAGAACCAGTCGGCCCTGAAGTCAGGATAATTCCATTTGGCAACTCAAGCGCTGCATTCAAATACTTAAGCGCATTCCCGGCAATCCCAAGATCCGCAAAAGACGGAATCTCCCGCGACTGATCCTGAATCCTCATCACAATCTTTTCGCCATTCACAGTCGGCAAGCTGGAAACACGCAAATCCAACTCACGGCCATCCGCAGTTGTAACTTGCGCGCGCCCATCTTGCGGGATTCGCTGCTCATCAATTTTCAAATTGGACATAATCTTAATCCTGGAAACTACCGCCGGATGAATATTCGGCGGATACTCCACAACCCGTCTCAACACACCATCAATTCTAAATCGCAACTGAACCGTATTTTTCTGCGGCTCAATATGAATATCTGAAGACCGCAAATCAATCGCATGCGCCACAGCATTCATCACCAGCTGAGGGATATTCCCCCCAACAATCGCGTCCTGCAGTAATTGTAATTTCTCGCCTTCCATTATATTTCTTGTGAAAAGTATGCGTTAATTGTGAATCTAATGTCATAAGTGCCACCGTATTCTTCCGGATAACTCACAGTCATTTCTTCAATACTCATCAACCTAACCTCACTTTCCAGTGACCCAGATGTCTCAATAAACTCCATAAACTCGCCAAGATTCTTACTAGAAGTCGTAATGCTCAAGGAAACCGGAACATGCCGATACCCACCTTCATCTTCTGCCGCAGACTGATAATTAATGCTACTGATAAAGAAAGGATTGGTCTCAAAATTATTCTTCACCGCAAAATCATCAAACAGCCGAGTCAAATTCGTTAGATCCTCATCAGTAGGGAAGACTAAATCGACTTCCTGTAGCGCAGTCTCCCTGGACTCATCAACTTCCGTTTTAATCTCCTGATAATCCTCAATCAAATTTGTTTTTATTGAAGCCTGAATATCAGAATCACTCGTCAAGGAATCAAGCGTGATCTGGTAAGCCTGCATTTCACTCCATTGCCAGTATCCTACAGCCGCAGCTATTAGAAGGATAAGAAGGCCGGCATACAATTTTGTTCTATCTTTCATTATTCAGTTTCGGTTAAAGATTCTAAATCCATGGAAATACGGTAATCTCCAGAGAACGATTCCTCATCATCCGCACTTTTTGAATAACTCCTATCCTCCACATTTGAGAAGGAATCAGAAGCCTCATAAGTGTCGATGAGATTAGAAATCAATGTAAAATTCTTAGTGTCATCAGTCAGAGAAGACCCAGAAACTAAAACTTCACCGCTAGTGCTGAATTTCACATCACTAACAGTCAAATTGCTTTCAAATTCAGTCCCAAACAGCGGATCAACTTCCTTGGTCAAATCCTCAAGCTCATCAAGATACACAGACCAAAGAATCCGCGAATTTTTAATAGAACTGATTAATGAGCTCACACTTGCACTAATTGTGCTGTAAGCATTATAAACAGTTTCAATCTCCTCCTGCGTCGCATTTTCAAAATCCATACTGTTCAATGTTGTCTTAACGTCATTATTCCCCATCAATTTCTTTGCGCTCTCTAGATCCTGAATCTCTTGCAGTAATGTCTGCTCGTTAACTTCGCCTTCCTTCGCCTTCAAAGCCTCAATCAGCTCATCAGCAATCGCGCCAGTAACCGTCCTCGCATCAATACTCAACTCCTCATCCAAATACCCTGAAACTCTTTCTAAAAGATCAACAAGCTCTGGAAACGCCTCATCAGCAAGATCTTCATAATCTGCCTTCTTATTCGCAGAAGTATACTCAGACTCAGCCTGGCTTAAGTTGTATAAGTACTCATCAGCCATATTTGAAAACTGATCCAAAAGCAATGTCGCAGAAAGATGCTTTTGAACTGTAATCTCAGAAAGCTCCTGATCAAGATCCTCCTGTGCCATTTCCACTTCACGCGCCACATTCACACCAAAATATTCAAAACTCGCCACATTCTGCGTGTAGAAAAACCCTCCAACCCCAATCAAAATCAAAATCGAAACCTGTAACACAAGTTTCCCTGGGGTGGATTTACTCACTTTAAATGACTTCTTGCCCTTTTCCTTCAAATTCTTAAGCTTGCTTCCTCCTTTCCCAAAAAGCGATTTCGTCTTTTTATCCTGTTGTTCAACGACAGCACCCATCATATTCGCATTCTTCTGCGTCTTATCACCACCAAAAAGTTCAGTGAAGACATTCTTGCCATCTTCAGTCTTCGCCGCCGAAGCTCCAGCAGTAGGAACACCAGCTGTCGGTTTAGCAGGTTCTGCAGGCTTAGCTGCTTCAGGTTCAGCCTTAGGCATGCTTGGGGCTGCGCCTGTAGCCGCAGAAGGAGCTGCTGCCGGTGCAGTATTAACTTTGGGTTCGTCTGCCATACGTTTTGTTTTAATTTAAATCTATAAATTATAGCAGAAAACCACATTTTTCTCAAGGGTCGAAATGTCAATTACCCCAAATCAAGTTTTTGGGCCGGCCCAAGAATTTAACCTGCAAATTTGTTTATCAAGAAGATGAAGCATATTTGGTGGAATAGCTATTCTCCTGTAGCATAAGCGCGTTTCTTACCCCTCACCATGAAAAAACTACTATTCCTCGCAATACTTCTCATCTTCAGCTCATGCTCCAGCACAACAGGGGTAGTAACCGTTGATATCGACTATCCAACCTCAGCCACAGTAGGCGAGGCCTTTGATGTTGTAGCTTCAATCACAAACGGCACATCTGAAACACAACTCCTCACCAGCATCGACTTAGACACAGACATCCTAGCTCTAACAGAACTGAACTACACAGACCCAATGTATTTTGAAGAATGGGACATGGATTATTTCGGCATCTTCAGTTATGACTATTACCTAAAAATTGAACCAGGCGAAACACTAGATGTAACTTTCAATCTAACAAGTACAGAAGCAGGTTTTGCCGGAGGCGACTTAAACGTTTGTTACGAAACAGAAAGTAATTGTATTTACAGTTACGTCGGCACCTACATAGAGTAAACTTTACAAACTCAACAATCCTGGGGTAAAGTGAACTCTCCACACCTTACCCCCCACGTTATGAAAACACGAAAATTATTAGCCGCTCTTTTAACGACGGCACTACTCTTTAGCGCAAGCCCGCTTTCTCTTGCGGCAGAAGCTTGGATAGGAGATCAAGGCACCCTAATTGCCGGCAGAGATAACGGCCTCCACTCTGGTTATGAACCCAGCGGTGCATTCTTTAATACCGAATCTCAAAAACTCATAATTGTTGGTGACGACGGAGATGTTAGCACTATGAATGCAGACGGAACTGACGTCACAACTTGGAGCCCAGGTGGTGATCTTGAAGGAATCACAATGATAGATCCCTCAAGCACACTTGTATACCTCGCGGACGAATCTACGGCCGAAATCATAGAATTTGATCTATCCACAGGTACAGAAACCGGAAATGTATGGGAATTATTACCGTTCTTTAGTGGCTATTCAACAAGTCTCGGTATCGAAGCCCTTACTTATGGAAGCGGCTATTTCTGGACAGGTGTTCAAGCAACCGGAAATATCGATAGATTCCAATTACACAGCGACGGCAGTGTAACTCACTTAGACACCTATGCTTCCCCTTATACAGATGTCTCAGGCCTTCATTATGACAGTGAAAATCAGCTCGCATACGCGATTTACGACGGTGCAAACATAATGATCACTCTAGACTCAGCTGAAAACACTACTGAATATGAACTCCCTGGTTCAGCACAAGAAGGAATTGCCCTCGGCGACAACACTATCTTTATTGCAGAAGACAGTGGTGACGTAATGAGTTACGCACTTCCAGTTGAGCCGGAACCAGAACCAGA
>CAZGUT010000013.1:4859-27331 GCA_964529435.1 uncultured Candidatus Peribacteria bacterium | reverse complement strand
CCAGAACCAGATCCTGAACCAGCATTCCCAGATTATCAATACGGACAACTCCAAATCACAAATGCCTTCACAACCATAACCTTTGACGAGCCATTCACAAACCAACCAGTAGTATTTGCAGAAATCCAATCTGAAAACTACGAAGATGATGTCCAATTAGACATCCGCTACTTAGACACTGAAAGCTTCCAAATTCGTCTTGAGGAAGACCGAGGAAGAGACAGAAGCTGGCTTAATCGCTCACACAGTTACGAGGACATAACATGGATGGCCTTCGACCCAACTGAAATCACTCCAGGATATGGCGTGGAAGCAGGAACTGTGAATTTCAAACAACAATCCGACGGCCGCTGGACAAACGTCGGCTTAACGGAAACTTACACAGACACACCAATAGTTTTCACCCAAATCCAGAGTAAAAACGGTTGGCACGTGGTCAGAGACGACATTCAAAATGTCACAACAGACGGTTTTGAATTGAGAATGGAAGAAGACAAAGGGAACGGAACTTCCGGCGACTGGGACGGATGGCACATTGCTGAAGATATCGCATACATTGCCTTTGACTCTTCTCTTGATTTAAGCGACTGCGGAATGTCTTTTGGCATAACAGATGTAGATGAAAATTGGACTGAAGTTTGTTTTAACGACGACTGTAGCGACTACTATGAAAGTACTCCTGTTGTAACAGCAGAAATCCAATCTGAAAATGAAGCAGATACAGTCCAAGTAGATCTACAAAACATAACAGAAAGCAGCTTTGAAATTCGATTGGAAGAACTCGACTTAGCAGGCTGGGATGGCGTCCACGTAGCAGAAGACGTAGCTTGGGTTGCTTACGGCACACCACTAGAAGTAGCAGAGCCTGAGCCAGACCCAGAACCAGATCCAGAGCCTGAGCCAGAGCCTGAGCCAGTCGCATACAATATTTTGATAGCAGATTCACTAGAAGATCCTTCCAGTTCCGGAACAGATGACATTGCAGACATCTTGGAAACGGCCGGGCACACGGTAACTTTTAAAGAAAGTGCTGAAATAGAATCTGAAGGTTCAATCTCATCAGAATTCGACATAGTCCTATACCCAGGAGGAACAGATCCGGTATATGACGCAATGGACGCAACTCTGCAGGGCATTGTCCAAAATTACGTCTCTGCGGGCGGAAACTTTATTGGCATCTGTGGTGGATCAATCGCCGGAAGTGAAAACATGAGCCTGATTAATTATTATGGATATACAATGTCAATGTTAGGAGTTGGCGCTGGTGTCACAGCAAATTACGACACAGCTTGGACAAGCTATGTCGGCAACAGCATCACAGCAGATTTTGAAGTTGAAACTGATCACGCAATCTTCGGCAATTACTCAGCCGGCGACGAAATCTCAATGACCTACGCAGGAGGTCCAGCCTTCTCAGTGGATTCAAGTGTTACGGTTCTCGCCACTTATACAATTGATCTCGCGTACTCAAGCTATTCAACAAATGGCGCACCTGCAATTGTAGAAACAAGCTACGGCGATGGGGAAGTAATCCTCTTTGCAGCTCACCCAGAATTCACTTCAAGCACACACTTCCTGCTCACAAACGCAGTAGAATACTTAATGGAATAACCCCCGGTGGAATAATCCCACTTCCACCCCTTTACAAAACCCCAATTTAAAACATACCTGACCGGCGCCGGTCACGGACAAAATAAAAAAGCCGCTCGTCAAACGAGCGGCTTTTCTTAAACAACTACTCTAACTCAACAGTAGCACCAGCTTCTTCAAGTGTCTTCTTAGCTTCTTCAGCTTTATCCTTAGGAGCATTCTCAAGAACAACTCCATTGTTATCTACAACGTCTTTAGCCTCTTTAAGACCAAGACCTGTTAACTCACGCACAGCTTTGATCACAGCGATCTTCTGTCCGCCAGCTTCCTTAAGTTGAACATTGAAAGCACTCTTTTCTTCAGCGCCTCCAGCGTCACCACCGCCACCGCCACCGCCAGCAGCAGCAACAGCAACAGGAGCAGCAGAAATTCCGTACTCTGTCTCCATGTATTTAACAACGTTATTCACTTCAATAACGTTAAGTTTTTCAAGTGCATCGATAACCGCTTTCTCTCCCTTAGAGAGTTTTACGGTTTCCTCTGCAGTAGCTTCTTCAGCCATAATATAAAAGGTTAGGGGTTAATTTATTCTTCAGCAGGCGGTTCTTCTGCGTCACCCGCAGGTTCTTCCGCTGCCTCAGCAGGTTTTTCATCCGCGTCATCCGCAGATTTAGCCTTTTCGGTCTCTGACGGTTCTTCTGCCGCCTCAGTTTGTTCGGTTTCTTCAGGAGCATCAGCTTTTTCTTCAGATGGAGCTTCTGCTTCCTCAGCAACCTCTTCAACCGCTTCAGGTTCCTCAGCCTTTTTCTCAACCGCATCCTCTTGCTTCGTTTCATTTTCATCTTCCGATTTACGCCCGGGCGTAACTTCCTCGTCTTTTTCACCTTCTGTCGAGTCCTTTACAGCAGGTTCTTCAGCGGGAGCAGGCTCCGCAGCACCCTCATCAGGTAGCTGTTTGCCATATTCCTGTAGTGTCCGAACGAAAGAAGACATTGGAGATGAAATTCCACCATAAAAACTTTGGAGAGGTGAACGCATCATGCCCACGAATTTCGCCAAAAGCTCTTCACGAGAAGCAAGACTAGCAAGTTCATCAATCTCTTCAAGAGAAAGAACCTTACCGTCCATCACGCCTCCCATGAGTTTCACAACCTCAATCTCTTTTGAAGTGGTCTTCAAAAGCTTCGGCCCTGAAACAACGTCTTCGTAGGAAAAAGCAGCACCAATCGTGCCCTCCAAAATCTCATCCGGTATCTCAAGACCAGCCTCCTTAGCCGCCAAACGCAAAAGCGTCTTTTTAGCGACCCGGAACTCAACGCCAGCCTCACGCATCTTATTTCGCATATCTGAAATTTCAGCAACACTCATACCCGCGTACTGCCCAAAGGCAACGGACTTAGCATCCTGAAACTTTTTGATAAGCTCTGCCAATATCTCTTCCTTCTTTTGTCTTGTAATAGCCATATTTAGAATGGTTAATGGGCTTTGTTCTCAGCTGAGTCGACCGATTATTTAAAAATTCTCAACCAGCGTCAGTTGAGATGGATCGTAAAGCCCGATATCCACATCTCGGTAGGTCTTCTGTTCCCCGAGGGAAACTGCCCACTGTCTTAGACGCAGGCGGATTCTACGGGAAGGCAGCAGGTTTGTAAAGAGGAATTAGCAAGGATAAAAAGAACCCCTCCCATCAGCAAGGGGGAAGGAATCTCTAAAAGGATCTGCTCCGGCAGGGTCTATGCTTAAAGATTCCAAAAATTCACGCCTAATATCACCAAGATCCGGTCCGATAGTAGTTCGCATTTTGTCTATTGCTGCAAGATCTGGCTTGCTAACAACCTTGTTTGTCTTCATCCTTTCTATAGGTCTCATAATTTATAAAACAAAAAATAAAAACCTCAAATTTCTAAGAAATACAAATTTGTGCTAAAAAGGTAGGGACACTTTCCACGTCTGTCAAATGAAAACTACAAAATATATCTGGCATAAGGGCAAATTCATCCCTTGGAAGAAAGCCGGCACACACATTCTCACACACTCTCTCCACTACGGTGGTGCAGCATTCGAAGGAATTCGTTGTTACCAGACACGCAGCGAAGCGAAGTGTCCCTGCACCGCAATCTTCCGCCTCCGTGAACACATGAAACGCTTTCTCTACTCGATGAAAGCACTCAAAATGGAACACCCCTGGACACTCGACCAACTCTGCGGGGCAGTCCTCCAAACCGTTCGCAAAAACAAACTCAAACAAGGATACGTCCGCCCTCTTGCATATTACGGATACGGCAAAATGGGCCTGAATCCCAAAGGTGCACCCGTGGAAGTGATCATCGCATGCTGGCCTTGGGCAAAATACCTCGCATCAGACGCACTCAAAGTGCGAATCAGTTCATACATGCGCATCCATCCCAAAACCACAGACATTGCAGCAAAACTCACCGGTCACTACGCAAATAGCATCCTGGCCTCCCAAGAATTTCAAGGAAAGTGCGACGAAGTACTCCTTCTAGACTACAAAGGAGCAATCGCTGAAGGCCCCGGCGAAAACATTTTCATAGTCAAAAACAAGACTCTCATAACTCCCGGAGACGACACTATATTAAAAGGGATCACACGCGACACCGTCATGCGCTTGGCAAAAGACCTCGGATATAAAGTGAAGGAAAAAACAATCAAACCAAAAGAGCTTTTCGCAGCCGACGAAGCCTTCCTAACAGGTACAGCGGCAGAAATCTCGCCAATCGCCACAGTAGACAGAAAAAAGATTGGAAACGGTAAGCCCGGCCCAGTCAGCATGGAAATCAAAAAAGAATATTTAGCCCTTGTTAAAGGCAAGAACAAAAAGTACAAAAAGTACTTAACTTACGTTTAAGGTTGACAAACCTGCTAACTCCCCGTAACTTGTTCCCCGATGAATAACTTAAACACAAACAGCAGCTTTTACTTTTTCTTCGCGTAAGCGGGGCTGCTCTTTGTATATAAATAAAGCCTCGCAAATTGCGGGGATTTTTTAATTCAAATATGAAACTAATCGTCAAAAAAACCGACTCCCTAAAAGGAACCATCCAAATCCCAGGTTCAAAATCGCACAGCGTCCGTGCGCTACTCTTTGCAACTCTGGCTGAAATGCAAACCGGCGAAAAATCCAATTTCATGAATCTGCTCGAATCCGCAGACACCATCGCAGCAAAAAAAGCATGTGCAAACCTCCTCGCAAACAAATCAGAAATTCACACCGGCAACTCCGGCATCACAACTCGTTTCATTCTCCCTCTTCTCGGCCTCAGAAAAAACCCAGGCCAGGAAATAACTCTAGACGTCAACGAACAAATGCGTGCCAGACCAATGACATCCTTAATAGATGCCCTCAATAAACTCGGGATGCAAATTGGACAGGCCAATAGCAAAGCGGTTGGCCCCACTAAAAAAACGTTGCGAAGCAACAACCAATCTTTCCCACTCCGCATCTCAGGCCAACTTCTCGGCGGCGAAGCAGAAGTCGACGGAGAAACATCCCAATATATCTCAGCTCTCCTCATGTCTCTCCCAGCCGCAAAAAACGACTCAATCATCACCGTTCCCAATCTCAAAGAACGCGGCTACATGGAAATGATGCTCAGCTGGCTAGACTTTTACGGCATCCGCTACGAACACGTTCGTGGAAAAAACGTAGACACATTCCGTATCCCAGGCGGCCAAACTTACATTGCAAAAGACCGCGTAATCCCCGGAGACTTCTCATCTGCATCTTACCCACTTGCGGCCGCTGCACTTCTCCCCGGAGAGGTCCACCTCAAAGGCCTAGACATGAACGACTCCCAAGGCGACAAAGCAATGGTTCAAATCCTCCAAAACATGGGTGCAGATATCACAATTAAAGGCACAACCCTAACCTGCAAATCTTGGGCCGGCCCAAAAGCCCAACCTGTAAAACCACGCATAATCGACTGCAACCTCATTCCAGACATGCTTCCAACTCTTGCAATCGTGGCAACTCAGGAGGAAGGCGAAACCCATCTCACAAATGTAGCCCACGCCAGGATTAAGGAAACAGACCGAATCCATTCAATGGCAGAAGGTCTCCGCGCAATGGGCGCAGATGTCGAAGAAAAAGAAGACGGCCTAATCATCAAAAAAAGCACACTCCACGGAGCCCACATCCATGGTTACGACGACCACCGCACAATTATGGCTTTCGCCCTCGCAGGCATGCTTGCAGATGGTGAGACAGTAATCGATACCGCGGAAGGCATCTCCAAAACTTTTCCAACTTTTGTAGAACTAATGAGATCTCTCGGTGCGAATATGGAAACGAAGCAAGACCATATCATCTTAATGGGATTCAAAAACATCGGCAAAACAACTCTTGGCAAAGGCCTAGCGGAATCAACAGCACGTAAATTCATAGACTTAGATGACGAAATTGAAAAACTGCACGATGGCCCTCAAAACTACAGAGAAATAATGCGGCAACACGGCGAAGAATATTTCCGTGAGCTAGAAACAAAAGCACTCAAAAAAGTTCTTTCTGCAGAACCAAGCATAATTTCTCTCGGTGGCAGCACACCTCTATTTGAAAACAACCAAGCCTTAATAAAACACGAAATCTGCATCCACATCACAGGCAATTTAGAAGAAATACTTAAACGAATCGAAAAAGGTGGCTGGCCAGCATTCGTAGACGAAAATGATCCAAAAGCTCATCTAAGAAAACTTTGGGATGAAAGAAAACCTGTCTACGAATCCCTAGCCAAAATCACAATAAAAAGCCAAGCGTCCAAAGAGAAAACCCTAAAACTCACCAAACAAGAACTAGCCAAAAGCCTCCCCGTAAATCTAATCATAGGCCACCCATTGGATCACACGTGGACGCCAAAACTTCATAACACGGCTTACCAAAATCTCGGGATCCCGAATCTAATGATCACATATCCATGTGAAAATGTTGAAGAAATTTTAGAAATCCCAGCGCAAATGATGGCAGTAACAATGCCACACAAACAGGCAATAATGCCGCATCTGGATGAGATCGATCCACAGGCAAAAGAAATCGGTGCAGTGAACACGGTGATCGGTCGCAAAGGCTACAACACAGATATAGACGGGATCGCATATGCATTCCGCAACACTAAAATCAAAGACCAAAATGTCTTACTCATCGGCGCTGGAGGCGCCGCTAAAACAGCCGCCTACTTCATCACAAAAAACGGCGGAAATATCTTCTGCATGAACCGCGACAGAAAAGAAGCGGAAGATCTCATCGCCCAATTCGGCGGCCAAATCGTTGAGGACACAAAAAACCTAGAATTCCAAGTGGCAATAAATGCAACGCCACTCGGCATGGGCGAACTCGCAGAAAAAACTCCTCTAGAAAAATCCGAGCTCAGGCCATACCATACAGTCCTAGATATGATCTATAATCCACACGAAACAAAACTCTTACGCCTCACTCGCGAGGCCGGCGGTACAGCAATTTCCGGCTTAGACATGTTCGTCGCCCAAGGCCTCAAACAAATAGAACTTTTTACTGGCAGGCCAATAGCGAAGCGGTTGGCCCCTCACAATTTATACATTAAAAAACTCACTACATGAAGAACATAAAAACAGTCAAAAAACTTCCAACAAATGACGAAATCATCGCGGCACATCCACTGGATGATAAATATTACGAGCAGATCGAAAATGACCGCCAAGAAACTCGCGATATCCTATCCGGAAAAGACAAACGTCTTCTCATTGTTGTTGGTCCTTGTTCAGCTTGGCCTTTTGATTCAATGCTGGAATATGCACAGCGCCTAAAAGCCCTCAGCGAAGAACTCAAGGATGAACTGAAACTAGTCCTCCGTGTTTACGTTCAGAAACCGCGTACCACAAAAGGATGGACTGGCCCGGTCAGCCAACCAGATCCATTTGCAGAGCCAGACATTGAAAAAGGTGCAATGTACGCGCGCAGCCTCATGGTTAAGCTCATTGAAATGGGATTGCCAGTTGCAGATGAAGCACTCTTTACCCACAATGCCAAAGGCTTTATTGAACTACTTTCCTGGGTCGCGATTGGTGCCCGCAGTACAGAAGATCAAGAACACAGAATTTTTGCGTCCGGAATTGAGTGTCCAGTCGGCATGAAAAACCCAACCAGCGGCTCAATAAAAGTCGGAGTCAATGGTGTAATTGCAGCACAAACCGGCCGCACAGCAGTTTTCGACGGCCATCAAATTGAAACAAATGGAAATCCATTCGCCCACCTCGTCCTCCGCGGAGGATGCAATGGCCAAAACTTCCATCTTTATGATCTTCTCAAAGCCCGCGACAGACTTCTCGAAAACGGTGTCTCCAACCCAGCCATCATTGTGGATGCAAGTCACGATAACTGCAAAATCAACGGGGAAAAAGATATGAACTTGCAAGTCGACGTAATCCGCGAAGTCCTAAACAACCTTGAAGTTCGTCCAGAACTCCAGGATTATGTAAAAGGATTCATGATTGAAAGTTTCATCAAGGATGGCAATCAAAAACTCAGCCAACTCACCGCAGAAACAGTCGATATGGGAGGCCTCTCAGTTACGGATCCATGTCTTGGTTGGGAGAAAACTGAAGCCCTTCTCATAGACATCGCAAAACAATTTAAACAAATTCGCCATGCAAAACATTGAAACTATAAAAAAGCTCCCCACAAACGATGAAATCATAGCTGCTTTTCCACTCAGTGATGCCGGCTACGCACAAATAGCCAAGGACCGAGAAGAAATGCAAGCCATCCTTTCTGGGGAAGACAAACGCTTGCTCATCATAGTCGGACCTTGCTCAGCTTGGCCTTACGACTCCTTCATGGAATACGCAAAACGTCTCAAAGAACTCAGCGAAAAAGTTGCAGATAAGCTCAAACTCGTAATTCGCGTTTACATCCAAAAACCACGTACCGCAAAAGGCTGGACTGGTCCGGTAAATCAACCGGACCCATTTGCAGAACCGGATGTTGAAAAAGGAGCTCTCTATGCACGCAAACTCATGGTTGAACTCATTGAAATGGGTCTCGCCATCGCAGATGAAGCACTCTTCACTCACAACTCAAAAGGCTTCATTGAACTACTTTCTTGGGTAGCAATCGGTGCTCGCAGCACAGAAGATCAAGAACACAGAATCCATGCTTCAGGCATCTCTTGCCCAGTCGGCATGAAAAATCCAACCAGCGGTTCCGTGAAAGTTGGCGTTAACAGCGTTATTGCTGCACAACATCCTCACACCGCCGTTTTTGATGGCTGCCAAATCCGCACAAAAGGAAATCCATTCGCACATCTCGTCCTCCGCGGCGGAGTAAACGGCCCAAATTTCTCTCTTCACGATTTGCTAAAAGCCCGCAAACGCCTAACAGACAGCCAAGTCTCCAATCCAACTGTGATTGTGGATGCAAGTCACGACAACTGCCGGGTCGGCGATACCAAAGATCCAATGATGCAAGTCGACGTAATTCGTGAAGTTCTCAACAATCTCAAAGTCCATCCATCTCTCCAAGATTTCGTGAAAGGATTCATGATCGAAAGCTTTATGAAGGATGGAAACCAAAAGCTAGACAATCTAACCCCAGAAACAATCGACATGGACGGGCTTTCCGTCACAGACCCATGTCTTGGCTGGGAAAAAACTGAACAGCTTATTTTAAATATCGCAAAACAATGATCACAGGCTTACCTTACAAAATCGAAATTGAAGAAAATCTTCTAGACCGAATAGAAGAAGAACTCGCTGAACTCCCACAAGTCAGCCGTTATATAATTATCACTGACGACAACACCAAAAAGCTATTCGGGGACAAAATCTTAAAATCTCTCCCCAAAGCTGAACTGCTTTCATTTAAACCCGGTGAAAACTCAAAATCCCGTGAAACCAAAGCCCAAATTGAAGACCAGATGCTAGATCTTGAATGCAAACGCGACACCATGATTTTAGCACTCGGCGGGGGAGTGGTAGGTGATCTCGCTGGCTTTGTTGCTGCAACTTTTATGCGTGGCATTCCATACGTTCAAATCCCAACAACACTGCTTGCAATGGTAGATAGCTCGGTGGGTGGAAAAACAGCCGTGGACACTCGTCATGGCAAAAATCTCATCGGTGCATTCTGGCCCCCATCAAAAGTTCTGATTGATGTGGCTTTCCTCAAAACCCTGCCTGATAAACATCTAATCGGTGGCCTCATAGAAGCTGTAAAAATGTTCATGACAAGTGACGCAGAAAGCCTGAAATTCGCCCGTGAAAATCTGGACAAAATCCTCGCAAGGGATCCAGCAATTCTCAAGGAAACAATTAGCCGCGCAGTCCAAAACAAGGCAAATGTCGTTGCTCGTGATGAACGTGAATCCAATGAACGCGCAGTCCTCAATTTCGGTCATACCGTCGGGCATGCAATGGAACTTCTCTCGGATTACAAACTGACTCACGGTCACGCAGTAGCACTTGGCATTTTGGTGGAAGCAAAACTCGCTCACATCTCAAATCATCTTTCCGAGGAAGACTTTCAAACTATTGTAGAAATAATAAAATCTCTAAACTTCGATCCAAAAGAAATAGAAGGGTTCGCCGAAGGCGAACTGATCGATGCAATGGAAATGGATAAAAAATCTCGCGGTCACATCATCAAATATGTAATTCTCAACGGAATTGGTTCCGTTCTTCAAAAGGACGGCCAATTCGCACATGTCTTAGACACCTCACTTCTTAACCAAGCACTCCATGGCTGGTAATACTTTCGGACATCTTTTCCGCATCACAACTTTCGGCGAGTCACATGGCCACGCCCTCGGCGTCATAATCGACGGCTGCCCAGCCGGACTTGAAATCACTGAAGAAGAAATCCAAACAGAACTAGATCGTCGCAAACCCGGACAAGACGAACTCACAACTCAAAGGAAAGAATCTGACAAAATAGAAATCCTATCCGGCGTCTTCGAAGGCAAAACTCTCGGCACGCCAATGGCAATGATCATCTTAAACAAGGACGCAAAATCAAAAGACTACGAAGCACTCAGAGACGTTCACAGGCCTGGTCACGCGGACGCAACATATGATGCAAAATACGGCCACCGCGACCACCGCGGAGGAGGCCGCGCATCAGCCAGAGAAACAGCTGCGAGAGTCGCAGCCGGAGCAGTAGCAAAAAAACTCCTCGCTTTAGAAAACATAAAAATTGAAGCAAAAAGCCTCCGCAGTGAAGAAGATATCCGCGCAGCAAAAGAAGATGGAGATTCAATTGGCGGCATCCTAGAACTCACCGCAAAAAACGTCCCAGCCGGCCTCGGTGAACCTGTTTTTGACAAGCTCACAGCAAACCTCGCAAAGGCACTCATGAGCATCCCAGCAGCAAAAGGATTTGAATTTGGAGAAGGCTTCGCAGCGGCAGACAAACGCGGCAGTGAAATGCAACACACAGGTGGAATCGCAGGCGGCATTTCAAATGGAGAAGAAATCTTCATCCGCCTCGCACTCAAACCACCATCAAGCACAGTCAAAGCAGGCATCCAAGGTCGCCACGACCCATGCGTCTGCCAGCGTGCAGTCCCAATCGCGGAAGCTATGGTGGCACTCGTTTTAATAGATCATTTATTACTCAATAAAACCTCAACACTATGAAATTAGGTGTTTATGGAGAGCAGGGCTCCTTTTCCCATGCAGCAGGCCTTCAATATTTGGAAGAAAACAATCAGGAAGCAGAAATAGTCTACCTCGTTGAATTCGACAATCTATTTCGTGCCCTAGCAGAAGGCGAAATCGACATCGCCATTCTTCCAGTCGTAAATCAAAACGGAGGACTTGTAATGCCAGCTTTTGAAATCATGGGGCAATACGAATTCGTTCCAACCTACGATTTAAAATTAGCGGTTGTTCAATGTCTAATGACTCTTCCAGATACAAATCCTGAAGATATCACTGAGATCACAAGCCATCCTCAAGCACACAGGCAATGTAAAGGCTACTTAGCTAAAAATCATTCAAATGCAAAACTTGTGGAATGGAACGACACAGCATCAGCAGCTCGTGACCTCGCTGCTGGTACATTACCAAAAACAGCAGCTGTGCTTGCCTCAAAACAGGCAGCAGAAATGTATGACCTCAAACTCGTGAAGGAAGGCTGCGAAGATAATCCAGAAAACTTCACTACTTTTATAGCTCTTAAAACCAAATAATTATGGATCCAAAAATCTTAGAAATCCGCAAGGAAATTGATCAGCTCGACACAGAAATCATATCTTTACTAGCACGCCGATTTCACCTCACCGGTGAAGTTGGCAAAATCAAAGCCCAGGATGACACCCAAATCCAGGATCCAGACCGTGAAGCCAATCTCAAGGCCATGTACCAGGATCTCGCAGCCCAAAAAGGCCTAGATCCAGAAATGGTCACTCGCATCTTTGAGAAAATCCACGAGGAATCCCGGGCAGATCAAGCTGCTTAACTTCCCATTCTCGCACAAACTAGCTATATTCAGTGCATGACAGATTTAATGCACCATCTCACGCTTTTTATGCGAGAGGTAAAGAAAAACGGCGACACCCCCTTAATCGTAATCTGCGGTCCAACGGCCTCTGGCAAAACCGCAGTCTCGCTTAAAGTCGCAGAAGAATTCAATGGCGAAATCATCTCAGCAGACTCTGCCCAAGTTTATAAATACATGGACATCGGTACAGACAAAGTCAGCATCGCCGAACGCCAAAAAGTCAAACACTTCCTCATCGACATCCGCGAACCCTACCAACAATTCACAATGTCAGACTTCAAGCGTGAAGCCACTTGGTCAATCAAAGACATGCTCCGCCGCGGGAAACTCCCGATTATTTGCGGTGGCACAGGTCTTTACATCAACTCCGTAACTGAAAACTACAAACTCCCGGAAGCACCTCCTAACCAGAAAATCCGTGATGAACTCCAAGCCGAATACGAGAAGAAAGGGAAGGATCACCTCTACAAAATGCTAATGGATCTCGACCCAGCAACTGCCGCAAAAATCCATCCAAACAATGTCCGTTACGTAGCAAGAGCCCTAGAAATCGTCTTACAAACCAAAAAGCCAATCGAAAAAGGCAAATCCCGCTCACCTTACAATGTCTTCAAAATCGGCATCAGCTGGCCACGTGAAACTCTCTACAGTCGCATCAACCGCCGCATAGACGAACAGATTGAAGAAGGCCTATTAAACGAAATCAAATCTCTCCTCGCGGAAGGCTACACAGAAGACATGCCCGCAATGTGCGCCTTAGGCTACAAGGAATATTTCCCATATCTCCGTGGCGAAAAACCAATCGAAGAATGCAAAGAAGAACTCAAACAAAACACCCGGAATTTTGCAAAACGCCAATTCACTTGGTTCCGCAAAGAAGACGATATTTACTGGATTGAACCAGACGAATTCTGGGAATTAACAGGTTTAACCCCAGATGACGCCATAACCCAAGCCCATGCATCTTAAATTCAAAAATCTACTGGAAATGGTCGCTCGCCTTCGCACACCAAAGGGTTGTCCTTGGGATCGCGAACAAACAATTCAATCGATGAAGGAACACTTCCTGTCCGAAACAAAAGAACTGGAAGAAGCAATAGACGCAGATAACACGGAGGATATGGAAGAAGAAATCGGTGATGTCCTCTTATGCCTATTAATGATCACAGAAATAGCAAAAGAAGAAAAAAAATTCGACATGGGCAGCGTAATGGAAAGAGTAGCTGAAAAACTGATCAGCCGTCACACCTGGGTCTTCGGCACAGATGAAGCAAAAACCCCAGAAGAGGCAGTAGAACTATGGCTCAAGAACAAAGCTAAAGAAAAGAAAAAATGAGCATCCTCAACAAAGAATGGGTTCTGAATTACAAACGTAAACCGGAAGAATCACTCTGGTCCGCGCTCCTCGCGTCGCGCGACATCCAAAACCCTGGCAGCTTTTTCTCAAACGCAGAAATCTCAGATCTCCACGATCCATTTCTCTTCCCAGACATGAAAAAAGCCGTCACCAGAATCCAAAACGCCATCCGCGCCCGTGAACGCATTATTATTTACGGTGATTACGACGTCGACGGCATCAGCGGCACAGCACTTCTCATCCACACGCTCCGTTTCCTCGGTGCAGAAGTTTCATACCGCATCCCACACCGCATCCAGGACGGTTACGGACTACACGCCAAACATGTCCAAGAATTAATAGATCAAAAAGTACAATTACTCATTACAGTTGACTTAGGAATCTCCTGTCCAGATGAAGTATCTCTCGCACAAAAAAACGATATTGATGTGATTCTCACAGATCACCATACCACGCCGCTTTGCGGCGCTTCCCTACCAAGTGCCTTTGCCACTCTTCATCCCGAACTCGCAAAAAAATATCCTTTCAAAGATCTTTCCGGCAGTGGAGTAGCTTTCAAACTTGCCTCAGCACTTCTCATAGCGACAAAAAATGAAGACCTTATCCCAGCTCTCACAGACTTAGCCAGCCTTGGCACAGTAGCTGATTGCGTAACTCTGACAGGAGAGAATCGCATAATCACAAAACTTGGCCTTTCACAAATGCCAAAAACAAAATGGGATGGCCTCCGAGCAATTCTTAAATCAGCAGGCGTCTGGGGTGACCAAGATTTCACAAGCCACACAATAGGTTTTCAGATCGGCCCTCGGCTAAACGCCTCGGGCCGAATAGATAATCCATACTGGGCACTCCAAACTCTACTCGCCACCGGTCAAGAATCTACTCAAAAAGCCGAAAAACTTGAATCCCTAAACAAAGAACGCCAAGAACTCACGCGCACAATCCAAGAAGAAGCAGAAGCCGCAATAGACACATCTCAACCAATCCTCATCGCCTCAGGCAAAAACTGGTCAAGCGGCATTGTCGGGCTAATCGCCGGCCGCCTCTGTGAAAAACACAATAAACCCACTTTCATCCTTGAAGACCGCGATGACACTCTCATCGGCTCAGCACGCAGTCTCTCCGGCTTCCACGCAGTCCACGCCATCGAAAAAGCCGCCCATCTCTTAGAAAGCTTCGGCGGCCATGAACAGGCAGCCGGCTTCCACCTCAAAAAACAAAATTATTCAGAATTCAAAGATATCCTTCTCTCCCACGCAGAAAAATTCTTCCGCAAAACCCCACTCAGTCCCAAACTCCAAGTAGACCTCAAACTCCTCCCCGGGGAAGCAAACCTAGAACACTGCGAACGCCTCGCCACATTCGCCCCATTCGGCCAAAACAACGAAACACCTCTCTTCCTGATGGAAGACGTCCAGATTCTAGACGCAAATCCAGTCGGCAGGGAAGGTAAACACCTCAAATTCACAGCCCGCTTCGCCTCCGAACTCCTAGAAGGCATTGCCTTCAACTTCGCCCAACACGCATCTGCTTTCCAAACCGCCAACAAACTCCTCGTCCACCTAGAAAAAAACCACTGGAACGGCCTCACCAAACCCCAACTCCGCCTAATAGACTTTGCTCCCTAGACAAACTCCCAATAGCCAGCATACCTGACCGGCGCCGGTCAATTAAACCACGACTTTTAAATGTGTCCAGAAAAGGCTTGCTTTCCGCTTGCACTAGCGCTAGAATAACTTACTTCGATCGCACCTACCCCTTGACTCAAACCTAAAAAACAGGTATAATCTACCGAATAAGCTACGCATGAACGACATCAACCAAAACCAGGCAATCGACATCCTAAAGAATGCAAAAAACATTCTGATAGTCCCCTCAACTCCAATGGACGGGGACTCAATTGGTAGCGCACTGGCAATGATGTCCGTCCTCAGAAAACTGGGCAAAACGGTAACAGTCGCCTCAGCGGACAAAATCCCGGAAGCTCTCAAATTCCTCCCGTTAATCGACCAAATCCAAACGGATATAAGCGTTTCAAACGATTTCGTCATCTCTCTGAACACCCAAAATTCAGAAGTCGACCATCTGAAATACGAAGTCGAACAGGACAGAATCAACATCATTGTGACCCCAAAACAAGGCAATTTCTCCGGTCACGACATCAGTTTCCCAGACGCCGGACAAAGCTTTGACCTGATACTCACGGTAGACACCGGTGATCTCGTCCAACTGGGTAAACTTCTTGAGGCACACAAAACGCTATTTGAAACGGTGCCAATGCTTAACATTGACCACCACGCATCAAACGGAAAATTCGGCACTTATAATTTAGTCGACCCAGAAGTTGCAGCAGCCACTCAAATTCTGACACCAATAATCCAGGAATTGGAAAAACAACACGGTGAAGAACTATTGGACGAAGACGTTGCAACACTTCTCTTGGTTGGAATAGTCACGGACACAGGAAGTTTCCAACACACGAACACAAGCCCGGAGGCCTTTGAAGTAGCCGCAGATCTCTTGGAACGAGGAGCCAGACAGCAAGAAATAATCAAACACATCTACAAAACAAAATCTCTCGCAACACTCAAACTCTGGGGCCGCGTTCTCTCAAAAATCCAATACAACAACGAGGCAAAACTCGTCTACTCAACAATCACCCAGCAAGATTTAACAGATACAGGCGCAGAGTCCAGTGACTCAGGCGGTATCATCGACGAACTTATGAGCAACGCACCAGACGCAGAAGTCGTAATGCTACTCAAGGAAAAGGAACCAGGCCTAGTCTCAGGAAGCCTCCGCGCACCTGGCAAACTCGCAGACGTCAGCAAAATCGCAGGCAAAATGGGCGGTGGCGGACACAAAAAAGCAGCCGGCTTCCGCATCCGCGACAAATCCATGGAAGAAGCACTCCAAATCGCAGAAGACACAATCGCAACTTACATAAATGAACAAACCTTTACAGAACCTCAAAAAAAATCAACTGAGTCTGACAAACTCTTCCCAAGCCTGACACCCAAACCCGAAAAACCTCAATCCAGCGTCCCATACCCATCTCCAGGCGGCGAAGACCTTCTGTTAGAAGATTTCCGCAAACGCCAGGCAGCGCCAGCTGCCCCTGAAGAAAAAAGAATCGAAGAAAAAACTGCCCCATTCTTCCAGGACTCAGATGGCCAAGAGCACTGACTCATCAAAATCCACATCCGAGGACACCTGACTCACGTCCTCATCTTCATCAATCGCCTCCATCAAACGGACAATCTTTTTAGCCAACTCCGCATCCGTCACCTTTATCTCATCCTTGCCCTTCCAAACAAGCTCGTCTTTTTCGACTTTAAACCCAGCAGCCTCGACCGCCTTCTTCACCTCAAAAAACTTATCCACCGCCGCATAAAGCTCAAATTTCCCATCCCCAGCATCCTGTAAATCATCCGCACCACAATCAATCAGCTCCAACTCCGCCTCCTCCGCATCCTTCTCACCAATCCCAACAAGCAAAAACGCCTTTTTCACAAACTTCCACGCCACACTCGACCCAAAAGTTCCACCATTTTTATTCACCACAGTCTTCACATTCGTCAGCGCCCGATTCTTATTATCTGTCACCACATCAATCATATAAGCAGTCCCACCAGGTCCCATCGCCTCATAAGTAACCTCCTCATAAACTGCAGCATCTTTATCCGCACCAGACCCCTTCTTAATCGCTCGCTCAATATTATTATTTGGCACATTATCCCCCTTAGCCCTATCAATCGCCGCTCGCAGGGAAGGGTTCATATTTGGATCTCCACCACTCTTTGCAGCAATCGCAATCATCTTTGCGTGCATGGTAAAAATCTTCCCACGCTTCGCATCCGCCGCGCCTTTTTTATGCTTTATCGAAGCCCATTTACTGTGTCCGGACATATTCTGGGGTTAAATTCGCAAAAACCTTCTCATAAGCACGGTCTTTGGTCAAGCTATTGACAAATTACACCTAACATTGTATAATCAGCTCTTAAGGTCACAAAAGTTCTTAAATCGACAATTGACATAAAAAGAACTTTATGATACAACAGACTAATCCAAAACTTTTACTATGAATCACACCCCAGATCTACACAGCGGCGAAGAAGCAGATCAATCTGTTCCCACACCACCTTCACAATCTAATAATTTAAGCGGACCTTTAGCTCGTTTTGCACAAAAGGCTTTGTTCCTCTTAACACTAGCAGCTCCAACAACAACTATGAATACAGGCTGCATTTCAGGTTGTGACGGCCCTGATGTTGTAGATACTGATGAAGATGAAGTTATCAAATCCGCTAAAGTCGACGGATACACTTTTGATGCATACCGAGCACCCTACGTCCAAATCAATAATGACCACGGAAACACTCTTTTTCATTTTATCAGAGGGGAACTCCAAAACAGAATCCAGGTTCCTGCTGGCGTATCAGAACAAAGCCTAATCGACGGAGTTATCGCTCTTTGCCGAGAACTAAACCCAGGAATAAATCTAGACAATTTCAACGGAATAAACGACCAAAACATAGTCTTCCCAGACGCAATTCGCATCACAAAAGAAGCATCCGCTCGGACAGTCCGCACAGCACCATCCTCAGAAGAGGAAATGCTGGACGCCGCAAAAGATGACGGTTTTGACGTTCGAAAAACAAAAAACCAAGAAGGCTATTATGATGAAGCACTTAGAACAGGTATACCAGTCCCTACTGAAGGCCCTTATTTCTTCAGAAAAGGTGAAGATGTTGAACACAGCCCTGCAAAAATGGCACCAGACGCAGTAGTGGTAGTTCACAATATTGGGAAACGATTTCACGAATTAACAGGAGGTTATCAATTTTCATACACGGACGTGCTGAGAGACTTAGAAGCACAAAAGAAAGTATATAGAGCAAAAGGCCGTAGTGTTTATGAAAAGACAACTCATACAACAGGGAGGGCCATAGACTTACCTGATGGAAGATTCAAAGATCCACAAGGTAACGAATTTACGTGGAAAGACAATCCAGACCAAAGACCACTTATCGAAAACACACTTAGACCCCTTCTCATACAGGCTGCCCTTGAAAATGGAGCAATAGTTTTTGTTGAAGGTACTCACAACCACCTCTACATCCCCAAAGCAACAGAAGGAGACCCAGTAGATGCAATGGTAGACTTCGGTTTCCGAGGAGGAGAAGAAGAAGTTGTGTCGGTAGAAGACGACGATGAAACTTTTGACCCAAGAGACGTAGAAAGATCTTCACTTGAAGAGGATTTAAACAATGCTATCCGCGGTGTAATAGCCCAAGTAGAATACGGCGACTCAACTGAAATCAACCAAAGAATGGATATTCTAGAAGGACATATGAATGCAGCCGGAATTGGGACTGGTGGTAACTGGCATTGGGAAATTTTAAGTAAATATGACAAAGCATCACAACCTCTAATGCAAGAATATGAAGAATGGACTATTGAACAAATTCAAGCCGAAATCAATAAACTAAGCACTGACAGGAAAACACGAAAAAGAAACCAATCCAGAATCAATGAGTTAGCGGAAGTCAGAGACACCAAAATGTACTACGAATTGATTGAGCTCATACAAATGATGAGGCCTGAAGATGTTGAAAGAACCCGACCTTTCAGAGGTACAGTTTTTGATGCAAAAACAAGAAGAAAGAAAACCCCCTACCATTTTGCAAACCTACAGAATACATGGGCTACAAAAAGAGCTGAATTAAGTGAGTCAGAATGGCGTCACCTATTTGATCACACTCGGGCAGACTTGCAAGGAAGAGATCATTCTGTAGACATGCAGGAGTGGTTTACAACACAACAAGCAGCTTGTGATTATTTACGTGCTCATGGAGAAACCTTGGGTTACAACGAAGAAATGCTGAAATACATTTCACCAGCGATAATTCTTGCAGTGACGCATGCAGAATTCTTCTCAGAGTTTTCTGGCGAAACTTACATGCGCATTGCTCCCGCTCTATTTGAAGGCGAGAACCTTGTTTTTGGTCCCGCAATGAATGATAAGAAATATAGTGCCGGTGTAGTTCAAATGATTAGGGAGACAGGTAACAACATGGTAGGTAGCAAAAGAACGCGATTACAAAGAATCCAAGAATCAGATCCAAGCTACCAAATAATTGTCCCAGGAAACGTATCATCAGACCCTCACCAATTTACCAAAGCAATGGTAACGGATACCAAATCACAATTTTTCTACGGTGCGCTCGGTGTGGCTTACCACATGGAACTTGCATTCAATGCCCTCATAGAAGATGAACAATTCGAAAGGGCATGGAGTCGAGCTTCAGAAGAAGACAGGCAAAGATTTATGGGCTCATTTGCTGCAATGGCTATTAACGGCGGAAGAGGATCTCACAGATATAACAACGGTGCATACGGTGCATCAGGAAAAATGAGAAGAAAAGTAAAAGGAGATAATCCTACTCTAGAAAATTACATTGCAGTGATTCCTGAATCTGCACCACAATCCAACAGTAGGAGAGGTGCTCGAATGGGGCTCTTAACAATGGATGAACTAATCCGTTTATCTGAAGTGAATCCAGTTTTAGCAGAAGACGCCGAAGAACAAACCCCAGACACCGACGACGAAGGCCTCTTCGGCTGGGCAGCAGATTGGATCTTCTCTGACGACGAAGAAACCGCAGAAGAAGAACTAGCCCTGCCAGAAGTCAACTGTGAAGGCATTCCTCAGCCCGTATGTTTACAACGCCAAAAAGCAGCAGAAGCGGCAAGAAGAGCTAACGAATAGCCCCAGCAACAGCCTCAACAAATCCCTCATCAAAAACACCCGGGATAAATTTTTCTGCACTTGGCTCAGCCACTAACCCAGCCAGCGCCTCAGCTGCTTTCACAAACATACCCTGATCAAACCCCTTAACCCGCGCATCCAGCGCCCCACGGAAAATCCCAGGAAAAACCAGCACGTTATTTAGCTGATTCATACAATCACTTCTCCCTGTCGCGGTCACAACCGCCCCAGCCGCTCTAGCATCCTCCTCAGTAATTTCAGGATCTGGATTCGCCATCGCAAAAACAATAGCTCTCTCCGCCATACTCTCAACCATCTCTTTTGAAACCAGCCCCGCCACAGACACCCCAATAAACACATCCGCATCACGCATCATATCCGCCAAACCTCCCTGCATCTTCGCCAAATTTGTCTTCTTAACAAGCCGAGCCTTTTCTTCGTCCAAACCTTCCAAGCCATCGTAAAGCGCACCCTGAGAATCCAACATCACAATGTCCCTAAACCCATATTCAAGCAGTAACTCCGCAATCGCTGTCCCAGCAGCTCCAGCGCCATTAATTACAATCTTCACACTCTTATCCTTCCCAACAATCTTCAGCGCATTAATCAGCCCAGCAAGCACAACAATCGCCGTCCCATGCTGATCATCATGAAACACAGGAATATCCAGCCGCTCCTTCAGCTCCCGCTCAATCTCAAAACACCGCGGCGCCGCAATATCCTCCAAATTCACACCACCAAACCCATCTGAAATATTGCAAATCAAATCCACAATCTCATCAGAATCCTGCGTCTTCACAACCAGCGGATACGCATCAATCCCAGCAAATTTCTTAAACAACAAACACTTTCCCTCCATCACCGGATAAGCTGCTCCAGCACCAACATTGCCCAATCCCAAAACAGCACTCCCATCACTCACAACCATCACACTGTTCCCTTTCGGCGTAAACTCATACATCTTCTCCGGATCCTCAGCAATCGCCCGAGAAACCGCAGCCACCCCAGGTGTGTACGCCACACTCAAATCCTCACGCCCGTCCAACGGAACCTTCAAATCCACTTCCAATTTTCCGCGCCCCTTCCGGTGCAACTCCAGTGATTTATCGTCAAAATTATTCATCAAGATCCGGCAGTTCAGTTGGCCCTTCAGAAACCGGCACTTCCTCCTCTTCTTCTACTTCCTCCACAACTTCCTCTTCCACATCCTCAGAACCGTCCAAAATCCCATTCAGCAAATCACTCTCCTCATCTTCAACCACAACTTCTCCACAACCAACAAACATGAACACAAGCGCCGCCAAAGCAATTGTTCGTTTCATTTTTTTAGGGTTAGAAATCTAAAAGGCAGAAGTCTGCCCATCCTCGATGTCCAAAATCACATCATAGGAACGCTCGTACTTTACCGTGATATTCCCGCTAGGGGAATAGAAATAATCAACCGGCCCAGTCCCCACGCCAATCGCATCCGTCTCAATCAGCTCCCAGTCATCCAAAAGCTCCATCACCTCAGCACCCATCCCATCCACCTGAATTGAACTCCGCAGCGACTCAAGAATATCCTCAATACTCATCTCAATCTCACCATCCGGCTCATACTCCAGACTTACAACCATCGCCTCTATATAATCCTCCAAATACGCAGAATAATACCCTTCACCCCGCATAGCCAAAAGATGCACCAGACTCCCGTTATCCATCACCAAATACCACTCCCGGAAAGTCACCCCATTATCCCGATAGACCACAAAAGCATCATAACCCGCAATCACAGATCTTTCCCCCTCCAAACCACTAAACAATTCATCAGCACTTTTCTTCTCACTATTCCCATACCTCGTCATCAGCAGCGTCCCCCCATTTTCATAAGGCGACAACAAACTCATCTGCGCATTCTCCGTATCCAAAACCCAAACCGCTCCAACGCCCTCTTGTTTATAATTCCATCCAAAAGGCACTTTCATTGATATATCTACGGTAGGGAAGTCCTTCCTAAGCCAATTTGTAGATTCCTCAAAAGCGACTCCATTCTCATCTACCAACTGCATCCGGTATACCATTTCAGAAATATTCGCTCGACTAACACTATCTCCAGGATACCAACGCCCATCCGCCTGCGGCGGCTCAATATTCCAAGTCTTGGCAAAATACGCATACTTCGAGAACCAAGCCTCAACATCCACATCTACAAAGAAATTCTCACTCACCGCCTCCACATCAATCCCTCCCGCAAGCACCAACATCTTCATCGCCTCCGCCCGATTCAC
>CAZGUT010000013.1:0-4759 GCA_964529435.1 uncultured Candidatus Peribacteria bacterium | reverse complement strand
CGCCTCCGCCCGATTCACCTCCTGATCCGGCAAAAAACTCCCATCTTCATAGCCCTGCAAAATCTCCTGCTCCACCAGCGAATTAATCGCAACATAATGAGGATTAATACTGCTCACATCTGTAAAACTCGCCTGCGCATACGCCAAAGGCGCAATTAGAACGGCAGCAAAAACAATTGTGGCGAAGAACTTTTTCAGATCCATGTAGTACTTTAAACGTAGCGACTAAAAATCTGTTACTAAAATGACAGATAATCCATCAAAAGTGAAGAATTTTTAAAACAAAACTTACGCCCGGGCCTAACTCCCAACCTGCAATTCTCGGGCCGGCCCGAAAACTTTACTCAGCCGTAAGGGCAACAGAAAGAAGAAATTGTTCAAGTTCATTACTAGTAACTTCTGTGCTAGCCGACCAAGGTGCATCCAAATTCTCAGGCGGCTCTTCATCACTTTCCACTTGGAATGCAATTTCACTTACATACTCATCCAAAAAAACTAAAGTGTAACAAGCATAAGCTCCTCCACACGCAAGCTGGTAAACTTTAGCTTCATATTGCTGAGCAATAGGTTCTAAATTCTCATCATAACTCGCATCTTCAGTCATGGTCATTTTTAACTGGACATCATATTCAGAATCGGGGACTTCGATGTAAGCAATTTTTTTACTACTGCTATCTTCTTCTACAGCCTGTGCTTCACTCCACTCCTCAGGCAAATAAAAGCTTAACTCTCCGAAACTAAGCCACATATCATCATAACTGCGATCTTCATTTTCAACAGTTTCTGTACCATCCTGCATGGAGCTAATTTCGTCACGCAAAGAATCAATCTCACCATTAGCCCAAAAATAAACACCACCACCCACAATTATAGCCGTGAGAACTGTAGTAAGAATAATTTTCCATAAATCTTTCATAGTAAAAAAGATTAAAAAATAAAACAGCCAAAAGTATAGCACACCCCCCCCTCAAATACAAACAAAACTTACGCCCGGGCCTAACTCCCAACCTGCAATTCTCGGGCCGGCCCAAAAGCCCAACCTGTAAAACCTTTTACGGCAAAAGCTCATCCAAAGCATCAGCAAGAATTTTCCAAGCAGCTAATTTTTTATCTTTTGCTCCCCATCCACTTTTTCCATCTACTTCTTCAATAGCATCATCAAGAAGAGTTCTAGCTTGATTTAGTTTGCCTTCAGCTATAACAACCTTACTTTCTGCAGCCTGCCTCCCTGTTGCTTCACCCGCAGCCTCTTGCCGTGCCGACTCCAATTGAGTGCTAAACGAACTACGAGCCTGCGTTAACTCACCACTAACTCTTTCTACTTCTCCAGCACTCACGTCAGCTCTTGCAGCATTAGCATCTCTTTCTTCTTCCAAAGTCTGCCTTACAGCTTCGGCAACGCTAGCTCTATCCTCAGCTGCAACAAGGTGCGGTATCAAACGATCTCTCAAGGCTCCAAACACTCGCTCAGCTTCAGTAACACTGCCAACTCTAACGTGCTTCCCCTCAAGAGCCTGCTCAGCCAAACGATCAGTGCCAGTCTGCTGCGTAGCAATTCGTTTTTCACCTACAGCCTCTCTAAAAGCCCGTGTCTTTTCGCGAGAGAGACTTGTAAATAAACCATGCCAACCATCAGAACGAAACGCTCCGGGATAAAGTGTCTGTAGAGTCTTCGCAACAACTTCATGCCAAACATCCGCTGATGCATAATCTTTAGGCTTTTGTACACCAATGGACTTCATCAGAGTCCAAAGTTTAACAGCAACATCTTCATCTGGTCTCAATTTAGCCAACAATTCCGGATTTGTTTTCCTTGCGTCAGTGTAAGTTGCCCCTTTCAAGGTATCCGTTCCATAGCAAACTTGACTCTTATCATTTGAATAACCACTTAAAAGAGAATGTTTCAACCCATCTTCTTCGCCGGAAACCAATTCTTCAAGCATTTGTCTCATGAAAACTACGGGAGCTAATCTCTCCATACCTTTCTTAGCTTCTTCACGTACTGCATCATGACGCCCATGCTCTTTCAATTTCACTAGGGCCCAAGCTTCATTTAGACTTCTCTTGAGAGTAAGCCACTCAGACATTTTTGTCATTTCGCTAAGTACAACATTATACGCTTGAGGAAGAATCCCAGACCTATCTCCATCTTCAAACCCATCAGGCGCGGTGAATTTTGCACTAAGAGAATAAGCTGGCCCCCAACTTTCACTTTTACCAGAGAAGGCAAGGTGAGGTGTATTTACAAAATTCTCTCTTATCCAATCAACAACAGCACCTCTCTCTTCATCATTATTACAGTCTTCTACCAAGGAACGCTGAACATTGGCCATTGATTCATCAAGTGCAATTTCAGTAATGGCACTTTGAGTCTGATAGCGCTCCTGAAGTGGAGCTAGAAAATCACGCAATATAGGCACTGCTCTATCATCCAAATCATCAGTATTAATGCCCGCGGATAACATCTCAGTTGCTCTTTGTGGATCAGTTAATCTAGCATCACCAAACTCTTTGGCGAAAGCTTTTACTCTTTCTAAAGCTTCTCTTTTAAACGGAGGAATCATACGGCGATCACCCATGTTGCCACGCATCATTTCTGCATCTAAATCTTTACCTCTCTTGTTTAATTCTTCTATAAGAGATCCAAGTAATTCTCCATTGCTTGCTTCTCCATATGATCCTATCCACTCACCCAAAACCTCATCACGGTAAGTTTCATAATCGACAGATCTAGCTTCAATGCCAGCATTCAAAGCCGGATCAGCAAGAGGATCATCAGAATCCTGTCTCTCAAGAGCCTCCAGCTCACGCTCTGCCACACGCAGTGCACCCGTTGTTGCTTCTTGAATGCCCGTTAAAATTGGGCCCAAGGCCTCTCGCCTTCTAACTCTATTTACCTCGTCCAAACTTGCAATACCCGTTCGGCACCTTTCCATGTTTCCCAGAACTTCTCCAACTCTTTCTATTGAAGGATGTTCATCAAGATAAGCCAAATACCCTCTGGCGCTTGCTATCCACTTAGATTCTCTCTCTTCCAAGAAATCATCACCAACATCAATCTCTTCTGTATATCCAACTTCAGCTAAAGCAGCTCTAGTTTCTGCCATCTGTAACACCCCCAAAACCGCATCTGCATCATCATTCCCAGTCAAACTCTCAACAGTACCAGCAAATTCTCTCAAACCAGCAATTTTTTCTCTCAATAAGTCTTGATCTGCAACAGTTCTTTCTTCAAGCTCGTGCACTGCAGCATTTGGGTCGAAGGCAAGAAAATCATCGGACAAATCTGTCATAATTTAGAGTTATTTTTAATTACTAAATCATAACAGAAGTTCGCCAATCTGTCAATAGATTCGAATTTCACCCCAACACAACCTCTCCTGGGGAATAAGTATCCAAATTCTCCTTGCCAATCAATTTCACCACCTCATTCACAACCTCATCCACAGGCATATGCTTCTGCTGTCCCTTAGCCATATCACGGACAATAATCGTCCCCTCACGCACCTCAGTACTTCCCATAATCAAGGTGTATGGCACCTCAAATTTATCAGCCAATTTCATCTGGGCTTTCATGCTGCCTTTTCCAAGAGCACCAACAGTCCGTACACCACGATCCCGAAGCTCATCAATCAAGCGCAAACTCTTCCTCTTGGCCATATCTCCAAGCTGCGCCACAAAAATATGCACATTATCCTTCGACGGTACCAAAATATTCTCCTGCTTCATACACGCAATCAACCGATCAATCCCAACAGCAAAACCAACAGCTGGGGTAGGCTGGCTACCCATCAATTCAACAAGTCCATCATATCGACCACCGCCACCAACTGCATTCTGCGCCCCCGTCTCCCGATCCCAAAACTCAAACACCGTCTGCGTATAATAATCCAGTCCCCGCACTAACCTCGGATTCTCCACATAATCCATCTCCAGCTCCTCCAAAAACTCCTTAACTTTGTCATAAAACTCCACATCTTCCTTCGTCCTAAACTGTTCAAACTTCGGCGCCAACTCAGCCAAAATCTGGCAATCCTCCTCCTTGCAATCAAGCAAACGCATCGGATTCGTCTCCATTCGCCTCTGACAATCCTCACAAAGCGACCGCTCCTTTCCAATATAATAATTCACAAGCGCCTCCCGATACTTTTCCCGGCTCTTTGACGATCCAATATTATTCAACTGCAGTGTAAACTTATCCCCAACACCTAAATCTTCAAAAATCTTGTACGCAAGGTAAATACACTGCACATCCAGCGCCGGATCACTTTCGCCAATAATCTCAAACCCAAACTGCCAAAACATCCGGTAGCGCCCTTTCTGCGGCCGATCATAACGAAAATGCGGCTCAATATAATAAAGTTCCACTGGTTGTGGCCACTGCTTCAGACCATGCTGAATATAAGCACGAACAACCCCAGCAGTCCCTTCAGGTTTTAAGGTCATGCTACGACCACCTTTATCCTCAAAAGTATACATCTCTTTTTGTACAATATCCGTGTCCTCACCAATACTCCGATCAAAAACATCAGTTGCTTCAAGAACAGGAGTGGTAATTCGACGAAAACCCGCCTGCCTCGCCCTATGCCTAACGACTTTTTTAATGAATGTGTGATACTCATGATCTTTGGGAAGCACATCGTGAATACCAGGTGGCGTTTGTAATTTCTGAGGCTTTGCCACCTTCTCCTCTCCAGCGTCGTCGGACATAAATTTTAAGGTTAAAATACTTGCCTTACACTATACCAAGTTTTTCCCG
>CAZGUT010000012.1:0-33009 GCA_964529435.1 uncultured Candidatus Peribacteria bacterium | reverse complement strand
CCAGAACCAGAACCAGAACCAGAACCAGAACCAGAACCAGAACCTGAACCTGAAGAAGAAAAAAAGAAAGAAAAAGACAAACTCGATGAAAAGCTTCAAGCTATCATCGATGACACAGACATTGATTTATAATTATTCAATCTCTCTTTATTCGCTAACAACCTAACTTATGCGAAGTGTAAATAAAGTGATTCTCATCGGTAATCTGACGAGAGATCCAGAACTAAAATCCACAACAAGTGGACAATCCATTGTTACTTTCGGTATAGCCACAAACCGACAATGGACAACTAGCGGTGGCGAAAAACGCAGCTCAGCTGAATTCCACGAATGTGTGGCATGGGCTAAACTCGCTGAAATCTGTCAGCAATACCTCAAAAAAGGCATGCTTGTCTACGTTGAAGGTTACCTCAAGACTCGTTCTTGGGATATGGAAGACGGTACTCGACGCTTCCGTACGGAAGTTGTCCTTCACGACATGATCATCCTTGAAAAACGTCGTGACGGTGACGAACCCGAATATGTTCCTGCCGGTGATGATGTTGCTCTAGAAGAAGGGCCATCTATGGGTGATGACGCAGGAAAAGGCGATGACGACGATGACGACGACGATGCAAAAGAAGAAAAAGAAGATAAAAAAGAAGAAGCACCAGCAGAAGAGCCTGCAGCTGAAGAAGCACCTGCAGAGGAAGAAAAAGCAGGTGAAATCAAAGCAGACATCGATGACGATGACATGTTTTAACAGGCCGCGCCGTAGGCGCACAGGCCCCTTTACCAATAAGTCATGACAAAAAAAGTTAAAGTTCAAAAAACCAAACGCCCCGAGCTACCAGAACACATCGACTACAAAGATGTGGAACTGCTCCGAGGATACCTGACCGTTCTTGGGCGCATTGTCCCAAGATATTTCTCAGGCATCTCACTGAGACAGCAAAAACGGCTTTCCCTAGCCATTAAACGGGCGCGTGAAATGAGCTTACTGCCATACACAAGTAAGTTCTAACAGAACATAGGATAAAAAAATCATTAAAAAGCCCCGAAGGCGTATAATCCTCCGGGGTTTTTTGCGGCTACCCCTTGAGAAAAAGCTCATTTTCTGTTAAAATATATAGATTCAAATAAAAATAAATATTCACGTATGGCAAAGCGTAAAAAACAACGCCGTAAAACTGAAAAAAATCAAAACCTCCCTCAAGGAGCATTTGACACACCAGTTTTGACCTGGCTTTCACCCCAATATCTTCGTTTCAATAGGGGGAAGCTGTGGTATCTCCTTGCAGGTTTAGCTGATATAGCTCTTATTGCTTATGCAGTATGGGCAGGAACCTGGACTATGGCGATAGTTTTTATTCTATTACCGATAGTCTTTCTGATAGAACACAGAAACAAACCTAAAGTTGTTGAAGTCGTGGTCTCTCAGTACGGGATAAAATTTGGAATCGTTCGAATTGCATTTAGCGACATCAAAAGATTCTGGGTCCTTCATGATCCACCTTTTGTCGACGAACTACACTTACTTACAAATGACCGCTGGCATCCGGAGATCACAATCCCTCTTGTGGGGGCAGATCCAACGCTAATACGCCAGTACTTGGTTACTCAAATCCCAGAGTGGGAAGGAAAAAAACAGTCCTTTATTGAAACTCTGGTCAGAATTTTCAAGCTCTACTAATCATGGCTACAGAAAAAGAAAAATCAAAACCGGTAGAGGAATTGCAGTTTGCAGACGAACTAAGTCGGCAACACAAAGCTGCAATCAAGGGTATCAAAGGGACAATTAAAAACAAAATCAACGTCTCTGTCCGCAAAAGCAACGACACAGGTGTTCTTGTTGAACAGAATATCATCAAAATTTTCAATGAAACAGCCAACGAAATCACCGACAAAGTCAGAGATATGAAGATTAAAGGGGATGAAACCTTCAATCATGATCTCTTAAAACAACACAAAGAATCACTCAGTGCACTTGATGAACGCTTTGCACTTGCAATGGAAATTTCAGGCGGGGAGACAGGAAAAATCGCAACAAAAGAAGAACTGGCACATTTCATTAGAACTGGGCTCAAAATGCTTGAACGCACAAGTGCCAAACGTATTTTGGAAGCGCAGAGCAGGTCAGTTAATCCAACATATCTAGACATAATGGGGGAGATCCACAAGAACCCAGATAAAAAACTGACAACTAAAGAATTAGATTTCTTAGAGGCAGAAGTCAAAAAACTAACCGAGTCAGCAACACCAAAAGGCCTTGAAAGCCCAGGTGATGGAATTGGCATGGTTTTACTGGCTTATCTCAAACCAAAACACAGGTTACAGCTCATGCGACACATGATTGATAAACCTGGCACGCACGACCTAATCGTCGATCTTGTGAAGATGGATTATCTGAGTACGGCTCAAGCAAGAACCCTTTTTGAAGAAGAACTGGCATCACAAAAAAGAGCCTTAGAAAAGGCAAGGCGCAAAGCCCGCAAAGAAATTGAAGCAGAAATCACGGCACTTGAAGGGAGAATTGAAGAAGTAGAAAGCGACAAAACACAAGAAACCAGAGAACGAGTCCGAGAAGTGAGAAAAGAAGCAGTGACACACATGCGCCGTCAGTACGGGCATAAAAACTACGCAAAAAAACTGTTTAGCCTGAAGGGTATTGCTTCAGCAGCCCTGTTTGCAAATGGTTGTCTGACAGTTGGGGGTAACGTACTTGCAAATCTACACAGCCCTCTAGATATTGTTGGGAATCCATGTTTATGGCTCGGTGCGGGTATGGCAGGTGCAGGTCTGGAAATATCAGGAGGTTTTGGCGGAATGGCACCAACTGTCGGGAAAGGCCTGGCAAAATTAGCCAAGAAAAAAGATGAAATTGAAAAGGAGAAACAAGAAGAATCGACAGAAGCAATGGAGAAATCATTAACGAATCATCCAACGGAAGCAGAATTTTACTTCCATTATGCACCGGAAATTGTAGAAGTCTACAATGCGAAAAAAAGAGAAAATCCTGACACAAGAGTGGAAATTACTCTAGAAAATTTAAAACTGAACTACGAAGATCCTGAGTTTAAAAAGAAATATGGCCGTGTGTCAAAACAACGCCTTGAAGAAATGGCAGGTGAATGGGTCAGATACTTTTATGAAACCACTGCTGGCGTACGGAAAAAAGAAGCCAGGGCACAAAGGAAATTCGTCAGAGAAGCCTTCATAAAAGAAGGCGTTTCAGTTGCCGATTTAACCGAAACAGTATGATTTTAGATCACCAAAATCAGTTCCGGGAAGAATATATAAAACCTCTCAAGGCGGAAAAACCTAAAGCCTTACCACCAGGTTACGCAGAATTGTACGCAACTTGGGCAGAAAAAAACAAAAACATTCTGTACCAGCTCTCTGATGAAGAAATGACAAAGAGCTTTTCAGACTTTGTTGCAACCGAAACAAAGAAGCAAATCACTAACTTAATCGACAAAAAACAAGTAGGTAGAGAAGCAAAACGTCATCTCAAACAATTAGCAATAAGAGGTCAAATCCTACTGGCAAGCAAAGATGGAAAGAATTTTGACCAGTTAATCACTCCCGAAGACATCCAAAAGGGACAGGCAAAAAATTATACAATTCTGTCACCAACATTCCGAACAACAACAACAGATCTCCGGGAAGTGCTCGACGAACAAAGCCTTCTCCACATAACTACAAAATTAAGAAATCAACAATTCACAATCCAATCTGCCTGGATCGATAAAAACCATCAGGTTCATGCAGAAATTGTACCGCGCGGCGGGATCACAGAAGTTGTTGTAGATCTTTCACAGGATGCTTCAACACCTCTGGTTTACAATTTTATTGATCAAGACGGTGGTGTGAGGAGGGTAGCTGAAACCCAACTTCCAGAAGAATTCTCAGATTTACCAGTTGAACCCTCATTAGAAACACCTTCGAAAGAAGCATTAATTGCTTCACACCTGGCGGGAGGCTCACCTGAAGATGCAGCAGTAGCAGCAACAAACGCAGCACTTGCAGCAACAGCAGCAACAAATGCTGCAAATATCGCAAATAAAGTGAATGCAGAATCAGCTGCCCAGGCACAAGAAGCAACACAACGCCAAATGGAAGCGCCACTACTAGACCAATCCGGCCCACAACTTTCAAACGTGATGGCATCAAAAGCCGCAGTTAAAACCAGAATGGCAAGACAAAAAAAGAAACTAGAAAACGAACGCGAACGCCAAGCTGAATTTGAAAAACGCCGTGACAAAGATCAGAAGGAATGGCGCGAAAAACAAGCAGCTGAAGCAAAAGCAACACAAGCAAGAAAAGAAAAACAAAAAAAACGCCTGCTCAAAGGAGGCGCAGTCGGCGCCGGTTTAGCCGGACTTGTCGGTGGTACAGCTGCAGGCACAACACTCTTCATAAACAATATCAACCTATTTTCATGAAAAATTTCTTAGCTAAAATCGGCAAATTCCTGAAAAAAAGAGGACCACTTCTCGGTCTGCTTCTTGCGTGTGGATTCGTGCTCTCAGCACTAGATATTGATTTAGCCCACGCAGCAGATCCCGACGTAAAAGAAACAACGGAGCAGTCACTCGGATTTCTACTTTCCCTCCTAATGCAAGGACTCAATATCTTCCTCTGGCCATTCTTGGTCATTCTCGGGGAACTGATGGACAACGACATGATCATCGGCCCGGGAATGGAAGAAAGACTCCTGAGTATTTGGGTGCAAATTAGAAATCTGGTGAACATAGCTTTTGCAGTCTTTCTCCTGATAATCGCCTTCTACAACGTCCTCCCACTCACAGAAGGAGAAGGAAATCTTGCAATGAAAACCGCACTTCCAAAACTCGTCCTGGGGCTCATTCTGGTGAACTTCACCTTCTTGGGAGGTAAAATCATCTTAGACGTCTCAAACGTCGCCACCACGGCAGCATTCGCCCTTCCTGAGCTCGTGGACGACTTTGACTTTGACGACGAAAGGGAAAGCTTCAGGGAAGAAGTCTGTATGAAACAAACAAAGAAGGCAAGTGACGACGACCCAGATGTCACAGAAACAACATTTGGCCTCTGGGATCCCGAAACTGACAAAAACAAAATCCCAATTTACACACTTTTATTCTGTGAACTTGCAGAAGCAGAAGGGAAATCCACGTATCCAGATTCTGAAGGTACAGATACCACGTATGAGTACAAAGCAGGTGGATACACAGGAGCCCTCAACAGCTCAATGGAAACCACATATTTTGAAGATCTGAACGCCAACAACGTCGGTCTGGTAATGGCAATTAACATGGGAGCTCTTGATTCACTCTCGCTCCTCAAAGACGACGCAATCCAAGACTTTGGAGACCTGGTAATTAATGGACTATTCTCGCTCGTTATGTACTTCATAATGGCATGTACTTACTTGGTTCTTGGTCTGGTGCTACTCGCACGTATCGTGGTTCTTTGGGTAGCTCTGGCCTTATCACCACTCGTCGTACTGTTCTATGTAATCCCACAAATCAAGGAAGCAGTAGGCTCAAATCTAGACATTGTTGAGAAGGTAACAAAACATCTACTCGCACCGGTTATTATTGGTCTTACTCTAACTATTGGTTACATGATGCTTTCCGCAATGGGCGACTTAACTCAAATCGCTTCATTCAACTACAAAGCTGACGACCTCATGAGTACACAATTCTTGATGTCCGGCGCTGAAGATATGGAAAAATTCATCATTGCGATTACTAGTGTTGTGATCGTGTGGTCAGGTGTATTTGCCGCAGCAGAAGGTACAGTTGCCGCAACAGCCACTGGTGCAATACAAGGCTTCGGTGAAAGGATTGGAAAAACCATCGCCAAAGCTCCGCTCTACGCTACAACAGTTCCAGTTGCTACTGGGGAAAAAGGCGAATCAATATCTGTTTCTCCAATGGCATTCTTGAATATGGCAGATGCCGCTGCTAACAGCATTGGATCTCCAGAAAGTATGCAAAGACAAATGCAGAAGCTGAGGGATATCTCACCGGTATTAGATAGACTTGCACCAGCAACAGACATGTCAAGACTTCGGTCAAAAGAACAAAATCAACAAAAGGCAGTGGAACTTGCAACTCAAGGCACGATTACAAGAGAACAAGCACAAGACATGGCTAGATCTCTCGCTGCAACAGCAGACGCAGCGGGAAATAAAGATTTAGCAACAGAGCTAAGAACAATCGGGGCTGAAATAGCAGAAGATGGGAATCTTGAGAAATTAAGAAGTGTTGTTAATAGAGAAGGTCATGAGAGACTCGGTTTGAAAGAAGACCAGTACGGCCAAATCAAAACTGGAGTAGCAGCACACCACGGAAGAGGAGTGATCCCAGAAGAAGCATCTGCGCCGCCAACAGATCCGGCAGCGTCAGCAGACCCAGCAGAAGAGCAACCATGGAGTTCGGCACGACTTAATAATCAATATGACCAACAGGTCACAAGGCTGGGAGCTGATCATGTAGATGTTACAGCGGCAAAAGAAGCCATAGATGCCTTTGAAGCTGCAACCGAACCTAAAGACAAAGCTGCAAAACAAGCATTAGCAATTACAGCTATGGAAAAGGCAATAGCAGCAGAAGAAGCAACCCCCTAACCAAAAGCACCCCCCCCTTTACAAAAATAAAAATTGATGCTACAATCGCCAAAACGGGTCAGAATTCTGATCACATGGAAGGTGATTGTGAGGGGAGAGTCCGCTCAGCCAAAACAGCTGAGCTACTCCCTCCTCCCGCTCTCAACAGAGCAGCATCACCACAAACAAAACCATGTTGATCCACGAATATAACAACCGTAACCGGAAGCTCAAAAAAAATCCTTTCCTGGAGGAAGGGACGCTAGTCTTTCAAAATGGAGACCCCAACCCAGAAGGTGGGGGAGGCGGTGCAGATGATCAACAAGATCCAGATGACAATCAAACACCACCAGAAGAACAACCAGAACAAACACCAGAGCCAGCTCCACAACCAGCACCAGAACCAGCACCCGAACCACTCCCACAGGAAGATATAGACCGTTGGTTGGCACCAAGTTATCAAAATGCAACCACAACGGAAGACATGCTTGTTCGTGATATCCATGAAATGGTGCCGGGCCAAAGACCTTACACCCCAGAAACGGCCCAGGAAATTGAACACAACTGGGGTCAAATGATGACGGAATACAACGGTGTGCAGACTTACGTTGACCACTTCACTAGACTTCGAAATCACGTCATGAGCCCTGCCTTCGACCCAAATGAAGAACGTTGGAGAGGTCACGGCGTTGGCCAATTATACAGAAGTTTCGGCGCAATTGAACAAGTCCGCGGCTTCAAACTTTCCAGGAAATCCAAACGGAATATTGAAAGGAAAAAACGGCAAGAAGTTGATGCAAGCAAAGAACAAATAGCCCGTGACTTAGCAGACATAATCACAGGCTTAGAAAGGGCACGCGGAAAAATGCTAGACGCAATTGAAAAACAAATGCGTCAGGATTTCAGCGCGCGTATCAAATGGCTGGACAAACAGTGGGCAACAAACCCACCACCCCAGTACACAAAGAAACAAGTCCAAGACTACAGGAGGCAGCTCAGGGATGCCAAAAGGCGGATTAATGAAACACTCCCACACTTTTTTGAAAACAATGACGACCACCAAGCCAGAATCCGTGAATACGCCCAAATTTATGAGGACATCAAAAACCAAGAACTCCAATATGAAGAAAACCACGGAGACGGTCACGAGGCGGAAAATACTTCATATGAAGATCTTGATGCTTACTACGACAAACTAGTTCGGAGGAAAAAGGATGAAATCGATCCAATTGCCAGTGCATACGTTTCAAAAGTCGACCAAAGAGCAGCAGAAGTAAGAAACCTAATCGAAGAAGTAAGAACTTCAAAACTTTATGAAAACGACGAAAAAACCAGAGAGGAAGACATAAAAGAACTGGAAAAAATCCTAGAAAACCTCACAAAAAGCCGAAACATCTCTGACATTCTCAACGACGCCCTCGACAACAATGATGATGTGATGGTCACAAACGATGAAGGAGAGGAAGTACCACTACAAATGACTTTTGAGGACGGAAGTAAGCACACTTTCAAGAAAGGTCTAAGACAACAATTGGATTTCTTAAACGACCCAAGACTCAGTGATAAAGAAAAAGGCCAATTTGCCGTTGGTATTAATGAAGCATTCGAACAGTTTGAAAAAGATTTGGACAACACCAAAGTATATTTTGAGAACGACTTAGACATCATCCGTGATAACACTGAAACACAAAGACGCAGCCTCCATCCACCAGAAGCAAAAAACAAACGGTTCAAAGTTAAATGGTTTTCAGCTTATGACACAGTACGTGCCTTTGAGATCATTGCTGAATGGTCAAAACGACGTTACCAACGTGCTGCAACTCAACGTGTTGGTCAGTTTGGAAGTAAGCTTTTAGCACCTCTTGCAGGTAAATATAACCCGATCACTCCACTCCGCACACTTCCAAATGAATTTGATAAAGAAGTAGAGAAATCAGAGCAGGAAGAAGTGAATCAATACAAGGAAATCTACGCGAATAAAGATATGTGGGAAGTAGAAGAATTTGCTTGGAACACAAGGAATCAGGATGAGCTGAAAGCATGTATGTACTTGCTAGCAGAAAATGGACGTTTGCGTTGGGACAATGACAAACTTCTTGGTCGTCTCATGCATTTCCAGGATAAAGTTACTTTCTTAGACGCGAATACAGAAATTCAAGACATCAGTGGCTTTTACGAAAAGATTAAAAGAGCAATCGGTTTCATCTGGGATTTCGACACGTTTAACCAGATGAAGAATCAAAACTCTTCTGCTTATGACAGCAAAAAACAGGAATACGAACAGAACTGTCATGAGTGGGCGGAAAGTGCTGGAGGTCTTAACAAAGTTCTCCGTGGGATGCTAAAGGCTCACAAAGAAAAAGGCCGTGCAGCAAAAATCGATCCAATTTTGTATGAAAAAATCGTTGAGTATTGTATTTTCTACGGAAAAATTGGTCCGGAAGAAAAACTTTATTATCTCATCCAAGGAATTGCTACAGGCCTATTGGCACCTGACCGTGGTTCAGTAATCAATTCTGGAAAAATTAATGACTATCCATCGATCGACTGGTTTGGTTCAGAAACGAAACGTGGTGAGAAGCCAACGCTGGAGGATATTCAGGAGGTTGCCCAATACAACTATCGAGGGTTTATTCACTGGTACCACACCGTTGCAATGACTTGTCCGCGTGTTACTCAACGTGTGGATAAAACGCTCACGCAAGGTAACAAACTTGACCATGATGACTTGGTTGCTTTCCTTGCTTATATGAGTGAATCAACGACTGAAACTATGCTCGGTAAAAACACAGATGGTTTCCGACTCCCACTTACAGGTATTCAAAATGGAACAGTTTCAATGATGTTTTACATGGATCATATGGCTGAAAATTATAAGACAATGAGTGGTGCAGCTGAATCCATGGTACGTTTTATCGGTTCATTCACTCGCTACGACGCGATCACAATGAACAGAATGTACAGAGATCAAGGAGCTAATTATTTCAGATGGGATACGAGTACTTATAATCAAAAACCACGTGCAGCAGGTGCTTATAACGATGTATACGGGAGAGGTCCAGAAATGACTGCAAAAAGTCACATGACAAAAGTAAGAAAATACTTGGAGATGCTAGATCCAACATTTTTTGGAGCACTCTACAATTACGACAGATCAGAAATGACTAATGACAAAGCAAAAGAAATTGCACAAGAATTGGTAGACAGATACGGAACAGACGCAGTCTTTGAAGGAGATGTGCCAAAAACTGTTGATGAGCTCTACCAGTCCATTGGTAAATTTGCCAGATACATCATTGAGAACAATCCAAGTGCAATGTCTCAAATGTTTGAAAAAATTAAATCAGATCATAGCTCCTCATACAGCAAATACAAAAAACATCTTACAGAAGCAGATAGCCGCATTCAAAAAATGCGCCGTAAAAGACGTGCAAGGCAGCCAGTACGTATGGCTGAAGGGGCAAGTGATGCAGTCATGCACCAACCACCGCCCGCAGCAAATAACAACGACTGGTTCGGTTCCGCCGGTCAAATTGCAGCTTAAGGCAATACCCGCTCTGAAATTTCTGCAAGCACCATTTTCTCAAACTCACCATAATCCATCACGTCCTGATCTTTCGTGTGGTAATTTCGCGCTGCCACACTCTTGTCCTTCACTTCTTTTTCACCAATTACAAGCATCCATGGCACTTTGCTTTTTTCCGCATTCCTAATCTTCTTCCCAAGGCTCTCCGCACTGTCGTCCAACTTCACCCGGACATCTTTCTTCTTCAATTTCTCAACTACTTCTTCAGCCCATCCCACAAACTTCTCAGACACCGGCAACACAGCCACCTGCACCGGCGCAAGCCAGGTAGGGAAGGCACCAGCATAGTGCTCAGTCAACACGCCAAAAAATCTTTCAAAAGATCCCAATAGCGCACGATGCACCATGTACGGTCTGTGCTCTTTCCCATCCTCTGCAACAAAATTCATATCAAAACGATCCGGCAAATTAAAATCAAACTGAATGGTCGTCATCTGCCACTCACGCCCTAATGCATCCTTCACTTTTAAATCAATCTTCGGCCCATAAAAAGCACCACCACCCTCATCCATTTCATACTCCAATTTTTCTTTTTTGATCGCTTTTTTCAAAGACTCAATAGCTTTTTCCCATCGATCATCATCACCAACTGCTTTCTCTGGCCGAGTCGCCAAATAAGCCTTAACATCATCAAATCCAAACACTTTCCACATGTCCAATGAAAACCTCAAAACCTCTAAAATCTCATCTTCAACTTGATCAGGCGTACAAATTATATGGGCATCATCTTGCGTAAATCCACGCACTCTCAAAAGCCCATGAAGCACACCGCTTTTTTCATAGCGATAAACAGTCCCCATCTCAGCCCAACGCATTGGCAAATCCCGATACGAACGGATGTCACTGTTGTACATCAAAATATGAAACGGACAATTCATCGGCTTCACATAATAATTCTCCTCATCAATTTCCATCGGCGAGTACATGTTGTCGTTGTAGAAATCCAAATGCCCAGAGGTTTCCCACAGCCACGACTTCCCAATATGCGGCGAATAAACAATCTCATAGCCATTATCAAAATGTACTTTTTTCCAATAGTCTTCAATAGTACTTCGGATCCGTCCACCATTTGGATGCCAATAGACAAGTCCAGCACCAGCTTTTTCATAAGTTCCAAACAAATCCAACTCCTTCCCAAGCTTCCGGTGATCTCGTTTTTCCGCCTCCTTCAACATTTTCATATGCGCATCCAAATCCTCCCTCGTTTCAAAACAAACCCCATAAATTCTCTGCAGCATCGGATTTTTCTCATCACCACGCCAATACGCGCCAGCAAGCTTCGTAAGCTTAAAAGCCCCAATTTTACCAGTAGTTTCAACATGCGGTCCCTCACACAGGTCGACGAATGTCGCCTTCCCGTCCTGCATAAAGTTTTCATAAAAAGAAATATCTTCCCCTTCCGCAATAAACTCCTCAGCCATCTCCATTTTGTATTTCTGCTCAGTCTTTTTCAAAAACGCCACAGCCTTTTTCCCATCCTCTTCCCGACGAACAAACTTCTGATTCTGCTTCACAATCTGTTTCATCTTCTTTTCTATTATTGGCAAATCCTCCGGAATTAGTGTCCGAGGCAATTCAAAGTCATAATAAAACCCATCATCAATGGCAGGCCCAATCCCCAGCTTCGCCTCAGGAAACATCTCCATAACAGCTTGAGCAAGTACGTGAGCTGCGGAATGCCTCATCGCATATAATTTGTCTTCAGGACACATAAGGTAAAAATTAATGACTACGCCAGTATCGCAGTGGGGATAGTTACCTGTCAACCTTTTGCCAACTTACGCCCGGGCCTAAGCCCCAACCAGTAATTCTTGGGCCGGCCCAAAAACCCAACCCGCAAATTTTACAAACGCCACCGCTTTCCCTAGACTATCCATATGCAGCTTATTTCCCTACAACTCGAGAATTTCCGCAATTACGACGAACTTAGCCTCACTTTGGACGAAGGCCAAGTTCTCGCCCTAATCGGTCCAAACGCCCAAGGAAAAACCAATCTTCTAGAAAGCATCGCATTTTTAGCACTGGGGAAATCATTCAGAACCCGGCACGCAATGGAAACCCTTGGCTGGGACAGGCCCCACGGCCGGATCCGCGGCACTGTCAAAAGCAAACAAGACGGCCAAAAAGCAAAAGAAACAGCACTGGAAGTCTTTTTCCAACGCGACCCAGAAACCCGCAAGGTAAAAAAACAGGACAAAGTCGTTCCACCAAAAGAATTCCTGGGAAATCTCCGTGTAGTCCTTTTCACACCAGACAACATCCAACTTATCACCGGTAGTCCAGGACTTCGCCGCCAATACATTGACCGTGCACTTGTCCAGCTTGACCGCGAATACTTGGAAGCCCTCAGCAACTACTCACGTCTTCTCAAGCAACGCAACACTCTTCTCAAACAAATCCAAGCCCGCCAGGCCCAAGAGTGGGAACTCGACATGTGGGATGCCCGCCTAGTAACAGAAGCAGAAATCCTCTGGCAAAAACGCGAATTATTCCTTCAATTCCTCTGCAAAAATCTCGGCAAGCTCTACAAAGATATCTCTGACACAAAAGAAGCTCTAACTCTGAACTACAACTCTCACGCTGAACGCTTCGCGGAACGCCTTGTTGCACATCGCACAGCAGACATCCGCATGGGCTCCACATCAGTCGGCCCACACCGCGATGACTTCTCTTTAGCCCTAGACGACCACATACTCTCAGAATTCGGCTCCCGCGGAGAATGCCGCAGCGCCGTTCTCTCACTAAAACTCGCAGAAATCCATTACATCGAAGACATTACAAGACAGCGTCCACTCCTTCTCTTAGACGACGTCTTTTCAGAACTAGATGCCTCTCGTCGCAAACACCTCAGCGAACTCCTGGACGGATACCAAAGCATCATCACAACCACCTGCCGTGACCACGTCCAAGATCTCAAAAACGCAAAAATCTGCGAAATAAAGAACGGGCAGCTAAATTAAGTCATAAAAATCAAAGTTGGCGCGTCAGCCTGTAGTGCAAATAGAAGCATTATAAATGCCAACACCCCGGCACCAAGCGTTATCAGTAGTTTTTTCCAGCGCCGCCTAATCAGCAAATAAACCATCACAAGAAAATTCACAACAAAAGAACACAGCACTCCCAACATTGACAAGACCACAACTGCCGTCCACCAACTATTCACATAAGACTCTCCACCATCCAACTCTATATCAAGCTGACTTCTGTGAATAATCGCGCTCAGCAATAATATCGTAGCAATCGACAACATAACCGTAATCCATTTATTGTTTTTCACGTAGTAAGAAAACTTTTTCATATGAGTAAGGTTAAGTGACCGGCATATAACCAAGACCTAAGAAGAACACAAATATAACAAAGGCCAGCAAAAACACAGATAGAATCGCCAAAACAATCAATCGCTTCCACTGTTTCTTCTTAATCAACGAACTTAATTTCAAAGTCCAAAAACCAATATTAATTGCCGTAACATACAGTGCAATATCCACAGCCAATTTCACATTGAAAAAGAACGCCATAAAAGTAATTATCCCCAAAGGCATAGACAAGAGGGTAGCCAACAGGGCACTTATAAGCCCAGGCCACATCATATTCATCAAAACCGGGAAAAGATAAAACATCACCATATCCCAAAGCACAAATAGCGCTGCCAAAACACCTCCAATGCTGTACATAACCCTCATTTTTTCACCCTTCTCTTTTTCACGCCTCCGCCAAATCTTCAAAAGCACAAACCCTACAACCGAAAACAACACCAAACGCATAGCAACTCTTCCAGCCGCATTCCCACAAACCACAAGCTTTTCGTCCTCAGAAAAACTCATCACATCATTCTCATCATAAAGCGCACAGGCCGCATAATTCCTGTCCTCCAAAACTACTTTTTCAACACAAGTATCATAAAAAACTCGTCTCATGTAATCCATATCCACGTTTTCGCCAACTACACTCCAGCCATCATTACTCGCTGCAATCAAAATACAATGCTCAACTGCTGCTTCATAATCCGGATCACTTGTCATGGCAAAAATCCCCGGCATCACCAAATAAACTACAACAAACAGTGCTGCTGCCACTGCCCAAAACTTTTTAACTTTATTCACGACACAATTAAAGCGTTTCTTCTGGGGAAAAGCAAAACTTATTCATAAATTTGCGAATGTTTACCAATGTCACCCAAATAAATTACTTTTTCATCAAGCATTTTATATGTAACTCGACAATCTCCGCTTACAGAAAAAGCTCTTAAACCAAGAAAATTTCCTTTTAAGGCATGATCACACAAAATTGGGTTATTAGAATTTTCCTTAAACAAGTCAATTCGCTTGTCAAACTGCTCACGAAGGTTTTTTGGTAATTTTTTATACCTTTTTTGGAATCTTTTGCTAAATATTATTTTCATTTGTCATCTTTATTTAAAGCTTCCAACAATTCTTCTGTTGATTCAAAAGGGCCAAAAACTTCATCATTCTTCATGGAATGCAAAATCTCTAATTCTTCAGCAACAGTCATCCCGTTTTCAGTTACTCTAGAAAGTTCCTTATTCATAGCCTCAGTCATATTTAACTTGATATAAGCAGAAATATTAATCCCCTTAGACTTAGCTAACATTTCCAGTCTCTTCTTGAACTGGTCATCAGCTTTAAAAGAAATCGTAGCCATAGCAGTATTATTAAGTATTACTTGCTCATACATAATATACTAAATTAAGAAGTAAATCAATTGCCAGTCCCAAGCCTACCCCAAACCCACCTGACATTTCCCTGAATCGTTTTACACAACCCTTCCAAAAACCCCCATTTCGTGCTATAATTAACAGATTAGAATAGCTCTAACTGAACCTGAATGGAAATCGCCGTATCAGTACTGCTCGCCTGCATCCCTGCAGCAATCTGGGGCTATATCTTTTATAAAAAGGATCCGGTCTATAGGCCCAAAGCCATCATGACCTTTATGATGGGGCTGATCTCAGTACTGCCAATCCTTTTTTACAAGTGGAGCTGGCAATTTATCCCGCAAATCAACGTTTTCAATTACACAAACAACTTCCACACAGACGTCTTCTCTTTCACACCATTTTTGTACCTTCCTCTCGGCACGATCTTCGCATTCATGTTCGTGGGAGTAATTGAGGAATACATGAAACACCTCGTCGTAGAAAAAACAGACAAAGGCTTCTTCCGTAATGTCGACGACGCAATCGAATTCTCAATCATCGCAGCACTCGGATTCGCCTTCGTAGAAAACATACTTTATTTTTATTATATCTGGATGTATCAAGGCGTGGAACTGCTAATGATATCTTTTGTTTTCCGCTCAGTCTTCTCGACTTTCGCCCACATCCTCTTCTCAGGAATCTATGGTTATTTCTACGGAATTGCATATTTTGCAGAGCCAATTTGGTCCGAAGAACAACGTAAAAGTCGTCACAAAATCCTTAATTGGTTCCACCACGTATTCCACATGAAAAAGAACCGTGTTTTCGCCGTAGAAAAAATCAGCGAAGGCCTGCTCCTAGCAGTTGGACTTCACGCATTTTTCAACATTATGCTGGAAATGGAATTAACATTCTTTATGGTTCCATTCCTGATCTTTGGCTATGCCTTCCTAGACCATTTATTCAAGAAGAAGGAAAACCTCAAAAACTACGGATATCTTGTTGGGAAAAATTCTCCAGCCCATGTCCATAACATTCTCTGGCGCAAAATCCCGAGGCGTAAGAAAGCCAAAACTTAAATTCTTGCCAAACCAGTAATTCTCTGGTAAACTTCTCCGGTTAAATTTAACAAACCGTTTTTCTATGTCCCACACAAAAATCGTCGTCAAAGGTGCTCACATGCACAATCTCAAAAACATTGATGTGGAAATCCCACGAGACAAACTCACAGTAGTCACTGGCCTTTCTGGCTCGGGTAAATCCACTCTAGCTTTCGACACAATTTATGCCGAAGGACAACGCCGTTATGTAGAATCGCTATCAACTTATGCCCGTCAATTCTTGGGCGTCATGGAAAAACCAGACGTAGAATCAATAGATGGACTTTCACCCGCAATTTCAATCGATCAGAAAACCGCGCCAAGAAACCCACGTTCAACAGTTGGCACAGTCACAGAAATTTATGACCACCTCAGACTCCTTTTCGCGAGAATCGGAGTTCCGCACTGTCCAAAATGCCGCAAACCAATCGTTCGCCAAACCGCAAGCCAAATCGTCGACCACATCACCGCAATGGATGAAGGACGCCGCATAATTCTGCTTTCACCAGTGGTGCGTGGCCGCAAAGGCGAACATCTTAAAGTTTTTGAAGACATAAAAAAAGACGGCTTTGTCCGTATACGTGTTGATGGGGAAGTCTACTCAATTCTTGAAGTCCCAAAACTCGACAAAAACAAATCCCACGACATTGAAATTGTAATCGACCGTCTTGTTGTTAAAAATCTTGAAAAACAATACAAAAAACTTTCAAGCGGAGACAAGATTGAAATCCCAAATCCAGATCGCACACGGCTGGCTGACTCTGTGGAAATGTCACTGAATCACGGGGAAGGGGTGATGATGGTCATGGGTCATAAAACCGGAGAAATCCACAAATTCTCAGAAAACTTCTCCTGTGAAAGTCATCCAGAAATTTGTATTGAAGAAATAGAGCCGCGGAATTTTTCATTCAACAGCCCACATGGCGCTTGTGACGACTGTCATGGTCTCGGGACAAAACTTGAAATCGATCCAGAACTTGTCATCCCAAACAAAAAACTCAGCCTTTCTGAAGGCGCAATTTTGCCTTGGGCAGCAACGACTTCACATTTAACTTGGTACAACAAAATCCTGCAGTCAGTCGCTAAAAAACACAAGTTTTCAATCGACACGCCGATAGGCGATCTCACAGAAAAACAACTCCAACTTGTTTTGTACGGTACTAGTGACGAAAAATACACAGTTAAAACGAATGGCAACGAAGGTAGCAAATTCTCAGGTGAATTCCAGACCCGTTTTGAAGGTGTAATTCCAAATTTAGAACGCCGCTTTTTAGAAACCGACTCAGACTACATCCGCAAAAAAATCGAACAATTTATGCGCATCCTTCCATGTCCAACTTGTGAAGGGCGACGCTTAAAGCCAGAAATGCTTGCCGTGACTATTGATGATAAGTCTATTTCTGATGTGACTAAATTTTCAATCACTGAAGCACGCGAATTTTTCTCTGATCTGAAGCTCACTGATTCACAAAAGATTATAGCTACGCCAATTCTCCGGGAAGTAAATTCACGTCTCAAATTTTTGGATCATGTCGGTGTTTCGTATCTCACTCTGGACCGCGCAGCAAACACAATCTCTGGCGGTGAAGCCCAACGAATCCGTCTCGCAACTCAAATTGGGTCCCATCTTGTGGGTGTACTTTATGTCTTGGATGAACCCTCAATTGGTCTTCATCAAAAGGACAATGAAAAACTAATTGAAACGCTCTCAGCCCTCCGTGACGTCGGGAACACAGTAATCGTCGTCGAACATGACGTGGAGACAATGCTTTCCGCAGACTACATTTTGGATGTTGGCCCTGGGGCAGGGAAGCACGGCGGAGAAATTGTTGCAGCAGGCACACCAAAACAAATAATGGCGAATAAAAAATCCGTCACAGGCCAATATCTAGCTGGTAAAAAAGAAATCCCAGCTCCCAAAAAACGCAGAAAAGGAAATGGCAAACATATTGAGGTTCTTGGAGCTGCCGAACACAATCTCAAAGACATCGACGTAAAATTCCCACTTGGTACTTTCACCTGTATCACTGGCGTGTCCGGCTCGGGCAAATCCACACTCGTAAATCACATCCTTGTAAAAAAAGTCGCAGCCGTAATCAACAGAAACAAAGCCCTCGCCGGCGCCCACCGCGAAATCCGCGGTATCGAACACATAGACAAAATCATCAACATTGACCAATCACCAATCGGCCGCACACCACGCTCAAATCCAGCTACTTACACAGGCGTCTTCACAGACATCCGCGACCTCTTTGCACAAACACCAGAATCCCGCCTCCGCGGCTACAAACCCGGCCGCTTCTCTTTTAATGTAAAGGGTGGCCGCTGTGAAACTTGTCAGGGTGACGGACTCAGAAAAATCGAAATGCACTTTCTCCCAGCCGTCTACGTCCCTTGTGAAGTCTGTAAAGGGAAGAGATACAATCGTGAAGCCCTTGAAATCACTTACCGCGGAAAAACCATTGCAGACGTTTTGGATATGACTGTGGACGAAGCACAAACTTTCTTTGAAAACATCCCAAGCATCAAAACCAAACTCGGCACACTCCAAAAAGTCGGCCTCGGCTACATCCATCTCGGCCAATCCGCTACAACACTGTCTGGTGGTGAAGCCCAACGTGTAAAACTTTCAACCGAACTCTCAAAACGTTCAACAGGGAAGACGCTTTACGTTCTAGACGAACCAACAACCGGTCTTCATTTTGACGACGTCAGCAAACTCATCGAAGTTCTCCAAAAGCTAGTCGACGGTGGGAACACAGTCCTCGTCATTGAACACAACTTGGATCTGGTAAAATGCGCCGACCACATCATTGATATGGGCCCAAACGGCGGCTACGAAGGAGGCATGATCGTCGCAGAAGGCACCCCAGCTCAGGTTGCAAAACAGGCCAATAGCCAGACACGCAGCGGAGCGAAGTGTCCTTGCGTTTCCCCAGCGGTTGGCCCTAGTTACACCGGCAAATGGCTTAAGAAGATGGGAATTTAAGCCTTCTTTTTCTCCGGCTTACCAAGATAAGTCCAGCCAGTTTCAGAAAGTATGAGCTGAGGGGCTCCATGGAAAGGAACTCCTACATCTTCACCTTTATCAATAGCAGTCTTCGCAGCTTCAAGTGCTGGGACTCCGTGGGAATCAGAAAGACGCAGTGAAAGAGCTCTCCGTGCATCAGCTATACTCAATTTGTCGCCTTCTCCCGTATCTCCAACAGCAAGATCATCTGCTTCTTTACCAGTAATCATTCTAATAACTGTAGCCATATTGGTGTGAGGATGTCGGACTTTTGCCATTGCGCCAGCAAGTAGTCTGTCAGCTGCTTCTTGAGATCGCCGCAGGTCTTCTGCAACTCCTGCATTCCCAGCTATCTCCACATTGTGATCATATGCCTCAGGTGCTTGAAATACCATAATAATAGATAGTTAAAAAATAACAGGAGGAAATTATATTAAAGCACCCAGTGTTGTCAAACAAAAAACTGCCTTCCCCCGCCTTTCTTCCAAGCCCCACAAAAACCCCACAAAAAATCTAGAGGGAGGGTGAGGGTGCCCTCACCACACAAGTCCCACACATTTTGTCACGTCAAAATAGCCATTTTAGCCCATGCCAACCTGTTAAACGGGCGCTTTTTATGCTAGTATTAATTTTCACAACAAGCTCCCAACAATCTCTTAACCCAACACAAAATGAATGATAATCAATTCTATTCAACTCACAAAAACTATGGAAAAAACGCGTTAAAATGGAGGAGGAAATTTATTGGTATGCTCCCCGAAGCCTATGAAAGACGCATACACGAAAAGAAAGGTTACGGCAGCATTTTCGAATACGCAGCAAAAATATGTGGACTAAGCAAAAGACAAGTGAGAGAAGTACTAAACCTGGAAGAAAAATTTAGAGAGGTCCCACAGCTCCACAAACTCCTTGTTTCCGGTGAAGTAAGTAGCAACAAACTATCTAGAGTAGCCCCCATAGCCACAAAAGAAAATGAAGAAGAACTGGCCCAAAGAGTAAAGACACTTTCAAAGAACGCAATAGAAACAATGGCAAGAGATTTTAAAAACGAAAATTCTGAGAATGGAAATGGCTTAAGTAAGCCAAAAAATGAGGCTCAACTTACGCCCGGGCGTAAGTTGGAAGATGAATTCAAACTCTCCGAAGAAGTCCAAGAAAAACTTCAAGAGCTGCACCAAAAAGGACATGACGCAAATGAGATTCTTTTAGGTCTGCTAGAAAAACGGGAAGAAGAAATTCAGACAGAAAAAGACCAGATTGCCCAGAGCCTACCTGCAAAAAGCAGCAGAAACGTTCCGGTCAGAACTATAAAAATTTTGAAGAAAGAATTTGGAAATAAATGTGCCGTTCCTGGCTGCAGAAAACTTTCTAAAATTCTTCACCACACAAACCGATTCGCTCTGACAAAACAGCATAATCCACACTTTATGGCCCCACTTTGCAAAGGTCATCACGAAATTGCGCATTCGATTGATTTGAAGGTTCGCCAAAACCGTGACCATTCAGCCACTCGCCAGTAATATGCCTAAAGGTATGCGAAAACCCACCGGCATACGCTGGCGGGTTTTCTTAAGGCTATCCCAGAAATTTACTCATCATCATCATCATCTCCCGCCACATACTCCTCACCATTCCCATACCACGCAACAGTGTCGTCATCAGATGAAGAAACCAAAATATCCACATCTCCATCTCCATCAACATCACCTGCATGAACCGAAGTGACGACATCAATATCCTCTGCAATTATCGTCTTCTCAAATTCTCCTTCACCATCATTTTCATACCAAGCAACCTCGTCTTCTTTTGAATTTCCAATCACATCCAAGTCACCATCATCATCCATATCAATCGCATACACAGTACGAGCACTTCCAGCTTTGTCATCCACTTCATGCTCATCAAACTCCCCGTCTCCATCATTTTCAAACCATCTGATCATACCATCGCTTATTGAAGCAACTAGAACATCAACGTCATCATCACCGTCCAAATCCGCTGCATAAACTGTACGAACCTCCTCAGCGTCATCCGTAATCTCATGTTCTGTAAATTCTTCATCCCCATTATTCTCATACCAGAGAACAGAGTTCACGTCTGTTAGAGCCGCAATCACGTCCATGTCATCATCTCCATCCAAATCTGCTGCGAACACCCATTTAGCCGTCTCAGCATCCTCCGCAATCTCATGCTCTGTAAAGCTCCCAGCTCCATCATTTTCAAACCACGCAACCGTGTTATCAAATTGTGAAGCCGCCAATACATCTAAGTCTCCATCTCCATCTACGTCTTCTGCGTACACGCAGTGAGCACCGTCCGCATCTGTAGTGATATCAGTTTTTGTAAAATTCTCCTCGCCATCATTTTCAAACCACGCAACCGTATCATCTCTTGTTGAAGCAGATAGAACATCCAAGTCCCCATCATCATCCAAATCCGCCGCGTAAACAGAGTGCGCACCACTTACATCTGTAGAAATTTCATGAGTCGTAAACTCTCCTTCACCGTCATTTTCGTACCAAGCAATCATATCGTCATCTGCTGAAGCTGAAAGCACATCCAAGTCACCATCCTCATCCAAATCAACTGAATACACCGCACGAGCACCAAGTGCCTCATCATTAATCACATTCACACTGAAAAAATCATCCTCATCTGCCACTACTTCACCACTACCTTCATTATCATCGTCGTCATCGTCATCATCATCTCCTTCCTCCGAATGAAGAATGTAAATCATCTCCGCAATCTCACCACGAGTCATCTCGTGTTCCATATCATCTCCAACCGCATCTGGAATCGCGTCATACTGAGTCAAAACCTGTTTGTAAGGCTTGTACCAAGAATCACCCTCATCCGCGTCATCTACGTCATACCCAAATCCCTCAACAATAATCTTCGCTGCTTCAACAAAAATAATCGTATTTTCAGGTTGGAAAGTCCCGTCCGGATACCCTTCAATAATCCCTTCATCTTGAGCGACACAAACGTAAGGAGTGAACCACTGATCGTGGTCAAAATCCTCAAAAACACTGTCAGAAAGACTACAATCCTCAATCGTGTCAGTGTCATACACAGAATTCACAATAATCTTAGTGAATTCCGCACGATTTACAGATATCTCCGGGCCATAAGTGCCATCTGGATATCCATCAACAATTCCTTCATCTTCTACGTAGGAAATTGCGTCATAATATTCATGATCTTCATCAACATCATCAAAGCTAGCAAAAGAAGTCCCTATAGTTGCGAAAAGCAGAGCCGGCAACACAAGAAACAATGCGAAATATTTTTTAAGCATGGGAGGCGTGGTTAATAAATAAGCCATATATATTCATACGCCTAAAAGACGAAAAAAAATACATAACTTTCACAATGCGATTAAATAAAGTTAACTAAAATTAAACAAACTTAACTCAATCCCTCTAAATCACCCTAAAATACAGCTTCACAACATAAAACGCACCCAATTCAGCCAAATTCAACAAAATACTTGCCAACTAAAACAAAGCAAGCTAAATTAAAATAAAGTTAAATAAAGTTAAACCAAATGGTGGAGCGACTCCTGACACCAGAAGACGTCGCTGAAGTCTTGCAACTTCATCATCTGACCGTACTCAAATTCATTCGCGCAAAAAAACTCAAAAGCATCAAACTCGGCCGAATCTACAGAATCCGCCAAGAAGACCTAGATTCCTTCCTAGACAGCCAATCCTCTTAAACCCCCTCCACGCCAATGCTCTTCAATTGCTTCTCCTGCGGCAAATTAATCTCCTTGAAAAAGGATCTCTGCCCTTACTGCATGGTTGATCTCAACCCAGCCCGGGAATCAGTTTCAGTCGAAGCAAAGAACAAAGCAAAAGCAAAAGCCCGCCTCAAACACAACTTCTTCTCCCTACTTTCCCGCTAGCCTCTACTCACTACACTGCTTCTCAGAAATTTTTGCCAAATGCTCTTTTATTGAAGGCAAATCTTTACTATTCATTTCATCAATGTCGTTTATCATTTCTTGAATAATCGTCTGCAAAGTTGTTGTCACCTGCGCACTACCTTGGCCATACAAAACCTCATAACGATTTATTCTATCAGTTTTAGCCTTCTCCAAATCATAAGTCTCCTCATCTTCAACCAAGGCATCAAGGAAACTTTCAATGGTCATTGACGACTGCGAACTACTCGCCTCATTTTTAGCGTCCTCAAAGGTAGTTTTCTCCGGCTCATCCTCTTCCTGATTCGCTCGCATCTCTTTCCACCCATCAATCACATCACGAATCGGATTTAAAAGTTTATCTTTCATAGAAATCTCTTCAGACGGCTCAACATTAATTTCCAAACTCTGAATCGTCTCCACAAAACTCGTCCACGTCTCAGTCAACTCTGCCCATCCACCTTCTTCACACCTGGCATACTCGCCAATCTTGTCGTAATATTGATAACTCCAAACATCAAAGAAACTCTCAAAAGTCGTATCAGTCACACGCTCAGGAACAAATTTCTCCTTCATGTCAGTCTTCAAATCCTCCAACATCTTATCCTTGGTCTGCTCAATCTTCTCCGCATCCTCTTCTCGGGTAACCCCCGGATCACGCTTCTGAACTTCTCGGATAAAATAAATCTCCATCAAAATCCGGTGATAATCCAATTTATAACTACTAGTATCTTTACAATCAAAAGCCGCACTTCTAAACGTATCCCTCAAAGTATCAAGCTCCTCATAAAGTTCCAAAATGTCATAAACCTGACAATAACTCAAAGTAAAGATGTCCTCAATATATGACCGCTTTGTATTTTCATCCCGGACATCAGAAATAAAACTGTAATAATCACTTTTACAAGTCCCAGCCTGAGCAATTGGAATCATGATCCCAATCACCAGAAGCAACACAGCGACAATTTTTTTCCAAGACATCATTGGCAGTATCCTTTAGAGATTATTGACTTAAGCGGCGTCTCATCAGTTTTATAACTATTCTGAAGCGCTAGTTTAAAAGAATTAAAATATAGATACATGGAAGACAACTCATTTGAAACCTGTTCATACAAGGTGCTGTTCACCTGACTCTGACTCTCAAAAATAAATTCATCTTGAATCTCAGCAATACTTGCCTCGACTGCATTGCCAGCATCTTCACAATCCACCATTGAATCCTCAATTGAACTTGGGGTGCCAGCCACATCATTCATATTCAAAATAGCCTCACACTCATAATCTGCCTGCGTCTTTGTTCCATAACGCGACTCCGCAGCCTCCAACTTGTCACTCAAATTCTCAGCCCTTTCTTGGGCATAATCGTCGGTATCGTCCTCCGGATCCAAAGTAATTGGTTGTGGCACTGCATAAACATGCAAATCCAAAGTTGCAAGCAATCCAGCACCCTTACACGTTGCATCCTCAAACCAGTTCATAGTGATTTTACTTGGTACCAAACTCTTACTCATGGTCTCATCCAAACGCTTATTGATGTAGGCAACATGACACGCAATGCAGTTGTCAGTTTCTTCATACTCAGCGACTTCCGGACTATTATCTTCAGTCACCAAATTAATCACAATACAGAAAATATCGTTACAAGGCAGGCCTCTAGACCAATCTCCTGGCTCAACAGACAACTCCTCAAGCATCTCCTCAAAATCCTTATCTTCCTCGTCGTCATCATTATCGTCATCGTCATCATCATCTCCCAAATCAATATCCCCAGAAGTAGGCACATAGCTCTCTCCACCACTATCATCGCCTTCTCCGTAATCATCCAATGCTGCTCGGAGCTCCTCATCCTCAAAACAAGCCTCCTCCTCATTTTCTTCTTCAGCTAAAACCACCACGCGCGCTTCCGCGCGCGCATCCTCCTCAATCGAAGACAACTCAACCTCTTCGTCCTCCTCTTCAGTTCCTGCAGACCTGTCCGGGTATGTAATTTCATAGCCAAACAGCGCCTTATTGATCATATCCAAATCATAAAGCAAATCTACACCCGCTGAATCACCCTTATCCCCATTCATGAACATCTCACTCGCCAAGGCCTCAAAAGCAAGCATCTTATTTTCCGTCTGAAATTCCAACTCAGCCTCATACCTATCACTCAACGCAGAATACTCTTCCAAAATATAACTCTGTGTTAACTGAGTCTCCAACCCCTCTTCATCAATAGTTATCCTCTCAGTAGTGTAATACTCAAACCACGCTAGATCTTCTTCCTCCTCACTCAAACCCGCAGCTTCCAATTCCTCTACTTTTGCCACATCAGCATCTGACTGCTTTTGCCTAAGCTCCTCAATCACCCCCTCTGTCTGCATCTCAATCACTTTCTCAGCATGCCTATCAATGATCGGGTCAACATCGGACTCAAAAAGAATTTTCTCAAGCTCATTCTCATTATAATCAGTCTCTCTCACCAATTGATCAATTGCCGCCTCCTTAGGCCCCTCCTTCACGTTCTGATAAACAAAAAGATAAAGGTTGTTGAAAGGAAGATCCTTATCCTCAGACAATTTTTCCAACTCCTTCTCATCATTCTTATAGCTCTTGTCCACATCAGCCTCCTCAAAAAGCTTATCAACAATAGTGTCAGTAGTCCGCGCAGACACCATCCCAACCGTCATGCCCAGCATGCTGCTTATTAATACCCCGATCATGATAACAACTATTTTTTTCATATTATTTACAATCCACCATTGTGGCGTCGTTAAAAGTACTTGGGAAAACCTCAACCTCATCCCGAACCTCAGATAGCATCTCATTAAATTTCTCTAAACTCGCAAACAAACTTTCATCTTTATCAGCAAGCGCCACATGAATTGGATACACAACTTGAATCTGGTCATAAACCGCCAGTAACAAATCCAAAGCTGCTTCCGCTGCCGCTATCTCATCGTCGATTTGATTTTGTTTCTCAACAGACGCCTCCAACACAGCTTCAAGATCTGAAAACTCCGTCTCTTCCTCGTCACCATCTTCATTGCTAATTGTGCCCGAAGTCTCAATCCCGCCGCTCTCACCCAACAAATATTCCTCAAAATTATACAACTCATTATTTATGATGCTAGCAAGACAAAAAGTAGACACATTACTGCTGTCACATTCATCCTCATCAGACACAGGGGAAACATTTGGAGTATCTGCCGTAAAAAACTCCTTCAACTTCTCATTCACCGCCTCATTCACCGCGAGGTGATAATCAATAGTAGTCTGCTCAACACCCAACCCTGCATCATAATTCACAAGCGACGCCTGCATCCCATCCCCATTCATCCGAGGAAGAAAAAATCCCAAAATGAAGGCTACTGCCAAAAGCTTCTTATATTCAAAAACGAATTTTTTTATTGAGTCAAACATCCACGTGCGTAACAGGGTAAAGCAGCATTCATTTGATTGAATTTGTTAGGGAAGGCTTCATGAAAATTCCGTGAAAAATCCTCCATATCTTCATTCATCGCCTTCAAGCCATCTATAATTTGGAAAGTCCTTTTACTATTGGCCGAATAACGCACATAAGACTGCAAAAGCAGCCCAGCTTCATCAATGTACTGATCACGCCGATAAGTACAAAGCGAAGTAGCCTCATTTATCTCATCGAAAGTCAAAGCCACTTCACTATACAAATCCATGCCCTCGGTATAAGCCGTCTGGAGTGTAGTTTCCACATATCTGTAAAACTTCATAGCATTATCCACCTGCTGGCTGGTCGGAACATCCTGTTTCATGTATTCATCCAAAAAAGTCCTGAAATCATTCAAAAGCGTCTCACCTTGCTCAGAAACTGCATCAGCACATAACGCAACAGACTCATTTTCAGGTTCAGTCTCTTCGGCAAAACTAGTCCCAATGACCAGGAAAATTAACAAGAATCCGATAAATAAACGTATTTTATTCAATGGTAACGGTGTTAGAGACTTCAAAGATTTCCCCGGCGTCGTTCTGGATTATAGCAAAGACTTCATCCGCCGGGCGCAAATCAGCTTCATAATCCACAGAAGCATTACAAGGACAAGTCAAACATGCCTCAGTAATGGCATAAACTCCACTATCCAAATCCAATCCACCGGTATCAAAATCATCCTCTCCATCCAGCGGATCCGTGCCACGAGCTACCTCAGTTCCATCATCCACGCCTCCATCATCCGTATCCGGATTGTAAGGATCTGTGCCATAAGTCGCCTCCTCGTCGTAATTAATCAAACCATCTCCATCACTATCCAAATCAAAACAATTGTAAGCCTTTAATACCCTCACAGACATCTCCACAAACTCATACCTAGTGATCTCCTTTGACGGATTCATCGCCTCCTCAGTAGTCAAAATGAAGTGCTCCTCACCAGCAGTCTCTTCACTTGTCATGTAAGGCGTCAAATCTTGCCCAATCGCCAAATACGGCTCATACCAAGGCTCTCCAGTTACTTCAGGCAATTCAATTATTTCTTCGCTATCCAGCGCCTCCAAAATAATCTTTGTAGCCTCAGCCCGCGTAATCGTCTCATTCGGCTTAAATGGCGCCACCCCGTCTGAATCGACTTCACCCAAATAACCAGTAATCAAGTCATTCAAGTACGCCTCCTTTGTATAAGGATAATACCACTCACCAGTATCCAAAATATCATTAAACACGCTTGGTAAATCATAAGCCTCATCCCGTGGCACAATACAAAGAATTCCAAGCACAATCTTTGCAAACTCTGCACGATTTATCGCCGTGTTCGGATAGAAATATCTTTCATCACCCACCTCATATCCCTCCAAAATTCCTCTCTCCACCAGCTCAGCAATATCTTCATAAAGCTCATCGCTAGTCGCAATATCCTCAAAATAAAGCCGGTAATCACCACTAATAGAATCATACAATAACTCGGAGTCAGAAAGCCCAAGCTCCTCAGTGGAAGTCACGTCCATAGAAACAGAACTTCCTGGCCAAATCTCCATTTCCAACTCATCCCCGTCATACAATTCGATGACCAAATACTCATCCAATGAATCCGCCTCACGCTTCACAAGAGTATAACGATCATCAAAGACCGTAATATTTCCTGTGTTGCTAATCATCACATCAATCGTCCCATAAGTTTCATCTTTAATAATCACTTCTTTAAGATCGACTTCATAACTGATATCCTCATTCGCCACATAAATTGTAACGCCGTAATGCTCAGACAAATCATAATTCTCCAATGGTTCAAACATTTCCTCAATCAAATTCTCACTTCTACTAACAATCACAAAACTGGTCATTATTAGTCCAGTTGCTACTTCATAAACCACCAGCCTGGAAGACCAATCAAGATCTGCGCTTAAAACCTCAACGTCATAAGCCTCATCATAAACCAGCAACTGCTTTGTCGTAGGACTGAAGTGCGCAATGGTGTTGCCCTCAGCATCCAATACAGCAAGCAGATCAGACTCATCAAAGCCATCCACAAAGAAATCCCCATATTCATCAGTGTAATAGCCAGTGCCAAGCTCAGTTACAGCACCTTCACGTTCACGCACCAAATGGAACGGGAAGTAAGGACTTTCCGGACTAGTCGTCCCAAGAACTTCAGAAGTACTCGCCTCGGTAATCGTAATGTCCGGCACATAAAGATTCACAGTCACTTCAGCGGAAGCCTGATTCCCAGCTGCATCTGTAATCCAAAGAGTCACAAGCCTCTGATCCAAATCCTCATAAGGTCCAATTTCAGCAGTCAACCCAATCACCTGCTCATCATTATCTAAAATACCGTCTCCATTCGCGTCCTCCGTATTATCCAAATCCCAATACGCATCCACAATCTCACTGTCACTATCAAAGGAATTCTCAGCGGAAAGCTCAGTCGTACTGAAAATTGCCAAATCAACTTCATCATTCTCCAAGATTGCATAAGGCTCCGTGTCATCAGCACAAACCTGTGGATTCAGAAGTACATTTGAAGAGTGCGTACTAATGTCACCGTCCTCAAACACACCTCTCAATACCGTATAATAAGCACCATTTTCAAGCCCAATCCGCGCAGACGGATCAGCAACATTAATCAATCGATCCATTATGAAAGTCTCTTCTTTGTCCAAATGGAACTCGGCACCTTCACTTGTTTTTAGAACTGCATCCGCAAGTCCACTTTCAAGTCCAATCAACTCTTCCTCAAAAATCTCCATACCGACGATAAGATCCTGTTCCTCCTCAATCTCATCGGTCTGAATCCAAAGCACGCTTCCACTTTCAACACGGATCACCCGGTCATCACCCATTCCAAAATTAATCCAATACCCAGCCGGAAGTTCAATCTGCGTATCATTCACTTCCACAATGGTCTTTTCAAGAGTTTGGAAAATCACTTCATCACCAGTTTCAAGCTCTCCATTTGAGGAAATCTCAGTTCTTTTATAACTATTATAAAGCACAACATTCCCACTTAAATCATCCACTGTAATCCGACTCTCACGGACATCCGGTACCGTAAATTCACCATTCTTTGGTACCAAAATTGTCAGCTCATCTGTGGCCTGATAAAGCTCAGAATTATCAGTTGCAATCAATGTACCACCCTGTGCATATTCTTCGTCCTCAGTGTCATAAAAATCAAAAGAGTCATTCTGTGTGTCTCCCAAAAGCAATAGCCTTTTAATATTTTCATCAGGCTCAGCATCCGCAGCATCCAATGAATCGTAGAAAAGTACCTCATAACCAACGGCCTCACCGGCCGCACTAAACCCAAAGCTAACCTCCTCATAATCATTACCACCACGCTTGAAATTCTTCACATTGCCGTGAGCCGGCGCCGTGTCAGCAAGTACAACCTGCTCAGGATCACTCGTGTTGTATCTCAATGAAGGACTCTCCTCATAATTTTCCTTCACATAAACATCTCCACCCATCGAGTAGACAATATCCTCATCCCCATCATCATCTAAATCCACAAACAAAATATTAACCTGCCCACCAGATTCTTTATTGTATTCAATCAAACGCTCAGCAACACCCAACTCACTATTGTAAATATAAATACCATCATCAAAACTCTCCGCGCCATCATCGGCTTCCTCTTCTTCCTCGGCCAACACAATTTCCTCTTCAAAACCATCACTCACAAATCTTTCCGGATGCCATCCAACACCACTTGAAAAACCTGCCTCACCATCATAACTAGCCAACAAGAGCCGCGGATCAGCGTTCTCCTGCGCCAAATATTTCATAAAGGAATCACCATCCATATTGTCGAGCTTCCTGCTACCAGCTTCATAAGAATCAACATAAGCGATTAGTGACTCACGCATTAACGCGACCTCAGCCAGTGGCGTATCTTCAATACTTGCAAGGAAAGCAGAATCCAAATCGACTCCATTCTCAATAATCTCATCATAACGATGCAAAAGCGGGTCATCTTCCGCCAAAATTCGCTCAGTAGCGACCAAATCATAGCTCTCAGGCACTTCAGCACTCCAGGCGTCAATATCTTCCTGCAAATGTCCCAAATTCTGTTTTAAGGCCGTCAAATACTGACTTACCAGTGGATGATCTTTATACCCCAGAGCAGCTTCCACAGCAGGATGAAGATAAGTCTCAAGCTCTATTTCACCTTCAACATCCCCCTCAACTCCATCTGCACTTGCCTCAGCTTCAACATCAACAGATGCCCCAACTTCCCATTCACCAGGCGCCAAAGTCACCTTCTCAATTTCTTGCTGAAGCTTATTTAGCGCATCTTCAATTGGATCGGCAATATTTCCGGAAATCTCTTTGGACTGCTCTCCAATCTGTTCGACAAAATCATAAAGCAGCGTAAAGTCTGCAGTCAGATTCAAATAAGTCGTTATTTCAATTCGTTCCAAGAAATCAAAACTGAAGTTAGGCCACTCAGTCAAAATCGCCAAATCAAAAGGCAGAACAATACCTCCAGGACGTTCTGTAATGTCCTCAATCTTAGATTTCAAGCTGGTCTCTAAAATAGGAATGAATCCCTGACGAATAATACAAATTATCCGCAAAATCGAACTGGCAATACTCAAACTTGCCTCTAGCGTAGCACTTAATTCAGGAATCGAAGGTGGGGGAGGTATGCTTGGCAAATCCGGCAATGAAAGCCCTGGCAGGCTCGGGAATTCAAAAAGTATCGGGAACTCCGGTAACACTGGGATTTCAAGATCCAAATCCAAATTCAAATCCAAATACGCAGAAGGGAAGGCAATTCTCGGCAAATCCGGAATATTGATTCTCTCCGGTACAAAATTAATGTCCGGCCAAATCACATCAACACCAGCCTGAATATTAGAAACATCCAACATGATATCCGGTAACTTCGGCATCTCAACGACAGGGAATTCCGGGATAAAAACAAATAGACTGAACAGTAACTGCATACCGCTCCATCGTTGGTTTGTACATTTGTCACAAGAATCCATCATATCAAGCGCAAGACTAAACAGCATCTGCCAGCCCTGGAAAATCTTCTTCAAATCAACAACCCACTGTCCCCACGCCTCAATCCTTTCAACATTTTCAACAAGATAGCCAGCCGTATGACTCAAAATCGCATCCAAGTAACAAATAATTTCCTTTGCATAGAAAGTCTGAATTTCCCTGATTTTCAATATCTCCCGCGGGATCTCTTTATAACTCTCCAAAGCCGACAAATTCGCCTCAACAGCTGAAATTGCCTCCTCAACAAGGTCTTCAAGTTCACCCATTATTTCTTCCTCCGCGGCAGTAACATCTTCTCTGAAAGTAAATTCATCCTTGAACTCCTCCCAGGCATCTTTTGTGTCCTCAATCCAATTCTCAAAATCTCGCTTTATCAGTTCAATCTCTTCCGCAGTAATCCAAGGGTAATAAATATTCACAGGCTCTGGCTCAATATCAATCAGCGGAATTGAATTTGCAAAATTCAGAAACTTCTCAAGCCCCATTATCTCACTCCTCATCTCTTCAAGCTTTGATTTTTGTTCAAGTTCAGGTGTTGGCTCAGTCCCAATACTCTGCACCACTGGATAAATAAAAACAATATCCGGTAAATCAAGCATCTTAAACAACTCATACTTTTGTGCCTTCCACCATTCCGTAAATATCGACGGGAAGCCTGGAATCTGAATATTCAGATTCGTAGATACTTGCGGCACATAAGCATCAAAAATGGCACTACCTAGTCCTGAATCGCCACCGCCACCACCTCCACCACCTGAAACAGCATTATAAACTTTATTAGCACCGTCACCAACAAAGGCAGTCGCCTTTGAAAGCCCATCCGCAATGAAATTATTTATCGCGTCACAAACTCCAAGCATCTGCAGTAACGGAATATTGAAAGCAAAACATAATGGCGTTCCATAAGGTCCAAAACAGAGCCCCATTCCAAGTCCCAACGTCGTTGTCGGCGCAAGATAAAACCTGAAAGTACTAGGCCCAAGACAAGCCTTCAAAAAGCAGAAAGGGAAGGGAGCGGGAATAATCCCCCAAATCGGTGTCCCAGTATCAAACCCAACCACTGACCCAGTCATTGGATCATGAAATTTTCCAGGCGCCAAAAACGCAATACTGCCCGGCAACGCCAAACATCCACCATTACACGTAAACATTCCCACAACCTCCTCAATCTTGTTCGCAACCTCCTCCAATCCCTCATCAAGGAAAGAAATCTCAGCATCCAAACTCAACTCCTCCTCAGCACTCAGCACAACCTCGTCTCCATCCAAATCCAAAGACGGATCCAAAATAAACTCAGCACTCGTGATCCAATTATCAATCGTATCCACCAGCCCATCATTGTCCACGTCATCATCATTCTTGAACATCTCCTCAGCACTGTAAAAGAGGTCATGATTTGAATCGACTGCACCAAAAAGATCCGCAAAAGGATCATAACCAACCAGCGGCACCGGAGTGCCATTCTCCATGTCCATATTCTCCACAAAATCAGGCGTGCCATCCCCGTCCTCATCATCAAACGGCCCCTCAACACTGTTGTCGTACTCTTCCTCATAAGCCTCCGGCGCAAAATTCTTTTCATAATAATTTACTCGTTTATAACTAGTCCCACCAATCCCCAAAACACCGCCCTCAGATTCCGTCACATAACCATCAGAATAATAAACCATCAGCTGCCCCGTATCATTCCCTTCCA
>CAZGUT010000011.1:0-34699 GCA_964529435.1 uncultured Candidatus Peribacteria bacterium | reverse complement strand
TTACGGCGTAGACTACCGGGGTATCTAATCCCGTTCGCTACCTACGCTTTCGTCCATGAGCGTCAGTACTTTCCCAGCGAGCTGCCTTCGCTTTTGGTGTTCCTTCGCATATCTACGGATTTTACCCCTACATGCGAAATTCCACTCGCCTCTGAAAGACTCTAGCATAATAGTTTCAAACACAGCCCCAAAGTTGAGCCTCAGGATTTAATATCTGACTTATTATGCCGCCTGCGGACGCTTTACGCCCAATGATTCCGGGTAACGTTTGCACCCTCCGTATTACCGCGGCTGCTGGCACGGAGTTAGCCGGTGCTTATTCCTAGGGTACCTTCAGAATTATCCCCCCAGAAAAGCAGTTTACGACCCGAAGGCCTTCATCCTGCACGCGGTGTCGCTCCATCAGGGTTGCCCCCATTGTGGAAGATTCTTTACTGCTGCCTCCCGTAGGAGTGGGAACCGTGTCTCAGTTTCCCTCTGACTGATCATCCTCTCAGACCAGCTATCCGTCATAGCCTTGGTAAGCCATTACCTTACCAACAAGCGTGATAGACCGCAGGCACCTCCCCCACCGAAAAATCTTTACCTTTTCAGGACCATCCGGTATTAGACATGATTTCTCATGCTTATCCCTGAGTGGGGGGTAGCTACCAACGTGTTACTCAGCCGTCCGCCGCTCCCTGCGCGCTGCAGAGAAATTACAAAGTAATTTATCTGCAAAGCGCAGGGCGCTCGACTTGCATGTATTAGACGCACCGCCAACGTTCACCCTGAGCCAGGATCAAACTCTCCAATATAGGTAACGGGATAAAATCCCTGTTACCTACCTTCCCCTATAAAAATAAAGAAAGGATTTAAAAGTTCAAAACTAGCTCTTTGTGAAAATTAACTTAAACAAAGAGTAGTGTTGCATCTCTCCGCTGAACGAAGAAATGCTAATTTGAATATGTAGGTCTGGCCGAAGCCAAACCTGAAATATCCGGGCACTCTCTACTACGTTTGAATTGTCAAAGGTCATATAAGTGAACGCACATCCAAACCGGATGCGCCCAACGATTTTAGCGGGCGACATCTGAAAGTCAAGGGGAAAATTTTAAAAAATATCAGACCATCTCTCACACCTCTGACAAGCTAACCAGAAAGACCCCTTCCCCTCTTCTGTGATATAATATATACAAGAATAAACCTCTAACCACGCCAAATGAACATAACCAAAGGTACAGTCAAAAGTACAAGCAAAAGCGGTATCATCACATCCACCGCAAAAATCCACGAGGACACCCTCGTCCCAACCGTTCTAGAAAAAACCCACGCCGGAGAAAGATCATATGACATTTTCTCCCGTCTTTTAAAAGACCGCATAATTTTCCTTGGAAGCGCAATCAATTCCGACATCGCAAACCTGATAGTCGCACAATTGCTTTTCCTTGAAAACGAGGACCCAAAACGAGACATCACAATGTATATCAACAGCCCAGGTGGCCACGTTACAGCCGGTCTCGCAATTTATGACACCATGCAGTACGTCAAACCAGACGTTTCAACTGTATGTATGGGAATGGCAGCATCAATGGGAGCAATTCTTCTCTGTGGAGGAGCGAAAGGAAAACGGTTCGCCCTACCAAACGCAGAAGTCATGATCCACCAACCACTTGGCGGCGTTGAAGGTCAAGCAACTGACATCAGTATTCACGCAGAACACATCCTGAACACAAAGAAAGTTCTCAACGGAATTATTGTAAAACATTCAAGCCAAAAGACCTCAAAAGTTGAAAAGGACACAGAACGCGACTACTTCATGCGTGCCGACGAAGCCAAAAAATACGGCCTTATTGACCAAATCGTTTCCAAACGATAACCTGGCGACATGCTAGAAGCATTTCGCCGTAAATACCGGACACTCAACACCACTCGCGTCAGCGAGTCTGCCTTACTACATAATTTAAACCTGTATCGCAAACTCCTTCCAAACCAAGCAATTTGCCCTGTCCTCAAATCCAATGCTTACGGCCACGGTCTCACAGAAATCGCAAAAATCCTAGAATCCGAGCAGCCAGAATTCTTCTTAGTCGACTCCCTTTATGAAGCCTATGAACTCAAAAAAGCCAAAATCAAAACCCCAATCTTAATCCTCGGTTACACTCACTCTGAAAACCTAGAAAACGGCTCACTGAAAAACTTCCACTTCACAGCCGGAGACATCGAAACAGCCCGCACACTGGCAAAACTCGGCGTCCCCGTACACCTGGAAGTTGACACAGGTATGTCAAGAACTGGCTTCCCAATGGCAGACCTCAAAGAGGTCCTCCAAGAACTCAAAACCCTAAACCTCAACCTCGTCGGCCTATTCTCACATCTCGCAGACGCAGATAACCCAATCGACCAAAAATACACAACCGAGCAATGCAAACGCTTCCGCCGAGTAATCAAACTTGTCCGCAAAGCAGGTTTTGACCCAAAATGGATCCACACATGCAACAGCGCCGGCGCACTCAAAACAGAAGTCCCAGATCTGAACATGGCACGCATCGGCATCAGCCTTTACGGCGTCTCCCCACTCGGGAGCGAAGACCCAAAACAAGACCTACTCAAACACCTCAAGCCGGTCATGGAAGTCGTCTCAACCATCATCGCCATCCGAGATCTCAAAGCTGGAGAGTCCGTCAGTTATGGCTGCACATACAAAGCCCCACAGGACATGCGCATAGGCGTTATCCCCTTTGGCTATTACGAAGGCATCCCAAGATCACTCAGTTCCGCCCCACCCTTTTTAGGCAACATCTGCATGAACCACGCAATGATAGATCTCACTCATCCAGACCTCAAACCCCTAGATCTCAATATCGGCGATGAATACATAATTTATTCAACAAATCCTAACTCTCCATCTTCATTCCAAAACATGGCAAAAAAAGCAGGAACTATCCCCTGGGAATTAATGACCGGCATCGCAGAAAGCATCAGACGGGAAACGGTAAATATGTCTTCCTGATTTGCTGGATTAGACCTGTTAAAAGCGCTAAAATACAGTCAATCAAGAACCCAACACCCCTCTTTACAAAACCTCAATTTTTAGCATACCTGACCGGCGCCGGTCACGGACAACACAAACTAAGCTTTTTACAAATATCAGCTCCGCCTACACGCAGCCGTCAATTCAGCCCCATCCACCTTAAATCTATAAACAACACTCCCCCCATCCTCCTCATCTTCACCCCTGAAGCCTGCCTCAACTTCAACCAGAGGATTCATTTGTTGATCAAGCAACCTAACGCCCAAAAACCTCCTACTTTCACCTTCTACACCAGGAAAAAACCTCCTGTTACCAGCCGGAAAACTGGCACCCGCAGAACGCCTGCCCCTCTCAAGAGCCCTAGCAGTAAGCACCCATTTCTCTTCAATCCCAGCTCTGGCATACGCATACGCATTCCTTCCCATTGGCCCCTTCCCAGCATTCGCCAAAACACATATAACGGCATCCCTAGCATCCGCTAAATCACTACCAGATAAATCTGCCCCCAATGATCTATCTCTAATCGCCTCACCAATTTCATGCAAAGTTTGATAGTCATCAGAACATGCCGTCCTATCCTGAAAAGCCCTTTCATCCCAAGCATCCGGCGTATGATTTTCACTCCTCAAATCCGCGAGACACGCCTTAACCCTTGCTGATCCAGATTGCTTTACCATAAGTAAAATTTACTAAACAAGTAAAAACCCTACAACATCAATCGTCCCTCGTCAAGCCCCTAAACCTCTCCAGCCACCTTCGCCAGCGCATACTCAATAATCGGAGTGGCAACATCTAAACCAGTAATCTCTTCCAAAGCCCTAAACCCAGGATTCCCATTCACCTCCAGCACCGCCGGCCCATCTTTAGTCTCAATAATATCCACACCAGCCACTTCAAGCCCAAGCGCCTTCGCCGAAGCCACAGCAATCCGCGCATACTCATCAGAAACTTCAACTGCACTCGTCACACCACCAAGCTCCACATTAGATCTGAACTCCTCCGCTTGCGCCGACCTCTCCATCCCAGCAATAACCTTATCACCAACAACAAAAACCCTGGTATCTCGCCCTTCAGACTCTTCAACATACTCCTGAATCATCATAATCCGATGCCCACCATTCACCCAAATCGCATCCAGCACCGATCGCGCCGCGCGCTTACTCTCCACAATAATCACCCCCGTTCCATAACTTCCAAAAGGATCCTTCAAAATCACCGGCGCACCCCCAAGCCTGTCGATCGCATCAGAAAGCGCCCCATAATCTTCAATCACAACTGTCCGAGGAGTCGGAATCCCCAATGAATGCAAAATCTGCTGCGTCCGCAGCTTATTCTTTGCCCTCGCAATTGACATATATTCATTCACAACCGGCACACCCATCAACTGAAACTGCTTCACCACCGAAAGCCGAATATCCACATTTGTAATCACACTCGCCCGCGGAATCAAAATATCAATTTTCGGAAACCTCTTTTTATTGTAAAGAACACGCTCTCCACGCCCATCATAAACAAGCTGACACCTCCCAGCACGAAAAACCTGCGCCTTATGCCCAAGCTGCATAGCCGCCTGTTTAAGCCGCCTCTCTTCTTTGCTGGCCTGTCGCTTCAGCGGTTTAAAAGAAAGAATTCCAATTTTCATAGCGCTGCTAATTGAATAGTAACACTTGAGATTTTGCAAGAAAAAAATATATACATTCCTACACAACCCATCACAAAATCTCCTGCAAAACCTTTGCACGCGCACAGATTCCCACTCAACACAATTCCATTCCCGGGCAGAGATTTACAGGTTAGAACTTGCAGATCCTGTGGTAACCCATTACCATACTTGTGGTAGTACATAACCACACCCCTTCGCCTATGATCCATCTTCAATCTAAACTCACCCAACACCTTCTGCTCTTTTTTTTCTCAAATCCTATCGAAGAAAGATACCTCCACGAACTAGCTAAAATCCTCAAAGCAGATGCCCAAAACCTCCACAAAACACTCAAAAAACTCGAGGAAGCAGGCCTCTTCAAAAGTAAACTCAGGGGGGCAGAACGCTACTACTCCCTCAACTACGATTGGCCCCTCTACAAGGAATACAGAGGCATCATCAAAAAGACCATCGGAGCAGCTCATATCATTGGTGAAGCACTTGAAACAATCCGCTACTTGGAAGCAGTTTACGTGGACATAAACAATCCCTTCGACGTTCAAAAAGAAATCCACGTCCTAATCCTAAGAAGCCCAAACGCCTACAATCATCCATCAGAAAAAGCCATCTCCACAGCAATAAAACGCGTAGAGAAGGACCTTGAACGGAAAATCACCCTCACATACACAGAAACTCCACCCCTCAAGGAAAAATATTTACAGATACTATAGGCAAAAACCCGCATTTTAAGTTAAACTACCTCCGATTAACCATCAAAACATGCTAAAAAAAATCTTAAAATCATCTTTGAAGCTCACTTTACTTCTCTTCATCCCACTACTCCTTCTCACCGCCTGCGGCGAAACAGACCCAAATGGCACAACCAACGGAGACGGAGCATATTTTTACGACTACATAACCGCAGAATTCTCAATCCAAGCCCCAGACTCCTGGGAGAAAATCACAACCTTCACATCTGAATACCCAGAAGAAATCCGCGTCGCATTCCGCAACAACGTGAAAGACAGCGATTTCGTGGCAAACATCGCCGTAATCCGCGAAGACAATGAAAGCAGCCTCACAAACGCAGATTACGCCCAGAAAAAACTTAACGACCACGCAGAAACCCTCATCAACTACCAACTCATCTCACAAGAAGAACTCGCCCTTTCAGTAGCTGGAGCAACAAGTAACACCTTGCTCAACACGTTCCAAGGCAAAAACAGCACCGTCGGAGAAACCCTGAATTTCATGCAAATCTACCTGACAAAAGGAGATAAAGCCTGGACTGTAACCGGCACTTACCGCCCAGAAGAAGACTCATTTGTAGTTGAAAAAATCGACACAATGCTCAGATCCTTCACCCTAAAATAATGGTCTGGAACATCGACCCCGTGCTTTTTGAACTCGGCCCATTTGAAATCCGCTATTACGGAATCTTTTTTGCACTGAGCCTAGGCCTCGCTTACGCCCTACTCCGCCACATGTCCGCAAAGAAAAAGCTCTCAATCGACCTCCTAGATGAAGCCTTTTTATTCCTAGTCCTCGGCCTTGTAATTGGAGCACGACTCGGCCACATAATCTTCTATCAACTCGATTTCTACCTGACACACCCACTCCAAATCCTCAAAATCTGGGAAGGAGGCCTTTCAAGCCACGGCGCCGCAATCGGCACTTTCCTGGCTTATTTAATCTTCCTCCGCCTCCACAAAAAACTCAAATTCTTCACTTTCCTGGACTTATTTGCAGTCGCAGCCACCATCCCAATCGCCTTCGTACGCCTGGGAAATTTCTTCAACAGCGAAATCGTCGGCCGCGAAACAGATCTCCCCTGGGCCGTCACTTTCCCCAGCATAGACGAACTAGCCCGCCATCCATCCCAAATTTATGAATTTCTCATTGGCGCAGTTCTCTTCTGTATCCTTTATTTCACCTGGAGATCTAAGAAAAAAGCTAAACCCGGCTTCTTCTTCGCCCTTCTTCTCACCCTTTATTTCGCCCTTCGCTTCCTTGTTGAATTCGTCAAAGAATACCCCACCCACGACTGGGCTCTAAACCTAACAACCGGGCAGCTTCTCAGCATACCTTTCTTCTTCATGGGACTAATATTCTTATATAGACTTAGAAAGCACTAAAACACTCAGCATTTTTATAGTCTACAACAAAGAAAGCTCTCATAACTTCCCTGCCATCAACATCTCTCAAAACCTCATAAGATCCATCTGATTTCTTTTCACCTAAAGCAAAAACTATTTTCTGACATACACCATCCTCTCTTGAAACAGTAAAAGGCACCGGCCACCACCTATAAGAATCTCCCCATCCACTTACAGCATTAGGATTTGCCGCTTGCTTCTCAGAACAAGGCTTAAAATCCAATTCATATCCATCAGAACAAAGCCCTACAACTTCATGTCTTTGTTCAGCAGCTACTTCAGTAACAGAAAAAACACCAAACATATCAATTTTTTCACTTTGCCTAGGCTGCAAATCAATAGTATTGCCTGAATTATAGACCTGATCCGGCTGCATACCCATAGTCCCATCTACATCCACTCCTCTAGCCAAAAAGTTAACTACAACACGAGGCTCTGCACCTTCCGCTTCAGCAAGACTTTGTTTCAAAAAATTCTTGTGATTTTGATCAGCAATATCCGCCATATCAAAAGGTACAATTTCATCCTGCTCATGAGCTGACTCACATTGAAGATCAAAATCTGGATCTTCCCCTGCTTTCTTTGCATCATGATAATCAACACACCTCTGATACAATTCATGAGTTCCACTCTTGACTTGATCAGTCAGCACAGATGGTTCCGCACCCAGCTCAGAAGGCCCAAGCGCCAATAAACCAGCAGCAACAGCCGGCAATGCTCTTTTGATATCCATTTTTAGTTTTTTTAAGGTACCCAAATATCTCAAAAAACCACAAAAAAGTCAAACCACCAAAAGGTGGTGCCCGGGGCGGGACTTGAACCCGCACGGCCTTGCGGCCACGAGATTTTAAGTCTCGCGTGTCTACCAATTCCACCACCCGGGCAACGACGGTATCTTAGCAAAAGCCCTGACCCGTGTATAGACTTGACGAAATGCTAAATTTAAGGCACTATTCTGACCTCTAAATAATCAAATCCATATGAGAGCAGCACCCATTTTAACAGCACTTGCACTGGCAACCCATCAACCGGAAGCAGACGCTTGTGATCCAGCATTAGACTTATCGCCAGTCGTTATAGAAGAAGAAACCCCAATGGATCTATTTGAATCTGTTCAAGGCAGCGAATATCCAGAAATTCACCTTGCTCTTGGCAACAGCGCTCTCACAATGATGATAGCTGCAATGCAAGAAGATAACTTAATAAAGGCTAATCCTGCAAAACCTTGTTGGACTGGAGTAAGTGAACAAGACCCACTTGCAGAAGACTTACTTGCAGACCTCCTAGTTTGCGCAACAACTCTTGAAGGCGGAGGAATCCAAATAACTGCGGAAGCAACACCTCGAGAAGATCTTCTTTCAGGCGCAGTAATGAGTGAAATGATCCTTGCCAGCAACGGCGACCAAGATGAACTTCACATCACATACACTGATGTAAGTCCTTTTGTCTTAACTCCTGCAGAACAAATTATTCTATCAACTGAAGACACACTGGAAAGCGTCGTAGGTTTTGCAAGTGAAAGCACAGCAGTAAGCCAAGCCAACTTCCCAGAAACCAGTACCGTAGCAGAGTACAAAGCGCACGTAGAAGAAGCACTCGCAGCAGCAGCTGCTGAGTTAAACCGCTAAACTCCACAAAAAATGGAGGCGAGGACGGGATTTGAACCCGTGTGGTACGGTTTTGCAAACCGCTGCGTAACCACTCCGCCACCTCGCCAAAGTGCTATCTACTTTTAGCATACCAAGATCCCCTACTCAATCCAAAATAAGGAATATCAAAGAATACAAATCCCGTACTAGTACGGAAGCTTAACCTGTTAAATTACACCAAAAATGGTGGATCAGGTGGGGATCGAACCCACGACCAATTGGTTAAGAGCCAACTGCTCTACCACTGAGCTACTGATCCGGGCGGATATTAGCAGAATCAGTTTAAGAAGCGCAACTTCTTTTAAACAACATCAAATGTGATATAACGTTCTGCAATACACCACGAACCGGACAAGTAATACTTCTTGAATCAGAATGCCTCCCGTTCCTAAACAAATAAAGTAAGGAACCTACATCACCACCATTAGAAGAAGGATCCACATCAATAACAGGGGTAGAGCTCCAACCACTTTCGTCCTTACATATATACGTAGAAACAGCTCCCATTCTCTCCAATTCAAACCCAGTCTCCACAGCAACACCTCTCATATACTGCCAATATCTAGCCTGTAAAACTTCAGAAAAAACCCTTCTAAACCTTTCAGCAAACTTTTTAGCTCCAGAAGGATAATGCTTACGAACAAATTCTTCTATCCCTCCCACACCATTTCTAACTAAATCAAGTTCAGTCCCCAAAAGCCCACCAAGAACCCTCTCTGTATACTCAACATGACTAATGGAAATTCTATCCCCCCCATAGAAATCCGGTATATCTTCTCTAAAACGCTTCGTATTAAACAATTTTTCTTCTAGCTCTTTCGGCAACACACCCATTTTCAACAGTGTATAAAGAAACAAATCTGCCTGCCACAAACACGGTCCCGGATCACAAATAAGCATTTTGCCTTCATCGTCCAATACACGATCAGCTTCTATGAAAGCATTCAGCGTTCCTTGCACATTATTTAGGGCAAAAATAAAAGCTAAAAAGTCAAACTGGGAATCTTCACAATCAAACCTTTCAGCAGAAGAAACTATCACATTTGCACCTGACTCTTCCAGATACCTAGCTGTAACCTGCGAAATTTCATTGCCAGTCCATAAGCCACCACGTCGAGTAACCGCAATCAAACTACCTTCCGGTCCAGCACATGCATCAAGAACACGAGTCCCTTCATGAACACAATCAGACCAAGCTATAGCACGTTCATTCAAAACTCTCTGCCTCAAAAGCAACCGTGCAGCATAATCATCAACATCACCACGACGAGCTTTCTGCTCATCCAAAACATCACCAATCCAAAGACGTAAACGCTGCCTTTCTAAAGCAACATCTCTATCCAGAGAACCCAAACAGTTCACAAGCTCAACTACATCTGACAGTGGAATTTCCTTAATTTCCCTCAAAATTACAAGCTTAAGTTTAAGCGAGAATTATAACCGTTTTTGAAAAAATGTCAAGACTCAATACCTTTTGGGTTAACCCAAAAATTAAAGAGTCACCTTAACCACCGCACCCTTTTTGGTAATCTGCAAAGTCATACCTTCTTCTGGGAAATCATCCCACGTACATCTTGGATCCCTAACCGGTTCACCACTCACTTTTATAGCTCCATTTTTAATCCAATTTTTTCTCACAAAACTACTGCTCTTCTCCTCACCACTCTGATGCTTATGAACCGCTATAACCAAACTCACCAAAGAAAGACCACCCCCCAACTCCAAATCAGCAAGAGAAATCTCCTCCACAGCATCAGCTCCTTCCCTCGCTCTATCCACCTTTTGACTGTAAGTCCTTCTCGCACCAGCCGCTGCCTTTCGTCCATGAAATTGCCTCACAATATTAAGCGCAACATCCTTTTTACCCCTCAAAGGATCACTAGCAAAACTACTTCTAAAGCCATCCCTAACAGAATCCCCCCCTTCAACCATCACATCAATCCACCGATCAATAAACCTGTCATCCACCCTCATAACACGCTCAAACATCGCATCTGAGTCATCATCCATCCAAATCACACTATTATCAGCACAGCTCATCTCTTTCCCATCACGACCCGGCAAAACAGGCGGCAACAAGACCAACTGACTTGCCTGCCCAGCAATTTGCTGACGACAACGCCCCATCCAATACCTAACAACACCACTCCTACACCCAATCTCCACATCTGACTTGACACGATGACAATCGCGCGCATTTAAAACATAAAGTAAAATCTCATCCAGGTGAATCATATCTCCAGCATCATAACGCCTACCCAAATCAGTCCTGTTATGAGGCGGCCCAAGCACCTGCTGCAAAGTATGACCTGAAAGCAACTGAATAATATCACTGAGATTCAACCCTGTTAACCACTCCGAATTATTATGAATTTCAACCTCATCAAGATCAAGAATTTTACCAATTTGCTCAAGAAGCAAGGTAGTATTTTTATCAATAAGCCCAGGATCTAAACCTTCTTCTCCTCTCCTAGGCGCACCAGCCATAAAGTCATCCACAACAATAACCACCTGATGCCCAGCATCCTGAAGCTCCTTAAGCCTCCTCAGAATAGAAGCATGACCAAGATGTAACTGTTGTTTAATAGGATCAAGCCTAAGCTTAATACGCATCTTCTTGCCCGAACTTTCAGCTCTCTGAATTTTACCTTCCAAACTATTAAGTGGCGGCAAACCAGTTCTCCTTTGAGCCTCCAACTCTTCTTTTGTTGGCGGCGGCAAAATCACCTCCATCCCATCAGTACCCTCCTCAAGCATTGGACAACACCTCAAATCTCTAACATGATCTCGCTCCACCTCTTCCAAAGTCCGCGGCTTGAAATCTCCATCATCAAATTCGGCAGATATAGCATCCGCCACCTCTCCACCATAAAACCTCCCAACAACGTTAGAAGCAATCTCACGCCTCACAGTAACCCCCTCGCTACTCACCATACCCCTTAACCTATCTTTGTTTGGAATAGTTGTCTTAGTAACTTCTCCATCATCACCAGCCACTTCAACAGCCACTCTCGTAACATCCACCATCATATGATCTACATACCAAAGCATCCATTCATCTGGCATGGACATAATGCTATTAAACATCTCTCTCGCATCACCATTCTCCTCGTCTTCAACAATCAATTCCCTCGGAGCATAATCCTCATCATCAAAACCAGCTGCAACAGCCCTCACAATGTCCTCACCACGAAGTTGTTCCACAACGCTCCATGCGATCTGACGCTTCACCAGAAGCGGATCTGCTTGGTTAGCCCAAATACTAATCTTTAACACTCTCTTCTCCTCTGGGTCAAGACCTGTCAAAAGATCAATATATTCAGACATCAACTCATCTGGCATGGACATCAACGCAGCATATATCTCAGCCGGATCATCTTCCAGAGCAACAGCATTCCCTTCCGATTTCCCCATCTTTCTCCTTCCATCCAAACCACGTAACAAATCCATCAATAAAACCACCTGCCGAACACGGCCACTCACATTCTGCCTAGCCCACTCCAACTTCTGCATATCTCTTCCCTGCAAACAATTCGTACGCTGATCTGAACCACCAAGCTCAAGACCCGCATCAATTTCCACAGAATCCTTACCCTGCAAAAGCCGGTAAATCAATTCATGCTGTCGAATACCTTCGCCCTTCTCATCACGCAATTGATATTTCCGCCCTTCAAACACTCCTGCAAGTGTATAATCACTAAAAAAACTAACAACATCTGCCGCCGTCATCTCCCCAAACCATTCAGAATTATAACGCACTTCTAATTTATCAAGATCAATAATCCTTCCAATCTGATCCAAATAAGTCTTAGCATTCGCAAGCACCTGCTCATGAGTCAAAGCAGGACGCGTAGTATCTCTACCTGTAGGATCGCCAATTTGCGCAGTAAAATCACCAATAATGAGCACACACTTAATACCCAGCCCCTCCGCATCCAAAAACGCCTTCAAACGACGAAGCAACACCATATGTCCAATATGAAGCTCAGATGAAGTAGGATCCACACCAAACTTCACAACAAAAGGCTCTCCACGCTCCCTAGCATTATTTATAGCCTCCAACAAATCCCCCTTTCCAACTACACTTTCGTCTTCAAACTCTTCCCCTGCAACATGACATCCAATAGCAGGCTCAAGCTGAATAAACTGCCCATCTGCGAGTTCAACACCATGAATCAGATCTGCAACATCTTCCCTCGTGATTTCATTACTTTCACAATGCATAGGTTCATCACCATTATCACAAGTAGGTTCACCAGGTTCAAATTCCATTTTTTCAGGAGGCCCACCCATGGATAAGAGTAGATTATATACAAAATCGTCTAAAAAAACGAGGGGGAATTTTACCATAACGCAACCAGAAGTCAAGATTAAGTCGAGGGAGATAAGCCGAATAAAAACTATTTAAAAACCACGCCTTGACAAATGTACGATAATCTGTATAATTAGCTCACTTTTACTAACCCCAAAAACAATGGCTGAAACAGCAGATAGATTACTTGGACTCAACGAAGTTCCAAACGCAACAGATTATGATACATGTTCCGTATCAGACTGGGTGGAAAAATGTTGGAACCGCACACGAGGAGATGTATTTGGACGAAGGTCTAGACCATTGGTAGTAGAGGAACTAGCCAACGTAAAAGCAACAATCGCAGGAATAAGAACAGCTAAACAAGCACAACCTGGTGATCAAGCTGTCCTAGCAGTACTCGATGAACGCAGACTAGACTTAATCGCACTAAGAGACTCTATGAAAGAATCTGCAAGAGCAGGATCTCTTGAACCTCTCGGGAACTACATAGGTGGTGAACCTGGCGCAGCCGCAGATGGATACATCGATACGTGGAGACAATCACTCAGGACAGCAGCCCCTGAAGCACTAGCATAAAACTCAAACTTAAATCCAAGACGCAGGTATCTCGAAAGAGTGCCTGCGTTTTTTTCATCTACCAATCCCAAGCATTATGAATTGCGGGCAACAAATCAATACCCATTGCTGAAGCTTCTTGAATATAAGATGCTATCTCTGGATCAGACAAATAAGGATGCTCTGGGGGCAAATAATGCCCTCGAAAAGACAATAAAACCTGATTCGGATTTATACGTACAAAAAGATGAGGATAATTTTCTCTAATCACTCTCAATAAGGCCACCGTATACTTCAGCTGCCTCCTTTCAGTTTCAATATCCAAATCTGCAATATCAGGATCATAATCAGCAAGTTCATCAATAGGAAGATCCTCAGGCCCTTCATTCCACCAATGCCATCCCGGATTCATCATCCTATTACAAGCAAGCATTGCACTCAGTAAACTCCTCTCATCTCTACCACGAGATATCCCCGTAAATGAACTATACCTCGTACACTCCGCTTCCGAATCCCAATCCCCATTAAGTTCAAAATCAGAAACCTTAAATCCATCCTCTTTACTGTAATAAAAATTTCGTGGCTTTGGATCAACACGAAGACCAAGACAATGCAACTGTTCAACAGTTCGCAATAACCCTAAAATCTCTGCGTCAGCAAATTCTGGCAACCTGCCCTCCCTCCAAAGATTATCAACGTTATCATCCACAATCAGATCCATAAGAATAGTCTGATCCTCAAAAGAATAAGCAATCAACCGAGGCGTATTAGGAACACCTTGTGCCAAAATCATAGCGCGTAAACACCCTTCGAAAGCATCTGGATCTTCCTCGTGGACACCCGGCATAAGCTCTCTTAACACACAAGGCTCCCCCTGGTAAATCACCTCACTCACAATAGCCTCACCACCTCTCGCTATTTCCCTCCGCTCCAAATCAGACCACGTATGAACATCAGCACAATACTGCTGCACCAAAGCTTTGACAGCAGCATCTTCAGTCGGCAAAGCACCTAAATCAGGCGTTCTCGCCAACCTGCTTTGTGGCGGCTCAAGATCATCACCATCGAGTAACAGAGCTGCATCAGCCATTCCAAAATTCAGTTATTACTAAAACACCTACATCAATTATACCATATATTAACACTCTTGGGAAACACATATGCCACATTCCAACCTGTAGTTCCCGTACTAGTACAGAAAATCTACTCCAAATCAAACACCCCCTCCGCATTCCTCGTAGTCTTTTCGGCAAGCTCCAAACTCTCCACGCCCCGGAGCCTCGCAATCTTTTCCCCAACCTCAACAACATAAGCCACCTCATTCCGCTTCCCGCGGTGTTTTTGCGTCGCAATGTAAGGACAATCCGTCTCCACCAACATCAGTTCCAGCGGACACTCCCGCGCCGCCTCCTGCACCTCACGCGCCTTCGGATAGGTCACAACACCCCCAAAAGCCGTAAAATAGCCCTTATCCCAAGCCTTTTTCGCCAAAGCCAAATCATAAGTAAAACAGTGCAAAATCACCCTTTCAGCCCCCTCATCCATCAAAACCGCCAATGTCTCCTCCCCCGCATCCCGTGAATGCACGACTAATGGCATCCCAAGCTCCTTCGCCAAGCCAATCTGCCCCCTAAAAACCCGTTCCTGCTCCTCCTCAGAATGCCGCATATGGTGATAATCCAGCCCCGCTTCCCCAATCGCCACAACCCTATCCCCACCAGCCATCTCACGGATCCAATCCTTCTCCTCATCCCAAAACTGACAATCGCAAGGATGCACCCCAAGCGCCGCCCACATGAAGTCGTACTTCTCCGCCATCTCCAAAACCCGCCTATTCGCCCAAGAATTATAACCAACCGCAATCATCTTCCCCACACCCGCATCTCGCGCCCTCTGCAACATCTCCCCCCGATCACGCCCAAAACGCTTATCAAAAGGGTGGCAATGAGTATCGATCCACATATTTTCATGTTAAAATCAGATCGTCACATAACATATCACACCATGGCTAAAACAGAAAAACTCCTCCAAGAACTCGTCGACCTCAAAAAGAAAGAAATGCTAAGAACCCGCATCAACCGCATAATCAAATTTCTTTTTGTCACTCTTCCTGTTCTAATTCTAATAGGCGTCAGTATTTACGGCACCGTCCTCCTTTATGAAAAAGGCGAAGACCTAATCGAAGACCTGCCCACGATAATAGAAGACATGATGCAAAGCCAAATCGGACTTTAATCTCCAACCGAAGACAATCGCCGTGTCTGATCTTCCAAAATCAGCGCATCCACAATCTGGTCAATTTCACCGTCCATAATCCCCGGCAAATTGCTGAAATTTTTGCCAATCCGATGATCCGTCACCCTGTCCTGCGGAAAATTATAAGTCCTGATCTTGTCTGACCGATCCCCACTCCCAATCTGCGCAAGCCGCGTCTCACCAAGCTCCTTGGCACGTTTCTCCTGCTCAATCGCATAAAGCCGTGACCGCAACACATTCATCGCCTTAGCCTTGTTTTTAAGCTGCGACTTTTCGTCCTGACAAGTCACAATCATACCTGTTGGCAAATAAGTAATTCGCACTGCAGAGTCCATTGTATTCACGCTCTGACCACCACATCCACTCCCACGAAAAACATCAATCCGCAGATCACTGTCTTTAATTTCAATATCCACCTCCTCGACCTCCGGCAAGACAACAACTGACACCGCCGACGTATGCACACGCCCCTTGGACTCGGTCTCTGGAATCCTCTGTACACGATGCACTCCACTCTCATATTTCATTCGCCCATAAGCCCCATCGCCAATCACTTCAAAAGACATTTCCTTCATCCCACGATCCCCCGGACTTTGGCTAATCGGCTCAGATTGAAAACCCTTATCCTTCACATATTTCAGGTACAAGCGCCCTAACTCCTCCACAAAAAGCGACGCTTCATCACCACCAGTCCCCGCCCGAATCTCCATGATGCAGTTTTTGCCATCATCCGGATCCTTTGGCACAAGTTCCAGCTTCAATTCCTCCGTGACTTTTTCTAATCCTTCCTTCGCCATCTTCAATTCTTCTTTCGCCATTTCCCTCATCGCCACCTCCTTCATCTCCTCATCCTCCGCATCCTCAAGCAACTCCTCACTATCCGCAATCGCCTTCTCATAACCCTCCAGCTCGCGAAAAAGCTCCACAGCCCTCTCAATTTCCTTTCGTCGACTCAAAAGCTTCCTATATTTATCCTGATTTGCAATCACCTCCGGATCAGACATCTGCTTTTCCAGCTCTTCAAACTCCTCCGCCAATTTTTGAAGTTTTTCTTTCATAGTTTTTTCACAATAAAAAGCCTACACGCCAAAGATTCTACCAGACCACCGCCAGCTATGAAAGATAGTACACAAATAAAATACAAATGACCCATCAAAACCGCCCGAAAGGTGAGCGGACCCTCACCTCGTCCAGATGTCCAGCCAAAATCAGTAAAAACAAGCTTTCAAACCTGATAAACAGATTAAAAACTGCTATAATAGCAACAGAATAACACCCCCTAACCCCACAAAAAATGACTAAAGAAATGAACGATAAAGACCTCCACAAAAAATTCTCAAAATACGGCCAAAACGCCAAAGAATGGTTACGAAAATGCGCCCTTTTACTACCAGAAATCGCCAAAAGAAAAATTTGGAAAAAGAAAGGTTTCGGCAGTATTTACGAATACGCCGCAAAGCTAGCAGGAATGAGTAAATCTTCTGTCGATGATGCTCTCTGGGTAATGAAAAAAATCGCAGACAAACCAGATCTCAAAAAAATTGCCGAAGAAAAAGGTATTAACCGTATAAAACCCGTTGCTAACATTGCAACTGCAGAAACTGCCAAATTTTGGGCAGAAAAAGCCTCCCACATGAGCCAAAACACTTTACGAACTTTTGTAAGAGAAAGTAAAAAATCTTGGGTTAACCCAAAAACTCAACCTGAAGAAATGGAGATTTCCATGAAATTGAAGCCGAAAATTGCAAAAAAATTAGAACAACTAAAAAAACACAAGGACTTCGAAGAATTGATGGAAGAATTTCTAGATTTCGTGGAGGGAAAAGAAGAAAAACCTGAACCCGCAAAAACCAACTCCAGACATATTCCGGCAAAAATAAAACACTTTGTAATTCAAAAAACCAACGGAAAATGCGCTTTCCCAGCCTGCAATTGCAACTACGAAATCCTCCACCACACACAAAGATTCGCATTAGAAAAAACCCATGATCCAGATAAATTAGTTCCCTTATGCAAAGCCCACGAACAGCTAGCACACCTAGGGTTAATCGAGAACGAAGATGGGCCACCAGAGACTTGGACTATCAAAAAAGAGGCTGACAAAACTAACTACAAGCAATACATCGATACTTTCGTTAATCTATACAGATAAAACGAAATACCGCGTCAAACCCTGATAATCTTCCCTGACCTCACACTCATATCCAGGCAACAACTCCTCAGCAAGCTCAGAAATCCCTTCACCCTGCGTAAAACCAATCTCACCCATAATCCATCTGAAATTTCCCCTGTGATTTAATTCGCAATTTTTCCTACGTTCAGCCACCTGCTCAAACATCCGTGAATACAACCTCAACCCATCCTCACCGCCAAACAGTGCCACATGCGGCTCATGTTTCTCCACATTTTCAGAAATAAAATTATTCTCCTCCTCCCCAATATATGGCAAATTCGCAACTAAAACATCAAAGCCTTCATCCGGCATATCCTCGAGTAAATCCGACTGAATCAGCCTCACATCCACCCCATGCTGAACAACATTTTTGTTCGCAACTTCCAAAGCCTCTTCACTCACCTCCATTGCCACAACATCGAGCTCCGGCTTAGTTTTTTTCAATGCCACAGCAATCGCACCACAGCCCGTCCCCACCTCCAAAACTCTTTTTATATCTGACCGCTCCACGGCCAGTGCTAAAATCCACTCCACCAGCCGCTCGGTTTCACCTCGCGGCACCAAAACCCGTTCATCAACATAAAAATCCAAACCATAAAATTCCTTCTGCCCCGTCAAATAAGCCACCGGCACCCCATCTTCAATCTTCGCCCAACCTTTCTGCAAATCCGCCAGCTTTTCCACCGGCACCTCATCCTCACCATGCGCAATCAAATCCAGCCGCCCCACACCAAGCAAATACGCCAAAAACACCTCCATTTCCGTTCGCAAACGCCTCTTCTGAGCCTTAGCTAGAATATCCGCAATCGTCATGGCAGAACCTTACAGGTAATACTTTTTCCTCTCTCTCTCCTCCCTGTATTCCTCACGCTTCAAGGCTGCCTCACGCGTTTCACGTTTAGTCTTATCCTTTTTCCTATAACGCCGCCCTTTAACCAAATTCCCAACTCGCGACCTATTAAACCACTGTTTGAACCGAGCAACCCTCTTTTCAGAAGATTCTTTGGTATCGTCCCCGACAAAAAAATTCTTGACCTTTGCCATAATAAAATCTTAAAAGCCCGCGTAGTATATTGCCACGCCCCACGGAAAGTCAACCTAAATTCACCTATTCTTCCATCGTCTCAATCTCCCCAAATTCCTCTACATAACGCATATAAGCCTTCATCACCATTTCATGAACCGCATCAGAGAAAGCATAAGCCTCATCCTCACGCCTCTCAACAATCCCACACTCATACTCATCTTCGCGAATCGGATCCTCAATAAAAAGGAAAAAATCCTCACCACCCGGCACTTTCTCCAATCGATATTCCACAGATTCCCAAGCCCCATTTAAAAGCTCGACTAAGTATTCAAGGTCATCCCAAGCACCAATCAAAAGCGATTGATCCTGATCCTGCTCCAATTCTACGTCGACGAGGAAAGTCATACAAAAAGTGGCATAATTTAAATCTAAGAATTATACCACTTTACAGGTTTGAAAACAAGTGTTTTATGTGAACTAAATCTTTTCTGCACGATCTGCATCGCCATCCCCATCATCATCATAGGTCATATAAGGCACGGCAGGACTAGCCCATTCCTTACAACCATCTGCATCACTCCATGTAACAGCTCTCACATTAAGAACTGTATATGGAGATATCGTTGCATATGCTCCACAATCACCGTCACTCAAATCCCAATTAAGTTCTTTTGTCTCACCGGCAGCCCAATTCACAGTTGGACCCTCAACAGGATAACAATAATCATTTGCCGTAAGGTCTTCAGTATCAAGCAATACCGTCGCAAGAACACGAACATCTTGATCACCTGAAGCTACAGTTTCTTCAAACTGATCTGAGAAATCTGATCCACTTATACCAGCTGCGTCAAGGCTTTCTAGCCACACATCTGAGCTGTTCGCATCAACTGCATAAGCTGCTACAAAACACTCTTCTGCACTCTGTTCAATAGGTGCTACCGTACCTGTGTCAGTATCTGCATCAGCATCTGTATCTGCATCAGCATCTGCATCTGCATCTGTATCTGCATCAGCATCTGCATCAGCATCTGCATCAGCATCAGCATCTGTATCTGCATCTGTGTCAGTATCCGTATCTGCTTCCCACTCTAAAATCTCATGTGCTTCCTGCCCCACCGCAGTATCAACACCTGGCTTATCATCACAAGACTCCAAGGCAAGAATTAATGAAGCAACAGCAGCTGTTCTTAATTTTTCCATATTTTAATTGGTTAGAAAAAAGGTACTGAAAGTAACATGGGTGAAACCACTAGTCAAGCTTACTGTCCCACAACCGGCCCCTCTGGAAAGCTCTCTACTTGCAGATTACCATCACTATCTTCCCAAACAGAATAATAAACTGAAGCAAAGGAATGATCACGATCAATATCCCAAATCGGAATCAAGGGCCCACAGTCTCCATCTACAAATGCAACCCATATATCATCCCCATTTCCATCCACAGGCACTGAAAAACCAAACGTACTTAAAAGCTCACCATTATCTACATTCCTCCAAAAAGTTCCTTCAACAGATTCTCCTTCTCCAGAAGGCCCTCTATCAAAAACTAATATTTGCAAATTTTCATGAACTTCATCTACATCACCACCAACCACATCAAAATGATCACTCAAAATCGCCTCATCAATTCCCATTCCTTCTTCAGTATCTGGATTAACTCCAGGTTCCAAATACATCCCCTCTACCACACGTTCAGAATCAGGAGTTTCCAACTCATACTGACACACATCTGTATTCCCAACAAGCTCCGTACGACAAGCAGGCAATGCCAACAATCCCAAAGTTAAAGCAGCAGTAGATCTTTCCATAATAATTACATTTTAAAAAACAGGATATCATTTTTACCAAAAAACCCTTTTTCTGTCAAATATCTAAATTCTTCACCTTCTTCGCATGAGTCTGAATGAACTTTTTGCGAGGCGCAACTTCAGGCCCCATCAATGTCTCAAAAATATGATCCGCCTTTTCCGCATCCTCCACAGTCACCCGCAACATACTACGCTGCTCCGGATCCATAGTCGTTTCCCAAAGCTGCTCAGCATTCATTTCACCAAGACCCTTATATCTGGCAATACTGACCTTTGCAGCCCCAAATTCCTTCTTCTTTTTATCACGTTCTGCATCTGAAAAGGCATATACAATCTTCTTCCCATGCTGAAGCTTATAAAGCGGCGGCTGCGCAATATAAAGATAACCAGCCTCAATAATTTCACGGAAATAACGGAAAAACAGCGTCAACAAAAGCGTCCTAATATGAGCACCATCCACATCCGCATCCGTCATGATCACAATTCTATTGTAACGAAGCCTTTCAATATTGAATGTCTCACCAATCCCAGTCCCAAGCGCAATCACCAAACTCTTAATTTCATTATTACCAAGCATACGATCAAGCCGCGCCTGTTCCACATTCAAAATCTTACCTCTAAGCGGCAAAATAGCCTGAAACTCACGATTCCTCCCTTGTTTGGCGCTGCCACCAGCAGAATCTCCCTCCACAATGTAAATCTCACTCTGAGAAGGATCCTTACTCGAACAATCCGCAAGTTTGCCAGGCAGTGTCATGCCCTCAAGCGCACCTTTACGAATCACAGTGTCACGGGCCGCGCGAGCCGCAAGGCGAGCGCGCTGTGCCAGTGCACATTTACCAATAACAGCCCTTGCGTCAGCCGGATTCTCATTTAGATGTTGCTCCAAAAGCTCACCAAACACAGTCTCCACAGCCGTTCTCATTTCCGCATTCCCAAGCTTACTCTTGGTCTGCCCCTCAAATTGAGGATCCGCAAGTTTCACAGAAACAACAGCCGTAAGCCCTTCACGCACATCATCTGATGAAAAATTCTTTTCTTTATCTTTTATAAGATCATTCTTCCTCGCATAAGAATTAAGAACCCTAGTCAATGCACTTCTAAATCCAGTCAAATGCATTCCACCTTCAGTCGTATGAATATTATTCGCAAAAGTGAAAACTGCCTCCTGGAAAGCCTGCGTATACTGCAAAGCAACCTCAATAAGCCCTTCTTTCACATCCTTCTCAACATAAATAATATTCCCCAATTTCTCCTTATCACGATTCAAATGCTGAACATAAGACTTAATCCCACCTTCAAAATAGAACATCGCCTTAGCACCATCTCTGTGATCCACAACACGAATCGTCACACCTTTTGTTAAATAAGCCTGTTGCCTCACACGACTTACAATCGTTTCAAAATTAAATTCAACACTCTCAAAAATTTTCTCGTCTGGCATAAATGTAATAGTCGTCCCAGTCTCACTAGATTTTCCGACCTCCTTCAAACCACCCTTTGACTTACCACGGCTATATTCCTGAGTATAAATTTTCCCATCTCGCCTAACTTCCGCCTTCAAATGAGTTGAAAGCGCATTCACAACAGATACACCCACACCATGAAGACCACCGGAAACTTTATAACCACCATCTCCAAATTTACCTCCAGCATGCAATACCGTAAGCACCGTTTCCAAGGCAGAAAGCCCCGTTGTTTTGTGTTTATCAACCGGAATACCACGTCCATCATCACTCACAGACAGTGAGCCATCTTTATTAATATCGACTACGATATTCTTACAAAAACCAGCCATCGCCTCATCAATAGAGTTGTCCAAAACTTCCCAAATAAGATGATGCAGGCCAGCCACATCTGTGGTACCAATGTACATTCCAGGCCGCTTTCTCACAGCCTGCAAACCCTCAAGAACTTGAATCTGCTCAGCAGAATATTGATCTGACATAATTATGCGCGAATTAAAACCGGCGGCATTCTAACAAAGTTCCACCGCAATGTCATGGGGATTTTTTAGTCATCATCTAATGGCAGATGACATGTTTCTGCCTCACGAATACTACTGCCACCTGGAAGAAATCCTGAAAGTCTTTCCCCAACAGTAAACCACGCCAATGAAAAACTATTAACCCCTCTGCGTGAAGGAAATAAAGGAACAGTCTTTCCATCCCACAAAGGAACCCCACCAGACCCATGTCTTTCAATAATTTTTCTTTTTTGATCAACAATAATTTTAATAAGACTTGCCACCTGACCAAGCTGATCTCTACGCATTAACAAGGAATCATAAATTTCCCTACTACCAAGGGCCCATGAAGCCCCTCTATTGCAGAGAAAAACAACTGTACCATCAGGGACATCAGACACAACATGAGGCTTCAAATTATAAGCCTCCACAGGAAGCTCATGACGCCCTGGATGACAAAAACGAAAAACATTTAACAACTCCTCCCTATTAAAGACATCTCTTTCATTCAACCAAGGCTTTATCATTTTCTCAAACCTTCTAGCTTCTTCTCCTCCTTTCACACCCATTTCTTTCATAATTTTTCTCATAATCCCTGTCCTTTCTAGATTTAAATCCAGAAGCGGCCGTCCATGAAGACAGCGTGCAACTGCATCAGAATAATCCACTGAATAAGGAGTCTGATATAAAAATTCATTCCCTTCCGGCGGAAGTAAATAAGCCATTCCATCACCACATCGCCAAATGCCCACACTACCTTCTCGCTCCATAGCAAAAACAAAATGTAAATCACTGGCCATAGCTTGAACTGGAGCAGCCCTCTCCTCCAAAATAGCACTCATATCATCAAGCATAGCCCCCTCATCCAAACTTTCCCTCCCACAACCAACATCCAACACCGTAGCAGCTTGCCCCTCAGAACCAACCTGTAAAAAAACACCCCCACGATTCGGTTCATCACCATACGTATCATTCACAGCTCCAAACCTTCCCACGTCGCTACCACAAGAAACAACTCCTTCCTCACATATTACCGCCTTTTCAAAACCGTGATCCTCCATAATTCCTTATTATTAGACCAAAATCATACCAGCCCTTGACCAAAAGTCAATTTATCGTTTCCGACAAAGAAATTTGTAATAAACTCAACACAGTGGATTATACAACTGCAAAATAATCACACAGCCCGAATGAAATCGGACGCAAAATTGATTGCCGCAGCAAAAGCTGACAAAACCGAATTCGTAAAACTTTACGATAAGTATTTCGACCAGATTTTTAAGTACATGCTAACCCGCGTCTCAGATGTCCAACTCGCAGAAGACCTAACATCAGAAGCATTCATCAAGGCCCTTGAAAACATTGACAAGTACGAATGGACCGGAAAGCCCTATAGCGCCTGGCTGTATCGCGTCGCAATAAACGAAATGAACAAGCACTTTAATAAGAATAAGAAGGAAAGAACCGTAGCAATGAAACAGTGGCATGAGATCGGAGACAAATTCGACGGCGCAGATATGGAAGCCAAAACCGCAGAAGACAAGGAAATCGAACTGGAGAACCTCAAAGACCTCAACGACGCACTCCGCAAACTCAAACCAGCAGAACAAGACATACTCTCACTCAAATACTTTGAAGACCTCTCATATAAAGAAATCGCAGACGTTCTCAATATCAGCGTCACCAACGTGGGCGCACGGCTCAATCGGGCCACAAATCGCTTAGCTAAGCTCTGTAACATTTAAATCACCATGGAAACGAAAATCGAAAAATACCTACTAAAACTTGCAAACATGCTGAAAAAACGCAAAAGCTCAGATGATTTCAAGCTTGCACTGCGAAACGAATTGATCCGCAAAGCCAATAAGCTAAATGCAAAAAAGAAGCCAGCAAAAAAGAAGAAAAAATCCTGGTCTTTCCCTCCTATATTTAAAAAAGCACTAGCACCAGCAACAGCGGCAATCTTGCTAGCAGTAGTCTTAACAAGCACATTACTCCCAGGTGGCAGCAGCCTGCCAATTGAACTCGTAAACACAGCTGAAGCTGCAGACTACTACACACTCACCCCTATTGAAGAAGATGCATCCGGAATTGACTCAACAGCCGGATTCGTCCTTGAAAGTAAGGGCGAAATCGACGCAGATGAAATTGAAAAAGCATTAGAGTTTTACCCAAAAATAGAACTAACACTCGTTCAAGAAGAACCCACTCGAATAGAACTCAAACCCCTCACTGAATTAGACGCCGGTGAAATCTACTCAATCAGCTTAGATGCCAGCGAACTATCCGACTCACCTTACCCAACAGAATATTCCTGGGCATATCAAGTCTCAGACGAATTCCGGATCACAGGCACTCTGCCAGCAGACCAGGGAACCTATGTGTCAATCAATTCAGGAATTGAAGTCTTATTCAACTACCGCGGCGTAACAGCTGAAGATTTTGAAAACCATTTTTCAATCGATCCATACGTTTCCGGCTCATTTGAAGTCAACGACAAAACTGCAGTCTTCATGCCAAGCGAGCTAGATGCAATGACAATCTACACCGTCACAATTTCAGCCGGACTACCACTCACAAACTCAGAAAGCGCTCTCACAGAAGACCATACCTTCCAATTTGAAACCAGCGGAAAGACCAGCGGTACAACCAGCCTCTGGCTCACAAAAGACATGTTCGAATTTGACCCAGAAAGCGAACCAGGCCTAGAGCTTTACTACAGAGACAGTGAATCAGAAGAAGAAGTCGTGAACGTTGAATTTGACATCTACCAATACACAAGCAGCGAAGACTTCCTAGCCGCAATGGATCACAAAAATGAGGTCAACCCAAGCTGGACCAGATACGCTTCTCAATACTACACAAGCGACACCAGCGGTCTCAGCCAAGTCATGACCTCAGATTCATATGAACTTTCTGAGGGCTACTATAAATATTATCTCGTCCTCCCGGACGCACTGCCTGAAGGCTACTACATCACACAAATCACCAAAAACGACGTAACAACTGAAGCATTCATTCAAATCAGCAACACAGCAGCCTTCATTTCAATCAGCGAGAAAGACTCTGTAATCTGGGTGAACAGCACTGAAACCGGCGAGCCAATCAAAGGTGCAGAAGTAGAAATTCTAAACTCTTCCACCTCAGAAAAAACTGACTCTGAAGGAATCGCCGTAATCGATAACATCTACGAAGATTTAAATTCAGAAGACAACTCTCACCAAGAATTCCTAAAAATCACTGCTGACGGCACAGAAACTTTCTATGACCTAAACCTATACAACAGTGACTCAGACGAATACTGGTCCATCCTAGAAACAGAACGCGAATACTACCACCCAACTGATGAAGTTTATTTCTGGGGTTTCCTTGAAGGTCGCGACAAATCCGTGACCGGAGATGCAAAAGCCGTAATCATAGAAAACCCATGGTATTACGGATACAGTACTAAATTAAGTGATCTCCGTGAAAATTCTCTCATCTACTACGAAGAAGATATTTCACTCACAGACGGAGAAGCCTTCGACGGCACATTCGAAATCGAAAAAATGCCAACCGGAAACTACATCCTCTACATTTTTCAAGATGACGAACCAATCACTTACACCCGCTTCTATGTTGAAGATTATGTGAAACCTGCTTATGAAATCACTGTCGAAGCAGAAGACACCGTCCTCTTCAAAGAAGAATCTACCCTCGTCGATATCTACACAAGTTTCTTCGAAGGCACACCAGTCCCTTACTTAGACATCAACTACAACGCCGACAACTCCAAAAACTCCTACGAACACCTACAAACCGACGAAAACGGTCACACAAGCGGAGACTACACCTTCACCCCATCAGGATGCACCGGATACAGCTGCAGCCTCATAAGCACCGCAAAACTTTGGGCATACTCTTTCTACGAAGAAGAAGCCGACATCTCAGGTGGAACTAGCATCTTCACAGTCCGTTCCACAATCGGTGCAAAAAACGCCACAGCAGATCATAATTCTCTTACACTCGAAACACTTTACGTAGATGAAGACAAAATCGCCACCTACGACGGCTACCCAAATGAAAACGGCGATATATACAGCTCTATAGCTCCAAATACAACAATCGACCTTAAAATCACAAAGAGAGAATATGAAAAAGTGGAGGACGGCCAATACTACGACTACATCAATAAAATTGTCCGCACTAAATACGACTACAACAAAATTGAAACTGAAGTTCTCAACACTACAATCTACACAGACGAAAACGGAGAACTAGACTACGACCTAGATCTAGATGAAGAGCACACACATTACATAGATCTCACAATTTATGACGAAAACGGAAACTTCTACAAAGATCGCAATTATGCCTTCGGCAAGAAAACCTACAACTCTTACTACTCATCCTATTTGTCTTTAGATGACAATGGAGACTACGGCAAAAAATACGACACGAACGAGGAATTTGAACTAACACTCAGCACTTACACAGACGAAGAACTACCTGAAGACGGATCATACAAATACCTTTACTTGGAAATGCAAAGAGGAATTAACGATTACGAAGTTTCAGACTCAAACACTTACTCAGGAAGCTTCCAAAAAGGCATGGTGCCAAACGTTTCTTTCTTGGGAATTGCTTTCTCTGGCGACTACTACATGAAGAGTTTTGAAGAAAGCATCACATACGATTATGAGGAAATGAGCCTGGATCTAGAACTCGAATCGGATCGTGAAAGCTACGAACCTGGAGATGAAGCCTCTATCTCCGTCCTAGTCACAGATCAAGATGGAGATCCAGTTTCAGCAGACGTGGTTATATACATGGTTGATGAAGCTTATTACGCTCTCTACCCAGATACATCCAGAGACCCTCTCGTAGATATTTACAGTTCTGTTTCAAGTGGACTAGATCTAGCTTACCTTTCACATGAACCCGGCGCAGAAGAAGATGGTGGGGGTAAAGGAGGATGTTTTGCAGCCGGCACCAAAATCCTGATGTCAGACGGTAGCTACAAAAACATTGAGGACATTACCGTCAATGACCAAATCCTAACCCGTAAAAGCGAATTCGATAGCACACTGGTCCCAGCAAACGTTCTCCGCACACATGAAACTTTAGTATCAGAATACTTACTCATCAATGACCAACTCAAAGTCACAGAAGAACACGTTGTCTTCCTGAACGGCCAATGGAATCTTGCCGGAGAAATTAGACCCGGAGATTTCCTCATAAACAGAGATGGAGAAGAAGTCATAGTCAACTCAATTGAAGTCATCCACGAATCCGTCATGGTTTACAACTTTGAAGTCGAGCACCAACACACCTACTTCGCAGATGACTATTACGTACACAATGACAAAGCCGGCGTACGTGAAGATTTCCGAGACGCAGCCTTACACCAAATCATTCACTCAGATGCAAGCGGACGTGCATCTGTCACTTTCACTCTGCCAGACAACATCACTTCATGGCGCACAGTCGCAGTAGCTGTAAATGAAGACCTACAAGGTGGATTCGGCACAACAAACATAGACGTCTCATTGCCAGTTTTCGTCCTCCCAGTACTCAACCAAGAATACTTGACCGACGACCTAGCAAGCATCCCAATCCGAACTTACGGAACAGCAGTAAACCAAGATACAGCAGTAACTATGGGAATCGAATCAGAAAGCCTCGGTATGCACGAACAAGCAGAGGGCACAGCCTACACCCAAAGCTATTTCGACCTCGGCACACTAACAACAGGCGAACATGATGTAATTTCTTGGACAGAAACAGCCGCCGGAGATGACGCCATGCAAAGCACAATCTCAGTCACAAACTCACACTTTGTAGTAGATACAGTTTGGGATGAAGTCTTAAACACAGGCACAGATGTAGAAGGTTCCGAAACAGAACGAACCGAAGTCTGGTTCATGAACAATGAAACTGGCCTCATCTACTGCGCATTAATCCGTGCAGCATCAAGCCATGGCGACCGAGCAGACGAGGTCGCCGTAAATAGAGTAGCTCGCGCACTTCTCAACGAATACTTTGAAGAAAGCCTTTACATCGAAGATTTAGATAATTTCCTCTACCAAAACGATGACGGTGGAATCGGCTTATTCCCTTATGACAGCTCACGTCTTGAACTAACTGCAAAACTCGCTGCCCTAGACTCATCACTCTGGAGCGAAGAATCATTACTGAACTACTTTGAACAAATTCTTTACTCAGCAGAGCACACCCTCTCAGAAAAAATCTTAGCAATTTATGGATTAGCAGCAATGGATGAATCCGTACTCACAGAACTAAATTACTTCGTCAAATATCAGGAACTCAACTCAGAAGACAAAATCTTCGCAGCCCTCGCCTACCTTGAATTTGGAGATAAAGCCTCAGCAACAAACCTATACTTAGAAGTACTTGCAGAAAACCCAGAAGACCCTTACACACTCGCAAAACTCGCAGTCATATCAGCAAAACTAGCCAGCGATCAACATTACATAATCTATGAAGAAGCACTAGATGCTTACTACAAAGAGGACGTAAACACAGACCTAATCGTCCTTGAACAATTAATGTATGCAGAAACAGCCCTCCTTGCCGGCGCTAAGCCAGAAGTCAGCTTCAAATTAAACGGCAACAAAATCACACTCGAAAACACTGAAGTACACAAAGAATCCTTCCTGCCAGAAGAACTCTCAGACCTCTCTTTCTCAAACATAGACGGTGAAGTCCGAGTCATCTCAGTGTACGAAAAACCAGTCGACCCAGAATCACTCTCAACTGATTCAAGCATCTCAATTTCTCGTTCTTACTACGTTGATGGCGTCCAAACCACAACTTTCAGCCCAGGAGACCTTGTAGAAGTCAAACTCACAGTCACTGCTCCAACAGAAGGCATATTCCGCATCCAGGAATACCTTCCAAGCGGACTCAAAACCACTAGCCAAAAATCATATGACAGCGACACAAAACGCCCTTATGCAATCGATGGCCAACACCTCTCCTTCGCAGTTTACTGCTCCAACGAACGCAACAATTGCAAGTACGGATACAGCTTCAGCTACTACGCCCGCATAATCAACAAGGGCAGCTTCATCTCAGAACCAGCCATGCTCGAACAATTCACAAACCCAGAAGTCCGTGCATTAAGTGGAAGCCGAAGCACTATAATCATCGAATAAAAACAAGACAGGATTGTAACACCCCTCGTTACATGAAATCAGACTCTCTAACCTGTAAATCTTCTCCCCGGGAACACACTAACAGATTAAAGAATGCCACAACTCCTTAGTTAGCAAGCTGAGCCTCATAAGTAACATCAATCGCAAGTTCAAGCTGAGCAAGATCCACATCCGGCAAACTCTGTCCATCTCCCCAAACAATTTCACTCACTTGCCCAGAAATCAAATCAAAAGTCCCAGAAACTGGGAGCTCATATTCTGTAATCACCCCTTCAAAACTAAACAAATTCGCATCCAAATCTACCAATACAATCTCAAAATCCGCAGTCTCCAATCCAGCGTCCTCAAAAGCTCCTTCAGCCTCAGAAATAGCCACATCTTCAACCAGAGAAGATTCATCTTCTTCATCCTCTTCCTCAGCATCTTCTTCACCAAGCACCTCCGGCAATTCATCCTCCATCGCAGACTCAACCACATCCCTCAAATCACTGTGCAGTAGCCCAGTAGAAAACCTGGTATCTTCCACAACCACATCATAGAAAATCTGCGTCTCCCGGTCATAATTCGCCTCAAGCGCAAACCCAGCAACATAACCTCCTTCAATTTCAAACAGACGATTAGCCGAATCTTCCAACCAAACAATGTCACTGTAAGTCACACCCGCTAAGAAAAAGTCATCCACAACCTGTTCAAAGGCCTCTTCAATTGAAATTGTAGCCACCTCATCAGTATCTCCTGAACGCAAATTCTGAATATATTCATTCAGCTCATCAAGATCCTCTTCCTTCTGCGCGTAAGCCTCAAGCCCCTCATCAAAATCCGTATAAGAATAAAACTCCGGCGAATTCACAAACTGCACAGCCAAATCATAATCATCAAGCTTGGCCTCAAAATACTCCTGCACCGCAGACTCAGAAGAAATGGAATTCAAGTAAGCCTCAGCCCCAAATATCAACTCATCAGCAAGCTCAGTCGCATCCTCAACAGAAATCTTCCGCTCAACCACAAACTCAAACAAATTCTCCAAAAAGCGCAACTTGCTCTGCACAAAAGCCTGTCGCTCCTCATCAAGATCCTGATCAGACCCAGCCAGCGCCAAAATCTTCTCCTCAAGATCAGAAAGCAGCTCAATCGCATCAACAGTGTAGAACGTGCTGTAACTCCTCAAAATCAACTCCAAAAGCACATATTCACGGTTAATATCATCAAGCCATTCCTCATCATCAAAAACCCCACTTTTCAAGGCCGACTGAAACTCAATCTTGTACTCTTCATAAGCTTCCTCAGCCTCAATTTTAGCCGAAGCAGAAAGTAAACTTTCAATCTCTAAATATCTCAGTCGCAAAGAGGTCATAGCCCCTTCATCAGCATAAATAATGTCCGCCAGTGCAGACTTCACTGAATAAAGCACATCATCCGGCAGCACAAAGAAAAGCGCCGCATAAGTCGATTCCACTTCAGACACTTCATATTCCAAAGTCTGCCATTCATCAAACCAAAGTTGCCCTGTCTCTTCATCACCATAAAGCAAATTCGTCATAACATAAGCAAGCACCTCCTCTTTGGAATTATCCCCAAGTCGCTCCACCGCATGCGGCATAAAAGTCACATATTCTCTAAACTGCTCAAAAACCTCATTCGCCTCACCAGCAAAACCGGTCAACGGAGGCCCATATTCACCAGCCCTCTTGATGGCACTTTGAAATTTCGTAGCACTTTCCGTGTACGCAAAACCAATATCATCAAGCGCCGACTCCACCTCATCACTCAAATCTTCATCATCAAGCTCATAGGTAGGAAATTCCTTGGAAAGCTTTGTAAGTCTCAACTTCCCAACTGTCTCACTAATCTTGGACTCCGGCACCTTCATCCAATATTCCGTCGGCACAGAAATCGAATTCAAATCCTCACCATCCAAAACAAAAGTAACCAAACTTGGATGTTCAGTCGCATACACATTCATCTGCCCATCAGAAAGCTCCACATAAGCAGTACTATTCTGCGAATCTACTCGCGCAAAATCCGTATTAACACTTACAGTCATATCTCCAGCCGTAGCCGCAAAAATCACACCTCCAGATTCCAAATCCACATCCAAATGCCCAGCCTCTTCATCCCAGGAAAGCTCAGCCACAGTCTCCGGCATCAAAACCAGACTATCCCTCCCATTCAACTGAACACTTGCCACTTCACTCACCTCCACCTGCTCATCAAAAACCAGCTCACCCATTTCCCAGCCTTCCTCCACCAAATAATCGGCTTCAGCAAAGGCAAAAAACGAGCCAGCGAATGCCGCAGCAGACACAAGCATCACTACAATTCCGTTCATCATTTGACCAGCTTTCATTGCCATACATTTAAATCTATTAATTATACCAGATTTCACCTGTTTTTGGAAGGCATAAACCTAGCGTTTTTGACGATCTTGCTTAAAAATGGCCAAGTCTATTTTCCCCACTTATGAAAAAATTATTCCTCACATTCCTCGCATTCCTAATCATCACTCCAACTGCCTTAGCCGGCTACTCAGACGTCCCCGTAAGCCACGAACACAGCCAAGGCGTCACATATCTAGAATTATCCGGCGCAGTAGACGACGGAAAATATTTCAACCCAGATGAAACACTGAATCGCGCAGAACTTTTCAAAATCCTATTTGAAATCTTTGGCGAAGACCCAGAAAGCGTCATTCTTTCCTCAACATTCACCGATGTCCCAGCAGATGCATGGTTTGCACCTTACGCAGAACTCGCCTTCAAATACGGCTTAATAAGTGCAAAAGACAATCTCTTTCACCCCTCAAAAACCGTCCGCTTAATAGACGCAATCCAGATCCTCCTCCAGGCCTACGGCACAGGCACTTCAATCATCCCACAATCTGAACGTTCAGCACTCTTCCAAGACGTATCTGCAAACCACCCTTTCTACACAGCAATTTATCAAACAATTGAATTAGGAGTACTCACCCCAGACACAAGCTCAACACTAAAGCCATATTCAGCACTCACACGCGGTAAATTTGCAGAACTAGTCATGAGCTTCGACCAATGGAATCTCGTAAACCTGGCAGAGGAAGAAGAAGTCTTCTACAAATCAGACATCCTCGCAGACATCTGGAGCCGCATCTTAGAAGACTACTACGTCCCCACAGGCCAAATGATAGACGAAGAAGCCCTTTTCCAAGCCGCAGTCAAAGGCATGCTCAGCAGCCTCAATGACCCCTACACCCGTTATTTTTCCCCTGACGACGCAGAAAGCTTTATGACTTCACTCGGAGACGGATATGAAGGAATCGGCGCCTTCTTAGTCCAAGACGACGCAAGCGGCCAAGTCTACATAACTGAATTCGTAGAAGATTCCCCAGCCTCCAACTCAGGCCTTAAAATCGGAGACGAAATCACAGCCATAGACGACACAACAATAGAAAACATGCTCATGCAAGACGTTATCAACCGCGTCAAAGGCCCTGAGGGCACAACAGTAAAAATCACAGTCCTCCGCGACGGAAAAACTCTAACTTTTTCAATTGAACGAGCAGAAGTCACCATCACCCTAGAATCCGCAGAAATAATCGAAGACAACATCTGGTACATCAATCTAGACGCCTTCGCAAACAACATGTATTACCGCTTCATGGATCTAATTGACAACCTTGAAGACCAGGTTGAAGAACCCCGCGCAATCGTCATTGACCTCCGTGGAAACGGCGGCGGATACCTGAATTCCGCAAACTTTGTAGCCGGACAATTTGTCCCTCACTTGGTACCTCTCATCCAACTAGATTACGGCTCATTCACAGAAACAATTTACAACGGTGACGTCGGAGAATATTACGAAATCCCAACTTACATCTTCGTAGATCAATTCACCGCCTCAGCTTCAGAAATCCTAGCCGGCACCCTCCAAGAGGAAGGAAACGCCATCATCATCGGAACCCAAACTTTTGGAAAAGGAACCACCCAACAAGTCGTCACCTACTGGGACGGCTCAATCATCAAATTCACAATGGCTCACTGGCTCACCTCCCAAGGAAATTCCGTAAATGAAATCGGCATCACCCCAGACATTTTAATTGAAGACGACGAAGACCCAGACACCGATTTATGGCTTGAGGAGCTCGTAGATCAACTTTAAGCCAGTCGCCCTCTTCCTCCTCCGCCTCACGACCCTTCTTCTCTGCACCCCAAATTCCTTCTCCACAATCTTTGGCCAATTATTCTTAGTCCAAATTTTCTCGTAGTCATAAAGCTTCCCCAGCCCTCTTTTCCGCATCTCCATCCTCACAACCCCACCTTGATGCGGATATTTATATTTCTTTTTCAAAGGCGAACAAAAACCATGCGCATAATGACAAAGCTCATGCGCAATCGTCGCACGAATAATCTCCTCCGGCACATACTCATTTTTGAAAATCCCATTAATAGTAATCCGGCTCACTTTCTTATCCCGCTCCATCTTAATCGACCCAAAACGCCGCTTCGCCCTGCGCCCAAAAGCAATTTCCAACCTGTTCTTCAGCTCCAAATCCCGGAACTGATTCTCCAGCAAATCCTCCAGCTGCCGACGAAGAAAAGTATTATCACGCATACGCAAAACACTCTCCCACAAAAAGTCCTACTTTAGCAAGAACTCATCGCCTGCCCGCAGCACAGTCCTCCACAAGACCAGCCCATTCATCAATCACTCCACAAATTTTAACTGCAAAACCACTGGTAGTCTCATCAGTCACCGTCCTTTTATCTCGAAACACTTCAGCCCTCACAGGATCCCCTACATGTCGAATAAAACAATCATTATCTACATCTCTACGAACAGCTCCTATCCACCTACTCGCAATACCTGGACGAACCTCTTCACTAGGATCCCTGGTAATACTCACACTACCAGTAATAGAATCCCATCCACCACCTATAAAATCCTCTCTAAAAATGAAACTCCCCGGACTTACGGCCGGGGTTTCAGTTTCATAATTCAAGCTCCGC
>CAZGUT010000010.1:0-36899 GCA_964529435.1 uncultured Candidatus Peribacteria bacterium | reverse complement strand
TTTATTCATATTTTTCTTTAAAATAAGTCCGAACTTCGGTATAGAAGGACAGCCAGTAATATTTAATCAAAATGCTATGAAAACTTGTATTGCATGTAGTATGCCGCTCGCTGATCCTGAAAATCTTGGAGCGGAAACCAAAGATGGTCCTGCCTGTGTTCACTGTGTTACTTCAGATGGCAAAATTAGGAGCTGTGAAGAGATCTTTGAAGGGGGAATAGAGTTTTTTCTCTCCATTACTACAGATAGTGACAGGTCTTTAGCTGAGCGACTTACGCGCAGGAATATGAATTCACTTTCTTACTGGCAGGAAAATGGCAGCAATTGTTTAGAGGGAGAAGAGGCGAGTGATGAAGAACATAAAGCTATGCTTGCGAAATTGTGATTATTTCTAAATAAGCAAAGTGAATAGACCCGAGTGGTCAGTCAAAGTGGTGTTATTTTGAAATATTTCTACTTGTTGGCGAGAGAGAATTCTTGACGGTGAGTGTGAGCTCACCTAAGATGGAGGCATGGAAATAAATCAAAAATTAGCGGTATTTCAAGGGCAGAAGATTCGAAAAGTTATTCATGAAAATGAGTGGTGGTTTTCTGTTGTGGATGTTGTGGCTGCACTAACTGAAAGTTCTGATTCAGGAGCTTATTGGAGGAAGCTTAAACAACGATTAAAAGAAGAAGGAAGTGAAGTCGTGACAAATTGTCACGGGTTGAAATTGAAAGCTATGGACGGAAAAATGCGTGAAACAGATTGTGCTAATACAGAAGGAATGTTCCGTATTATCCAGTCTATTCCGTCGCCTAAGGCGGAACCATTTAAGAGGTGGCTAGCGAGGGTTGGATATGAAAGGGTGAAGGAAATTGATGATCCGGAATTGGGGGCTAAGAGGACGAGAGCTTTATACAAAGCTAAGGGATATAGTGAAGGATGGATAGAGAGGAGAATGCGGGGAATTGATATTCGAGAAGAGCTTACGGATGAGTGGCAAGAAAGGGGTATTGATAATAGAAGTGGCTATGCGATTTTGACTGCTGAAATTTCAAAAGCGACTTTTGGGATGACTCCTTCTGAGTATAAAGATTTAAAAGGTTTGGAACGGGAAAATTTGCGGGATCATATGACTAGTTTGGAGCTTATTTTCACTATGCTTGGTGAAAAAGTGACAACTGAGATTTCCAAAAATGAAAAACCTAAGACTTTTGATAAAAATAAAAAGGTAGCTAAAAGAGGTGGTGGTGTTGCTGGGAGGGCAAGAAAAGATACAGAAAAAGAGTTAGGGGGAAGTGTAATTTCGGATGGAAATTATCTTGAGAGAAAGGAAAGTGAGAAGCAGTTAGATTCTTAGAACGTTTCCTGAAAACACGGTGCAGTGCTTTCTTCTTCTCGGATTGAGGATTGGCTGCGGTCTTGTTCTAAGGAAATGCTGTCTAGTGCTTGAGATAGGTCATCAATAATGTCTTTTGGATCTTCGCCACCGATGCAGAGTCTAACTAAGTTTGGTGGGATGCTAGCTAATGCTAGGCCCTCTTTTCCTAATTGTTGATGGGTTGAAATAGTAGGAATTGTTGCTATTGATCTTACTCGACCTAGGTCTGTTGCACGAGAAAAGATTTTTAATTTGTCATAGAATTTGCGTGTATTTGCGACGCCACCTTTTATGTAAATTGAACAAAGATGTCCGAACATAGGTTCGTCTGTATCTACAAGTTTCATATATTTTTTGGCGAGATTGTGTAGAGGGTGACTTTCAAGGCCGAGGTAATCTACGCTTTCAATCATTGGATGATTCTCGAGAAATTTTGTGACTTGCATGGTGTTGAGGGAGAATTTTGCCATTCTTGTTCTAAGAGTTTTGAGTTCACTCAAGAAAAAGTATGCACTATATGGCGTCATACAAGGTCCGGAGTCGCGGAAAGGTAAAAGTTTGAGCCAGAGGGCGTAATCTTTCTTTTGTTCTTCTGTTAAGTGTTTGCTGATGATGTTGTGTTTTGCGATGATTGCGCCGCCGAGTGAGCTTCCGCTACTTCCTATTGTTTTTGTGATCGAGTGGACAACGACGTCTGCTCCGAACTCTATTGGACGAAGAAGTGCTGGAGTTGAGATTGTTGAATCAACGATGAGAGGGATTTCGTATTTGTGAGCAAGCTCTGCAAATTTTTCTATGTCGAAGCAACTTTGTTGTGGGTTGGATGGCATTTCTGCGTAGAGGAAACGTGTATTTTCGTCGATTTGAGATTCCCATTCTGAGATATCTGAAGGATCTTTTATCCAGCGAGGCTCAACTCCGCGTTCTGGCATTCGTACGTTGAAAAGTTGGAAAGTTCCGCCGTAAATTTGTGCTGAGGTAATAAAATTAATTTTTTCTTCGCCATCCTTCATTTTGCAGATGAACGGTTCTATGGCTTGTTTGATTGCTGACATTCCTGATGAGGTGCAGAGTCCGGTTGCGTCATGTTCTGTGCCGTAGGTTTCAAGCAAGGCGAGGGTTTCTTCTAAGAAGAAAATTGTTGGGTTGTGGATTCGTGAATATGCCCAAGCTGGGATTTGGTAGGAGAGCCCGGCTTCCATTTCGTCTGAGTCTTTGAAGGCTTGAGATGTTGAGGTGAAAATTGGCTCTGCAATGGAACCGTTTGCTTCTTCTAGTGCTTTGTACATTCCGTGAACGGCTATGGTGTCGAATTTCCAGGATTTTACTGTTTTGCGGTGTGCAGCTCTTTTTTTGCCGGCTTCATTTGCTAATTGAACGTAGTGTTGTACGCCTTTAGACATGGGTGTGGGGTTAGTAAAACTAGAGTGCTATCCTAGCATATTGTTTATTGCTCGCGAAAAAAGCGGACTATGGGATGTTTAGATTTTGTGGTGTTATTATTTATATAGCCACCCAACTAGTGCTCCTTTGATGAATGTGTTGAGGATGATGCCTTGGATTGCCCAGTAGATTACAACTGTTGTGGCAACTGTCATGTAGAAAGGCATTGTTAGTGCTCCGAGAGAGGCGATCAATGAAACTAGAAAGCCAAAAGTCATGCCTTTTTTGACGCCTTTGCCTGGGATTCCTTTGTAGAGGGAGCCGTAAACTAAGACAAAGAAAAAGGAGAGAACGAGGCCGATAAGTGATGAGCCAATAAAGTTGCTTGCGCTCATCATTACTTCTGGTTCTACCCAGATGAGTGGTTCGATTTTGTAGATCCAAGTGAAGAGCCATCCGCAGGTGAGCCACATGAAGGTGGTGCCGCAGATCCAGATTAGGACTGCAGGTAAGAATAATTTTTTGGTTTTGAGTTTCATTGTGGAGGGGTTAATGAAGTCGGGGGGATTTTAACATAAGATGTGGATTTTGTGGAAGGATTGTGCCTTAATGTGTGCACTATGAAGATTTTAATTTTTGGGAAAGGATATATCGGTCGTAAATTCTTTGATTACCTGGGTGAAGAGGGTGATGAAGTGGTGATGTCTGATTTGAGAGTTGAGGATTATGATGGTTTGGTAGATGAGATTAGACGGCATCAGGCGGATGTTGTGTTGAATTGTATCGGAAAGACTGGGCGGCCGAATGTGGATTGGTGTGAGGATAACAAGGACGAGACGTTTTTTGGGAATGTGACGGTGCCGGTGATGATGGCGCAGGCTTGTGAGGAGTTGGGGCTGTATATGGTGCATGTTGGGAGTGGTTGTGTTTATACGGGTGATAAAGATGGGGTTGGCTTTTGTGAGGATGATGAGCCGAATTTTGATGGGAGTTTTTATTCCAGGACAAAGGCACAGAGTGAGGCGATGTTGAAGGATTTTGATGTTTTGCAATTGCGATTGCGGATGCCGCTGGATGGGGAGCCTGGGGAGAGGAATTTTATTAGTAAGATTACGAGGTATGCGAAGGTGATTTCTGTGCCGAATTCGATTTCTGTTTTGGATGACTTTTTGAGGGCTGGGCGGGCTTTGATCGTGAAAAGGGCTACTGGAGTTTTTAATATGACAAATCCCGGAGTGATCGATCACGAAGAAATTTTGGAGATGTATAAAGAGATTGTGGATCCGGATTTTGAGTATGAGTTGATGAGTCTTGAAGAGCTTGGTCGTGTGACAAAGGCGGGTCGTTCAAATTGTGGGCTTTGTTCGAGGAAATTGGAACAGGAAGGGGTGCAGATGCGGCCTGTTAGGGAGGCGCTTCGGGATGTTTTGGAGCAATATCGTCAGAATTTGGAAAAGGGTGTATAGTTGCGATGCCATAACTATTTTTCCATGCCACGTAAAAAATCGACTAAAACTAAAAAAGTTACTAAGAAGAAAGATCTGGTGCTGCCGGATTTTGCTAGATATTTTTTTGTAGTTGCTATTATTGGGGTGACGTTACTTTTTCTTTGGGTGATTTCGCCGTTTTTCAATGTGCTGATTTATTCGGCGCTGATTGCGGTGGTTTTTTATCCACTGCACAGATTGCTTTTGAGGCTTTTTAAGGGGCATCGGAGTTTTACTGCTTTTGTTAGTACGGCGCTGGTGCTTTTGATTTGTCTTGCACCGTTGGCGCTTTTTACAATTTTTATTGCGCAGGAAGCGGTGGATACTTACGATTTTGTTGAAGAGCAAGTTTCTGCTGTGGATTGGGAAAATATTCGTGGGACGAGAGATTTACCGTGGATTGGGGAAGCTTTGAGCGATTGGTCGCAGAAGTATGGGTTTAAGGATTTTGTGAGGGAGGTGGATGTGGATCTTTTTCAGTTGGCGCAGGACACGGGTGAGGCGGTTAGTAATTTCATTTTTAATCAGGGGGCGGGGATAGTGAAGAGTCTTGGTGATACGGCGGTGAGTGTGTTTATTTTGCTACTGACGGTGTTCTTTTTCTTCCGGGATGGTGACCATGTGGCGGCATTTATAAAGAAAATGAGTCCCCTGCCGATGAAGTATGAAAATGAGATTGAGGATAAATTGAAGGAGACGACTTATGGAATTGTGGTTGGGAATTTTGGTACGGCGTTTTTGCAAGGGCTTGCGGGTGGAATTGGTTTTTGGATTGCTGGTGTTGAGCATGTTGTTTTTTGGGCGACGATTATGGCTTTTGCGTCTTTGATTCCGTACATTGGTGCTTCAATTATTTGGGTGCCGGTGGCTGCGGTTCTGATTTTTCAAGGTAATATTGTTTGGTCTGTGTTCCTCGTATTGTGGGGGCTTGTTGTTGTGTCGTCGGTGGATAATATTGCGCGGCCGTATCTGATTGGGAGCAGCACAAAAATGCATCCGCTTGCGACCTTTTTGGTTGTCTTGGGTGGGATCTTTGTCTTTGGACTAAAAGGGATAATCTTTGGGCCGCTGATTTTGAGTTTGGCGGTGACTATGATTCATATTTATGAGCTGGAATACAAGGAATTGCTAAAAATATGACAATGTTTTATACGTGACCGGCGCCGGTCAGCTATGAAACTTTTGCTTGTTTTGCCAATTCGTAGAAAGTGCGGAGGCCGGCGGTTGTGGCTCCGTATTTTGTGAGTGGTGTTGGTTTATCTGCCCAAGCTGTGCCACCGATATCGAAGTGAGCCCAAGGGGTTTTCCCAACGAAGTTCTTGAGGAAAGCGCCGCCCATGCTTGAACCGGCTCGGATGCCGTCAGAGATGTTTTTTAGATCTGTGAAGTCACCTTCTGTTGCTTTTATAAAATCTTCGTCGAGTGGAAGTTGCCACATGCGTTCCTTGGCGGATTTTGAAGTTTTGAGGATCTTGTCTAAGAGTTTTTGGTTGTTGCCCATTATGCCAGTGATTTGATAACCGAGGGCGACACTTACTGCTCCGGTTAGGGTTGCGATGTTTAACATCATTTTTGGTTTGTAGGTTTTTTCCGTGTAAGCAAGTCCGTCTGCAAGAACAAGGCGTCCTTCTGCGTCCGTGTTGGTTACTTCAATTGTTTTGCCGTTGTAGGCTGTGAGTACGTCGCCGGGGTGAGTTGAGCGGTCTGAAACTGCATTTTCTGCGCAAATCATGACCCCAATGAAATGACCTGGGAGACGAGCCTGCGCAATTGCTTGCATTGTGCCAAGAACGGTTCCTGCACCTGCCATGTCTTGTTTCATTGTCTCGATGTGCCTTGTTGGTTTGAGGTTTAGTCCGCCACTGTCAAAAGTTATTCCTTTACCAATGAAAGCAATGTCTGGTCGTTTTGATTGGGTTTTGTGTTTGTATTCAAGAATGATTACGCAAGGTGGTACCTCTGCTCCGCGACCAACGCCGAGGATTCCGCCACAGCCGAGTTTTTTGAGTTTTTTGTGGTCGAGGATAGTGATTTTCATTTTAAGTTTTTGGCCGACTTTTTTTGCTTCTGTTGCGAATTCCTTTGGATTGAGATCGCCGGCTGTCTGATTGATGAGGTCTCGTGTTAGTTCTGATGCTTCTGCGAAGACTTTAAGGTCTGTGAGGACAGATTTAGTGTCTTTATTGTCGTTTGTTATGAAGGTGACTTGAGAAAGTTTTGTGGCTTTTTTGTCTGGTTTTTTGTAGCGAGTGAATTCGTAGTTTCCAAGAAGAAATCCGTGTGCAAGTTCGGAAAATTCGTCTTCATTAATAATGATGGAAGCATTTTTTGCTTTCGCTGATTTTGTGAGACTGGCAATTGTGCCGCCGAGTCCTTCTAATGCGTTTGGTAGTGTTTCAGATTTTTTACCACGGCCTACTAGAATTACTCGTTTGAATTTTTTATCTTCCGGGAAAACAGTTAGTGTTTGGCTGTTGTCTCCTTCAAAATCTTTAGCTTTTAATCGGGTTTGAATTTGTTTATAAGCAATTGTTCCGAGATGTTTTTTTGTCTGGGTGCTAAGTTTTTCGTTCTTGTGGAGAAGGAGGAATAAAACGTCTACTTTTGATGTTTTTGGGCTTAGGGTAATCTTCATAGTTTTTTTGTTGTTTAAAGAAGTTGGGTTCAAATTACAGGGGAATTTTTCTCGAGTAAAGCTTAATGAACGAAAACTGCGGAATTTGCCTCTGAGCTGTTGAAGTGAATGAATTCTTCGTCGATTTCACAGCGGTTTTTGTAGCTGGCATTTATTGAATGCCAATATGTAATCTCTTCTTCACCAAGTTGCCAGCAAAGATAAATGGGCTGGTTTTTGAAGTAAGAAGGGAAATCTACGATTCCGTGTTCCAAGTCTTTATAAATGCAACCGACTTGTTGAAGTTCTTCCATAAAGTATTCGATTTTCTCCATTTTCTTTTCGATTTTAGTCTCGTCAGGGGTTTCAGATGCTTTTAAAATTCTGACTTGGTGCCAAAGATTTTGTATGTCTTCCAGTATTGGTCGAACAAAAACCAGAGCATGATTTGCTTGGTCCAATGTAAAACTGCGTGTCATAAGGGTTTTCTTTAGTCACTGTTTGAAACGCGCCAAAAATTAAAACGTTACACTACTTCCCAAACGGTTCTTTCTTTGAGGCGACCTGGGATTGTGAAGCCGGCTGCTTTTTTGTGTCCGCCGCCGCCGAAAAGTTGTGCGATTTCTGAGAGGTCTACTTCTTCATTCTGGGTGCGGAGGGAGCCTTTGATGTTGCCGTGTCTGTCTTCTGCTAAGAGCATGCTGAAGCGGGCGTCGGGGACGTGGGTTAGATAATTAATGAGACCGGAAAGGTCGTGGAAGGATGCGTTTTCGGATTCAAGATCTTCTTCAGTTATGGCTGTGACGATGGCCTGTTTTGAGTTGATGTCTAGGCGGGAAAGTGCCCGACCCCAAAGTCTGAGCTGTTCTAGTGAAGCTAAGTGGAATTGGTTTTTTACGCAGGTTTTGTGGTCGCCGCCGTGGGATTTTAATCTTGCTGCGATGCGTAAGGCTTCCGGCGTTGTATTTGAATGCATGAAGGATCCGGTGTCAAAATAGATTCCGTGGAGGAGGGCAGTTGCCATTGGTTTTGTGATTTCCCAACCGAAGGAAACAAACATGTGGAAGAGGATGATGCAGGTGGCTGGGGAGTCTGGGATGACGATATTTACTGTTCCAAAATGTTCGTTGCTAGGATGGTGGTCGATGTTTAAGGTTTTGTTTTTATCTATGTCGAATCCTACGAGTTTGTATCCGCCGCAGTCTACGGTGATGATGAGGTCGAATTCTGACTGCTTGAAATTTTGGACGAAAGTATCAGCTTTTTCTAGGAAGAAGGAGTTTGTTGGGACGGGGTCTATGCATGCTGAAACTACTACTTTGCCAATTCGTTCGAGTGCTTCACGCAAGGCAAGGTTTGCACCGATGGCGTCTGGATCTGGGCCTTTGTGAGAGATGATTAAGATCCGGTTTGCTTGATATATGAGATTTTGGGCGTCTTGGAACATTATGCTTTTTTACTTTTTTGAAGGGGAAAGCTCGAATCTAGAATTCCATTCTGATTCGAGTGAATGCTTTGTAGGCAGCTTTGGTTCCTTCAGAGACACTGACGATTGCTTGTTTCCAGGATGTGTCGGTGACGTCGCCGGCGGCATAAAAGCCTGGGATGGAAGTTTCGCTCATTTTGTTTATGACGATTTCTCCCTTTTGATTTTTTTCTACGCCGAGATCGTTGACGATTTCGGTGAGAGGGATGCGGCCTATTTCAATGAAAACGCCTTGGGCTTCCAACTCTTCGCCGGTGTCTAATTTTACGCCGGTGACTGTGTTTTCTCCGATGATTTCCGTTAAGTTTGCGCTGAATTTTGCACTGATGTTTGGAGTTGCCTCCATTCGCTTTAGGTTGATTGGTTCTGCTTTCGTGAATTTGTCTTTTCTGTAGACGATTGTGACCTTTGCTGCGTGTTCTGCGAGGATTAGTGATTCTTTGACAGCGCTGTCTCCGCCGCCAACCATTATTACGTCTTTGCCTTTGAAAAAGCCTGCGTCACAGGTTGCGCAATATGAAACGCCTTTGCCTGAAAATTCTTCTTCACCGGGGATGCCGAGTTTGCGGTAAGTGGTTCCAGTTGCGAGCAAAACGGTAGTGGCTTCAAAAGTTTCCTTGCCGTATTGGATCTTGAAGATATCTCCCTCTTTTGTAATACCGCTGACGCGGCTGCCCATTTTTATTTCTACGTCATTGGCTTTTGAATGTTCTATGAGTTTGTTTGCAAGTTCTTGGCCGGAAAGGGATGTGTATCCGGGGTAGTTTTCAATCAGATGGGTTTTTGTGATGGTGCCACCGAGCATTTCTGTTAATACCAAAACGTTCATGTTGTAGCGTTTGGCATAAATTGATGCACCGAGTCCGGCGCAGCCAGCACCGACGATAATCATGTCATATGGCATGGAGGAGGGGTTAAGGTTTATGCGGAGGTTGGTATTTCTTCTAGTTCTTTATCTACGATGCCGGTTTGCAAAAGGAATTCTTTGACGTTTGCTTCGGCTTTATTTGATTTTATGAAGCCTGAAGCTGCTGAGTTAGAAAGTCCCATATTTGCGGCGATGTCTTGGAGCATTATTGGGATGTATTTATCCATGCTCTGTTTTACCACGCGGCTTAGCATTCGTCCGATTTTCATTTCGCGGCCGTCTTCCATGAAGAAGGCTAGATCTGTGAAGTATTTGGATTGGCTGTGCTTTTCAGAGATTTTTTCTTTGCGGCCTTTGAGTAAGTCTTGGTCTGTGATGTCTTGTCGTCTTTGGACTTCTCCTCCTGAATGAGTTGTGAATCCTTTTTCCCAGAGGTCTCTGGCGTGTCTGTGGAATTCAATCTTACCTCTTTGGCGTTTATTTGTTTTTGAGGTTTGATGGAGTTCTTTGAGGTTTTCATCTTTGTATGTCCATGTGCATAAATCTTTGTCCCAGGCTTGTAGTTGGTCTAAATCTTTGTGTTCTTGCATCAAAATGTGATCTTTCCCTCTTCTGAAGGCGTCTCTGGTTACGTCCAGGGATTTTTTGGATTCTTCTGCGGACTGTTTTCCTAAAAGGTGTTTCATCATTCTTTTGCCGGATTCAGCTTTGAGGGCTTCGCTCATGTCTCTGATTTGGCCGTCGTTGAGTGTGCCTGAAATTTCAGTATCATCCATTTCAAATGGATCTGCGTTTTGTGCTTTGTTGTATGAACTTTCTGCTTCGGCTAGCATTTGGTCTCTTGTGACTCCGTGTGAGGATCTGAACATGGCATCATTTCTGTACTGAGGTGGGAGAGACATGTACCTATCTACAACTTCTCTGCGTTGTCCAATTTCCATTCGTTCAACGGTGAGCATTGCTTTTTGTTGTTCTAGTGTTGCTGCGGTGAACTTAACTTTCTTTTGTGCTCTTTCAAAGGAGTTGTAAAGATCCATATTTCCCTTTCCGCGTGCTGTGACAATTTCTCCAACGAATTCTGCGGTCATGAGATTGTTGCTGCGGATTGAGGGTTCAAGGGTGTCAGCGATATATGCTTTGAGTTCGTGACGGCGCATTTTTCCTGTGATTTTCTCGAAGCGGGCTTTGTCTTCTGTTGTGGCTTGTTCGAGGAGTTTGTCACGTTTTGCATAGAGTTTTTGTCTATCTTTTATGTAGTTAGGGAGTTTTTTGAGCCAGACTTTCATTGTGGCTAGGTCTTCGAGTTCTCTGAATTCACCTATGAATTCGCTTGCAGTTAAGGACATTGGGCCATCCTCAGGAGTTTCTACTGTTCTTCCACCGAAAAAGTTCATGTTTTTGAAGATTTCTCCGGTGTATTTACCGTTTAGTTTGCCCCATTCTTCCTGGATTTCTTTTGCTAGTTTTTTTAATTGATCTGGTTTCAGGGCTTTTCCTTTGCTGCGTTTGCGGAATTCTTTTTGTATTGCTGGCGGTTCATCTTCCATTTTGCCGACTTCTTCAATGATGTCATCTAGGAGTTCTTCCTTACTACCGATGATTTGTCCGTCTTTACTTCTTCTTAGTCCTAGAGTTGGGAGTGCATCATCAAAGAGTTGTTTAACGAAGGGAGTTTGTTTTTTGTATTTTTCCATGAACTCTTTCTTTGGTTTCAACGTGTCTTTGATGTCTCTGATCACTTCAATTTTGCTTGGGTTGCCTTTTGATAAATCTAGTTTGTTGAAACCTTTTAACAGACCGTCTCTTTCCTCTTGTAGGAATTCTCCAAAAACTCCTCCCGCTTGGAAGGCACCAGATTGATCTAAGAGCCGCATGTAATAAGTGAGACTTCCTGCGTTTATTTTTTCTATTTTTGAGTTTACCTTGCTTGGGTCACCTTCTCTTTCCAGTTCTTGCCAATGTTTTGCTGTGGAAAGGTCGGGGACTTCTTTTTCTAATCGTTTTAATCCTTCAATGGTTTCATTCCTTTTATTTCGGTTGCTTTCCCAATCTACTTTATTCCAAAGATTACCGCCATCTACTAATTTACCTGCGTCTGCTGTACTAAGTTTCCCTGCTTCTCTTTCGTCGTAATCTGTTTGGGATGCGACTTCCATTGTTTTGGGTAAAAGGGGCTAAGTCATAGTAGCTTGAAATCCTGAAAAATCAACTGCTTAATTTCCTTTACAAAAAGGGGCTAAATACGTTTTTTAGCCCCTTATTTGTTAGGGTGGTTCTCTAGGCTTGTAGTGTTGTTGGAGTCAAATTTTCCTTGCGTTTTTTGTACAGCTCGTAACTGATCCATCCCGCTGCTAGGAGTGCAGTTCCAATGAGACCGAATGGCAGATTTCTGTTATCTGCTGGATCTGCACTTTCCAAAAGTTCACTGTGCATGACTTGGAAGATATCTCCATCCATTGCTGCCTGTATTAATACGGAGTTTCCGGCTTGGAATAGGAAGTCGTCGATGAAATTGTTGTCGACGTTGAAATTCCAGGTGCTGATTCCGTTAAAAAGGCTGAGCATGCCGTTCTCAAATGAGAGCACTTCTCCTTTGAATTGTTGCCAGCGTGGGTTATGTTCGCCGGGGCTTGGTGAGCTCCATTTCCATGTGGAAAAAATTCTGGTGCCCATGTCTGAAGTTGAGGCTAGGTCGCTTGCCATTTCTTCAACTTCTATTTCTGCGTAGGATTGGCCTTCAACAGAATCTTCATATGATACTTCATCAACAACTTCTCCTGTGTAGTCGACGAGTTCTACTACTTCATCAGAGTTGTTTAATGCAACTCCACTTTCTGTACGGTAGAGAACGATTGTTTCGCCTGGGCCGATGATGGTGTCATCTGGGAAGACGTAAGGGTCTGAGCCGCCTTCGCCGTCATCAACTGTCCAATTACCTAAATTTACGGCCGTGTCTCCTCCGTTAGTGATTTCAATCCATTCTTCTTCTGCGTCTGCGCCTTCTGGATTTGGGTATACTTCAGTGACTTCAACTTCTTCAGAGAGGTCACCGTCTTGGTATTCAGATTCAGATTCTTCTGTACTAGTGGAAGCTAAGTTTGCTGAGCCGGGTGTTGGATTATTAGTCCATTGATAAGTGGATCCAATTAATGCGTAGCTTTCACCTTCTTCTGGGTCGTCGTAGGAAATTTCCCATATCACTTCATCTGTGTTGAGTAAGCGAACGCTGTCTGTGGAGTTATTAAGTGTTAAGTTGCTGTCTTCTGAATATATTAATAAGTAAGATGTGGCTTCAATATTTCCTTCTAGGGAATAAGCTGAGCTACCACCTTCAGAATCATCTAGTTGTAGTCCGTCTAGGGTTAAGGGGTAGTCGTAAGGGTTATAGAGTTCAATCCATTCTGCAGTGCTATCTGTACCTTCTGGATTTGGGAGAGCTTCAGAGAAAATTGGATATTCAGTAGTAGTGGAAGAAGTTAATTCTACGGCTTCTTCCTCACCACCGACTAGGAGGCTTTGGCCAGATGTGGATTCTTCGTAAGAAAGAGAGTCTATTTCTGTGCCGTCGATTGTTCTAAGAATTACTGTGTCGCCTCCATTATTAAGTTGGAAAGAGAGATCTGTGATTTGGGTTGAACTATCTGGGTCTAAGGTGCTGGAAAGGGACATGGGTTTTTGGGTTGTGTCCTCTAAAGTAAAATAAGAGAGATCGATTTGATCTGTTCCTGTGTTTGTGAGTTCTACCCATTCGGATTCGCCGTCGAGGGGGGCGGGATAGAGATCTGAGATTTCTATTGTGGTAGGGATCTCAGTGCAGATTTCCATGGCGACTGCATGGAGTGGCAAGCTGAATGCCAGTAAGAAAATGAGTAATTTCCGCATAGTGTGGGGGTTAAAGGATATCTATTTTGGCATGGTGACCTTGATGAAATCCTGAAATTTTCCTGAAATTTTCCTGAATTTTTTAAATCGTGCTTGCCAAGCTTTGTTGGCTTCTGTTAAATTGCTTACGGATCTTTTATTTTAATGGCTCGGTAAGCAAAAATTCCTTAGAAATATCTAAAAAAGAAAAACTTGTACTTAGATCGATTACTGAAAAATCATAAATTGTTTACAGGTTAGGAGTGGGCGGAAAATCGCCTGAGTTTTTGCGTTGCCGGGGTTTAACCCCAGATTGTTATGAACATTCTTACCGTATTTTTTCTTCTGCTAGCGTTGGGAGCGGGAGGAGTAGGCGGATTTATATACAGAACCCGACAACTTAAGGAAGAGGAGCAGGCAAAAAGAAAGGAGCAGGAGAAGGCCTTGCATGATGCTAAAACAAAAGCGAGTGAATTGCTTTTGAAGGCAAAGAATGAGGCTTTGAAGGCTCATGAGGAAGCTCAGAAGGATGAGCGTGCAAAGAGGAAAAAACTTGATGATATGGAGGATCGCTTGGTTAAAAAAGAGCGCTCTCTTGATGATAAAGTTGAGAACCTTGATAAGCTGAAGGATCAGCTTGAGGAGAAGACGGAAAATCTTAAAAAAGAGAGGGAGAAGGCGATTAAACTTGTTGAGGAAAGAGAGGCGAAACTGGTTGAGGTTGCAGGTTTGGATCGTGAGGCAGCTAAGCAGTTGCTTCTTGATCAGATTGAGAAGGAGTTCAAAGATGAACTTGTTTCTTATGCCAAGAAACTTGAGACTGAGATGAAGGGGGAAGTTGATGAAAAGGCTAAGCAGCTTATTGCGGATGCCATTCAGAGGTACGCGTCTGAAACTACTGTTGAATCTACGACTACTTCAGTGACGCTTCCTTCAGATGATATGAAGGGGCGGATTATTGGTCGTGAAGGGCGAAATATTAATGCTTTTGAAACTGTTACGGGTGTGGATGTGATTGTGGATGATACGCCGGGATCCATCATTATTTCTGGCTTTGATCCGATTCGTCGTTACATGGCTAAGATTACTTTGGAACGGCTTGTTGAGGATGGGCGAATTCATCCGGCTAGGGTGGAGGAGACTTATGCCAAGGTGAAAGAAGAGGTGAATATTCTTGTGAAAGATCTTGGTGAAAAGGCTGCGTTTGAGCTTGGTGTTGCAGGTGTGCAGCCCAATTTATTGAAGATTTTGGGGCGATTGAAGTTTAGGATTGCGTATGGGCAGAATGTGCTGAAACATTCAATGGAGGTGGCGTTTTTGGCTGGGGAACTGGCGGGGATGCTCGGTGCGAATATTGATCTTTGTAAGAAGGCTGGGCTGCTGCATGATATTGGGAAGGCGGTTGATCATGAGATTCAAGGTAAACATGCGATTATTGGTCGGGATATTTTGAAGAAGTTTGGTGCGCAGGAGGAGTTGATTCATTGTGTTGAGGCGAATGAGGGTGATGTGGAGGCTAAAAGTTTGGAGGCGAAGATTGTGCAGGTTGCAAATCTGATTTCTGTTTCTCGTCCCGGGGCAAATAAAGATAATCTTGATAACTTTGTGAAGAGGTTGGCTGAAATTGAAAAGTTGGCTGAGAGTTTTGCAGGTGTGAATAAAGCTTTTGCACTTCAGGCTGGTCGTGAGCTGCGAGTTTTTGTTAGCCCTGAAAAGGTTGATGATCTCAAGGCGATCAAGATGTCTCATGAAATTGCTCGCAAGGTTGAGAAAGATTTGTCATATCCTGGGAAGATTAAGGTTGAGGTTCTGCGGGAGTTGCGTGTAGAGGCCTTTGCGGAGTAGGGAGTGAAAATGGCTTGTATTAGCTGTTTTTATGTTGTAGGTTTCTCCCTTGGCTTTATTTGGTCAGAATTATTATTATTTAACCAAAAATATTATGACTGCTGATTCTAGCTTGATTGGGACATCAAAGCAAGAATGGTGTGCTCGTGAGGTTGTTGTGTCTTTGGATGCAAAAGGCCCGTGTGATGCAGAGGTGCTCTTGGGTAGGGCGCAGGAGGCTTTGTCTAATGAGATTGGTGGGCAGAGGGGGCATGTTAATGTAGTTTTGAATGCTGGAGACCTTTCTTATGCTCATCTTGGTCACGGAGAGGGGCTTAGGGCTGCTGTTTTGTATGGGGATTTTTTGCATGTTACGGTGCGTGGACATACGCGGAGACATGTTGCTTCTGGTAAAACTCCTCCATTGGAAAATATGGTTGTGTCTGTAATTCCATTTAGTGGTGCTTTGTCTCTTGAAGTGAACGGTGAGGCAGTTTGGACAAGGTCTGAACCTGAGCTTGAAGGATAGATAAATTGATTGATTTTGTGTAGAATGGCTGCGTTGTTTTCTTAAAATCCAATACTATGCATGTATTTATTCTTGTTGGTCTGGTTGTACTGGCCATCTTAGCTTATGGTGTTTATGTTTCGATTGTTCGGAAGAGGAATCGTGTGCAGGAATCTTATTCCGGCATTGATGTTCAGCTTACGAAAAGGCATGATCTTATTCCGAATGTGCTGACTGTTGCGAAGAAGTTTATGAAGCACGAGAGGGCGCTTTTTAAAGAAATTACTGAATTGCGTTCGCAGGCTGTGAAGCGTGAGCATCCAAAGACAGCGAAGAATGTTGAGAAAGCGCTTGAAGCGGAAATTGATCTTGGCGCGAAGTTGAATCAATTGATGGTGAATGTTGAGAATTATCCAGCTTTGAAAAGTGATCAAACAATGGTGAATGCGCAACGGGCGCTTAAAGATGTTGAAGAGCACATTGCTGCGTCTCGGCGTTTTTACAATTCAGCTGTGCGTGATCTGAATGATACTGTTCAAGTTTGGCCAATGAGTATGATTGCTGGATGGATTAAGATAGAGGCTTATCCATTTTTTGAGGCTGAAAAGGGGGCTAAGAAAGTTCCAGATGCTGGAAAATTGCTTGGATAATTTGATCTAAATGGAAACTCCTAGTTTTGTTGAAAAGGCTAAGTATGAGGAAGGTTTTAGTAAACATTATGATGAGAAGATAAAACCCATTCTTCAGGAGGTTGAGGAGGAGAGGCTTGTTCAATATAAAGTTTATAAAAAACGTCAGGCGATTGCGGTTCCTGTGATTGTAGTGATTATTGTGCTTAGCATATTTTTGATGGTGGGTCTGGGGAGTGGTTCTATGGATTTAGGTTGGGTGGTTTTTGTTATATGTGGAGCGATTTGGATGGGTTGGGTGCGGGCACCGCTTAGGAAATATAAAACGGAGGTGAAGTCCAAATTTATGCCTGTTGTTTGTAGTTTTTTTGGTGACCTGACTTATAGTGTTAAGGGCTTTGTTGATAGGCCGTGGTGGTTGAGTCTGGATATAATTCCGCGTTATAACAAAATTGAAACGGAGGATTTTATTGATGGAATGTATAAGAAGTTTAAGATTCATATGAATGAGATGATTTTGAAGAGGACGACTGGTTATGGTAAGCGACGAAGGACGGTGACGGTTTTTAAAGGCTTGGTGATTGTGATTGGATTTCCGAAGTCGTTTAAAGGGAAGACTGTTTTGAAGAGGGATAAAGGGAGATTTGCAAATTGGATAGATGCGATTTCAGATCTTGAGAGGATTGAACTTGAGGATCCTGAGTTTGAGTCGATTTTTGAGGTTTATAGTTCGGATCAGGTGGAGGCGCGGTTTTTGCTGACGACTGCGTTTATGGAGAGGTTGCTGAGTTTGGCAGGGCTTCGTACTGGTGGGAAAGCTAAGCCGTCTGTGCAGTGTGAGTTTTATAAGAGTGAACTTGTGATTATGATTCCATCTACAAAGGATTTGTTTGAGCCGCAGTCTATTGATAAGTCTGCATTGGATCATGATGATATTCATATGTTCTTGCAGCAGATGGATGAGGTGTTTCAGCTGATTGATGTTTTAAAGTTGGAGCAAGTATGATTGAGAGAGTTAAATCTGATGAAGAAAGATTGGAGGCTTTGAGGGCGGAGATGCTTGAAATGGCTGTGGATTTTGGTGAAAAGGCTGGTGGGTATGATAATAGAAGACTTTGGGCTGCCTATGATGCGATTGCGAGGAAAGAGAAAGAGGAGAGGAGGCTTATGAAGAAGTTGGGAATTGGTGGAAGGAGGGCTTAAATCAGCTTTAAGCGTTTTGCTGCTTCTAGGTAGACGAGTTGGTCTTTGCGAAGACCAATATTGAGAATAAAGACGAGGATTTCTTTCTCTTTAACTTTATAAATAATTCGATATGGATCGATTCTTAAAGTGCGATATCCTTTTAATTCTTTGCGGAGTGGTTTGCCGAAGGTTTCGGGTGCAGTTTTTAGTTTTTTCTGTATAGCTGACTTGATTTTTTTAATGTCATTTTTTGGGATTGGTAACCAATCTTTTTCAACAAGATTATGAAATTTGATCTTGTACATTTCTTAGTCGTTAAGTTCAAGTTTTTTCCACATTTCTTCTTCACTAATGTAATCATCTTCAGTGCTGTTTTCGTAACGTTCTTTTGCGATGTGGCCGAGGATGAAATCTTCTAAGTCATCGATTAACCTTTCTTTGTCTTCGTATTCCTCAAAAGATTCAATTACAGCTACGGGGTGGTTGCGGTCTATTACAATGATTTTCTTGCCTTTTAGGTTTTTACTGAGCTTCGAAAATTCTGTGCGAAGTTCCGTTTTGCCCACGATGGTGGTGTCGTCGTTGATTTGAAGCATAGTGTTCATTTAAATGTACGTTTAAATGTTACATTAAAGTGTGCGGGATTGCAAGTATTTTAAATTTTACCCAGGGCTTCATCTACCTCTTCTCTAGTTAAACCGCTCAATTGTTCTGCATAATCATATATGCTACTAAATCCTGCTTCCTTCCAAATTTTTTTACGATCTACTATTGGTAGCAGTAAGCAAAATTGCTTTTTTGCTTCTGTGGCTTTTCTTCCTAAGTATTTGAATTTTTGATAGAGCAGTTCATCGCTGATGGAGTTCATGATTATGTAGGGCTAAGGATGCTAATAGTGCCATATTTGTTCAGGAAAAATCCTGAAATTTTCCTGAATTTTTTACGCTTGAGTGAAGAGTTTTGCACAGTTACCAAAAGACGTTTTCCTTGATCTTTAGAACTACTATCAGATTTATATTGAATAGGTGGTGATCATATATCGATCTTATATAAAATCAATGGTAGTAATAAAAATCGCAAAAAGGGTATGTGAAGTGAGGAATGTGAAATGCAGGAAGAGGTGTTTTTGTGGAAAACTTTATTTTTTCTTGACTTTCCAATTTGCGGGGTTACAATTAGCACCGCTCTTAGTTGAGTGCTAATTTAATCTGTAACCTTTGAAAAATGGCTAAATTAATTCCTCTTGCGGGCTATGTGCTTGTGAAGCGGCTTTCTGAAGAGACTCAGACAAAATCTGGGATTGTTTTGGCGGATACTGCTAAAGAAAAACCACAAAAGGGTGTTGTTGAAGCGGTTGGTGCTGGGAAAGATGGTGCGCCGGCGCAGGTGCAAGTTGGGCAGACTGTTCTGTTTAAGAAATATGGCCCGAATGAAGTAGAAGTGGATGGTGAAGAGTTGTTGCTTCTTGAAGAGGCGGATATACTTGCGATCTTTAATTAAAAATTAACTTTATAAAAAATGGCTAAAAATATTACTTTTCAAGATGAGGCTCGTCAGAAACTTCTGAAGGGTGTTAATCATTTGGCGGATGCGGTTCGGATTACTATGGGGCCGAAGGGTCGGAATGGACTTTTGGAGAAGAAATTTGGAGGTCCGATTATTACCAATGATGGAGTGACGATTGCTAAAGAGATTGACCTTGTTGATTCAGAAGAAAATATGGGTGCGCAACTAGTAAAGGAAGTCGCTACAAAAACGAATGACGTGGCTGGAGACGGGACAACAACCGCTACTGTTTTGGCGGCGGCGCTTTTGGATGAGGGGATTAGGAATATTGTTGCTGGTGTGAATCCTGTGTTTTTGAAGAGAGGGATGGATAAGGCGCTTGGGAAGGTCGTTGCGAAGCTTGAAGAGGTGACCAAGCCGGTAAAAACTAAAGAGGAGATTGCGCAGGTGGCTTCAGTTTCTGCGCAGGATGAAGAGATTGGGGAGGTGATTGCGGAATTGATGGAAGCTGTGGGGCATGAAGGTGTGATTACGGTTGAGGAGTCGCAGACTTTTGGGATTAGCAAGGAAATTGTTGAAGGAATGCAGTTTGATAACGGATTTATTTCGCCTTATATGATTACGGATCCGTTGCGGATGGAGGCGTCTTATGACAACGTGAAAATTCTGATTACGGATAAGAAGATTGGTAGTATTAAAACGATTTTGCCACTGCTTGAGGCGATTGCGGAGAGTGGTAGCAAGGAGCTTGTGATTCTTTGTGAGGATATGGACGGGGATGCGTTGGCGACGCTTGTGGTGAATAAGCTGCGAGGTAGTTTTAATGTGCTTGCGGTGAAGGCGCCTGGTTTTGGTGAGCGTCGGAAGGAGATGTTGAAGGACATTGCGGCGTTGACTGGTGGAAAAGTGATTTCTGAGGAGATTGGGATGAGTTTGGATGCTGCGACGATGGCTGATCTTGGGGAGGCGCGGAAGGTTGTGGCTACTAAAGATGAGACTGTGATTGTGGATGGGAAGGGTGCCAAGGCGGATGTTGAGGCTCGGATAAATGAGATTAAAGTTGGGCTTGATAATAGTAGTTCAGATTTTGATACGGAGAAGTTGGCGGAACGATTGGCGAAGCTTTCTGGTGGAGTCGGAATTATTAAAGTTGGTGCGGCGACTGAGGTTGAAATGAAGGAGAAAAAGACGCGGATTGAGGATGCGCTGAATGCGACTAAGGCTGCGGTGCAGGGCGGGATTGTTGCTGGTGGAGGTGCTGCGCTGCTGCATGCGGCTGCGGAGCTTGAAGGGTTTAAGGGTTCGAATGAGGATGAGGCTTTGGGTGGTCGGCTTGTGATGGATATTTTGACGATTCCTGTTTGGCAGATTGCTGAGAATGCTGGTAAAAATGGTGAGGAGATTGTTGCTGGTGTTCGGGGCAAAGGGCAGACTTTTGGTTATGATGTTTTGCAGGATGAATTTGTGGATATGTTTGATGCTGGAGTTGTGGATCCAAAGATTGTGACTGTGAGTGCACTTCAGAATGCGGTTTCAGTTGCTGGAACGGTTTTGACTACTGGTGTGCTTGTTACTGAGATTCCTGAAGAAAAAAGTTGTTGTGGTGGTGGTGGAGATGCCGCTGCGGCTGCTGCTGCGATGGGTGGGATGCCTGGGATGATGTAGATAAACATTTTGGGGGTTCGTAAAACAGGGCGCACTTACGTTTTACTCACCCCAAAATGTTTACCGTAAGAGTTGACTCATTTATGTGATGTTGATTCCGTGACCGGCGCCGGTCAGGTATGATTGTTTTTGACGCTATGTAAAGTGATCGCTGCTTGAAAAAGTGGGTGTTTTTTGCTATAATTATATGATTAAAACACGCCAAATGGATCTACGTGGAAAAACCATGTCAAAAAGCAGCTCGAAGGAGGGTAAGATTGAGCGCGCGGTTAAGATGCTTCCTAAGAGTTCTCTTGTAATGAGAGTGATGCCTAAGTCGCAGGGTGAATGGGCTGGGATTTTGTCTGAATTGGATGAGAAGAAAGTTGATGATTTGCTGATGCTACTTGAACAAGAAGGACATGTTTTTGTTGGAGGACGAGATGAGCATGAATGGCAAGAGGGAATTGATAAAGCTGAGTACATTGAGAGGCTTGAGGATCTACGAATTTCAATGGAGCGTGTAACCGATAACCCATCTGGAGATGCATAATAATTCAAATCAGGACGAAAAAGTAAAGCGGCTTGCTAAGTTGCTTGCGGGTAGTAAGGCTACTGCTCGATTGATGAAGTTTAGTGAGGAAGAGTGGATGAATCTTTTGGAGGGGACGAGTGGAAAGATGCTTGATGAAGGGCTGATGATTTTGGATGAGGAACAAGATATGTATGAAGAGGTTGGAAAGGAGCGGATTAGGAAGAAAAAAGTAAATAAAACGCGGCTATTGCAGCGGACGGAGAAGTTGAAGGTTCAAGCGGAGGAATTAGCAAATAAACACTCAAGAAATGACTGATAGTGCTGAAAATCCGGGATTGTTGCCAGAGGGAGTTTTTGATCAAGTTACGGGTGAATTAATTGACAACTCTTTTATTGGGGAAATGGTGTTGGGTGTTATGGAAGATGATCCTGATGCTGTGGAGGCTTTAATGATGCAGTGGGATAAAAACATGGTGGATTATTATACTGAAGATGGGAAGATTGATAGAACTGCTTTGATGAGGAGTCTTACATCGATGGAAAAAATTAAGATTTTGATGGGGGATTGGTTTGAAAACTTTTTCTCTGAGAAGATTGATGAAAAATTTGATGATGTTGAAATTGAAACAACTACTTTTGAGAAGTTTGCAGCTGCTGCGGAAGGAGACACTGGGCCAGTATATATGGATGGTCGTAATGTTATTTATCCGTCGGGTAGTCTTTTGGAAATTTTTGGGAGTGGATTTGCTTTTTTGGAAAGGATGAGAGAGGGCAAGAAAGAAGGTATTGGGAAAGCTATGTTGCCAGTTGAATCTAGGGTGGTTTGGCCGAGGAAAGAGGTATGGAATAGCACTAAATTTTCTTTTTATAGGAAGCTTCTTGATAAGGCTGGAGTTGAATTAACTTTGCTGAGTCCGGGTGAAAAAGCTAAGAAGCCAAAGAAAAATGAGTTACAAATTATTTATGGGCCGAAGCATGAATTACCTTTGGCTGCGGATGGAAAGACTGTGGATAAGAAGCAGATTGAATGGTTTAAGGATATTTTTGAAGACAAAGTGGGGACTACTTGGTATTTGAGTTCGAAACTAATTGCAGGAATTTATAAAGCACAGGGTATGACGAGGGATGAGGCTCTTGAAGAGGCTGGAGTGCAATATGCAGATAAAGATTTGATAGCTCAGATAGATTCTATTGCTGGGCCGGTTGCTGCTGTGGCACCTGTTGCTCCGGCTGTGGCTGGTGAGGCGCCTGCTGAAGGGGAAGATGCTGTGGCTGAAGCTGAGGCTGGGGAAGAACCAGAAGAAGAAGCTGAGGAGGTTGAAGAGGAAGAGGAAGTGGATGAAGTGGCTGCTGAATGGGCTGCTTTAGTTGATGATGGGCCTTACAAAAGCGGCTCGGTGGAATTTAATTATGAGACTTCAGAAGGAGTTTTGCCTGTGGCTTTTGATATTGATGAAATGACAATCAATGTTGGTGAAAACAAGGCAAAAATAGTTGCGTCGGGGGCAACACTGAAATCTGTGATGCCGCGGGAAGATGGAAATGTTAAGCTGACTTTTTCTAAGTGGGGCTTTAGTAAATCGAAAGAAGTATCTTCCGAAAAATTGCGTGAATTTGTAGATAAGATTGCGGTTGGTCAACCAAAAGAAATTGCACTTGGTGAAGGTGCAAAATTGGAAATGATTGCTTAATAATTAATATAAATTATGGATATAAATTCTTACCTCAAGGAAGTCGCGTCGAGTGGATCACCGGATCTGCATCTGAAGGTTGGTCGTGTGCCAATTGTTCGTTTGGCAAATGGTGATCTTTATGAGATGCAGAATGCTGAGCCTATGACTGAGCAGGTGATTGATGAGACTGCAAAGATGGTTTTGGGTGAGGATAAATATGCGATTTTCAAGGAGAAAGATGAGGTGGATTCGTCTTATGCTGTGATGGGTATTGGGCGTTTTCGTATCAATGTTTATGTTGAGGCTGATGGGCCTGCAATCGCTTTTAGAAGTATTCCACAGGAAATTCCGACTGTTGATGGGATGGGCTTGCCGGCAATTATTAAATCGTTCACTACCAAGAGAAAAGGGCTTGTGCTTGTGACTGGGCCGACGGGGTCTGGTAAGTCGACTACGCTTGCGGCGATGATTAATGAGGTGAATAACTCGCGGAGGGCGCATATTATTACTGTTGAAGATCCGATTGAGTTTGTGCATGCGTCTAAGCAGGCGCTTGTGACGCAGCGTGAGGTTGGTTCGCATACGGATTCATTTCCGACTGCGATTAGATCGGCGTTGAGGCAGGATCCGGATGTGATTCTTGTTGGTGAGATGCGTGATTTGGAGACGATTTCGGCGGCGATTACGCTGGCTGAGACGGGGCATTTGGTGCTTGCGACATTGCATACGCAGGATGCGCCGCAGACTATTGATCGTATGATTGATGTGTTTCCGCCGCATCAGCAGCAACAGGTGCGGACGCAGTTGTCGACTACGCTGATTGGGGTGGTTGCGCAGCGTTTGATACCGAAGGCTGATGGGAATGGCCGTGTGCTTGGGCTTGAGGTTCTTGTTCGAAATGATGCGATTACGAATTGTATAAAAGAGGGGAATACGCATCAGATGTATTCGATGATGCAAATTGGTAAGGATGACGGTATGATTACGCTGGACGCGTCACTTGCTGAGTTGTTTAAACAGGGGATTATCTCCGAGAGCGATATGCTTGCAAGGGCGCATGATCCTGAATTAATTGGTAACCTCACTGAAAATGAATGAAGAAATAACTAAAAACCAGTTTATCAATTTGACTGATCCGGTGGTTTTTCAGACCTTTGGAGGTGAGGATTTCTGGGGAAAAGTGGATGTGCCTGCGGGGACGGCGATTTTGCGTGAAGGTGAGGGGACGGAGGATTTTTACTACATTTTTTCAGGTGCGGTTACGGTTGTGAAGGCGGTTAAAGGGAAGACTGGCTTGCAGGAGCATTTGGCTAACTTGAATACTGGTGATTTCTTTGGTGAGGGGGCGCTCTTGTCTGATAAGGACAGGGGGGCGACTGTGACGGCTACGACGGATTGTGTGCTTTTGAAGCTTTCAGAGGAGAATTTTAACAAGCTTGTTTTGGAAGATGCGAAGGCGGCTGTTGGGCTTGTGTTAGGGATTGTTAAGGTGTTGAATGCAAGGCTTCAGGCTACAAATGAGAAGCTTGCGGCTAAGGGGTAAAAGGTGAATTCAGGCAGGTCTTGCGAAAAAGGCTTTTTTGTGTTATAATTAGCAGATTTAAGATTATTTTATTTATTAAACACGACGTATGGATTTAGGCTTATCTCTTCAAAAGAACTTGTTCTGGAGGTTACTGCTCCTAGTGGGAGCGTCTCTAATGGGTATGTTTTTATTTGTTTCCTCCGTGAATGCTGCTGTTGTGACTTGGCAAGGTGATGTTGATAATAACTGGAGTACTGATTTGAACTGGAATGGTGATAGTGCGCCTGGTTCAGGTGATGTTGCTACTTTTGATGGGACGGGAAATGTGGCTTGTACAATTGATGCGACAATAGATGTAAGTGGTATTGATATCAATTCTGGTTATACGCAGACGATTACTCAGGCCACAGGTGTGGATATTACAATTGGTGCTGGAAATTATGATCAGGCTGATGGTACTTTCACGGGGAGTAGCACTGTTGGTGATGATATTGATTTGAATGGAAATTTTGTTTTGTCTTCAGGTACTTTTACAAACACAGGAGGGACAATGAATATTGCAGGGGCTTGGACACATACAGCGGGGGGTACTTTTGCTCATAATGATGGGCTGGTGGTTTGGGATAAAAATGGTGGAGTTACTTTTGATTTTGATTCAGGACAAACTGGTTCGGGGGAGTTTTATGATTTTAATGTTTCAGCTCCTGTTGCTGCGACGAGAACTTTATCTATTGCTGCTGGAGATGCTTTGGTTGTTAATGGTGATTTGACTTTAACTCGGGGGGTTCTAAATGATAACAGTGGGAGTTATGCTGATGTAAAAGGAAATGTTACAGTTGCATCAACTTGGGAAGGTGGAGATTGTCCCATACATTTTACGCATGGAAGTGAGGATCAGACTTTTGATTTGACTGGGGCAACGGATAAACATAATGGTCCTGTTGTTGTTAATAAGGCTGGTGGTTCTGTGCTTATGGCGTCTGATTTAGATATGGATGTATATCAAAAGGATTTCACTTTGACTGCGGGGAATTTTAATTTGAGTGGTTATGACTTTACACTTGGTACTAGCTCTAATGCCAATACTTTAACTGTGACTGCAGGAGCTTTTATTAGTGGTAGTGGGACGGTTAATATGGATGGGGATGTTGTGCTTAATGGGGGGACTTTTACTGCTACATCGGGGACAATGACGGTTGCTGGTGATTGGACACATACGGCTTCAGGTGCAACTTTTGAACATGCCAATGGTACGATGACTTGGGATAAAGGTAATGCTGCTGCCACTTGGGATTTTGGTGAGGGGACTGGTTCTGGGGCTTTTTATGATTTTAATGTTGCATCAAGTGTTGCAGCAACAAGACAGTTTAGTATTGCGACTGATGATACTTTAACTGTTAATAACAATTTAACTTTAACGCAGGGTACTATAAATGGAAATGGTACGAGTCATTTTGATGTGAAAGGTAATGTTACGGTTGAATCTACGTTTGAAGGTGGAGATGCCCCTGTACATTTTACGCATGCAAGTAATGATCAGACTTTTGATCTGACTGGGGGAACAGACAAGCATAATGGGGATGTTGTTGTGAATAAAGTTGCTGGTTCTGTAATTTTAAGTTCTATTTTGGATATGGATGCCAATGGTCAGGATTTGACTGTTACTGAGGGGACTCTTGATTTGAATGGGAATAATTTAATTGTTGATAATGGGCTTAATGATGGAACTTTGGTAATTGAAGATGGTGGTACTTTGAGGATGCAAGGTGCAGAAACTCTTACTCTGGAAACTGGTTATCCTCAACTAGACTCGGGTAGTACGGTTACTTATGATCCATCTTCAGGTACAACTACTATTACTGATTATGCTTATCATCATCTTACAATTGCATCTAGCGGTAGTGCGGTTGTTCAATTAGGTGCTGCTGAGTCTCTTGCTGGTAATTTTACGATTAATTCTGGCGCAGTGTTCTATACAAATGGTTATATTTTGGGTATAACAGGAACTTTTAGTAATGAAGGTACACTGCGTTTAGTAGGTACTGAGCAGCTTGCATTTTCCAATGATACTAATTCGGGGACGGTTGAGTATGTTGGTGATGGTGATGCAGCTGCGGATGCTTATGTTCTTCAGAATTGGGCGACTTATTATGATTTGGATGTAAATTTTGATGATAGTGCAGATTCAACTTCTGGTACAGGTACTCTGGGGACGGATACGCTCTCTGATAATTTGTGGCTGTATTGGAAGTTGGATGATGGTACAGGGGCGACGACAGCTAATGATGAAACTGCTAATAATTATGATGGTACTCTGAACAATATGGATGAAAATTCCGTTTGGGTTTCTGGTTCGTCTGCAATTAATTTTACAAATACGGGTGCGGTGGATTTTGCTGGTGATAATGATACTATTGAGTTTACGAGTGACGGTGCTTTTAATGATCGGTCTGTTTCTCTTTGGTTTAGGTCATCTGATGTGACAACACAGGCAGTTCTTTATGAGGAGGGTGGTACAGGTGCTGGTATGAATATTTATTTGGATGGGGGGAGTGTATATACGGGTGTGTGGGGGTCTGGGATTACTAATTCTTGGCTTTCTGGGTCTGTAAGTGTGGATACTTGGTATAACGTGGTTTCTGTATTTGATCATGATGGTAACTTTGAATTGTTTATAAATGGAACTAGTCAGGGTACTGCAGTGCCTAATGGTGATGTTCCAGCTCATTCTGCACAAGATGCTATTGGTGGTAAGTTGGATGGAACAATGCTGAATGGCTCGGTGAGCTCTTCAGGTGCTGGACTTTATTATGGTGGGGAAATTGATGATTTTAGAATTTACTCAAGGACTTTAAATAGTGCTGAAATAGCTGGGCTCGCTGCTGGTAATGATGTGAGTACAACCAGCGTTGATCTTTCTAGTGTTACGACTAATGATTTTACCATGGCGGGAGGGACGTTTACTGCTCCTGCTGCTATGAGTGTTGGTGGTAATTGGAATGAAACAGGTGGTACTTTTACACATAACGATGGGGCTGTGACTGTGACTGGTAGTAGTTCAAGTGTTACGGCTACGGATTCATTTTATGATTTTACGGTGAATTCTTCTGGGACGGTGACCTTGGGAGCTGCATTAGATGTAGCGAATACGGTAACCTTGACGGCAGGTGCTTTGGATGTGAGTGCTACGCCATATGGGATTTCTACTGCTGCGTGGACGGATTCAGGTGCTGGTACCTTTACGGAGCGGACTGGTACGGTTACTTTTGATGGAACTGGTACTTTAAGTGCAAATGAAGCGTTCAATGATGTGACGATTAATACGGCTGGTACGGTGACGCTTGGTGCGGAACTGGATGTTGATGATGATCTCACGATCACTGCTGGTACGCTTGCTGTTGGGGTTGGTAATCATGGGATTAATGTTGGTGGTGACTGGGCGAACTCTGATACTTTCACGCAGGGGTCGGGGATAGTTGTGTTTGATACTACTACTGCAAGTGCAGTTTCTGGTAATACCACATTTAATAATTTGAACTGTGTTACTGCGAATAAAACTATTACTTTCACGGCGGGGTCAACAACGACTGTTTCAGGTACGCTTACTTTGACTGGTGCTCCTTCGCAATTGATTACGTTGCAGAGTTCAGATACGGCGGTTTGGAATCTTGTGGTAAATGGGACTACGGATATAGATTATGTGAATGTTTCTTATAGTAATGCGTCTGGTACGGCTTCGCCGGTAGAGCCAGGAGATAATTCTACTGACGGATTGAATAATGTTGGTTGGTCATTTAATGATGTGCCGACAGTAGCATCAGTAACGGCTGTATTGGGTGCGGATGGGGCTGGGGATGTGACGATTACTTTTATTATGGATGATCCAGATGATGATGATACATTGCAGGCTAAGATTGAATATAGTGTGAATGGCGGTGGTGCTTGGGCGGATCCAACCTTGAGTACGACTGGATCGGAGACGAGTGCTACTTATGGGGATCCAGGTATAGATAATGCTGCAGTTACTTATCAAGTTGGTACGGGTGCTGCGTATATTACAAGTTCAAGTGGTGCGAATACAGTTTCAATAGTTTGGGAAGCAGCAACGGATGTAGCTAGTTCTACAGATGTTTCGAATGCACAAATTAAAGTGACGCCTTATGATGGAACTGCGGCAGGAACTGCAGGTACAAGCTCAAATTTTGTTTTGGATGTTGTGGCGCCATCGGGATTGACGGAGCTAAGTTATGGGGACTTTTCATTAGGAAATATTGTGCTTAGTTGGAGTGCGGTTACGGAGACAAATTTTGATCATTATGAGCTTTGGCATGGAACAAGTCAGTCTGATGTTCAGAACCGTAATGGTGCGGCAAGTGAGTGGGATAATGATAATGATCCGGCTTTGGCGACGGTTGCTACAAGCTCTACGAATGTAACGGTAGATCCTAGAAATAAATATTACAAAATATTTGCAGTAGATGATTATGGGAATGTTGGAACAGTTACAGAAGTGTATCTTGGGGGGGTAAGTGCAAGTGCTTCCTCTAGTTCAATAACGGTTGGTGAGGTGAGCGATGTGAGTGTCACGGATTATGCTGGTGGAGGAGTGGAAATTACGTGGGAGGATCCGGATGATGATTCTACTGATGTACAGATCTTGAGAGGTGTGAATGGGCTTGTGAACGGAACGCCAATAGCTACTGTGGCCATTGGTGAGGAGTTTTATGTTGATACAGATGTTGAAGTTGGAGACACGGTTACTTATCAGTTGCGTGCAACAAATGGAAGTGCGACGGGGGATTTGACTGATGAATTGAGTTTTGTGGTTGGTTCTACTTTGGATTCTGAAGAAGAGGAGGAAGAAGTGGTGGAGGAAGAGAGTACGACTGTAGATGAGGTGGTTGAGGAAGAGGCTGAAGAGGAAGAAGAGATAGTGGAAGAGGTAAGTGGTACGGATGATGATGAGGAGACAGATGAGGAAATAGTTGAAGAGGAGGAAGAAGAAACTGTGGAGGAGTTGGGAGTTGAGATGCCAACAGGTTGGGCGGCTGGTTACTTCAGATGGCTTGGTGAGGATGAGAATATTTATGCAGCGGCTATTGCTGATGATGATTATGTTACTTTCTTGGAAAATATGTTTGAAAATCCGGATGAAGGGTTAAGCAGGGGTGGTGCAGTTTGGTTATTGGCAACTCTGACGGGCAAAGATCTTACTGGTGTCTATAAACAGGAGTTTAGTGATGTGGATAGTGCACTTGGTGCTTATGAAGCAATTCAAGTTTCATTTGAAGAAGGTTTGGTTGGAGGCTATGAGGATGGGACATTTAGACCTGATAATTTGTTGAACAGGGCGGAAGCAATGAAGTTGCTTACTGGGTTCTTTGAGGCTCCGGTGAATGGTGGAGAGAATCCATTTGAGGATGTGGATGAAGATGCTTGGTATGCGCCGTATGTGGGGCTTGCTTATTCGAATGGATTGATTAGTGCGCGAGATGAAGGGATGTTTAATCCATCTGACACGATGACGAATACAGACTTTGTGAAAATTGTACTTTTAGCTAATGATGCTTGGGGTGGTGGAGTAGAAGAAGAGGTTGTTGAGGAAGTTGAAGAAGAGGATGTGGTTGAGGAAGAAGAAATTACGCATACGATTGAGGATATAGATATGGAGGTTTTGGAAGATCACTGGTCTAAAGGGTATCTGGAGAATTTGGTGGAGGAAGAGTTGTTAGATGAGGAAATTCAGTCGGAGTCTTTCTTTACACTGTTGACGGACATTGTGACGGATCCGGATAAAGGGATGACACGTGGGGAGGCAATGCAATTTTTGGTGACTTTGGCTGGATATGATGTGCCGGTGGTAACGGAGACCTCATTTACGGATTTGGATGCTGATCATGAGAGAGCGCCTTATATTCAGTATGCTTATGATCAGAGATTGATTAATGGATATCCAGATGGGACGTTTAAGCCAGATCAGGTGTTGAATCGTGTGGAAGCGCTGAAGATTATTATGGTCTTTTTTGAGAAAGATGTTGAGGAGCCACCCTCTGGAGATGAACTTCTTGTGCTTTATGGTTTAGATGAGAATCCGTTTGATGATTTGAGTTTGGATGCTTGGTATGCGGCTTATGTTCTTAGGGCTTTTGCAGATGGAGTTGTGCAGGGTTATGGGGATGGAAGTTTTGGGCCCGCTGATGAGATTAGTTATGGGGCGTTTGTGAAAATATCTACTTTGGTGAAGGAGCTTGAGGATGCAGTTCAGCTGTCTAGTTTGCTGGAGTAGCTATTAAGGTCCAAAAAATGGCTAGTTTAAGCTAAAAAAGCGGTTTGTGCTTTTTGATGCGTTAACAGGTTTGAAGGGCTGGAAAAATATGCGGTTTTCTGGTATAATGTATTGAATGGATTGAGTTTTGTTTTCAAGTTAAATGTCGTATGGATCTCCGAAACATTTTCTTTAAACGCCGAATGCGTGCTAAAAAATTATCTCGCAAAGCAAAGTTGCTTGCCGGGATAGCCTTTATGAGTGTGGTGTTATTTGTTAGTTTTTTTAGTTTTGCGGATGCGGCTCCTGTGACAGTTAATTGTTCTGGGACGGCTGGTTCGCCAACTGCAGTTGATGAAGCTTCACTTTCTGGAGATGCGGTGACTTTCTCTGATGGTGGTGGTGATGGATATTGTGTGCTGGATAACTCGATTTCAGCTGCTTCTGTTTTGATTAATCCGAATGTTGTTTTGACTCATACGGCTGAGGATGCGGATGGAGTAACAATTACAACAACGGGGGATTTTACTATTGATGTGAATGCAAGTATTAATGTGGATGCAAAAGGTTGTGCAAATGCTGGGGCTGATCATGGTTATGGACCAGATGGTTCAAATGTTTGTACACAAAGTACTGCTGGATGGGGTAATGGGGCTACTATTGTCAATGGTGCTAAAGGAGCTGGTCACGGAGGGGCTGGTGGTAATGGAAGTACCGTAACAGTAGGTGGTGCCACTTATGGATCCAATACCGCGCCAGTATTACTTGGGTCATCTGGAGGAAGTATAACTACAGTAGCATTGGGTGGTTCTGGTGGAGGACTTGTTCGTTTAGATGTTTCTGGTAATTTCACACACAATGGCTCTATTACCGCAGATGGTGGTAATGGTGGTTTGTTTGATTCTAATGATAGAGCTGGAGGTGGAGGTTCTGGAGGTTCCATTTATATTACTGTTACTGGTGCATTTGCTGGTTCAACTGGTACATTTTCTTCAGATGGTGGAGATGGTGCTAATGATGATCAACGAGATGGTGGTGGAGGTGGCGGTGGAAGAATTTCCCTTAATTATGGTTCAAGTAGCTTTGTGGGACTAGGCTCTGAAGATTTTACTGCGACGGGTGGAACTGCTACTGATTCTGCTGTTGCTGGAGGTGATGGAACAGTATATGTAAAGAATACTACAACTAATGCTGTAACGATTTATCATGGATTTGATTATGCGGCAGATTATAGTGAGGCATCTTGGACAGTAGATTCTTCTGCGACTAATCAGTCTTGTGATGGAGCTAGTGATGCAACTCCGTCAATTACAGTAACTGGAGCTCTTACTCTTGCTGGAACCCTAAACTGTACGCATGCGTCAGTAACAGGTTTTGATACCTCAGCAGGTACAAGCGCTACTTTAAGCGGCCTTACTTTTACAATGAATGCCACGGATATTTGGACAATGAATGACGCTGTGCCAGTTACTTTAACAAGTTCAACGATTAATTCCAATGTTCAGTGGACAAATATGACCACTCTGTCTATTGATTCAAGTTCAACTATTAATGCAAATGAAAAAGGTTGTACTGAGACTGCAGGAAGTCATGGCTTTGGTCCAAATGGTTCTAATGTTTGTACAGTCTCTACTGCTGGATGGGGTAATGGAGCTACTATTAACAATGGAGCTAAAGGAGGTGGGCACGGAGGTGCTGGTGGTAATGGGAGTACCATAACAGTAGGTGGTGCCACTTACGGATCTAATACAGCACCAGTATTATTTGGCTCATCTGGTGGTGGTGTAACTACAGTAGCATTGGGTGGTTCTGGTGGAGGACTAATTCGTCTTCAGTTAACGGGTGCCTTCACACACAATGGTGCTATTAGCGCAGATGGAGGTGATGGCGGTGTGTATGATTCTAATGATAGAGCTGCTGGTGGAGGTTCTGGAGGTTCAATTTATGTAACAGCTGGATCTGTTATTGAAGATGGAGGAGCAACAGGAACATTTTCTGCAGATGGTGGGGATGGTGCAGATGATAATAATCAGGACGGTGGAGGAGGAGGAGGAGGACGTATTTCTATTGAATATGGGTTGGATACGGATTCGCTTGTTTCAAATCTAACAGCAGCAGCTGTTGCAGTTGGAGGTACAGCAACCGGTTCAGCGGTAGCAGGTTCTACAGGGACTCTTTCCAAAGTTCTAATTCCAGTATTAACTTCCGTAACAATTAACGATAACAATGCAAGTGGATTTACTAATGATACAACTCCTCAAATAACTCTTGTGACGGGTGGTTCTACAGCAACGCACATTGCGTTTTCATGTAATGCAGGAAGCAACTGGTCAGATTGGTTAACTTATCCGGATGATGATGTTGTGAATGATGGAGATGGGCCAGAATTTAATATTACTTCCGGTGCAACGGGCTGTAGTGCAACGGAAGAACTTAAAACAATTACGGCGAAAGTTAAAGATGGATCTGCAGTGGAATCTTCTACGACAAACGATACAACAACATACGATGTAAGTGCTCCAAGTGTTAGTTCTGTAACTGCGACAAACGCAAATGATACTTATGGGGCGGGAATCTTGTTAACGGTAACGGTGCAGTTTGATGAAAGTATGGCGGTGTCTGGGACACCACAACTAGAATTAGATTTTGATGGAACGGATAGGCAGGCGAGTTATGCTAGTTTGTCTACAGATACGCTTTCATTTACTTACACTACGCAAAATGGAGATAATGTTTCAGATTTGGCCTATACGGGTACAGGTGCTTTAACTTTGAATGGAGGGACTATAACGGATTTGGCAGGGAATACTGCGACGTTAACACTTGCAACACCGGGAGAAGCAAATTCACTAAGTGCCAATAAAGCAATTGTGGTAAGTACGAACCAAAATCCAACAGTGGCTTCAGTGACTCCTGTTCAAAGTACGGATGGAAGTGGAGATGTTACGATTACATTTATAATGGATGATCCAGATGACGACGACACACTTCAGGCCAAAATTGAATATTCAGTTAATGGTGGAGGTGCGTGGGCAGATCCAACATTAAGTACAACGGACTCAGAAACTACGGCTACTTACGGAGATCCGGATATTGATAATGCTGCGGCAACTTATCAAGTTGGACAAAGCGGTGCGTATATAACAAGTTCTTCTGGAGCAAATACAGTTTCAATTGTCTGGGAGGCAGCAACGGACGTTGCAGCGGATACAGACATTTCAAACGCACAGATTAGAGTTACGCCGTATGATTCAGTAGCAGCTGGGACTGCAGGTACAAGTTCAAATTTTGAACTGGATGTTGTGGCGCCAACAGGACTTACAGCCCTCAGTTATACTGGGTTTTCGGTTGGGAATATGGCACTGAGTTGGAGTGCAGCAACAGATACAAATTTTGCTAATTATGAGGTTTGGTATGGTGCAAGTCAAACCGATGTGCAGAACAGAACTGGAGCTGCAGTTGAGTGGGACAATGATGATGATTCAGACTTGGTAACAGCAGCAACAACAGGTACGGATATTATTACTGATCCAAGAAACAAATATTACAAAGTGTTTGCAGTAGATGATTATGGGAATGCAGGAACAGTTACGGAAATATTTTTAGGGGGAATTGCTACTGGTGGTTCGGCAGAACTTGAAGTGCCAACAGGATTGAGAGTTACAGACTACGAAGATGGAGGTATGATCCTTACTTGGACAGATCCGGACGATGATGATTCAACACATGTACAAGTGCTTAAGGGGCTAGCTCCATATCCTGTGGACGGGGCGCCGATAGCATTGGTTCAAATTGGGAAGGAATCTTATGTTGATACAGAAGTAAGTTTTGGAGACACGGTTGCTTACCAAATACGTGCAACAAATGGAAGTGCAACGGGAAGTCTTACTGATGAAGTGAACTTTGTTGTTGGCTCTGTACTGGGTGGAGATGACGACGAAGAAGAGGTAGTTGAAGAAGAAGTGATTGAAGTTGTTGAAGATGAAGAAACGATTGAAGAAGAGATAGTGGAAGAGGAGGAAGAAGTTGAAGAAGTTGTTGAAGAGGAAGAGGAGACCTTGGAAGATTTAGGTGTTGATGTGCCGACAGACTGGAGGGCAGGATATCTTAGATGGGTTGCAGAGGATGAAAATGTGGTTGAAGAAGCGAAGAAAGATGATGATTTTGCGGACTTTATGCAGCGTGTATTTGATGATTCTGAGCAGGGAACAACGAGAGGTGGGGCAGTATGGATACTTGCTGCATTAACTGGTGCAGATCTTTCTGATGTGAATGGGCCAACGTTTAGTGATTTGAGTACTGATCATAATGCGTATGAAGCAGTTGAAGCTGCTTATGAGGATGAACTTATTGAGGGTTATGAGGATGGGACATTCAAGCCTGATGTTTTGTTGAATAGGGCTGAGGCATTTAAGTTGCTTGTTGGATATTTTGGAGAAGGGTGTGAGCCTGAAAAGAATCCATTTGATGATGTGGCAGATGATGTTTGGTATGCGGAGTATGTGCTTTGTGCATACATGCAAGGGATAGTTAGTCCAGAGGATGGAAAATTCAATCCGAGTGAAACTATGAATTATCTGGATTTTGTAAAAATTGTTCTCTTGGCAAAGGATGCCTGGGGCGGTAAAATGTGAGGGAATTAATTTCCCACGCATGGATGACATTTTCTTACCAGATGAGACTGAGGACTCTTCGATGGATGAAGAGGTGGAGTTTGATAAGGCTGAGATCCAGACGGAAAAGTCTGCTGATCATCCTGTTGGGGTGAATGCGTCGAGTTATGTGAAGCTGACTTTTGGGCGTTTTGTGAAGCTTGTTGCGAATCATAGTTTTGAGGATGTTGTGGAAAGGAATGAAGAGGAGGAAGTGATTTTGAGTACCAATTTGTTGACGGATCTGGCGAATGCCAGGCGTTTTTCTCCCGATACTCGAGGGCCGCTTATGGTTTTAGGTGGGCTGCTGATTGGGATTTTACTTGGTTACTTTTTATTCTAATGGCTTATAAACGTGTGATGTTAAAAATTTCTGGTGAGGTTCTTGGCGGGCCAGATGGTTTTGGTGCTGATGCCGAGCCGATTTTGGCCTTGTGCAAGGAGGTGAAAAAAATCGTCAAAAAAGGTGTGAAGCTTGCAATTGTAGTTGGTGGTGGGAATTTTTGGAGGTATCGGGATCATAAAGATTTGGTGATTCCGCGGAGTGTTTCTGACGGGATTGGGATGATGGCTACGATTATGAATGCTAAGTTGCTTACCGAGGCACTGAAAAGTGTTGGTGTGAAGGCTAGTCCGCTGGCTCCTTATGCGGATGCTTATTTTGCAATTCAGTATTCGCCGGGGAAAGCTAAGTCTGTGATGGATAAAGGTGGAGTTGCGGTTTGTGGAGGGGGAACTGGTAATCCTTATTTCACGACAGATTCTGCTGCTGCGCTGAGGGCTTTGGAATTGGAATGTGATGTCTTTTTGAAGGCGACTAAGGTGGATGGGATTTATGATAAAGATCCGGTGAAGAATAAAAAGGCAAAGATGTTTAAAAAGATTTCTTATGATGAGGTTTTGAAACGTGAACTTGGAGTGATGGATTTGGATGCGATTTTGCTTTGTAAACAGAATGAAATGCCTGTTCGTGTGTTTAATATGAATAAAGCTGGGAATTTGTTCAAAGCGGCGACTGGTAGTAAAATTGGTTCTCTAATAACCCCTTAAATTATGTCTCAACAAGTTTTACAGAAAGCTGAAGAGGATTTTGCTAAGGCTCTGGCTCATCTTCAGGAAGAATTTGGGAAGCTTCAGATTGGCCGTGCGTCAGCTGGTTTGGTGGAAGGTTTGGCAGTGGAAGCTTATGGTACAAAGCAGCCTTTCAAGGCGGTTGCAAGTATTTCAGTTCCGGATGCAAGAACTGTGCAGATTCAGCCTTGGGATAAGACTATGCTTGGGCCTATTGAGAAGGCTGTGCATGATTCTGATCTGGATTTGAACCCGACTAACAATGGAGTGGCTGTGATTTTGAGTATACCGCCTCTGACAGAGGAAAGACGTAAAGATCTTGTGAAAGTGGTTCATCGTTTGGCTGAGGAAGCAAAGATTTCCGTGAGGAATGCAAGGCACGATGCAATGGGCAAGTTCAAGCAGATGGAACATGATGGTGATATGACCGAGGACGACAAGAAAGGTGCTGATAAGAAATTGCAGGAGAAGGTGGATAGGGTGAATGGAGAGGTTGTGGAGTTGTCGAAAAAGAAAGAGGAGGCAATAATGACGGTCTGATTTTTTGTGAACTTGGAGTAAGATGTGGAGTAAATTTGGGGTGAAAGAGTGGCTTGGAAGGAGGATGAGGGTGGCGAGAAGGCGACGTGGGGGTGAGCACGCTCTCACCACACAAGTCCTACACATTTTGTCCACAGAAAGTAGCTATCTGGACCCCTTTTAACCTGTTAAACGGGCGCTTTTTGTGTTAATCTTGTAGTTCATTAACCCAGGAAAAATGAATGATAAAATGACAGATTCACAATTTTATCAACGCCACAAAAACTATGGGAAAAACGC
>CAZGUT010000009.1:29180-38708 GCA_964529435.1 uncultured Candidatus Peribacteria bacterium | reverse complement strand
GGACATAAATTTTAAGGTTAAAATACTTGCCTTACACTATACCAAGTTTTTCCCGTAAAGCAAGCTTTTGCAGATTTAGGCTTCAGGGATTACCCATCCTACTCCAGGTAAAGGCGGAGGCGGATCTTCAAGATCAATTCTACTAATTTCCTCACCTTCCTCATCATCATCCAAAGGAGGTTCTTCATTTTTATTACGTTCACGAATACCAGGGCTAGGAGTCCTCATAGGATCAGGAACCGTAGGTCCTTGATCACCATGTGGCCGGCCAGGCGTTTCTATAATAATTGGCTGAATATCATCCTCGCCATTCACCCCCGGATCTAATCCAAATCTCTCCATAGCAAAAGCTTAATTAGTCCGTATCATCGCACACTTAACCTGTTCTGTCAAGAAAACTACTCTATAGCTTCTCCAGGATTTTCATATGTATCAAATTCCATGCTCATAGAACCACAAACCCCGTGAGCTACTTCAGCTTGTCTTCCAGGATTCACATGTGGACAGACACTTTGAACAACTAAACTCAGTTGTTGATGATAACCAACCACTGAACCATCAAGATCCTGAAATGCCTGATCTCTTTCCTCAGTACGCAGCCGTAAATTCTCTTCTGCCTCCTTATCAGCCGCCTCTTCAAGTTCTACAACTTTGCCAATAGCCTCTCTAGCTTCACCAAATCTACTCTCAGGAAAACAAGTGCCAAATGCATCTTCAAGATCTCCAACTGTCCTGGCTCGATCCAACTCTTTACCAAGACATCTAACCTCTTCTCCATCATCAAGATGCTCAAGTGAAACAGCTGTAAGTGCTGCACCTCCCACTGCAGCAAAAGAAGCAAAGAGTAAAGCTGCTCCTCCACTTATACCTCGTGGTTCTTCTTGTCTTTCAGTCATAATAAAAAAATTAATTAATAGAAGGCCAAAATATAGCATCTACTAGCCCCTTCTTGTCAACCAATACCCCGCCGCCCCAATCATTGCAGCATTATCCGTGCAATAACTCATCTTCGCCGGCACCCGGAAAACCGGTGGCCTTTTCCCACGCCCCAAGCGCTCCTCAATCTTTCCACGCAAAAACCGATTCGCACTGCAACCACCAACCAAATGCACCTCCTTAGGTCCAAACTCCTTCACAGCTTTTATCAATTTCGCAACCAATGAACCAACAACCGCCTCCTGAAAAGAAGCCGCAACGTCATTCACAAACACCTCATCCTTCAATCGATCTTCATTATCCTGCAAATAATAAAGAACCGCCGTCTTCAAACCAGAAAAACTGAAATTGTAACCCCGCATCGCCGCCCGAGGAAAATCAACTGCTTCAGGATTCCCAAGCTTCGCCCGCTCTTCAATCACAGGCCCACCCGGATATCCCAGCCCCAACAACCTCGCAACCTTATCAAATGCCTCTCCAGCAGCATCGTCTTTTGTAGCTCCCAATAGCTCAAAATCCCCATGCCCACGCATCAGCCACAAATCATTATGTCCACCAGAAACCGTCAAAACCAGAACAGGGAATTCAGGCTCTTTCTCAGCCTCCAGCCAAGTCGAATACATGTGTCCATGAATATGATTTACTTCAATCACCTCCTTATCCTTAGCAAACCCCAACGCCCCAGCCGCCATCCGCCCAACAATCACGCTCCCAACAAGCCCCGGCTCCCGCGTCACAGCAATCGCATCAATTTCCTCCCAGCCCACACCACTCTCTTCAAACGCCTTCCGCAGCACCGGCATCATCATCTCCGTATGCTTCCGCGCCGCAACCTCCGGCACAACCCCGCCCGTCTTCGCATGCTGCACAATCTGCGACGAAATCACATTCACAAGCACATCCCGCCCATCTTCCACAATGGCCACGGACGTCTCATCACACGACGATTCAATTGAGAGTATCTTCATTCTCGACTAATATACAGCGAGCCAATGGACAAGCAACAAAAAAGCGTCGGTATTATCTCTTTTCAAGGCAGTGTCGAAGAACACATAACAGTCTTCAAAAGACTCGGCATACCCGTAAAATTAGTCAAAGCCCCAGAAGATCTACAAAATGTCACACACCTCATAATCCCCGGCGGTGAAAGCAGTGTAATCGGTGATCACCTCCAAAACTCAGGCCTTTCGCAAGAAATCTCAAACAAATATCGCAAAAACGACCTCGCAATCTGGGGTACCTGTGCTGGAGCCATTCTGCTTGGACGCAGCTCTTCACCCTATGCACTAAACCTAATCGACGTAGACCTAGACCGCAACGCCTACGGCTCCCAACGCCAATCTTTCTCTGCAGAAATCAAAGTGTGCCCGCGCACAGATCTCTGTCCGGACAGAGATTCGCTCAAAGCCACCTTCATCCGCGCCCCAAAAATTGCAAAAATCGGTAAAAATGTTAGAATCCTTGCTCATCACCACACACGTAGCGTAGCGAAGTGTGCTAGCCACAACGACGCGAAGCGTCACCACAGTGATCCCGTTCTCTGCCAGGAAGGCAAAATCTTAATCTCAACCTTCCATCCAGAGCTCACTCGTGATACCACTATTCCAAAATACTTTTTAAACCTCTGACAATGAATGAACTTGGACAAAACCTAGCCCAAATGCTCAAAGGCGGCGTCATCATGGATGTCACAACTCCAGAAGAAGCGAAAATTGCTGAAGATGCAGGGGCAGTATCTGTCATGGCATTGGAACGCGTCCCAGCAGATATCAGAAAGGACGGTGGCGTTGCCCGCATGTCAGACCCAAAAATGATTAAAGGAATCAAAGCGATTGTCCAGATCCCAGTCATGGCAAAAATCCGTATCGGCCATTTTGTAGAAGCTCAAATCCTTGAAGCACTTGAAGTTGATTATATCGACGAATCAGAAGTTCTAACTCCAGCAGACCCAGCCCTCCACGTGGACAAATCCCAATTCAAAATTCCATTTGTCTGCGGTGCCCGAAATCTCGGAGAAGCTCTCCGCCGAATCCACGAAGGCGCAGCAATGATCAGGACAAAAGGGGAGGCCGGCACAGGAAATATCATCGAAGCAGTCCGCCACATGCGCGCAATCAATGACGAAACAACTGCACTCTGTGAACTTCCAGAATCCGAACTCGGTGCAAAAGCACAAGAATACCGCGTCTCACTAGAACTCCTTCAAAAAGTCCGCGAAATCAAGCGCCTCCCGGTCGTAAATTTTTCAGCCGGCGGCGTCGCAACTCCAGCAGACGCAGCATTAATGATGCAACTCGGTGCAGATGGAGTCTTTGTTGGATCCGGAATTTTCAAATCCCAAAATCCAGAACAAATGGCACGCGCAATTGTCTTAGCAGTTGCCCATTATGACGACCCAAAAAAACTCGCAGAAATCTCAGAAGACCTCGGCTCCTCAATGCCCGGTGACGAAATCGACACCCTCGAAGTCCGCATGCAAGACAGGGGAGACTAAACCTTGTTAATTCACGCTCAAACTGCTACAATACAGGTAGAGGGCTTTCGGCCGTGGTTCATATACCACAAACTGGCGGAAGGCCTTTCTACTTATATGGGAATATTGACACCAAATATTTCTGTCCAGAACGTTTATTTTCTTTAATTTGAACACAGAAAACTTCTTTATCATGTGTTTCTCCAAAAAATCGATGCAAAATTTCAGATCTCTTATTGGGGTTTTCTTTTGAAATTGGATCAAATCTGGAATTTCTGATCAACTCTACCCCACAAGGGAAATAACTAACTCTTCGAGTTTTATCTTTAAGACTTAATTTATCCTCTAAGTGTCGCCAAAAAACGCCTAAGAATATTTTATCTTTTTTGAAATATACTGATCGAAGATAAGGTCGTCTTTTACTCTGTTTCTTGATTCTCGAATAAATCTTAAAAGCACGCTTTCGTATTTCTGAATAATTTGTTCCAGGTAGTTTTTTAGTTTTTACTTGATAAATTTTCATTAAAAAATAATTACGATGTGCTAAATATCCTAACAGATTTTTAATAGAAAAGTCCTGACAAAAACCTGAATTTTTCCTGAAATTCCGCTATGATATCCCCGCCATGAAAAACACCTCCATCGCCATTGTCAAAACTCTTCAAGATGCCGGCCACACGGCTTATTGGGCAGGAGGCTGTGTCCGCGACATGCTCATGGGCACCCATCCCAAAGATTACGACATCGCAACGAGCGCATCCCCAGATGAAATTGAAGATCTTTTTGAAGACACTTACGCAATTGGCAAGGCTTTTGGAGTTATCACGACAGTCCAGAACGAGCACAATTTCGAAATTGCAAGTTTTCGCAGTGACTCTGGCTACTCAGATGGCCGTCGCCCAGATGCAGTAGAATTCAGTCATCCAGCAGAAGATGCCAAACGCAGAGATTTCACAATTAACGGTCTTTTCTTCGACCCAATAAATGAAGAAATCCATGACTTCGTTGGTGGCCAGGACGACATCAAAAATAAACTCATTCGTTTCATTGGCGATCCCCACGAACGCATCCTGGAAGATCATCTCAGAATTATTCGCGCAGTCCGATTCAAAAACACATTGGACTTTGGCTACCACCCAGACACCTACCACGCCATCAAAAAACATGCCCAACTTGCAGATAAAGTTAGCTGGGAAAGGGTAGGGGACGAAATGAACAAAATCATCATGCATGAAAACGCGCCAGTCGCATTTGAAGACATGCAAGACACCGGTGTATTGCCATATGTACTTCCAGAACTAGAAGAGTGTAAAGGAATTGCACAGCCAGCCATTTATCATCATGAAGGCGACGTCTGGACTCATTCAATGAAGGCGCTCGCTTCGCTCGCGCCACTTACCCCTCCAGTTTCTCTCATCGCCCGCTGGGCCGTCCTTCTCCACGACATCGGCAAACCCCAAACCTTCGCCGTCAAAGAACGCGTCCGCTTCGACGACCACCCCCAAGTCTCCGCAGAAATCGCAGAACGCATCCTCCGCCGCCTCCGCTTTCCCCGCAAGGTCATTGAAGAAGTCAGCTGGGCCATCGAACACCACTTCATGATGCAACAGCTCCTGGAAATGCCCGTTGGACGACAACGCCACTGGTTCCTCGACCCCAAATTCCCAACCCTCCTCACAGTTTTTTACGCAGATGCAGCCGGGATCGAACCTCTAGACCTTTCACTTTATGAAAAAGTCCTAGCCGCCTACGACGAATGCCTCGAAAACTTTGAAGCCAAACCGGAACCACTCATAACAGGGGAGGACATCATGAAAATCCTCGGCATCCCCCCCGGCCCAGAAATCGGAAAAATCATGGATGAAGCAATGGAAAAACAACTCGCCCATGAATTCAAAACCCGGGAAGAAGCCATGGAATGGCTAAAAACCCGCTAAATCTCTAAAGCCCCATTCCCAACAACCACAACAAAGCGTTTTTTCTCTCCAAAAAAGTCATCAATTGCCCCCCAATCCCTGTCAGGAAAACCAATACGAACGGCAGCTCTTAATCGCTCTAATTCACCCGCATCCTGATAAGTTAAGCTTTTTGCAGTTTTAAGCATACTTAAACGTTCCTCGTCACTCATGCTAGGGCACCCACTAGCAATACTCTGCAGCAAACCGTCCAAAGTACCTTCAACATCTTGCAAAACAGTAGATGGCTCCTCTTCAATCAAAAACCGTGAAACATCCGGACAAGAATCTTCATCTGATCTCTCAGGCATTTTAAAATAGATTAAATTCAGTGCGTAATAATAATCCAAATCATCCCGAATACACAAGCCAATGCCCATCCCTGTACACAAAAATAGCATTTGTGTGGGCACTAGGAACAAGCAAGTTATCCTCCCAAAGTTCTGGACGACTTCTCAAAAATTTCCGCAATCTCTCAATTTCTCCAAAATGCCCCTGGGCTAATCTCAAAGCTTCATTTATCCACTTAGAAGCTTCCTCCGAGGTTAACTCAGGTTTCTGCAAAACATCCATTGCATCATTAAACGTAGCAATGTCTCTGGTTGTCTCAGAATGTTCATCAATTTCTAATTCTTCACACACAAATTAAAGGATGATTTTTAAGATACAATCTTAAACTAGCCTTAACAGAAGTCAAACCTATCTTTACAAATCCCAATTCTATCCCATACCTGACCGGCGCCGGTCACTGAAGACACAAAGGCCCGTTTTGCCAAGCCTCTCTCTTGAAGAAAACCCGCTTTTCTGTTATAATTAACAGATTTATTTAGTATGGCAATCCATGTCTGGACAAAAAACACTCCATCGCCAAGTAAAATACGCTCTACTCAGATGCTTCCTGCTTCCTGAGGAAAAGAAACAAGAGCTAATAGAAAAACTACCAAATTTTGACGACGAACAACTACAAAAACTTCTCCAAACACTCGAAGAATACGAAAAAGAAGCCAAGCCATTTGTAGATGCTGGCTTTGAAACTGAGAAAGGAAAAGAGTTCTTTAAAGAACTCAAAAATATCCACTCAGACCTAAAACGCAACACTTCCAAACAAATAGAAAAAGAAGAAAGAGGAAAGGAAACCCCAGAAGAATCCTTAGAAGAAGAACTCAAAAACCTTTAATTTATGCCTCAATTTGAAGAACAACACGAAGCAATTGATACACAGCAGGAAAAGCTGAAAGATCTCGAGCCTGCAGAACAATACGAAGAAATCTGGCGCGACAAAGTAAACAAAATTCAAACTTTTTGTGATGAAAAAGCAGATCTTCTTGAAGATGACACCCCGCTAGAAGAAGGCCTCGCAAAAGTTGGCCAGCTACTAGGCTTTATTGCTGTTGAAGGAGCCAAAGGGGAACAGAGTGAAATGCGAATGAAAACACTGGTAAGAGGACTCAAAGTAACAATTACCAAAATAGAAAATGCAGATTATGAAGAAGTTATAGAGGAAGAATCAGAACTTGAAAACACACACAAAGCCATAGATCTGCAACAAATGAGATTGGCAGGAATTCCATCAATCCAAGACTATAAAATTGTTTGGGGGCGTGAAGTAAACAAGATCCAGACAATTTGTCGTGAGCGAGCTGGATATGTGGAAGATGACACTGTTTTGGTAGAAAGTCTCGAAAAAATCAATCAGCTTTTAACATACCTCTCTGCCGAAGGAGTCAAGGAAAATCCCAGAGAAGCACTCATAACAACATACATAAGAGGGATCGAAGGAGCAATCGCCAAAACAAAAGAAAAAGCTTACACACAGGAAGGTGATCAATCACTGGGTAATGTAGAAGAGGCAGAAACTCCAATGCCAAGTTTTGACGAAGACAGAATGTACGGTTTTGCAGAAACACCCACGCGGACTCAATACCAAGAACTAGTGGGTAGCATCCAAACAACAGAAGATAGAGAAGCTTTTATTGGATCAATTGTAGCCTCTGTTTCAGAAAATAAAGAAATGGGAATCGAAGTTACAGAACAGCAAAGCATGCGCCTTGAACAACTCCAGCTTTTTGGAATGATGATGCAAATGTTTATCACAGAATTTGGTGACCATGCCCAATTTCTAGGTAGCCAAATAAGAAACAGAATGGATGAGGTGATGGGAATTGATTCACGAGGGTCTGTAGAATCCTTCAGAAGCTTGATCGGAGATGGGCAGCTACAAAAATACCAATACCAAATCATGACCAATCCAAATGTTTCACTCAAAGACCTCATTCCAGCAGAAGCTTTTGCACTCATAGAAATGCGGACAACAAATGCACAACTTAGAAAAACAGAAGGCCTATTTGCAGTCGGATTTGACGATCCAAGTAACAGAACACACCTCCACGAAAAGAAAGTGAACATGCTGAACTGGTTCAGATTTTATAGCCACTATGGAGAGGTTGCGTCAGTAGTTGAAGAAGATCTCAAAACTGAAATAGACGCAGCCCAAGAAGACATATCAAAAGCCAAAATGAAAGAACTAAAAGCAGAAGTCCATGCTGAAATGAAGGAACTCAAAGCAGAACATGTTGGAGAATGGCGCAATGGTTATGAACACACATATGAAAATGAAGAAGGTGAAAAAGTAAGCACGTGGGTGCCCGGAATGTCTGAACAGGCAATCAACGAATACATGGAAAAACTAACAAGTGAAAGTTTCCGTCAGAAGAAACTGAACTATGCACTGAAGCACCATTTCGACCCGAATTCACTTCCACCTCAAAAAAGAGAAATCTGGAATATCTACAATGATACTTTTGACCCAAGAGATGAATACACAAATCTCGCAGACTCAACTTGGGACACAATCAGAAAAGAACTGATGATCAACGCGCCACTCATTATGGTCAGTGGTGGAGTTGGAAACTTAGCAAAAGCGGCGGTCTCAAAAGGGGCAATGTGGGCAGCAGGAAGAATGGGTCTTTTGCAAGCAGCTACTCTCGCGTATGAAGGCTCAAGAATTATACAGGCAGGTGCCACAGTTGGTTTGCTTCTCGTGGAAGGTGCTGTCTTTGAAGCCACACACAGTATGCTTTTGAAGCAAATTGGTTTGGAGGAAAAATGGCTCGGTGAACTCGATCTCCCAGAAGCTATGCAAAGGATTTTCTGGAGCACTGTAGCACTTGGTGCATTCCACGGGGCAGGAAAACTTGCTGGGGGAGTTGGTAGAAAAGTCGATGAAGCTTTAATTAGACGCTATGGACTCAATGGGATGGCTGAAAGTATCACCCACTCAGGAACAAGGAAATTAGTTCAACAAGTAATAATCGCCGGAAACCTTGAAGCTGCAACCATGCTTATCATGGGAGCAGTTCAAACTGGAATTTACGAAGGAGGAATTGATGCAGCTTGGGAAAGCCTAACCTCATCTGAATCATTGTTCCATTCTTACCTCGCAGCTTACTCACTCAAAGCTGGACACATGGGAACGCAAACATTCAAACCAGTTACTGGCCGCGGCCCATCTCGTAGATCAAAAAAACAAAGAGACAAACCAAACCCATCAGCAAAAGAAGGTGCTGGAGTCTCCGCAGCAAGAAATTTTGTAGAAGGCGGACAATATCTGACATCCCGTGGTACAACAGAAGTTGTTAAAGTAGATTCTACTTCGGGAGAAGTGACAATCAGATATGAAAAGGCAGGAGAAATTCACACAGAAACAATGAGGCCAGATGCTCTTGAAGGGCTTATCTCAAAAGCCATAGAGGGGGCAAGAAGACCGGAACCGTTAGGGCCTGGGGAAAGACGTGTTGCATCAAGACCGACAGCAGAAGTTGTGCGTGAAAATTCACAATTAAGTGACCCAGCTCGACTAGAAAAAGCTGCAGAATTACTCCCCGGACACGAACTTAAAACCCCAGATGGACAACCCACAGCCAAAGGAGAAGCCATATTGGAAGCGCACCGTATTGGGGAAAGTGGTACGGGTGAATACACCCAAGCAGAACTAGCCCAAAAATCAAGAATCTTAGATCAAGCAGGCTTCACAAAGGCTGAAAGACGTACTTTGATGGAACATGGGATTACAGGAGAATCTGTCCGCCTCAGAGGTTTACCTCAAACCTCAGGGCCAACAAAGCCAAGTGCAAGACTCCCGGAAAGCAGCAGCGCAAGACTCCC
>CAZGUT010000009.1:0-29080 GCA_964529435.1 uncultured Candidatus Peribacteria bacterium | reverse complement strand
CAGGGCCAACAAAGCCAAGTGCAAGACTCCCGGAAAGCAGCAGCGCAAGACTCCCGGAAAGCAGCAGCGCAAGACTCCCAGAGAGCAGCAGTGCAAGACTCCCGGAAAGCAGCAGCGCAAGACTCCCAGCAGGTGCTAGGGCTAGTCAAGCACCAAGCGGCCCACGCCGGGTCATCGATTCTGCAACACGTGAGCCAGGAATGGAATACAAGCCTGGAGATGTCATTGAACTTCCATCAAAAAACGGCGGCACAGTGCAGGTTGAAGTTGTAGGGAAGCATGAATCGTTCTCACAAGGTAATCCTGACGGGAATGTTTATAGATTAAGAACTCGCGATGGCAGTATCCTAGCAGACCACATAGCAAATGATCTTATGTTCCCTTCGCAAAAAACTCTAGACGTACACAACGCGAAGAAACAAGCAAGAAGAACAGCTCCAGAGGCAGTGAGGCCTGCAGAACGACGTGTTACATCAAGACCGACAGCAGAAGTTGTGCGTGAAAACTCAAAGCTAAGCGACCCAGCCCGGCTAGAAAAGGCTACAGAATTACTCCCCGGACACGAACTTAAAACCCCAGACGGACAACCCACAGCCAAAGGAGAAGCCATATTGGAAGCGCACCGTATTGGGGAAAGTGGTACGGGTGAATACACCCAAGCAGAACTAGCCCAAAAATCAAGAATCTTAGATCAAGCAGGCTTCACAAAGGCTGAAAGACGTACTCTGATGGAACATGGGATCACAGGTCTACTTGCTCGCTTAAGAGGCATTCCATCACAAACACTTGCTCCAAAGAACAGGCCTTACCAAGAAGGTTCTTCTGTTCTTGTGCCTATGCCGGACGGCAAAATATATCGGGGGGAAATCAGACAAGTTGTATTTCCGGAAGGAGGAGGAGAACCAATATATCGATGCTTAGTACCAGGGAAAGGCATAGTTGGAAAAACTGGTGTAGATCTTAACTTTGCAAATGGAGCATATGGACCAGGGCAAACAGTGATAACTAGTTGGGGACCAGCTAAAGTTAAAGGCTTTGATAATACCCGTAGAACATATTCAGTTGAGTTAACAGATGGTCGTGGCATAAAAATGTTTGGGGAAGCTGATGTTGTAAAACGTACAGAGAAAGCACGTACTGAACAACTACAACAAGCTCCAGCACCAAAACAAGCTTCAGCACCAAGACAAGCAGCAGAAACTAGACCCGCAAGAGAAGGCCCTTACCTCGTGGGTGAGAAGGTACAAGTTCCAAGGCAAGATGGAAATCTTTCTCAAGGTGAAGTTATCGGAATAAATACAAAAGGAGAGTATGTCGTGAGCTTCGAAGCTGCAGAAGGTCCAGCAACAAAAACTCTCTCAAAAGAACATCTGAATGGTTGCAATAGAAAGTATCGACGTGGACAAACAGTACAAACTGAACACGGCCCAGGTACAGTTATGACACGCAATCAAGAAGGAAGATATGTGATAGACGTCGCAGGTAACAATATGCATGCCGTGGTAGGAGAGGGGTATTTAGACAGATTTAATATCAGACATGATATTGCTTCAGTTGGCCCAGCCCAAGCCGTCAGTAGACCAGTTTCCCCTTATGCAACGAATGAAGCCGTTTTAGTTTCACGCAGCGACGGATCTTACACCTCAGGACATGTCCTGGGAAGGGCACAACCAGGGGGCTACGGTGATTACATAGTAACCTTCAAAGATTCGCATGGAAGAGGATACACAAAAGAAGTAAAACAGGCAGATCTAGACGCTTGTAATAGAAAATATCAACCTGGGCAAACAATAGGTACAGAATATGGCCCAGATTCAGCTAGAGTTGTAATGCGCGATCCAACAGGGACTTACACAGTAGAATTCTCAAACGGTGTGAGAAGAAGGTATCAGGAAACTTATCTAGATACATTCAATACTCGCCCAGAAGCAGTGCAACAACAACAAAGAGCACCAGAAAGACAAGCACGAAAAGCAACAGCACCTGAAGCAAGACAAGCTCCACAAATAAGCAGTACAGCTGAAGTCGTGGGCCGTGATTATGCAAGGCTGGGGTTATTTGAAAATGCATCTGCTCATAAAGATGCCTTGGGTAATGAGGTCACAATGTCCTCAGATCAAGGACCACGATGTAAATATGAAGCAGAATATGGACGTCCTCACAATGAAGACAGAGTTGCTTACAATCCGAAGACAGGAAGACTTACAGTGATTGATGGTATGGGAGGTATGGGAGCCCCAGGAGAAGGTGCTGTCGCTGCTGATATTTTTGCAAGAACTGCTACAAGAGAAGCTGATATCTATAGAGCTACAGACGTAGCAAGAGCAGAATATGCAAGAGAATTTGGTGCTGACTCGCAGGCTGGAATAGTCTTTGCAAGCGCAAAAGTTGTTGAGCATGGAAGGCGAAAATTTGCTGAAATTGAATGGGTAGGAGATGTTGACGTCTATGTTGTAGACGGAACAACTGGAGAAGCCAGACGTGTCACAAGACCTGACGGACTAGTGCAAGACATGCTTGATGCAGGAATGATTACTCCAGAACAAGCCATAAATCATCCGCGCAGGAACATTGTAACTAACAATATGTCAGCAGCTGTTGCTCCAGATATCCACACGACAAGAGTGCCAGTCAAACCAGGGGATAGAATTGTAGTGGCAACAGACGGAATCTGTGACTCTCTGCAGCCACATGAAATCGGAGCAGCTGTTCATGGTAAAGATACAACTACAGCGCTAAGGGATCTAGACGCTGCACAAGCAAGAAACCCATCACAAGATAACCGTGGTGTTGGATTCATCGACGTCCACTAAGCAAAACCCCCACACACTCCACGTGCCCAGTCTGCGGAAACATATCCACAGGCCAAATTTCCCGTACCTTATATCCCAACGCTTCAAACGTCGCAAAATCCCGCGCCATAGTCGTTGGATTGCACGAAACATAAACAATCCGCTCAGCACCAAATGCCGCCGTCTTTCCAACAACTTTTTCACCAAGCCCAGCTCGCGGCGGATCCACAATCACAACGTCCGGCTTCTCTTTCAAATTCCCCAAAACCTCCTCAACCGTCCCCAAATGAAACTCCGCATTCTCTATCCCATTCGCCACGGCATTCCCACGTGCATTCTCCACCGCTGACTCATTCACCTCAATCCCAACAACCCGCCCAGCCTTACCGGCACAAAACAATCCAATCGTCCCCGTCCCACAATACAAATCCCAGACCACCTCATCACCACTCAACCCAGCCAACTCCAAAACCTTCCCATACAGCACCTCAGCCTGTTTCGTATTCGTCTGAAAAAATGCCTGCGGCCGAATATCAAACTCCAAACGCTGCCCATCCACCTCCATTACCTCCCGCAGCACCTCTTTCCCAGCCAACAACTTCTCCTCAACCCAGGTCTTCTGCCCCTTCACCTGATGCACGGAATTCCAATAAAGCGACGTCACCCTTTCATCATCCGCAAACAACTCAACAAACTTATCCACCACCCCAAACTCCTCAGTCGACGTCACCAAAATCACCATCACCTCGCCAGTATTTTTCCCCTCGCGAATAATCAAATTCCGCAGCAAACCCTCATGCGTTCTCTTATGATAAGCCTTCAGTCCATGCTCATTCGCCCAATCCCGAACCTTCCGCACAAAATCCTCCATCTGATCAGACTGCAAAAAACAACTATCCAAATTAAACACCTCGTAATGGTAACCCGGCGGATAAAACCCCAACATCACCTCGCCATCATCACTCTCGCCAAAAGAAAGCTCCATTTTGTTCCTGTAAAACCACGGTTCATCACATCCAACAATCGGCTTCACAAGCCCAGCATCCAAACCGCCTAACCTCTCCACTGCATCCCGCACCTGCTCCTCCTTAAATCGCAGCTGCTCCTCATAATCCAAAAACTGCCACTTGCACCCACCACAAACCCCAAAATGCTTACACCTCGGTGCAATCCGCAAGCCACCCTCCGTCAAAACCTCCTCCAACCGCGCCTCCCCATACTTCGCTTTCACCTTCGTAAGCCGCGCCCGCACTCTATCTCCCGGCACCACGCCATCCACAAAAACCCTCCAGCCATCCAATTCCCCAATCCCACGCCCACCATAAACAAGCCCGTCAATCTTCAACTCAATTTTGTCACCTTTTTTCCTTTTCATGAAAGATTTATGCTCGCCCGATTGTAGCAAATAGTAGGCAGAAACGAAACAATCCCACATCAAAAATGTTCTAGAAGTCGCAACTATTAACTATCAAGTCATGGAGTCCCAAGCAGCCAATTTTTACGAACACCACAACCCATATGACACACCTGTCACAGAAGCACCAGAACCAATGAATCTAGGGGCAAAAACGACAGAAACATCATCTGCTGTAAGACAGACTCTCAGTTTTCTCCCTGCACCAAAAATCGAAGCAACAGAAGTGCCAGAATCCTTCCACTGCATGCCTCGTAGACCATGGACATTTGAAAATATACCAGCTCCCACCCCCGATGTGGAACAGCCATCACCACCAACACCGGAGCCAGAACCAACCAGACCAACACGTCAAAACATCTGGCAAGAATTACAGGCTAAACTACAGTCTCTACTCCCAAAACCAAGCGTCAGAACATTTATACCAGCTGGCGCAGTCACCGCAGCTACTGTATTTCTGCAAAAATAAAGGTAGAATGCCTGCGTGAAGATCCAAATCCTACAAATTGCCCCAACAAAGGACAAAAACGCCCTCGCTTTAGAATGTGAATATGAAAAACGACTAAGCCCATTTTTCAAGCTCGAAAGCCTAACTCTACCCGCCTCAAAATCTGACGACCGTGAAAAATCCCAAACCGAAGAAGCCACTCAAATCCTCAAAAAACTAGACCGCGACGCACACATAATCGCACTCTCACACACCGCAAAACAACTCAGCAGTGAAGACTTCGCCAACCTGTTAAAAGAACGCAGAGACCACGGCCCAGGCCGCATCCAATTCCTCATAGGCGGTTCCCACGGCCTCCACAAATCCGTCCTAGAAAAAGCCCACCAGACCCTCTCACTTTCAAAAATGACTTTCACTCACGAGATGGTACGAGTATTCTTGAAAGAGCAGCTATACCGCGCCGCCACAATCCTGGCCGGCAAGCGCTACCACAAGTGACACAAACAAATGAATTCACGCCGTGCATTTCTAAAAATCCTATGGTTCGGACTACTGGGCTTACTAATCACTTCGTCCACGGGCCTCAGCATTCTTTTCACGCAAAACACACCCGGTGAACTCGCTTCACGCATCAATCTTTTCAATTGGCAGGAAAAGGAAGGAGAGGAAACTATCACAATGCTCTTTACCGGAGACATAATGCTCGGCCGCTACATCGCAACTCTCCGAGAACGTAACGGAGGTGATTTCCCCTTCACCTACATGCCCGAAATCCTTGAACACACTGCATCAAAACTCAATGTCGATCGTCTCGATCTCGTCATAGGAAACCTAGAAGGCCCAATCACAGACTCAAATTACGTAAATCCCGGAACCGCAATGGTTTTCAATTTTAAGCCAGAAGTCGCAGAACTATTGAAAAAGGTTGGCTTCACAACCCTGGACATGGCCAACAACCACATGTTTGACCAAGGACGCCAAGGTCTAGACCAAACCTACACTTATCTTCAATCAGTTGGACTTCAAGGCTTCGGTCATCCAGACACTCCAAACGGCGACTACAGCTTCACAAGCTACGAATTTGAACAAACAACAGTCGGCTTCCTCGGCGTCAACGACACAGATTTCAACCTGGACGAAGAAGCCACCCTCGCCAAAATCCGCGAACTAGACGAACAAGTAGATTTCCTCGTCGTCGGAATCCACTGGGGCCTTGAATACGAAACCACCGCCCGCGACTGGATGGTCAACCTAGCCCACAGCTTCGTGGACAACGGCGCAGAAATGGTCTGGGGCCACCACCCACACGTCATCCAAAACTGGGAACTCTACCAGGGCGCACCAATCTACTACTCACTCGGCAACTTCGTCTTTGATCAATACTGGTCTGCCGCAACCCAGGAAGGCCTCATCGTCGGCCTCCGCATCGACGGCACAAAAATCACCACAACAGAAACCTACGTCGACCTCATCAACCAAGGCGAGCCGAAGGTGAGGGAGGTAATCAAAGACCAAACGGCTCAGCACTGATACATATCCAATGTCCCTTAGTGGGAGAATTACTTAAAGTGACTTCAACCCAATGGGCACATCTGACCTTCTCTGCAAAAGGACTAAGGGCAGGAACACCTTTGCCAGCTTTTCTCAAAGCCTCAATAAGCTCTGCAGCAAAAGCTCGTGATGTCATTTTTTGGTTTGGCATAAGAGCCCAAGTTTTTTCAGACGAAGAAGTTTCAAGAGGCTTGGCGCCGTGACGTTTTAGCCACTGAATAAGAAGAGCAGTAAATCCAACTTCCAAACCCTTTGGTGCTATCCTCAAACTGTCTGGCCCTTTAAAGCCAAATTCTAACTTAACATCCTGATTTTCAAGGAAATCAGCAAGTGAAATCGAGCGGTTCACAAGTTCAAGAGGGCTTGGTTTACCCCTATCAAGGGGGCCCAACGCTCTGCCATCCAGGTGAAAGTGTACATGTAAATCATACTTATTAGTTCCGCGGTTTTCTTGAGGGTGATAAGGCCGTTTCACTACCTCCATCGTACAGGTAAAACCACACTCTCCAGCTGCTACCTCTCGCCGAGCTCTTGTAAACCTATCTGCAAAAGGGCGAGCAGGTTCTTGAGCCTTAATACGTTCCTGTTTGACAAGCTCTTCAACTCTAGCCATAAAAATTGCAAAAAATTCATGTTCTTTCCCCTCAAGCAAACCATTCTCACCACCTTCTCTGTTTTCTAATCCAACGTGTCTGTATTTACTCAAAGCTTGAACAAAGTTAACAAACCTACTACTAAAAGTTTGCATCTTCCTATCCAAAAAATATTGCAAAAGCTGCCGAGCCATATCACATGCATTAGTTACATAAACTCCTCTCTTTATAAACGAAAACCCATCATCTCTTACTTCAAAATCACACGCCAAAACATCTAAAAGCCGGACGGCTAAAGCCTTTGCTCCAAATTCAGCACTTTTTTGGGCCTCACGTCTGCTAGCAGCCAATCGCTCCAATTGCTCCATTTTTGCATGTCGAGCCAAAGTATCCGTAAGTTTTTGATGCTGTGCACCTATAGAAAAGTCTGATTGCCTTGCATTAGAAGGTGGTGGTTCTTGTCCTGGTGTAGAGCATGTGCTAGCAAGGGAAGGCCTTTGGAAATACCAAGGAGCAAGAATTGGCCCACCTCCGACAACAACAAAAGTTCTTTCACCTGCTAAAGCTTCATTAACTGTTACAAAACTACCTTCCAAATCAAACCCCAACCTTCCAACGTCGGTTCTAAGTACAACAGTTTGGGTATGATCCCTCAAAATCTCAGCAACATCCCGCACTGTAGCACCAGCCAATCTCTGAAGAAAGTCCTGACCATCCAAATTTGAAACTACCAAGGAGTGTCCATGCCGGAGTCCATCCGCCATTCTTCTGTTAAGAAGTTTTACAAGTCCTGATTCACAACTTTGGGTCACGCTAAATTGATTATTAGTCATAACTATGCTATAATTGAAGGAGAAAATCAAGTTTTTCACTCCACGTACAATGAAAATCCATTTCCGCGGTGCAAACCGAGAAGTAACAGGTTCAAGACACCTCCTTGAGGTAAACGGCAAAAAGATCCTTCTAGATTGTGGAATGTACCAGGGTCGCCGTAAAGATGAGCGCGAAAAGAACCAAAACTTCCTCTTTGACCCCAAGGAAATCGACGTGGTGATTCTTTCACACGCCCACATCGACCACTCCGGGAACCTGCCAAACCTGGTCAAACAGGGCTTCCGCGGCCCAATTTTCTGCACAAAACCAACTGCAGACCTGATCACATACATGCTCCGCGACTCTGCTTATATCCAAGAACGTGAAGTCGAATACCTCAATAAGAAGAAAAAAAAGTCAGGCGAACCCCTAATTGAACCCCTTTACACAGGTGCAGACGTAGAAGACACACTCCCTTTAAGTAAAGGCCTAGCATACGATGAATGCACACCTGTTTGCGAAGGGGTTAAAGTCTGTTTCCGAGAAGCCGGCCATATCCTCGGTTCTTCTGTTGTAGAAATAACGATAAATGACAAAGAAGACGGCAAAGAGAAGAAACTCGTCTTCACAGGCGACCTCGGCCGCAGCAATGTGCCTCTCCTTAAGGATCCATATCAGGTTCCAGAGGCAGATTATCTCCTCACAGAATCCACTTACGGTAATCGCTTCCACGACGATATCCAAACCGCAGAAGGTGAACTGGCTGAAGTAGTAAACCGAGTAGCCGCTAGGGGAGGTAAAATCCTCATCCCAGCCTTCTCACTGGGACGAACCCAGGAAGTGATTTACGCCCTTCACAAGCTTTTTGACTCGGGGAAAATCCCAGAATCCATCCCAATTTATGTGGATTCACCCCTGTCTACAAACGTAACTACGGTTTTCCGCCAACACCTGAACGTTTTTGATAAGGAGACTCAGGAACTATTTGTTAGTGAACATGAAGACCCATTTGGTTTTGAACGATTGAAATATACGCAATCTGTTGAAGATTCCAAGGCTCTAAACAACCACCACGGGCCAGCAATTATTATTTCCGCTTCAGGAATGGTGGAGCACGGACGAATCCTTCATCACCTCAAGAACTCAATCGAAGATCACCGAAACTGTGTGCTAATCGTCGGATACCAGGCAGCAAACACTTTGGGTCGCAAACTCGTAGAAAAAATGAAACGCGTAAACATTTTTGGGAAACCATACGATGTAAAAATAGAAGTCAAAGTAATGAACGCATACTCCGCCCACGCTGATCGCGATGACCTTTTAGATTACGCCACCAACATCAAGAACCTCAAGAAGGTAATTATTGTCCACGGTGAAGAAGAGTCCTCTGAAGCCCTAAAAACAGGTTTGGAAGAGCGCGGACTGAAGGATGTCTTCATCCCAAACTTCGGAGACACACTGGATCTCTAATTTCTGCCCGGGCAGAAATTCAGTAAATCTGTGCGCGCGCACAGATTTTGCCAAAAGGCTAATTTATATCCTCCGTGACCGGCGCCGGTCACTTTGAAAACAAATTGACCTTTTTGCAAAATGGCCCTTGCAAGTACTTGCATTTTGTGCTACAATAATACGATGTGATAGCCGAATCTATTTTAGGTCCGGCTATCACACACCCTTCCGCCCATTGAAAATCCGCCACACACGCAGCGTAACGAAGTGTGCTAGCCAAAAGAACTTGGGAGACACATGGTGGTAAGTTGGTTAGAATTTAGACTTCGGTCTTTGTTCTTTCACCTCCTCCTTGCCACCAGTTGTCTCCTAGGTTCCAACGGCATGACTAATTTTTCTCACGATTTATTATGATTGCCGTTTGGAACCTACGGAGTACTTGATCCTTGAAACAACCACACACGCAGCGAAGCGAAGTGTGCTAGCCACACCGACGCGGAGCGTCACCATAAACTTGGGGAGCACATGGTGGTAACTTGGTTTGAACTTAGATCTTAGATTTTTCTTCGGAATTATTTATCTTCTTTGTTCTTTATATCCTTTTTGCCACCAGTTGTGCCCTAAGTTTCAAATAGCGGAGTAAGCCTGATTATATCTCTTCCCAAAGATTTATGGTCACTACTAACTAATCTTATTCGGGTTTAAGTGTTTAAGAAAAAGTAATAGACAGGTCGTGAATTGACAACTTCCCTAGAAGTCATTTCCCAGAGCATATTCTAGCAATAGTATATATTTCTACTCTAAGCTCTTACCTGATGCTGAAAAACTATTTGAGACCTTAGGGCTTTTTTTGTACCTATTTTTATGCTAAACCTTGCAGAAGGCTGTTTTTGGTGTTAGGGTGCCCACTTCTAAACAACAAACAATGTCCAGTTCTTATCCCATCGAATTTCGAAGAATGGCCGGTATACGTGTAAGCAAACCAATCCCGTTAGACATCGATTACAGAAAACCTCCCGAAGAAAGATTGGCAGAGGCTCTGCAGGCAGGAGGTCAAACACAAAAGTCATTAGAGGACAAACGACTTGGCAATGCTCTAGCAGAATATCTCGCTCTGGTGCGAGAAGAAACCGAACAAGCCTTAGCTGCAGGTACAGAACAGGTTAAACAGTATGCGGCAGTCTTACGTCCCGGCTTCGACGACACCGATCAAACTGTAGCAGGATTATTAGATATCAGAAAAGTATTTAACTTAGAGCCACCAACCCCAAGCACGGTTATTGCTTTGTGTGCTCAAAAACACAAAGAAATGGAGCCTTACGCCATGTACGACAGGTGGGGCGGGCACAGGAAATGGTTGGCGTACGACTTCGAAGTCGGGGAGTCAACAATAAGAAGATCAACAGGCCCATGTCGCATGGCAGTTAATCTGTCTGGGGTTAGAGATATACCTGAGCTCAAAATTTTAAGTCCCGGGGATTGTTTTCCTTTGTATGCAAACCGCGGAATTTTAGGGCTTTATCCAAAAAATTACGAGATGCCAGACGTACTAAAAACACCAGAAAAACTTTTAGAAGAACTCCCAGAAGAAGTGCGAAATGCCTTTTTGCTAAGAATGTTTGGTGTGATCCTGGGACAGTTCCCAGGAGGAGATGAAGGGTCATTCCTAGGGGAGGGGGAAAACGCCTTTCCTTTAGAAAGATTTCTACAAGAATTTGAACTACCTCCAGAAGTTTTAAGGAAACTAGTGGAGAGATTTCGAAAAGAATCCTAAACTACAAATTCTCAAGCACCTTCCGCCCATTCACGGTAGCGATTTTAGCAAGTTCGTCGATATCATAATAACGACACGCCTCAATCAAAAATAACAATTCCTCAAACACATCTCCATCAATGAAAGGACAAAAGTAGTCGTGCACGTTATCCACACCCAAGCAAACGTTCACACCTGCCTCAACAAGCTCTGGCACAGGTGCAAGCGAATTATGTACAGGTGCCATTTTCTCGCGCATCTGCACCCCATCAATCATCGCCCTTGGACAAACAATCACACTCATATCTGCCTCTTTAACCAATTTAATCACCTCATTCATATAGTCGTCCTCTTGTGCCGCCAAACTACAACAATGAACAGCATTTACTCGGCCTTGCAGTCCATGTTCAATAACTTTCCGCGCAAGCAACTCAGTATCCTTTTCTTCCGGATCATTATTCTGGTCAATATGTACATCCACCGTCTTTCCATGCTTCTTAGCCACCTCAAAAATGTAATCCAAATGTTCACCCTGATTTGGCCTATCCCGTGACGGCAACCCACCGAGCACATCAACATGCTCAGCCGCCTTCTCAATCCACTCCCGCGCCTCCGGCGTCATCGCCCCCTCCAAAACCTGACTAGCAATCTGAATATCAATCCGATCTTTATATTTCTCTTTCACCTCCAGTGCCGCCTCTACACACATCATCCCAACTGTATTATCCACATCAATATTCGTCCGCGTCATCTTCGACCCCTGCGAAATCATATTCTCCGCACTCAAGCACATCCGCTCCACAAGATTCTCATGTGTATAACCCTCCTTCACCTTCTTCCACAAATCCCACTTCACCTCCATGCTCGCCACAGTCATATCCAAAGTCTCCGGCGTAATCACATAAGCCTTGTCAAAATGCGCGTGACAAGAAATAATCCCACCATTCTCCTCAATCTTCTGCCGAAGCAGCGCGTGTAAGTCCCAAGGTTCCATAAAGTTTGGTTAAATTCGCCCCGACAATATCATAAAATCTGTGCCCGCGCACAAATTTTACAATCCAAAATGTCTTCTCAAGTAACCTCTCACTTTCCGCAAAACAGGACTATTTGCTTGCCCAATAACTTTCATAAATCTTTTTTTATCGAAAGAAGATATATGATGAACTTTAATCACTGAATCTGTCATCAATCGGTTTTTTTTATCCTTACCCATAAACACATCGTCCTCTGTTAATCGCTCAACTCTTGAAGAGATCGGCATGACTGTAATGTATGGAGATTTCCCTGACGCTTTTTCAGACTGCACTACTAAAGCTGGCCTGACTTTCTTGAATTCATCACCAACACTCGGATTGAATTTCACCAAACAAATATCGCCAAATTTAATCTTCATTTTAAGGAAAGATAATATTTAAGTTCTTCTTCGCTTAGAAATTCATCATCGTCATTAAAATCCGCCATTGCAGCTAATTCCATATCCTCATCACTAGCCTCCTCTAAGTCGGAAAGATCGTCAACTGGGCTCAATTTTGCGATTGGCTTACTTTGATAAATAATTAAAAAGGTGGTGCCTTTTTTAAGCTCACTTCTTACAAAGGGAAGTTTGTTCCGCAGTTCTTTTACAGATAAAGAAACCATATTCTTAAATTTAAGTTCATCTAAAGTTTAACCTATTTTAAAAATAAATGCAAGTTGTCGAAGCTCTGACAACAATCCAAAATCTCTGCCCGGGCAGAAATCATTTCAGGCCCTTAATCTCCTCCTCAACTTTATCCAGACCCAAATTCCCAGTCCCGCCCTGGTGGGTAGACAGCTCAAGCCAGCGCTTCACATCTTCCTCAGTCACATCAATCCCAGCAATATCACTCCCAACCTCCCGATACGCATCCCGGAACGTCATTCCTTCCTTCACTTTTTCAAAAGCCTTATGCGCCGCAAAAAGCCCAGGACACTCAAGCATGGACTTCATCAACACCTCCTGATTCGGCTCGATATTGTCTATGACTACGCCCATAGCTTCCAAACTCATCTCAGTATATTTCAGCCCCAAAAACAGCGGCCGCTTAATCTCCTGCCCATCCCGGTGATACCCAGAAATCTTATTCACAATATTCATGTTCATTTCACTGCGACACGCAATCACAGTCGCCGTCCGTCCCCGAATCAACTCCGCAACATCCAAATTCTTCTTCTGCGGCATAATCGATGACCCCGTCGAAATGCTGTCATCCATCACAAAAAACTGAAATTCTTGCGTCGTAAAAAACAACAAATCACACGCCAGCCTATTCAAAGTCAACATAATCTGACAACAAGCCTCCACAACCAATCCCTCAATCTTCCCCCGAGAATTATGACAATAAATCACATTATTCTGAGTCTTCGCAAAACCAATTTCTTTACTCAGCCAATCCCGGTCAAAATCAAACGGCGATCCATACCCAGCTCCACTCCCCAAAGGATTCTGATCCACAATCTGATCTGCAATCGCAATAAACAACTTCGCGTCATCCATAAGGCTTTCTGCGAAAGCTGCCATCCAAGTCCCAACACTCGTCGGCATAGCTTTTTGCATATGTGTATAACCCGGCATCGGCACCATCTCATATTTCTTCGCAAAATCCACACACTTCAAGGCCAAATCCAAAACCTTCTCGCGAATGCTCTTCGCCTTGTTCTTCAAAAACCACCGCATCATCACAAGCACCTGATCATTCCGACTCCGCCCAGTGTGAATCTTTTTTCCAGTATCCCCAAACTTCTCAATCAAATACTCCTCAATCTTCGTGTGACTATCTTCATCCTCCACCTTCAATACAAATTCGCCCTTCTCATAAAGTTCCAAAATCTCATCCAGCCCCTGCTCCAACTGCCCAAGCTCTTCACTCGTCAGCAGCCCACTCTTCTCAAGCAACCTCGCATAACAACGACTACACCAAACATCATCCGGAATCATTTCCTGGTCATACAGTATATCCTCCCCGGAATTATATTCCTCAACAGTCCGATTCAATTTAACTTCCTTGTTTTTGAACCAGATTTTTTTCTTCACAGGATCTTTCATACCCGCATTGTAATCACAAAAGCCAGCGAAGACAAATTAAGATTCAGTTTTACGCACATATGGGAAAAGGGAGCTTATACATGCAGCAAAAGCAATTCGGAAAGTATCACACTTATCAAGTTTTTCTCTGATTAAGACCTCCTCAAGAGCTCTACCGAAATAATCATCTATAACTGTCTGAAAATCTACACGAGGATAGTCTGTTTTAAATTGCGACAGGCAAACTTCAACTTGCTCTTCTAGTTCACCAACGGGTGCTGTTTCAAGAATCTCTACTAATCTGCAAAGAAACTGACTCACCAAATATCTAGGATTTGTTTGCCAATCAAGTTCCTTTGCTTCTACATCTTCAAACTCTCTTGCACCAGAACGTCCATAAACTCGTGCAGCCAGATCCCGTTGCCATTCACTTTTAACATTAGGTGCATCTGAAGGTATATGACTAATTGATTTAAATTTAAAATCGACTTGATTTATAAAACCAATCAGCCATCGGATATGTGCTGTCAACTCTTCTCGAGTCACCAAACGTTGCTTGCAAACCTCAACACATTTTTCCCGGAATGTTGGAACTGTTTCAGTCAAGATCAAGGCGCGAAGGAAGTACATTTGCAAGTAAAGCCAAAATATCACTTGATCTATCATATGCAGCAACTTCTCCCGGCTCAACCTGACAAACTGACGGACCGCCAGATAGACCATTACCTTGCTGATCCCACCGTCTTCTCAAATCCATACGCTTCAAACGTCCATGACTTAATTCTGTAGGTCTTAGGTCAGGGCGTTTTAGTACTGGGCCCTTCTTATATCCACCATTTCCACTCATAGAAAATAATATTAAAAACTAGGAGATCTTTATAACACAACATTTAAACACTCGCCATAGCACCAAAAGTGTAAACGGAATGTAAACTCAAAACCGCAATCGCCAAGCCAAACAACAGCAAGTAAAGATACTGCTTCTTTTTCAAAAACAAAATCCCAAACACAGGCACCGCAATCCCAGCAAGTCCATATGGTATATCAGCTACCTCAAAAAACATCCCAATAGTGGAAAGACCATTAAGTAATTGAGAGAAAGGAGCAGCAATCATAGCGTAAGCAATCACATCATTAAAACCAATAGGTATTGTATCTGCATAAAACACATAAAAACCTACTGCCCCACCAATTAGACTTGCAACGGGATAGGCAAGTAAAATCCATAAGCGGCTAATTTTCTTCATTTTTTTGTCGATTAAATTACAACCATATCATACAAGACATGTTATAATCTGCCCATGAAAAAACTCCCCATATTTGCAGGCATAATTCTTTTGCTAGCAGGTACAATTCTTCTCTGGCCTTCCACTGAAGTCCCAGAACCAATAATAGATGAAGAAAAAGTTCACGAGACCATAACCCGCGGCACAAAAGTCTCCAGTTTTTATGTAGAAGTCTACGAAGAAGACAAAGTCTATGAAGGAACAACTTTATTCTATGATGCTCACGAAGAAAACAACTCCAGAATTATTGAAATCAACATGCTGGGAGAAATTGTTTGGGAATACAAAATCCCGGAACATCTAGCCCAATATAACAACCCAGGATTTGACGTTGAATATCTCGCTGAAAGCGACCACATACTCTTCACTCTTCCAAAATATGGCGTGCATGAAATCGACAGGGAAGGGAATCTAATTTGGTCTCATTTGGATGAAGACGTCTCTCATGATGTCGACAGATTGCCAAACGGAAACACACTCTACGTTTGGGGTGCAGATGCTTACGCAGCCACCCAAGTAAAAGAAGTCGACTCAGACGGAAATCTAGTATGGTCTTGGGCTGCCAAAGATCATTACGACTATCCCGTAACCGCAAACTGGACTCATGCAAACGCGGTCACCAGACTTGAAAATGGCAACACACTCATAAGTCTCAGGAATTTTTATCTGACCACAGAAGTCGATCCAAACGGTAACATTGTTCGCGAATATGATTGGAGTGAATATGGCGAAGAAACTGATCCTCACGAACCAGAAGTCCTCGGCGACAACTTATTAATCTGCCTGCAAAAAGACTCTCCGTATCAAGCAGTAGAAATTGATATGGAAACCGAGGAAATAGTATGGACCTATTCAGACCGACTAAGAACTGCCCGTGACTGTGATCGTCTTCCAAATGGCAACACACTCATAGTCGCTGTCTCAACAATCTCCGGCGAAAGCGTAATGCTGGAAGTCACAGAGGATGGGGAAGTGGTTTGGGAATTTGTAATCGAAGGCTCAGTCGGGCAATCCCCCGGTCTGATTTACAAGGCGGAAAGGATTTAAACGCCAACAACCCAAATCTGTGCGCGCGCACAGATTTTACACTGATTTTTGGCTTAAGAAAGCCATTTCACTTTCAAAAAAGTGTGCACGTGCACACCTTCTTACTCGCTTTTTACGTGGAGCTCCACCATAGAGGATGTTTGAACTAAATTTGAAAATAAAATTATGATATATTTTATTTATGAATGAAGAAGCATTTTCGCCAGAACAGTGTGTCAGTGATCATCGCTATACTTATGGCGAATGTTTAAGAAATGGATGTGAAGATGTGTCTTGCTGCTCAACTATTTTTGAGACTTCAGATACTAATAATTATCGCTCTTATCAAAATGATCTTCGTTATTATGGCTCCTGTGTTTCAGCAGTTGCTATACGAACTGAAGAACCAAATTTATGCGAAACGGAAGGACTTGAAAACAACAAACGTATTGATTGCTATATTAATTATGCTTGGGAATATAAAAACACGCAGGTTTGCGAAGCTCTTTCAAATGATCCTGAAAATTATTTAGAGTGCTTCATCGAAGCTCTAGATCTTGAAAATGTTGAAGCTTGTTTGTCCTTAGAGGGGCAGGAGTTTCAAGATGCTTGTGTGTTAAAGTATGTATCTATTAATCGCGAACAACAAGATTACTGCCGCTTTATAGAGTCCACTGAATTGAAAACTGAATGCGTAGATGGTTTTTTATTTGATCCTGGAATACTTTATGGCTTTAAAAGTGTTGATATCTTCTTTTCGGGGCTTATTTTTCTGGTGTTATCAGGAGTTGCCATTTGGTTCACAAAAAGAAAAATTAAAAATGCAAATCTGATTTGGATACTCCCCGCAACTTGGCTTCTTTTAAGAGGGTTTGTATGCCTAATGGAATTAAAAACTCAAAAAATAATTGAAGGAATAGGGTTAATTAGCTTTTTGCCATTTTTAAGACCAATGGATATTTTGATATGTAAATTGAGATGGCTTTTTGATTTTAATTGGCAATTTTATCTAGTTTCCGACATCCTTACAGTCTTAGTTCTAGGAGGGCTTATTTTTGTCTATAAAAAATATAACATTAAGAAACGTTGGTTGATTTTATTATGTCTTTTGCTCTCTATGCCATCTATACTACTATTCCTTTATGAGCTTCTTGAAGCATATGTTTTATCCACCGTCTAAAAAGAAAGTCGTCCCTGCCCCAAAAAACCAATGGAGCCCCACCGTAGAGGATGTTCGAACTGTTTCTCTATGATATACTTCAATTAATGAATGGAGTAGATTTTCAAAGATGCGTTGATTTAGAAAAAATAGCCAGAGACGACTTACTATTTGCATTAGAAGAAACAAACGAAGACAGAGAAGATTTTTTGAGAACACAGCCACCAGAAGCTACTGAAGGATTTTTAAAACTTAGGGAAGATTGTTGTTTTCTTGCAATAGGTCAGTTAGAAAGAAATATAAAAGAAATTTTTAGAGCCACATGTGAAAAGCTTGATATTTTTGAGCGATTAGAAGGGGAAAATGATGAAGAAGCACGACGAAACATTTGGGGGACTGTTATTGCTCAAATTGATATTCAGTCTATTACTAGCGACTGGACAAAGTCAGAACCAACAGTCATTACCTGTGAAGTTGAACTAGCAGACCTTTCTTACAAAATAGTTTTAGATCAAGCATTAGAATACGCAAAGCGCATTTTAGATTTAGTGGTCGCCGCTAATTGGACTAGCCAAGCAGAGGGGGCATTTGTAGTTCATCAATTCCACAGGGAAGAATAAACATATCGTCACCCTAGAACAAATCCTGATCAGGGGTGCAGATTTGGAGCTCCACCGTAGAGGATGTTCGAACTGGGTTTCTATCGCAAAAGTTAAATGGTAGGATATTTACGTATCCATAAATTCGCTCTCATGAGAAACAAAAAACTTCTAGCTGTTATTGGCATTGCAATTACTTTGCCTATTTCAGCTGCACTTGCTTTCACAGATACCGTAGGACATACAAACGAAGAAGCTATTGAGTATCTTTATGAAGAAGGAATTATCGAAGGATATGGAAATGATTTATATGCTCCAGATAACAAAATCAATCGTGCAGAGTTTACAAAAATTTTGATGGAGTCTAGATATCCGCATGCTTCAACAGGTTCAGATTGTTTTGATGATGTGGGTGATGATTGGTATGCGAGATATATTTGTATGGCAAAAGATTTGGGGATAGTTGAGGGTTATGGAGATGGGACTTTTGGGCCAGCAACTTATATTAATTTGGCTGAAGCTTTGAAAGTGGTTATAGAGACTTATGATGTGGAATTTACGCAGTATTCTGAGGATTGGCTTTGGTATGTTCCTTACCAGAGAACTGCTGAAGATATTGGGATGCTTGATTACGTTTATAGTGATGTTGCGGATGAAATTGATCGTGGAGAGATGGCACAATTGATTTACAACGTGGAGGATTATTTGGGGGATATAGAGATAAGTGATGATTGGGCTGATGATGAAGAAGAGATAGTTTGTTATTTGTCTGATGAGGAAGAAACTTATTTCTATGGTGATGCGGATGATGTGGATTCGGATTTTTCTATTGATCATGAGTATGAAGTTCTTTCAGAAGATTATTGTGCGAGTTATGCTGAATATCATTATGGGGATGAGGATGATGAAGTGGAGGATGTGGTTTATGAAATCCCTAGTTATGATGCACCCGATCCTTTAGAAAACACCATAACTAATAACGACAACTGCGATCAAAATACATATCGTAGTGCAGTTATCCTATTGGAACATGATGGGCATCCAACAAATGAAGAACAGGAACGAGCAGACTTAATTAGAGGGAATTTGCCTTATTATTTTGCAGAAGCGACTAAGTATTTAGGGCGTATGAACGTGGATGACTTGATATTAATGGATCTCGAAGAAGAAATGATTAACAGGGATGATGAAGGGGAAATAGATTCATTAGATGAATCAGCAGTAGTAGAAAATTTTTATGAAACACATGATGATATTTACGACTTCATTATCATTTTTGTGAGTTTTGAAATGAATGATGTAGGTACCCATATCGCAGGTGGAGGAATACGTGAAATTGAAGGGCTTGGATTGCCAGATGCTGCATTTAATACCTACAGTTCAACATATGATAGCGCCAAACTCAGGGGTGTAATTCAAATTGGAAGAAGTAGTTTTATAGAAGATGAAATGTATTTCCCCGCACCAGAAAAGGGGTTACTACACGAAATTGGGCATGCTTGGTGTTGTAATTTAGGAGAAGATTTTAGTGAAACAGTTGGATATACAATTCATAGATCCAGTCACTATGCATATGTCTTAGATGGTCCTGACGGAGAGCTAACATTGATGGGTTCGTATGCTTGGCAAAGCAATGGAGATGGGACTTTCAGTATGGAAGATGCTGATGATGAAAGTTGGCCGTCAGTTTCATATACATACCACCCTTTCACATTATATTTTATGGGTCTGTTACCTGAGCATCAATACGATGATGATTATTACATATATGATGTTTGGCAAGAAAGCCCCTCAGGTGAGTATACAATTATGAATATTGAAAGTGCTACTTACTTCGGGAAGATCAATGTAAATGACATTATAGATTTTGCTGGGGAAAGATATTGTATTGAATGATTATAGGATCCTCTCTATCTCCAGTTCGACCCTCGCGTCACCAGTACCCAATATCCGAACTGCAAAAAATCGCTTCTGCCAAAGGGTAAAAAGCGGTTCGAACTTATTGGAGCAGGTGACGGGAATCGAACCCGTATCAACGGCTTGGAAGGCCGTGGTAATAGCCATTATACGACACCTGCGAGCGTAGCGAGCAGGTGAACGAAGTACACCTGCATTCAGCCAGCACATCTTATGACGCATCACATCTTTTTTCAAGTCTAAAAATCCGATATACTAGCCCCCGTGAAAATCAAAATCTACACAGACGGCAGCTGCCTCGGGAACCCAGGCCCAGGAGGGTGGGCTTTTCTCATGAAAACCCCTAACGAAACAATCAGAAAACAAGGCGGCGAACCCTACACAACAAACAATCGGATGGAACTCAAAGCAGTAATCCAAGGCTTAAAGACCGCAAAAAAAGCCACCCAAATCCATATCTACTCAGATTCATCTTGGGTCGTAAAAACCATGACTCAAAACTGGAAACGGAAAAAAAACCTAGACCTCTGGGAAGAACTCACACCTCTCCTCGCAAAAAAGGACATCTCTTGGCACTGGGTTAAAGGCCACGCCGGACACAAAGAAAATGAAGACTGTGATACCCGTGCCTTCAACGAAGCACTGAAACAAAAAAAACGCATCAGAGCAAATCCAGACCTCGCAAAAAAAGCCCAAAAAAATCTGTTTGACACTCCGTAGCGGAAGCGGAGGAGCCTATAAAAGATGTTGCGTAGCAACAACAATCAGGAGTAGTGTGATTACACTTCACGCTTCAATATGCTCCCCATCTGGCTGCCAGTCCTCATTTTTATCGCAATCTTTGTACTGATCGTTTTTGAAGTTTTCGACAAAGCCATCCTCGCAACCGCCGGCGCAATCCTGATGCTCCTCTTTGGCATAATAAATTTCCACGAAGCAATCGAAGCAATTGAATTCGAAACAATCATCCTGCTCATGGCCATGATGCTTCTGGTAGAAGTCTCCCGTGAATCCGGAATTTTCTCCTGGCTCACGGTCAAAATGGCAAAAATCTCAAAAGGAAGTCCGCTTTTAATATTCCTGCTTTTTGCCCTAACAACAGCCTTCATCTCCGCGTTTCTGGACAACGTCACAACAATCGTCCTAGTCGTTCCGGTAACAATTGCCCTAGTTAAAGGGATGGGCCGAGACCCCAAACCCTATGTCATCGGTGAAATCATTTTCTCAAACATCGGTGGAGCCATGACTCTTATTGGTGATCCGCCAAACATCATCATTGGAGGTGCAACCGGACTCACATTCATCCAATTCATCCAAAATCTATGGATTCCAGTTCTCATTTCCTTAGCAGTTATCTCAGCAATTTTCGTACCCCTGCACTGGAAAAGCCACTTCAAGCCAATCGCAACTGACCTCAAAAAACTCTTCCTCAGCCACCTGCTGATCAAAAAAATCACTTACCGATTCCTCAGCACAGAACTCAGTAAAACTTTCATGCTCAAATCCGTAGTTGTGCTCGCACTCACAATGTTTGCTTTCTTAATGCAGCAATTCTTTGGCGTGAACGTGGCAGTAATCGCCCTTTCCGGTGCCATAACACTGCTTCTCGTCGCGCACAAAGAAGTCAAATTTGAACACTCCCTCCAAAGAGTCGAATGGTCCACACTGCTTTTCTTCGCCGGACTATTTGTAATGGTAGGCGCGATTGAAAAAGTTGGCATCCTAGATCACATCTCCGCATTCATAGTCAACGCATCTGGGGGAGGCTATTTCATGCTGCTTTTTTTGATACTATGGATTTCCGGCTTCACCTCAATGATTCTGGACAATATTCCATTTGTAACCATCATGGTGCCAGTAATTTTCAGCATTCAAGCCCAACTTGATCCTGCATTAAACGGACAACTTCTCTGGTGGGCTTTAGCACTTGGTGCCTGTCTCGGTGGGAACGGAACAATGATTGGAGCCTCAGCAAATGTAATTGGAATTGATCTGGCAAAGAAGGAAGGTGTCCAAGTCACATTCTTAGAATATCTTAAGTACGGCCTTCCTCTTGCAGTGATCACCCTGATCATTTCATCCGGATATCTCTTCTTCCGCGTTTACATCTAAATCATGACAAAATCTTTTCAAGATCTATTATCACAACTCTTCCGTGGAATTGAAATCGACCTCGGTTCAACGGATCTATGCATTCTTGTTCTCGAATCACTCCTTGAATCCGTAAAAGATCTCCGCGGCCAAAACCTCCATCACTTTTTTGAACAAGTTCAGGAACTAACCCGTTATGTAGAAGGTACACAACCAAAATACGCAATTATAATCGACAGCTTTTATGACGTTCTTAAACTCGCCTTCGACGAAGACATGCTTCACGATAGTGAAAATTACCCTCTAAAAAAACGCAAATTCCTTGCCAAGCTCAAAAAACTCATCGCTCAAAAAAAACGTGACAAACGTGCAGTAATTGAGCAATCTTCAAAAATCAATTTCAACGGCAAAACGATTCTTCTCTTTAGTCACAGCCGCACAATTGAACATGCACTCTTGGCCGCAAAACATCGCAAAGAATATTTCCAAGTGATAGTTGCAGAACAAGACCCAGACAAAACCGGAGAACTGATCCATTTTCTTCACATGAAACGCATCCGGTTCCGCGTGGTTCCTTCATACATGGTCACGCACCTCGCCGACGAAATCGACATCTTCCTCCTGGCAGCACTGACACTCAAATGCACAATGAATTTTGTTATGGATACCGGCACGGACAGCCTGATCTCACAATTCCATCTCAAAGGCGTGCCGATTTATGTTTTCCTTTCAACCAGCAAATTCAGCCTCTGGAAATCTGAAAAACGCACTGAAACTGAGGTGTACAAGCATGTTCACCGCCGCAAACACCATCTCAAATCCCTAGATTTTGAACGCATCAAATTCTCTCACGACCGCGTGGCACTCAAACTCATAGACAAAGTCATAACGGAAGAAGGTATCCACACCCCAGCCCAAATCGAAAAAATCTACAACAAAAAACTTGAAAAACGCCTGAAGCTGGAAGCAAAAGTTGACCTGCTCAATTAAGCCAATTAAGCCAATTAAATCAATTAAATTAATTAATAAAGCGACTAATCACCCGCAGTACCGCTGCTTAACGTGAGCGCACACTCACCCTAGCACTTCTCCCAATTCTGTCACGCCAAAAGCCCTAAAAAAGGCCCCTTAAACCTGTTAAACCGACCTTTTTTATGCTAGAATTTAAATTCATCTACCCTTAAACCCCAAGATCATGAATTACACAAAAAACACACAAAGCTCACAAAGCAAATCAGCAACAAACTTCAAAAATTTAAGTCATTTTTCAGACAAACAACTGTTCAACATGGCCCGACGTTTTGGCAAAAACACTTTAGCATGGCGACGAAAATTTACTGGTATACTCCCAGAAATCTATAAACGCCGTATATATGAAAAAAACTACGAATCTATTTTCGTCTTTGCAAAAAAAATGGCTGGTCTGAGCGAAAAACAAGTTAGACGAGTCCTAAATCTGGAAAAGCGTTTTAAAGAAACTCCCACTCTAAGAAAAACACTTGTAACTGGTGAAGTGAGTGTTAATAAGTTAGTACGTGTAGCTTCCATTGCAACACCAGAGAACGAAGAAGAACTGGTAGAAAAAGTAAAAGTTTTGCCACAAAGTGCAATTGAAACTTTGGTAAGAGACGAGAAATTTGCACAAAAGAAGGCTGAAGTTGAAAACGAGAATGGCTTACACAAGCCGAAAATCAAAGCAAAATCTGTGCGCGCGCACAAATTGAAAAACGGCCTGGAGCTTTCTGAAGAAGTTTCAGGAAAATTACTTGAACTTCAAGGAAAAGGCTTTGATATCAATGAGATCCTTTTGGAAATGCTTAAAAAGCGAGAAAAAGAAATCTCAGAAGAAAAAGAGGAAATTGCAAAAGAAATTGTCGAAACAGAACAGAAGAAAATTAATAAATCACGCTACATCCCCGCAAAAGTGAAGAGAATTATCAGGAAAGAGCACGGAACAAAATGTTGTATTCCAGGTTGTCAAAAAGATGCTGCAACCATTCACCACAGTCGTCCCTTCGCCTTGAGTAAAACACATGATCCACATTTCCTAGCTCCACTTTGCAAGGATCACCACGCCATTGCACATAGTATCAATCTAAAGGTGTGTGAAAAACGACGAGAAGCCACATAAAGTGCAACCTGCAAACATGCTGCAAACATGCAGTACTACATCAAGGAATCCAGCTTCTCAGCTAGCGCATCTTTTGGAAGCGCGCCTGTCAACCGTTCAACTTCTTCACCGTCTTTAAAGAAGAGCAGCGCGGGAATACTCATAACGCCGAACTTCTGCGCAGTTTCCTGACTTTCATCAACATTAAGCTTCACAACTTTTGCTTTACCCTCATATTCACCCGCAAGCTCCTCAATCACCGGAGTAATCATCTGACAAGGCCCACACCAGTCAGCATAAAAATCCACAAGAACCGGAACATCTGACTTTACAACTTCTTCATCGAAGTTCTGATCTGTAACAACTGTAGCCATATTTGAGTTTTAAAGTATACAAAGTGACGGCAGTGTAACATGGGCTCAGGGCATTGAGCAAAACAATTAAAAATGGTATAATTTAAGGAGTAAATTACGGCAATGAAACGATTTATACTTACATCAATTTTACTGGCAGCACTGACATTTGGAGCCTTCAATGGATCAGCTCCAAAATCCAGTCATGTTGAAGGCAAAGCCCTGCTCACTCTTGAGCAAGAAATCACCGCCTCAACCACACAACTTGAAGCCCATTACAAAACTAGCTCAAGCTTCCTTTCTGAGGTTTACGAATCTGATTATCCCTTCCAGCTACTAGGAATCAACTGGGAAGAAGAACTTCCCGCCAACACAGCCAGCCAAATTGAAATTCGTTTTCAGACCCGCAGCGGAGCGAAGGGTCTTTCCCCTTGGACAGACTGGCAGCCAATCGAATCAGACCAAGATGGTGCATATTCAGACAATGGCTTCTGGACTTACGTTATCACAGAAGACGCAACAGCTTTCCAATACCGCGCAAACCTTTCAACGTCTGACCAATCAGTCGCTCCAAAACTCTCAAATATCTCTTTTGACTATGTAGCCGGTGGCTCTGAACCATTACTCAGTCGCCTTATTTTCAAGAACGACAACGGAGAAATAATTGAACGTGATGACTGGGGTGCAGATGAAGATTACCGTTTATCAGAAAATTATGTTTTCACAGCTTCAGAATCCTACCAAGAACTGGACGACGACGAAGTGGCAGAAGATCCAGACATGGAAATAGTGGAAACAGTCTACACAGATGAAGACGGCAATGACTTGCTCTGGCCTCTTGAATATCCAAAGGAAGTAAAAAAAATCATTGTTCATCACACCGCAACAACAAGCAATCTTGATGATCCGGAGGAAGCCATCCGCGCAATTTATTATTATCACGCAATGACCCGCAGCTGGGGAGATATCGGATACAATTTCATAATTGATCAGGAAGGAAATGTTTATGAAGGACGATACGGTGGGGACGGAGTTGTGGCGGGACACGCAGCCGGTTACAACACAGGATCTGTTGGGATTGCTCTTTTGGGGAATTACGAAGACAGCCCTGTGCCGGGAGAAATGGTGCAAAGCCTTACAGATTTAATCTATGAAAAAGCCCAAGTCCACGACATCAACCCAGATGGCTCAAGCAGATTCCGCGACGAAAGTATGGCAAACATTCTTGGACACAGTGATGTGGCCAGTACAGCTTGTCCCGGAGATTACGTTTACGAACTTCTCGATGGAATAACAGACATAGTTGATGCGAGTCTGAATGAGGCAAAACACAAAAATTATGAGGATGAATTTGCCTTTGAAGAAGTCAGCGATCTCGAGCTCATCACTCTGGATCCAATGGATAAAACCGGCGTCTCAATCCGGATCGAAAACACCGGAGATGAAACCTGGAATTCAGATACTTTTCTGACCGTAAATGCAAACCATGAAGCTGATGAAATCGTCACTATTGAAAAGGATGAAGATAAATTAGTCGCAGAAATGAAGGAAGATGAAGTTGCCCCTGGCGAAATAGCAAGCTTTGCCTTCCAAGTTGAATCTAATATGATCGGTGGTCTAGCACATTTTGACGCCTCACCAATTTTTAACGGGGAACACAAAACCCTAAATTATATCGACTTAGGAGTTTACGTGGAACGCCCACAAATCGATTTTGATGTTGAAGAAGAAGACGTTGAAGAAGTTCTCAAACCAGGCGAAAGCGCAATAGTCACAGTCGTTCTTGAAAACGAAAGCAATTTCACTTGGGATGACACAGTCGAATTGAAACGCAGCGGTTCATCTGAATTGGTCAGTTCAAAAACACTCGCAACTCTCCAAGAAGATGAAGTGAAACCCGGCGAAAATGGAACTTTTGAATTTGAGATTGAAGCACCAACTTCGGGCGGCGTTTACTCACTTTATTATTATCCAGATGTCGACGACTCAAATGTAGTTGTGAATTCCTCAGCCCGTCTTTCAGTCCAAGTTATGGATAGTGAAGAAGATGCACTAATTCTGGATAGCTCCGCAGATTTAACTTTCATGCCGGGGGAGACCAGATACATCTGGCTGCAAGTCCAAAATACAAGTGTGGAAAAATGGTACACATCTGGTGACGATGCCTTCACACTTTCCTTTGATGAACCAAGCGGGATGGGAATCGACAACCAGCGTTTCACAATGAAAGCAGTTGCACCGGGCGTGAGTACAAAAGTTTATTTCCAAGTCACAGCCCCAGATGAAATCGACGAATATGAATTGGGCATCCGACCAAAACTTGGCAGCCAAAATCTCACCAGCTCATATTTTGAACTCGAAATCACAGTGAATGACTCAGTCGCACTTAGCGCCGACGATTATGAAAACCCAATTCGCATCAAACTCACACCAGACGATGGCGCTGGCGCGCCCGTCCTCACTTCATACAGCGCATTCGCACTTTATGACGATGAAGAACTTTTAAAAACTTTCTCAGCAAACAGCCGCGTCCGCATAACGCCAGACGGTGACGAATTCATAGTCACTTCCGGCTCTTATAAATGGACAGTTGACGGCCCAGTCCGCATGACTCCACAGGAAGAAGACGGCCTCGTCAGAATCCTAACAATGAGCCAAATCGCAAGCTGGGATTCCAGCATAAACGACAACAAATTCCGCGGCACAATGGAAGTACAATTTGTAGACGGCGAAGCCATCCTCATCAATGAACTTCCCCTCGAAAATTACCTCAAAGGCCTCGCTGAAGAAACAAATGAAACACCTGAAGAAAAACTCAAAGCCATGGCAATCCTTGCACGCAGCTATGCCTATTATTACATGACCCAGGATGAAAAATTCCCAGGCATGTCTTATCACTTGGAAGATGACCCAGCCACCTCACAAAAATACCTAGGATACGGCTACGAAGAACGCCATCCAAATGTTCCAGAAGCCGTTGAAGAAACAGAAAACGTAGTTGTCACTTATGACGGCGAAATCATAAAAACCCCATATTTCAGTCGCTCAGACGGAGTCTCAACAAAGAGCCCAGAAGAGGTTTGGGGCTGGGCATACACCCCATATCTCATCCCCGTAGATGACTCTCACTGTGACTCAGATGAATTCTGGGGCCACGGCGTCGGACTGTCCGGCTGTGGCGCAAAAGCCTTGGCAGAAGACGGCTATTCATTTGAAGAAATCATCAAGTACTACTACACTGGCACTGACCTTGATGAAATCGAATGATTCTTGCAATCAACACCGCCCAACAAATCCATGAACTTGCTCTAATAGACAGTTCTAGCAAACCACCTGAAATCCTAGCTGAACTTTCTTGGCCAAACAACAAAAACGACGTCGAAGAACTTGTGCCAAAGCTTCAAAAAATGCTCGCTGATCTCGGACTAGAAAAATCCGAAATCACAGAAGTCTTAGTGGTAACTGGCCCCGGCCCATACACAGCAATTCGTACCGGCGTCACTTTTGCAAATGCCCTGGCTGAAGGCCTCAACGCAAAACTCTACATAATCGACACCTTCGAACTTCTCAAACGAAAAGCTGCCATCACACACGCAGCAGAGCGGAGTGTGCTTTCAATCACAAATGCCGGCGGCCTAGACGTAGCCGTCAACAACAAAGTTGGCCCGCTTTCAGAACTTCTAGCTCCTTTTGAGCATGACAAATACGTCGTCGTCTCAGAAGTAACTGAAACCCAATCCACAGAACTTCGTTCTATCTGTCTCGAAAAAAACTGGAAACAAATTGAAGGCCACGAACTCCAAACTCTCGGCGAAACAATCTTAACATTCGACCTCCAAAACTTAACGCCAACAAACAACGCAGAAGCTATTTATTTAAAAGATCCAGTCATCACGCCATCCCCTAACCCTTGGAAAAAACCATGAGCCTTTACGTCGTATCAACACCAATCGGAAACCTGGCGGACATCACTCACCGCGCAATCGATATTCTCACATCCGTACATTTAATTGCAGCAGAAGACACCCGCCATTCTAAAAAGCTCCTCAGCCATTACAGCATCCCAACACCGGTCACGAGCTACCACAGTCATACATCGGATAAAAAAATCAAAGCCCTGACTGAAAAACTCAAATCCGGTAAAGACATTGCACTCATTTCAGATGCAGGTACGCCCGGTATCTCAGATCCAGCCTGGTCATTAATTCAAGCCGCCCTCGCCGAAGACATAGAAATAATCCCAATTCCAGGCCCAGCTGCTTTTCTCACGGCACTCACCGGCAGCGGCCTCCCAATGGACAAATTTTCATATCTCGGATTCATCCCCGCAAAAAAAGGCCGGCAGACACTTTTCAAATCTATCGCAGACGAAAAACGCACAGTGGTTTTCTACGAATCCCCACACCGCATCCTCAAATCTCTCGGTCAAATGCTCGAAATCCTCGGTCCAGACCGCACAGTCGTCATTGCCCGTGAACTTACCAAAATCCACGAAACTTTTCACAGAGGCACTCTCCAAACCCTCCACGACGAATTCACGCAAAATCCACCAAAAGGAGAAATAGTCATTTTAGTCGCCCCCAAAAACTTTACTTTTTAGCTTAGCAATGCTAAAAATTAACGCAGCTAATGAAACTCCCCGGACTTACGGCCGGGGTTTCAGTTTCATAATTCAAGCTCCGC
>CAZGUT010000008.1:39322-54086 GCA_964529435.1 uncultured Candidatus Peribacteria bacterium | reverse complement strand
GCGTGGTTGGTATCTTGGTATTCGTCCACTGAAATATAACGGTAGCGTTCTTGATATTTCTCCAGGATGTCCGGGCATTGCTCAAAGAGATTGACTGTCATCATAAGGAGATCGTCAAAGTCCAAGGCTTGGTTTTTTGCGAGACGGGCTTGATATGCTTTGTAGAGTTCCGCGACCTTTTCCGTGAAATAATTGTGCGTGCGCATTTGATATTCCTCCCACGTGATGAGTTGGCTTTTGGCCTGTGAAATATGAGCGAGAACGGCTCTTGGGTTCACCTGTTTTTCGTCTATTACGTGGTCACGCATGATTTCCTTCATCAGGACGATTTGATCATTGGTGTCGTAGATGATGAATTGGTTTTCGTAGTTAAGAAGATGGATGTGTTTGCGGAGGATCTGAACGCAGATTGCGTGGAAAGTCCCGACAGTCGGCATGTCCTGATTCCAGTCTGTTTCCAGAAGACTTATGATCCGTTGTTTCATTTCGTTTGCTGCTTTGTTTGTAAAAGTCACGGCTAAGATGTTCCATGGTGAAATGCCTTTTTCCTTGATGACGTAGGCCACGCGGTGGGTGAGGGCACGGGTTTTTCCTGAGCCTGCACCAGCGATTATCAGCACTGGGCCTTCAGTCGCTTTTACTGCTTGAACTTGTTTATTGTTGAGGTCTTTTAACATGGAGCGCAATCATAGCAGACGCTTGCTTGTGGGAAAAGCTGGTGTATGATGTGGGCGACTTATCCCACGCCAATGAAGTCATTAAAATGGATTATTGCTGCTGTTGTTGTTGTTGCTTTGATTGCTACAGCTGCGAATGGTTTCTTTTTGCATTTGCTTGCGAGTGAGGATCTTGAGACGTCGATTTTGGATGTAGGTGTGGAGATTGGGGATCCGGAAGAGCTTGGTTTTGTGGTTGAGGTACCTGAGCAAAGTGGTGAGCTTTCTTTTGGAAGTTCTGTGGAGGTTTATCGGTTTGTGCTTGAGACGGTGGGCCCGTATTCGATTCGTTATTTGAGTTTTGCGGTTGATTGGGCTGGTTTGCGGAATGAGACAATTGCTCATCCTTCTGCGTGGAAGCTTTATAAAGTTGTTGATGGGGAAGTTGATTATTTGGATACAATTGCTGTTGCTGAATCGATTGAGGATGGGGTTTTGAAAATGCGGTTTTCTTCTTCACGTGGTACGGCATTTTTGGGCGAAGGAGGGGATGAATTTGCATTGGTCACTTCTGTTTTGAGTGATCCGGGAAGTGATGAAGAGCCACAGATTTCTGTTGGGATTAGTGGTGATGATTGGGCTTGGGTACCTGGGATATATGAGGGTTCTTGGATGAGTTTGGAGGAGAAATATGGAGCTGAGGGGATAGCTGGATTGCCAGGAAGAGTTGTGGAGAAGTGGTAAATATGGTAGAATTATGGGAAATAAAAATATAACTTTTTTGCTATGGCTAGTAGTTCTCCACGTCAGTTACCACTGACAACTCCTGAAAAAGGACATGAACGTATGCGGGATTTGCCTGAGGGGGTGGATCAAGACTTTGTTGAGTTGGTTCTTAGTGGGTCATTGACTCCAAATTTCGAGTTTCATCTTTCGGGTATTACTCCTGCATCTACTGATGAGCCCATTACTTTTGCTAGAGGTGAGACCTTTTCAGCAAAGGTTGCTCAAGCTATATTTGGGGGAACATATGGTAGCCTTAGCGCCAATCAGAAATTTTATATTGCTGCACTGGCTTCAGTATTGGATGAGAGTGGTTTGGCAGATTCAGATTTGGTGCCTGAGGGGGCTAGGTTGAGTTATGATTTTGATGCTGGAACTTTTACTTATAACGAAGAAGATCCTGTGGCATTAGAGTTGAAGAAAAATGTTGAAGTGCAGGAAAAATCTAGAGCTGAACGAGAGAGATTATTTGCGGAGATTGTTGAAGCTGGAGGGCTTTATTCTGCTATGACAAAAGGTGGTGACGATCCAAGTTTTGATGGTCGTCTTGCTTTTGTTGAGGCGCATCAGGATGAATTCATTCGGATTTTTAATGGGCATATTGGAAATGATGCGCGGAAATTTGATGCAGCGGCTACGAATTTTGGGTATAGGAAATCGAATAATGTAGATCAGAATATTGCGTTTTTGAAGACTTACGTTGCAATCAAGAAGCGTGAGTTGACGGGTGAGCCTGTGGCTGTTGCGGTTGAGCCAGCACCACAAGTGCAAATTCCTGAGGGACGGCTTGTTGTTGATTCACTTGCTGAGCCCGAGGATGAATTACCTCCATCCCCGGAGCCACCAAAAGCAGTTGTTAAGAGAGAATTTGTAAGTGCTGGACCGGCTAGGGAAGAGGAAGCTGAAGAACCAGCTCAAGAGCCTGAAACACTTACATTTATTCCTAAGCCAGGGGACAATCTGGATGCGTTATTGGTACATGTTGATGGCGTTGGGGAATTGCCGCCTGGTGATCAATTAGATCAAATTGTTCATATATTGGATAATGTTGTTATTACAGAGACGACTCCTGGTGAGGGAGGAGAGCGCCGGTTTAATATTGATTTTGGAGGTCTTATGTTAGGAGTTGGTGTTCCTCTGCTAGGAGTTAAAGCTCTGATAGATGCTTTGAAAAAGTTACTTAAGAGAATTAAATTACCTTCGGGTGGTGATCGTGACAGACGAGATAGAGCTCGTGATGAATTAGATGAGCTGGAGGGGAAAACTAAGAAACCAAAGAAAGAAAGAGAGAAGAAAGAGCGAGAGAAAAAGGAAAGGGATGGAAGTTTTTGGGATAGATTCAGAAGACAGCCGGAAGAGAAGCCTGAAAAGGAGCCGGAGCCTGAACCTGAAGAGGAAGAGCCGGCGCCAGAAGAAGAAGATGAGGATGAATTTGCGGAAGGTGAGCCGGCGCCTGCGGAGGCAACAATGGAAACAGTTGAAGCAGCCACAGAGTATTATAAGTTGAAATTAGAGCCAGCTGCAGAGCTTTTACGTCAGTTATCTGGTTTGGCAAGTAGCCTTCAGAGTGCTGTTGAAAAATATCAGGTATTGATTACTGAGAGTGGACCCCCCGAGAAACTTGAAGAAGTACGAAAGGAAATTATTGCGTTGAAGAAGAAGATTTCTAAAGCTGATAAGGCTTATGAGAGGAAGTTGGTTCAAGTTGAAAGGGAATTTAGAAGAGAGGAATCGTCAGATCTTTTTGAGGAGGTATTTGAAAGAGAGAAAGAATTTTTAGGTTTCCACCGTACACAGGTGTGGGAAAAAGGTCTTCCAGATTTTGACCAAGTCAGTGTTGCGGGTGCGCTTCAGATGGCTGATGAGTATCTTGCTTCACTTAAGGGTGAGCGCAGAGAGAGACGAGCTGCAGAGTTTAGCGAAGAAACGGTTGATTTTGATATGAGTGAGGAGCTTGCGGTTTCAACAGATAACACTGTGGAAAATGTGGAGAGTGCTGTGGAGGCTGAGCATGTGCGACTTTCAGAGGAAATGAGGCAACTTCACAAAAGAAATGCATGGAGAGGTGTAGAAGATGCGTTCCAAGATATGCTAAAGCTTAGAAAAAAAGGTGTTGTACCAACACGTGGCGATTATTACCTTGCTGCACAGGCGGGTAGAGATCCAGTTACAGCTGCGAAGTGGGGAATAGGTGCAGCTGAGATTTACAGACGAGTGGGGATGGCACTTGCAATGCCTCAAGAAAAAGGAGATCCAAGTGATCAAGAATTGACTGAATGGATGGGTGATTTAGAAAGAGCATATGGAGGGGTTTCTCTTGAAAATTGCACAGCTATTGAAGCTGAAATCATGCCATTTGCGCCAGATCAACGTGCTGCTGTTGAGGAAGCAATTATAAAAGTGCAAAATGAGAATAGCTTTGATGGGATTTTGCCACAGGGAAGTTACGTTGTTACGGATATGGATGACGTTGAACATACTATCACCGTCACTCCTGGCAAAAAGGTCGACGTTAGTTACGGATAAGTTTGATGCTTTCACTTAAAAGGCCTTGCGTTTTTTGTGGTTTTTTTGTATTTTTTTCTCCTTAACCCCCCCTGAAATGTCAGATATTCTTAATAGTGATTTTTTTCCACCGCAAGCCGCAGATTCAGATAATGAAGATTCGTCTTATGCATAGGTTCGTGATGTTGCTGTCCCAAGTCATGGAATGCGTAGAGTTGGCCGTGCTGGTGATTTACGTCTACCAGAAGACCCCGATAGTGGCCGGATACCAGCTTTGGGCGTGCCTAGCAGATTGAGCAAAGCTGCTAAAATGGGACGATTTATGCGTTTGGGACATGCAAAAGAGCTTGGTAGTGCATGGAAAAGGCCTTTGTTTGGGGGTCTCGACGATGAAGAAACAGAGCGACTACTCAGAAATCCAATGCTGGTGTATAGAGCAGTTGTTGACGCAGCAATTGCTGGACGTTCAAGTGATGCCAATACAGTTTTGCAAAATTTTTATGCGGCTTTGAGACGCGCTTATAATCTTGGTATATTGGATCCGGTGCATTATTTCCATATTAGTTTAAGTCAACAGCTTAGGTTGTTGGATGAGCACCAACCTGAAATGGGTGCTTATTTGCGTCGTGTAGTGGATAAACGCTCAGGGTCAATTATGCGTGCTGCATTTGCTAAGCATGGCGTTGAAGTTGCGTCTGATCTTGATCTTTTTGGGGATGAAGATGACGATGATGAAATGTCTCAATTAGACCTGAATAGCACTTTGGCCTGGGCTAAACGAAAAAGGATGCCGTTGGGGCGGGAACTGCGTAAGGCAGCCAAAGATGTGCGAACAAAAATTGAGGAGCGCGCAATTGTAAAACCCTTGCCTCAATTTCGTGACGTGGATGATAATTAATAGGCCCTGAATTAACTGGGTGCCCCCTTGAGTTTTTTGCGGTTTTTTGGTATAATTAAAAGATTTAAAAATATTAACCACTCCACGTTATGGCAAAATCATTTAAAAAATTAGTCGCGCTGGCAGCTGTGACTATGCTCCTATGGGGGCAAACGGCACTCGTCTTGGCTGACGATGCTGGCACGGAAGATACCGAATCTCCGTCTTATGTTGAAGGCCTTGCGGCTGTCCCTGGTGACGGGGAAGTTACGCTGACTTGGGATCCTGCAACGGATGACACCGGAGTCGCTGGGTATAATGTTTATTCCGGTCTTTCCTCAGTAAGTGAGGATGGCGGGTCTTATACCTTCGATTCAAAAGATGTCGGGGATGTTACGACTTATGTGTTTGATAGCCTTTCAAATGGGGTTACTTACTACTTTGCCGTGACAGCTTACGATGCTGCGGGCAATGAGTCCGAAAATTATTCTCTTGAGGTTGAAGCTACGCCTGAAGCCTCTGAAACTGGTGATTTCACTGAGCCAACAGTGACTGATGCCACTGCTCTTACAAGTACTCTCGTGGAAGTGGAGTTCTCTGAAGATGTTACTTTGCCAGAAGATGCTGGTAGTGCTTTCTCAATTGAATCTAGTGATGGAACAGCGATTGAAGTTTTGGATGCGTATGCGTCTGATGAAGCTGACGTTGTGTTCGTAGTTACTGAAGAACAGACTGCTGGTGCTCAATATATACTAACTGCTGGAATTGAAATTACAGATGCGGCTGGGAATCCAATTGTAAGTGGGACTTCTGACACTGCGGTGTTTACGGGAAGTTCTTTGGAAGAAGTTGCGGGTGATGATGATGACGATGATGATAATGACGATAACGACGATGATGATGAAGTGACAGCTAGTGAAGACTTTGAGCTTGAAGATGTGGATGTTGTTGAGTTGAATGAGCTTGAGTTGTTCTTTTCAGAAGAAGTTGGGAATGCGGATCCGGATTCATTCGTCATTGAATTGATGGATGATGCTACAGTTGAAGTTCTTGTTCTTGCGGTTAGCATTGATGATGAAGATGCAAGTAAAGTGACTTTGGTTACTGAAGATATGGAGGAAGGATATGAATATGTTCTTTCAATTGACGAGCTTGTTTTAAATCTTGATGGTGCGGCTCTTGATGAGGACTCACGGAGTTATGAATTTGAGGCACCGGTTGCGGAGCTTGCGGATTTGATTCCACCTGAAGATGTGACTAACTTGCTTGCTAGCATTGTTGATGAAACTACAGCTTTAGTTTCTTGGACAGCTAGTGTGGATAGCGTTGGTGATTTGGCTTACTACTCCGTTCACAAGAGTACGGATGGTGGAGCGAGTTACGGGATGCTGGCAGCTATGATTGAAGATGGTGAGACAGAATATGAAGAGGGCGGTTTGACGCCAGGTGCAACTTATACATTCAAAGTTACTGCTACAGATGAAAGTGGTAATGAGTCTGAAGGGGAAACTGTAACGGTTACGCTTCCTGAGACAGGACCTGGGATGATTGCACTTTTTGGACTTTCTCTTCTTGGAGCTGGAGTAGCTACAAGACGAAGAAAGGATAGCTAATCCTTATGGAATGAAAGATCGGTTTAAATATTATCTGTTGATGAATAGTGCGGTTACTAAGTGGTTATTCTTTTCACTGCTTAGTGCCGCATTTTTATTGATTGGTGGGAGTTGGGCTTATACACAGCAATATGGTGAGCCGATGGATGTGAATCAGGGTGATTTTGGGTCGGTTGTTGAGGAAACGGTGTTAGCGCCTGAAGATGTTGTGGAGACGGTTGATGAGGAGGCTGAGCAGATGATGAAGAACGTTTTGATACTTCTTATGGCGATTGGTGGTGCTGGAGTTGTGCTTTCGCTGGGTTTTCTGGCGATGAGGTGGGGGAAAGCTAAAGAATAAAAAATTCAGGTTTTTGTCAGGACTTTTGGTGGGGATTTTTGTTAGGATTTTTTGGTGAGTAAAAGTGTGATTTTTCTTTTTAGTATTTTGTTGGCTCTGGATCTGGCGATTGGGGGGTCATTGTTGCGAGTGCCAGATGGGATGGAGCTATATTTGTTAGATGTTGGGCAGGGGGATGCGGTGCTTGTGCGGACTGAGGAAGGGCATAATATTTTGATTGATGGGGGGGCTGGCAATGCTGTGCTTGTGGAGTTGGCGGAGACATTGCCGTATTTGTTTAGCGAGATTGATTTATTAGTGCTGACGCATCCACATGCAGATCATTTGGAGGGTTTGATTTTTGTTTTGGATAGGTTTGAGGTGGGGGCGGTATTGCTGAGTGCGCCTGAGTATAGGAGTTTAGCTTATGAGGCTTTTTTGGGGCGACTTCCGGGGATGAAGGTGTTTTTGTCAGATGATGATGTGGATTATCGGTTTGGGGAGACTGTGATAGACGTGCTTTATCCTTTTGAGTCGATTGTTGGCGTGGAGATGGAGAATGTGAATAATGCGTCAGTCGTGCTGATGATCACAGATGGGGAGAAGCGGATTTTGCTGACTGGGGATGCGGAAATTGAGGTGGAGGAGGCTTTGGTAGAGAAGTTTGGGGGTGGTTTGGAGGCAGATGTGTTAAAAGCTGGGCATCATGGGAGTAAGACGGCGAGTGCGTATGAGTTTTTGGAGGCTGTGGGGGCGGGATTGTTGGTGATTTCTTGTGGCGAGGAAAATAGTTTTGGGCATCCTCATGAGGAAACTCTTGAAAAAGCTGAGGATCTGGGGATCGAGGTGAGGAGGACGGATTTAGAGGGGAGGGTTTTAGTGGATTTTTGAAATAAATTTCATGTAAAAATCTCTGTCCGGACAGAGATTTAGGGTTGTTTTTCGGCTTATGTAAGCCATTTTGCTTTTTAAAAAGCGTTTAAACTTTTTCAATGTTTGCGCCGAGGGAACGGAGTTTTTCTTCTAGGCGTTCATAGCCACGTTCAATATAAACGATGTCTGTGACTGTGCTTTGGCCGTCTGCGATGAGTGCAGCGAGAACCATTGCGGCGCCGGCTCGGATGTCACAGCTTTTTATGGTTGATGCGCGGAGTGGGGCAGGCCCCTGGATTGTGGCCTGTTGTGGGTTTTGGAGTTCGGCGTTTGCTCCCATGCGTTTGAGTTCTGCGAGATAATTTAGTCGTCCTTCAAAAAGGGTTTCGTGGACGCGGCTTGTGCCCTGGCATTGAGTTAAGAGAACTACAAAAGGGGCTTGAAGATCTGTTGCGAAACCTGGGAAAACGGCTGTTTTGAGCTGTTCCACTGCACTGAGACCGTTGTGGGGGTGAATTTGGACTGTGTCCTTTTGGAGTGTGAATTTTGCGCCTACTTCTTCGAGTTTTTGCCAGAAGCTGTCTAATTGTTCTGTTGGACAGTTGTTGATTGTGACTTCGCCGTTTGTGAGGACTGCCGCGAGGGCTAGTGTGCCGGCTTCTAGGTAATCTGGAGTGATTGTGTGCTCTGTGCCAGTGAGGGTTTCTTGGCCTTCGATTACGAGAGTGTGGGTTCCAATTCCGTCGATTTTTGCTCCCATTTTAACCAAGAGATTGCAGAGGTCTTGGACGTGAGGTTCCATTGCCGCCCAGCGGATTTCGGTTGTGCCGGGGATGAGAACAGCCGCCATTATTGCGTTTTCAGTTGCAGTGACTGAGGCTTCAGCCATGATGATTTTTGCGGGCTTGAGTTCTGCGGCTTTGAGGTGGATTTGTTCTGTGTTGGCTACGAGTTCTGCACCGAGTGAAGTGAGTGCGTGGAGATGGGCGTGAACTGAGCGTTTGCCGAGTACGCAGCCACCGGGGAAGGCGAGTTGGGCTTCTTTGAATCTTGCGAGCAAGGGGCCGAGGAGGAGGATTGAGGCTCGCATTTGTTTGATGAGCTGGTTTTCTAGGGCAGCTGGTTTCAGGTTTGAAGGGTCGATTTGTACCGTGTTGTCTTCGAATTTTGTTGTTGCGCCGAGAGATTCTATTATTTGCAGAAAACTGTGTACGTCTGAGATGTCTGGGACGCTTCTGAGGGTGGTTTTTTCTTTTGTTAAAAGAGTGGCCGCCAGAATTGGCAGGGTAGCGTTTTTTGAGCCACTTACTGTGACTTCGCCATTGAGTTTGAGGCCGCCTTGTATGAGGAATTTGGACATAGTGCGGGAATCATAGCAAAAGGTTTGCCTTCTTGCTAGTGCTGGGGTTTTAGCTTAGACTGCAGGCGTTTTCTTACAATTGTAATTATGAAAAAATCTTTGATTGGTTTGGTTTTGTTTGTTTTTGCGGTAACTGCTTGTTCGTCTGGGATAGCTATCGATATTGAAGAGTTTGAGTTGGAGGAAGGAAAAATGTTGGTAGAGATGTCCCCTGGTTGGTATGTGGTTACGGACGAAGAAGATGAAGAATATGAGGATGCTGAAAGAACTGATGTTAGTTTGGAGGATCTTCTGGATGAGGATGGGGATATTGTAGATACTGGTGAAATAGATTGGGGAGATGTGGATGCAGGTGACACTTCTACTTTGGAGGCGTTCTTGGAAAATGAAGGATTTGATTCAGGTGATATCCAATGGGATGAGTTAAGTTCTGATCCTATAGAAGATGCTGGTTTGGAAGAGCTGATGGATCCGGACGGGCCAGTGGATACGGGTGAGGAGGGTGATGGGGAGGAAGATACGGGGGAAGAGGAGAGTGAAGATGAAGAAAGTGAAGATGAGAGTGAAGAAGATTTGGGGGAGGTAATGTGGACAGGACATATAAAGGGAGGAGTCCGTGGATTTTCGAAGAGAGATCATGGTGTACATATGAGTATTGTTGGTGGAACTTTTGAAGGTTACATATATGTGTATGAGACTGGCACTGTATCGGGATATATTAATGTTTTAAATTCTACGAATTATCAAAGTGAGGGGTCGTGTCTTACTCATTCAATTCTTTCAAGTTGCGAACTAATAGGTATAACAAACGGCGTTTATAACATCAGTGGAAGACTTGTGAAAAGCGATGGATATGAACTTAGTCATGAATCATCAAGTGAAGCTAATCCTAAGTGGCCTTATGGTGAAGATATTTGGATGAGTTTTAGTATTTATAGGTATACTTCCCCATCTGAAATCATGCTAACTACTAGTCATTTCGGAGGAGACACTGAACAGGTAAGAGATTTGGGATTAGAATCTGCATTTTATGCAGGGCGTTTGTTAGAGCGTCATTATGTATCCCCGTGGGAAAATGACACTTTGCATTTAACTTACAGTATTGATTCAATGTTTGCTGACAGCGATGTACATTTCATTATTAGTAGTGAATAAAAGATTAGTTTACTTGTTAGCGTTATTAGAGTTTGCCTTCCCGCCAGTTTTCGCTATAATCGCAGGGCTTTTTGACATTGTGGGTAGGTACCGAAGCGGTCAAACGGGGCGGACTGTAAATCCGCTGGCTCTGCCTTCGGGGGTTCGAATCCCTCCCTGCCCACCATCAAACCTGAACGTAGTGAAGGTTGCCGAGCACCTTACTAGTGCGAGGCTAAGCGTCGCGAAGCGACAACATCAGGTGCCACCTTAGCTCAGTTGGTAGAGCAATGGATTTGTAACCCATAGGTCGCCAGTTCGACTCTGGCAGGTGGCTCCATTTTTTTGTTGTGGATTTTGGGAGAAAAGAGTAGGGTGATGTCTTATTTTTATCTGTAAAAATGCTTGATGCTGGTTGTGGCATGTTCGGAACTGCCGAGAGAATTGTGACGGGAAAGATTGTGCATGGGCGAGGAAATGAGCTTTCTGTTAGGGATGTGCTTGAGATTGATGGCGAAAAGCCGACAGAGAGAACTGTTGTTAAGGAACCGAATGCTTATTTTTTTGGTTGGCAGACTCCTCGTTATGAAGGTATGGAAGAATACTTGGAGGCATTGCAGGAATATGGTTTTCGTTTACGAGAGAGTTTGAGACTTTTGCAGCTTTCTGAGGGTGCTGAGATTACGCGGGTTCGTAATTGTACGCGTGGGGAGTTGCTTAAGAATATTTTGTTTGATCAGCTTACAATTGGTTCCATTTTGAAGTTTTTAACAAAACAGTGGGGACGAAAGAGTGATTTTGTGCTTACCGAGGAGTATTCGGAGGAACCTTGTATGAAATGGAGTGATATGGGGCATGAGAAATGGGGACCACTGCTTTGTGAGTTACTTGATAAGTGTGAGCAATTACATGACGACCGTGATTTGATGGCAGATCCTTTGGGTGGGGCTGCGATAATTGGGGCTTTGAAGTTTTTGTTTGACCCGAGGTTTGAGCCGATTTTAAGTAATCTTGAAAAAAGTGAGGATGGTGAGATTATTTTGGCTGATCCGGGTTTGATGAATGTAGGGCAGGGTGGTGAGCGGGTGTCTAATATTCCTGGGACTCGTTGGGCAATGGCTGTTTCTTTGCGATTCCTTGGTGAATTGGGTTTTGAGGCAATGAATATGGCGCTACGCGATCGTGGTCATGATATTAAAACTAGGGATTGGGGCTTGAGTAATGCGATTCCGAAAATTGTGGCTTGGGCAGGTTTTAATACAGTGCGAGGTGCTCGTGAATTTTGGGTCTCGAAATGGAGTGATTACTCTCTGGCTTTTAGGGATAGCATTTCATGCTTGGGTTGACCTGATGGCCTTCAAGCTGGACAATAGAGCCATGAGTGATATTTCAGAAAAGTTTTTGCGGGATGAGGGGTTGGCCAAGTATTCGAGTTATCGGATTGGAGGGCCGGCGGATTGGTTTTTTGAGGCTAGTGGAAGTGATGAGGTGCTTGAAGCGGTGAAATGGGCAGAAGAGAACGGTGTGAAGATTTTTGTGATAGGTGGGGGGAGTAATTTGCTTTTTGATGATGAAGGCTTTCGAGGTTTGGTTGTGCGGGTGAAAGATGGTGAAGTGAAAGTGGATGGGGAGAGAGTTCTAGTAGATGCTGGTGTGCCGATGGCTAAATTAGTGCGATTTGCAGGAGAAAATGGACTGGGTGGAATTGAGGCGTGGGCTGGATTACCTGGGACTGTGGGTGGTGCGGTTTTTGGGAATGCAGGGTGTTTTGGCGTCGAGGTGAAAGATGTTTTGGAGAGTGCGGAGGTTTTTGTGCCTGGGGAAGGCGTGGTGAAGTTTGGTGTTGATGATTTTGGGTTCGATTATCGGGATTCGAGCTTAAAAAGAGAGAGAAAAGGTGTTGTTTTGAGTGTAGTTTTCAGGTTAAAAAAAGGCGATGTTGAGGAGATTAAAGCGAATATGGCAAAGGTGATGAAGAAGCGGCGTGAGAAGCAGCCGGCGGGGGCGAGTGCGGGGTCGTTTTTTAAGAATCCGGTGGATCATCCTGCTGGATGGCTGATTGATCAGTGTGGTTTGAAGGGCGAGAGGGTTGGTGGTGCGGAGATTTCTGAGGAGCATGGGAATTTTATTTTGAATAAAAAAGGGGCTAAGGCAAGCGATATTTTGGCTTTGGCGGAGATGGCTGAGGCGGCGGTTAAAGAGAAATTTGGGATAGAGCTTGAGCGGGAACTTGTTTATGTGGCGCCTTAAGGTGGTGATTTGGCTTGCAGATTTGGGGGTGGGGTGAGTATAATGCTTGCGAATTTGTTTATAACCCCCACGCTAATGAAAACCCTAGTTAAATCCCAAACTTTCAGGGAGATAATGATTTTTACTGGACTTATGGGTCTGGTACTTGCAATTTCCGCTTTTGTTTCTGAGCCGGCTTTTGCGGCTTCGCTAATCGAGACTGGTGATAATCCAGATATTATTTCTGGTGCTACTGGCGGTGAAAGTTCAATTAAAGAGCTGATTAAGACGATGTTGAACTTTTTCCTTAGCTTTCTTGGATTTGTAGCTACTTGTATGGTGATTTATGGAGGTATTCTTTATGTGACTTCAGCTGGTAACGATGAAAATGTTGGAAAGGCGAAGAAGATTTTGCTTTACGCAGTGGTTGGTATCGTGATCATTTTGCTTTCATTTGCTCTCGTCAATACAATACTCGGAGCGGCGATGGATACGAGTACAGCGACTACGTAGTAATAGGAAAGATAAGAAGACTCAACCTGGAATTAAAAATAAAGGGCTCATGAGCCCTTTATTTTTATTCTTAACTACGGTTTTCATCTTCTTATCTTTCCTAAATACAGTAGTTTTTGTTTTGTGTAGAAATCTGTGCGCGCGCACAGATTTTGGGTCGATTTTTGGCCTGCACAAGCCATTCGATCGAGGAAGAAATTAGGTGGCAGCGACGGCGCGGACTGATTTGCGGGCTTTTTTGGTGGCTTCAGGTTCCACTGCCAGGATTATGGCTTTTTCTGTGACTTCGGATATGTCGTCGTAAGAGAAAATGCGTTTGCTCCATTCAATCCCGAGAAATCGTTTGGAGACTTCAAATGTGAGGATGGAAGATGTCCGGGTTTCTATGGTGAAGTCGCGGACTTTTCCCATGCGGCGGCCGGATTTGGAGAGGACTTTTTTGCCGTTTAGAAAGGTGCGGCGGAGGCCGTATTGTTGGATGCGGAGGATGTCGGTGGGGGGGACGAGGACGTCTTTTTTGGAGATTTGGATGGATTCTTTTCGCCATTTTTCAATATCTACAGGGGAGAGGACGCTGGCGAAGCCAACCAGAAAGGCGATAATTTGACCTGTTTCTGGGTGCATGAAGGTTCCGTTGAGGGTGCCTAAGGACATTTCGCTTCGCTGCGTGTCTGCAGGAAGGTGGATGGGAAAGTTTGAGATTGTGGACCAGCGTCTTTTCATGGGTTGGAGGCTTGTTTTTTGAGCGTGTTTATGCTATAATTATCAGATTTAACACTTGAAAATGGTAATTACGGCTGATGATGTTCTTGCTCTCGCTAAGAGTACAAAATCTCTGTCTGAAGAGCAACTGAAGAGAATTGGAGACCTGGTTCACTTCATGAATGATGAGGACCTGAAGGATCTGAAAGATATGATTGATAGGGTTCGAGCGGCTGAAATAGAGGATATGAAGAAGGAGATTGAGGTTCGGAAAGCGGTTGCGGCGAGGTATGAGGAGTATAAAGCGGATAAGGCGCGGGAAAAGAGAGTGGGAGCGGAGAAAGCTGAAGAGGATGCGACGGATGTGGAGGCTGAAGAATTAATTAAAACACTTTAAAACTTTAAATCTAACCTAATAAATTATGGCAAAAGAAGCTCCAGGAGAAGACTCAAGTTACTTTGATAGCCTAAGGGGTTTAGGTGAAAGTGTGGTTGGAGTTTTTTCTTCTGATGAAGAAGGTCCTGATTATGAGGGGATGAGTGAGAAATTAGCTGAAGACCTGAAAAGGGAGGATGCAAAAGTTCCTGAGGAATTTTTGAAGAAATTAGCATCATCCCCATCTCCAGAGGATAATAAGCTTTGGGCACGGCTTTTGGAAACTACAGCAGCAGATGAAAATTTGACACCGAAAGAATTGGAGCTTTTGGATCAACGTCTTTTGGATGAAAAAAATAAGTTTGATATGAAGGAAATGATAGCAGGTAGAGATGGGAAAGGGCCTAATTTCTTGAAAGATATTGATTTTAAAAATTCAGAAGACATAGTATATTTTGCTGATGGTAAGGATGTTTGGATGGAAGTACCTTGTCTTTCAGGAGGACCAATAAAGGTTGTTTCAGTAGATGGTGGGAAAAAATGGAAAATTGATGGATTGATCTATGAGTACACCGATTTTAAAGATGCTGCTAGTGATGCCATGCTCATACAAACATCTTTGGCTCGATTTAAATTATTTAGCCCAGATAGAGACTTTTTTGGTGATGATAATGAGAATCCATTTCGTGTAGACGCACTGGGACATATAGAATTTGATGCAAATTGGTTACCGCTTGATGCAAGAAATTTTAGCGCACTTGTTAAGACGGGGAATCATGATGAGTTTACTAATGAAGTTTATCGTCGCTTCAAAAAAATGAAAG
>CAZGUT010000008.1:2305-39222 GCA_964529435.1 uncultured Candidatus Peribacteria bacterium | reverse complement strand
ACATTTGATGGCCGGGATGCCGTGCGGGAGGCCGTGCAGGAGGAAAGAGCAGCCGTAGACGGTGACGAAGAGGTTGTTGATCCGTATACGTCTGGATTGTTTGAGCTGACCAGAGGGGAAGGTGATAATCCGGATAAAATTAAGGTTACAATTGATGACAATGATAGTCTGACTAAGTACAGTCGTGCGAGTGATATCATTGGGCCGCATGGTTCAGGTGCAAGGATTGAGATGCCTGAGGATACTAATATGGATGATGTTTATTTGCTTTGTACAAATAACCCTAAACAAGCTGGGTCTAAGGATAAAGAGTATCGCTGGGGACCTTCGAATAAGGGGGGTGATAATTGGGTTGATGGAGACGGAAATCGACTGCAGATTTTTGATGGAACAGAATTTGAGATTCATGGATATAAATTGGATCCTGCTCCTGAGGCTGCTGAGGAAGCACCTGCGGAGGAAGAAGAGGCAGAAGTAGTGCCTCCGGAGAACGAGGTGCCAGATGTTGAAGTTGTGGAAGTAAATATTATAAAAACTACAGCAGAGACGAACGAGGCCTTGGATAGATTGGCTGGATTTGCTGGCATATTGGATAGTTCACTTGCGAAAAATCGAATGCATAAGAATTTGAAGGAAAGATCTACGTTTCCTGAGGATAAAATTGCTTCAATCGCTCTTGAGAATTTGGTGGTTGCAAATGGAGTTGCGTCGGTGGAAGTGATTTACACCAGTGAAGATGGTGAAACTGAGAGAGTTAAATTGGCTGGTGAGTCTAGGAGACGTGTATCTCTGGACAATTATGTTGGTAAGATGGAAAAAGTTGTTGGTGAAGATGAGCTGGTTAGTTCTAAAGAAAATGGAAGTGCGGTTAAGCAACTATTCAGGAAACAGATTAATAGGCCAAATGCTACACCTGTTGAGACTGCTGATGATTTGCGTGAGGTAAGGGCTTTGGCTTTGGTTAATGAAGTTAAGAATAAGGGTGTTAAATTGGGTGCTAAGGCATCGCGATATAATGAATTTATTCAGGTAGCTGAGTCGACGAAACTCAAGATGCGAGAGAATAGGAAAAATAATCAAGCAGAGAGGTTATTGGGAAGGATTAAGGAGGATGCGAAGACCTTGCGTGGTGCATTGACCTTATTGGAGAAAGAAAATACTGAATTATATAAAGATGAGGCTCATAAGGAAGAGTTGGAGGGCTTTGAGTTCCTTGTTTCTGAAATTGAAGAGGCTGAACTTGGGGAAAAGCTTACTCCTGAGGCTACACAAGCGGCATTGTCAGCTGTTGAAGCAGGAGCTGTTCCTGTTGAAGAATTGGCGCCTGAGGTGCTGGAAGGGGACGAAGAAGCAGCACCGGAGCCTGCTAAGAATCTTGGACCTGAGGGTGAAGGGGAGACACCTGCTGAGGTTCCACCAGAAGAGCCTACAGAAGGAGCTGAGTAATAGAGACATTGACCTGTACCGCGGCTTCACATATACTCCGTTTTGCTTTTCGGGGTTTGGCGCAGTTGGCTAGCGCGCTTGGTTTGGGACCAAGAGGTCACAGGTTCGAGTCCTGTAACCCCGACCACTTGACTTTCTGCACAGAAAGTGCTTTAATGCTGGCTCTTAATCAATAAATTATGTCTGATAAAGTAAAAGAGGCTTCCCGTACAATGGATCTGGATGCCGCACTGGCTGAAGCACTTGTAAGAGCGCAAGAACTTGGAAGAACGTTTGGAGGCGAACCATCTGTTCCATCTGCAGATGAACCGATTTCGTTTGTAGATCGTTTTGCTTGTGAAGCAGGCCGTGCGACAGCAGAGCAAGCAGTCCCTGCTTTTGCATATGTCACTCCAAACAATGAAGTAGCTCAAGTCCCTTTTGAATTCCTGGCAGATCCTTCTTCAGCATCTAGTGGATGGGTACTGGCTTGATAAATGTGAGTTCAGAATAAACCCTATTCCCCCGCATCCCTCTTTTTAGAGTTGCATTCATCGTTATGTAAAAGTAACCTTTACCCAGCTGGCTACCATTTCGAATTTAGATTATGAGTCTTTTGCGGAAAATATTGTGGTTTGTTTTGGGAGGTTTTGCTTTTGTTTTAGGAGTAATTGCCATGTTTTTGGCTGCGTTTTATGTGCCTTCTGGATGGGGAGTGGCTGTGATTGGTGTGGCGGCTATTGCATTGAGTTTTTTCTATAGAGACTCATATGAGAAAGTAGAGAAGTTTATTAAAACATCTAAGCCTTTGTACTATTTTGTGAGTGGAGTTGGTGTGGCTTTTGTATTAGTGATATTAGCTTTTGTATCGGCTATGGTTTGGGGAATATATTCGACTAATTAAAGCTCATCCAGCAGGTTATCTGCCATAGCGATGTCTGCATCTTGGTTTTCGGCAGCGGCGGCCTGTTTTTTCTTGTAGTCTTTGACTTTTTTCAGGATGAAGTGTGGTGTCATGAAAGCCCATTGGGTCAGTTCTTCACTGGTAAAGTATCCTTCATTAAGGGCTTCTTCTGCTTGGTCAAACATTGTCAGATAGTCTTTGAGGAAACGGATTTGTTCTTTGGGCTCATATCCTGTGATGTCTTGAAGTTGCTTTTTAAGCATATCAATGCTGGTGCCTTCTTGGAAAACGCCTGATTCAATTAGAGCACTGAGTTTTTCATCTACCTTCCCAGCAAGGAGTCTTGCATACTGGTATTCTAATTTTAGAAGTCCTTTTTCAGAATCTTCTACCTCTAAGGCAGCACGGATTTCTGCTTCAGATACTTCTGTGCTAGCGAGTTCTTCTGCCATTTCGTGGCGTTTTTTGTTTGCTTTTAGCCAGGTTCTGGTTCCTTCTTGTTTTTTCCCAGATAGTTTAAGGCGTTTTCTTGCTGGCTCACTAATCCAGCCTCTTTCGCTTTGGCTTTGGATTTCTTGTTCAAGACTCGCTCTTGGGCTTTGGCCCGGATTTTCTCTGTTTGTGGTCATTATGTGGAGTTTAAGTACGTTTAAATACTATGCTGTTTTTGCAGTTTGTCCAAGTTTTGATGATGTAGAAGACTATTCTTCCCTTAGATAGGCTTTGTCGTCTTCTGTTAGAAGTGTTAGTTCTAGGATTTTTGCGTATTCAAAAGTCATCATGAAGATGGCGCGTTGTGTGTCTGCGATGTGTTGGTTTTGAATGATGACGCCAATTTCGTCGTCGTGCGAGATGATTGCAACTTTGTCGTCATAAATATTAATTTCATTTTGGATTGGGTATTTGTCTTTCGGGATTAAGTAGACTTCACGGAGTTCTTTCTCTGAATTTTTCTTGTCTAGGAGTGAGGCTCTGTCGTAAGTAAAAACTCCTCTAGACCAGAGTTTTAGCTTTGCTTTCTTCTCGAGGTAGATTGGGTAGTACTCTTCTAGGGATTTTAGGGCTTGGTCACCGTTACACCAACAAAGTAATTCTGTTTTTGAGGTGAGGGTGTCTTCCATGATCTGAATGATTCCTTCTTTGCCTTCAAAGACGGACATTTGGGGTGTGACCCCATACATTCTGCTAAGATTGGCCAGTTCCGGAAGTGCATGTTCAAACTTTTTACATTTGTTTTCTTGCTCCTTAAGGATGAGGTCTGGATTGACCGATCTAAAATAAAGACCTTCTTTTCTCTTTGTGTGGCTAACGAGTCCTTTCTTCTTTAGCTGCTCAAGCGTGACATAAGTTGTTGGACGTTTGATGCCGGACCTTCGGGAGATTGTGCTTGGAAGGGCTTCCTTAAGCTCTAATAGAGCTAAGTAGACCTTTGCTTCCTTTTCTGTCAATCCAATATCTTCGAATATATGTACGAGATGAGAATGGTTCATGAGAACGATGGTTACACATTAAAAATAAAGTGTTGACAAGCACTTGTCAAGATGAGATAATTGTGCTGCTCTTCAGAATGAGCAAGATTTATAACGTAAAAAGTATGAGCGTAGGTCTTCAAGCGGCAGAAGAAAGTTTGGCAGCAATAGAGAGTGATTCGGCGCCAGGCGATGACTCAGGGCACATGTTAGTGCTCCCAAGGGCTAATCATGGTCAGCGTGTTTCACGTCTTTTTACTGGTAGAATGCCAAACCGTAGGCGTACCGGTGCTCGTTTTGAAGATTCTGATCAGACTGGTGTGCCCCCAGAAGCTGGAAATGGAAAATCTGTAAACGGCAAGGGGAAACTTCACTTAATGGAAGGAAGATCCCCCTTACAGATAACTGATACACGTTTAGCTGCGCTTACTCACCCAAATAAAAATATTAGAGAAACTTTGGCATTGGCTTTAAACAGACCTACGGGTATCCCTTCTCTTAGGCCTGAAGCTTTACCTTTTGCAGCAAGAATTTTGGAACAATTGGAGCCCCCAGCAGACATGAAGCGTGGGGATATAAGAGATTTTGATATGAGTTATCGGAAAAGACCTGATGGTGACCAAGTAAGCTTGGATGGACAATGCCCAGAATGCATAGAATGTGGGGGGGAGTGTTGTATTGTGGAAGGAAAGGAGGACGAAGACGGGAAAGACAATACTATTTTTATGAGCATTTATGAGTGGTTGGAGAATGTGAGAAAGAGAATTCATCTTTCAATTGTACGTAATGATGCTAATGGTGTGGAAGGTGCTTTACATGTTTCTTGTGATAATCTTACTGCAGAGGGTTGTACCGGTTGTCATGGGGAGGGAGAGGAACGCAGTTGTAAACCTTATGATTGTACTGTTCATTTTCCTGAATTTATTGATCTGGACCCAGTGACTGGATTTATTCGTGTTTGGGTAACTTCAACAGGCCCCGAAGCTAAATGTATGATGACAGGTGCGGCAAAGTTGGCTCATTTACCTTTTGCTATAGCTCAATTTAAAGAATTCTTGGCGACAAATAATGATCTCGAGAGGATATATACAGGTGCGATTGAGGGTATGACTGGTTATAATGATGTCCCCCTTGATGGATCGCTTCTAATGCAACTTTTGCCATCCGACTTTCATGCTTTAGTCAGTGCTGGTAGTACTCATTCATGGCATAGAGTGTCTGGAGATACAAGTGTGACACACGTTGATGAAAGGCTTATTAGAAGTTTGCCAGAAGGTTCTGTTGAAAGAGCTTTTGCTGGAGATGTGTGGAGAAAAGAAAGGCAGGCAGCAGCTTTGTCCCCACATATTTTTTACCACGGAGTGCCTGCTACCAATGGCTCTCTGCAAAGACATTTGAGAGAAAGTGCCCAAATTGCATAAGGCTTTCTACGGCCTCAAAAAATCAAATACCGAGGTTTGAGTTATGCCGGCTTCTTCGAATTCGGCTTTGTTTTGTTCGATGATTGTGGGCATGAAGATGAGGTAGCCGATGATGCCGAGGACAATGATGTAGAGAAGTTTTTTGATCATGCGCGATCGATGAGCTGGTAGGTTTTTGCGAGCATTGCAGCTTCTTCAGCTGGGGTCTGGTGGTCATAGCCGAGGAGATGGAGAAGGCCGTGGGCGAAGAGGAATTGTAGTTCTTCCTCCAAGGCTTGGGATAATACTTTTGCTTGCTCGGTGGCTTTGTCTACTGAGATCACTATTTGGCCGAGGGATTCGTCATCGTCGAGAGAGAAAGAGAGTACGTCTGTGGGCTGGTTTTTGGAACGGTATTTTTGATTTAATTCCTGGATTTTTTCATTATTTGTGAGGAGGAGTTCGACGGCTTTTTTGGGTTGTGAGTCTAGTCGTTCCAAGACAAATTCAAAGATTTTTTTGTCGACTTTGGTGTCGGTTTCGTTGAGGTATATCAGGTTCATAATGCGTTTAGTAAGGTCCATTCGTCGCTGTCCATTTCCCAGTATGCATATATTGCGATGCCGGTGAGGTTTTCTATTTTGCTGCGGAGGTTTTGGACTCCGCGGTAGAATCCGGTAATTCCAGTTTCTATGTTTTCTGTGTTGGGATCAATGCTTTCGCCTTCTTCATAGCTTGGAATGCCGATGAAAACCTCTGTGCCTTCTGGGACAAGGCGGGAAAGGGCTATTGTTTCTTGTTCGACCCACCAGGTGTAGAGACGGGGGTCGTGGAAGCCGGTATCGTAAGTCATGACGACCATTTGGTCTGCGAATTCAGATATGGTTTTGACTTGTTTGCTAGTCCAGTAGCTCTGGGTGCCCAAGAGGAGGCTGAGAAGGTGAGGTTGCCATTCATCCATTGCGACTGAGATTTTTGTGTCGGGGATGGCGCGGCGTAATTCTTGGACGAGGGCTGGGAAGGCGTCGTCGTCGTGGCGGACGGGTTCAATGTCTAGATGGATTCCATCGAAGCCTTTTGTGAGTATCCATTCAGCGGATGAGACTATTGCGCTGCGGATTTCTGGATCGTCTAGGTCGATTTTGCTGCGGAGTTGGCCGAGCCAGGCGTAATTTGTTGTGGAAAGAGTTTCTAGGCCTGCTGTGAAGACGTTGAGGTCTGTGGCGAGGCTGCCGTCTTCAGCTATTGGCCCGACATGGAAATAAAGATCTGTGATCCCATAATCTTCGATTTTTTGTGAGAGGTCGAAAAAGTTATTTTGGGTGCCAGTTGACCAATCGTGTTCCATCCAAAAAGCAAGATTTGAGTCGACTAGTTTATTAGTCGAGTGGACACCAAAAATGAACCATGCAATTGCCAAAAATAGCAGTGTGAAGCCACCTAAAATGACTACAATTAGAACCCTGATAAATCGTTGAAGTAATCTGAACATAATCGGAGTATACGGGCAAGTAGAAGGTATAGTCAAAGTAGACAACGCATGATAAGATTCTGTAGACAAAATTTAATCCACGCTTATGCCGACACACACTCCAAAATTTGCTATTTCTCGCAAGGCGGCTGCGGATCTTTTGGAAGTTTCAACACGGACAATTGATCGTTACATCCGCAATAAAAAATTAGCTGCTCGTAAAAAGGGCGGCAATATTTTGCTAAATGAGGAAGAGCTCAATAATTTAAAAGTTGCCAAGTTTCAGAGGATGCATGGTGCATCTCCAAAGGGACCTGGGCGAGTTCACAGACACATTGATAGCACTGGTGAGCAACAAGTGATTCTTGATGCTGATACTGGTAAAATTGAAGAAAAGAAGGTTGAGAAGACAAGTAAGGCAATCGCCACAAAAGGTGCACGTGAGCAGGTTTTTGAAGAGCTTTATGATTTGTCTAGGCGTGAGGTTCGTGAATATCATAATAAGTTGGAGGCTTCGAATTATCGGCTTGGGCAGCTTGAGACACAGCTTAAGCATTCTGTGCCGCTTTTGGATTATCAGGAACAAACTGAGTCATTGCGTGAGCAGGAAGAGCTGGTTACTGGGAAAATGAAGCACCAAGGTGAAACTATTGATGCGCTTGAGAGTGAGATTAAAGGCGAGCGTTTAAACAAAAACATATATATTGGTTTACTGTTTGGGCTGCTGGCTTTGCAACCTCTACTGTGGTTGCTATTGCAGAGTTAGGGTTCGCGCAGAACGGATGAAAAAAGGGCGACGGAGTGGTCGCTCTTTTTTTAACTGTCTGTGGGGAATTAGCTAATACTACCCCTGTCGCTCGCGGGCGCACTTTAGCGAGCTCCAAAGATAGTATTAGCTAAGACAGACAGTTAAAAAATCGCTTTGGAGAGTTTGATTGACTAGGGGTGGGGGAATGTTGTAAGGTTGGATCTTCTAATTTTTAAAAGATTGTTTTATGGATGAGCGACAAGAAACTGTTGAGCGTATGCCTGAGGATTTGATTGTTGAGAGTTTTCAACGATTGTTGGGGATTGTGAATAAAGATCTTACTACAGGCCCTCAACCTGAAAATGGAGCCCGAATACAGATTAAAGGTAGGCTGTTGGGTTTGGCGGGGCGTATCCCCGAAGGTTTAGATGAGAGCAATTGGCGAGAGATTGAGAGGATTTTTGGCAAATTGTTTCGTGATGACACTGTTCGAGGGGAATTTTCTGCTCCACAAGATGCTACAAACGCCAAATTAGGAAAAATGGCGGGCGCGATTGAAGCTGCTGTTGATTTTGTTTGCAGGCAGAGGGAGCAGCAAAGTTCTCGTGAGGGGGATAAGGAGGGAGCGGCTGTGGCACAGCAGAGAGAACGAGTTCAGCTTGAAACCGCTTTGCGTGCAGCAGAAACTGTGGAGGACGTTATTCAGGCTATTTTCCCTACCGATAGGATTCCTCCTATTAATGTCATTGATCGAGGCGAGGGTTGGTATTTTTTAGAGCTTAGGGATCCTCAAGGAATGTTTGTTGATATTGCATTAACTTTGGAAGATTTGTTTGAATTTCAAGTGTTTTTGGCAAAAGATTCAAAGAAAACATATCCACTTGTTGATCCAAGAGATCAAAGACGGGATGGGTTTGATCCATTAGAACTGAGACAGATGATGGATTTTGGGAATGGGTTTTTGAATAGGGCAATAACAGCTACTGCAAGAAAATATGCTTGGAGTAGAGAGCAGATAGGAGATATGACTGGGCAATAATATTTAGCAAGAATTTTATAATTTAAACTTTTAATTTATGAGTGAACATACTGATCAATTTCCTATGGATGGAGCTCCTGAGCCTTCCGATGCACAGAAGGAGTCTGATAGGAATTTAGATGCTATAAGCGCGTTTGTAACTTCAGGACCTAGGCCTACCGATGCACTTGAATTGCAGACAGCGATTGCTGAAGCGGCTGAGTCTGTTTTTGGGGGAGCAGAGGTCGATTTATTGAGAAGGCATTATAGAGAACTTATTAGACCGGAACATCAAAATTTAGTTAAGGCTGCAAGACTTCCTGAAAGCTTGTCTATTAATGAAGCTCAAAGACTTGTTGCTCTAAGAAGAGCTTGTGCGCGAGTTGTGCGTGAGAGACAGCGGCAATTACAGCTTCTTCTGAATCAGGCCAATAAAGATACCTAGCATTAGGAAGCCGAAGAAAGCTTCAAAGATTGAGAGGATTTTTGGTACGAGGCTGACTGGTGTGATGTCACCAAAACCTACCGTGGTGAGGTTTATCATCGAATAGTAGAAATAATCGAACCAGTGGGCGTTGTCTGGGATTGTGCGGAGGGCTTCGTCTAGGAATTGATCTGCAATGAAGAAAGCCAGTGCCATGATAACACTGAATGCCACAGTGGTTGTTGCCCAGCGGATGAGGCTGGTTCCGTAGTTGCAGGTGATTTCCAGGAATTTGTATTCAATCCAGTGCCAGAATTCTTTGTTGAAGAAGTAGGCGTCTTTGCGGAAGCGCATTTTTCGTTCGTAGGCGGAGCGGCGGCGGGCTTGGAAGTCGTGTTTGAGATATAAGAATTCCAGAGATCCGTAACAGCGTTCCATCAGGCGGAAAAAGTCTTTGATTTCGCTCCAGGAGAATTTTTTGTGTTCTAATCGATAGACTTCTTCTTGTTTGAGAAAGGCATCTTCCATTTTGTCGTAATAATCTATTGCTTCTTGGGTTTCATGTACCAAATGGGCTTTCATGTAGCTGACCAGAAGGTAGTAGTAGCAAAGGCCACGTTCTGTGTAATCGCCAGATTTGAGTTCTTCAAGGCGGTTTTCAAAAATTGGTTTCACCTCAGCATAGCGATTGAAGTCGCCTCTTTCTTCGATTTTTCGGATGGCTTCTTGGAAGTCCATAGTGGATTTTATGAATTTATATTCAAATCTTTCTTTACATTATACCATTTTTCAGGTTAAATCGCAATGATATGAGCCCTGACAAATATAAACGATTCGTATTTGAATCATACCAATTTCGGCCGGAAAGTGGAGAGATATCCTTCAGGTATAGCTTTGATGGGGAAATTGAGTTTGAGGAGGTGCTTGTGCTGCCAGAAATGGAGGTTTTACAGGTTGAGGAAGAGCTTTTGGAGAGGATTTTGTTTAATTTGCATTTGATTGTGGGAATTAGTTACTACAAAGCCTATTGTCCTCGAGAAATTGAGGTGAAAAGTGGGGTTTTGTGTGAGGCGGAGGCGGATTTTTGGAATAAGTTGTATACGCAGGGGCTTGGAGAGTTTTTTTACCAAAATGAGATTGATTTTAGGGATTTGGTGAAATTTCCGTTTGAAGAGGGTGATGGGAAGAGTGTGGCGATGGATTTGCCTGAGCGGAGTTTGTTACCGCTGGGTGGCGGGAAGGATTCGATTGTGGCGGCTGAGATGTTGCGGGAAAGAGGGAAGGAGTTTGAGATTTTTAATTTGGGTGGGTATGACGTTGCGATGGAATTGGCTGACAAGATGGGGAAGGAGCCGATTGTTGTGACGCGGAGTTTGGATGAGAGATTGTTTAAGTTGAATGAGGAGGGGGCCTTGAATGGGCATGTGCCGATTTCTGCGTATTTGGCGTTTTTGTCTGTGTTGATGGGGGTTTTGTATGGGTTTAAGTATGTTGTGCTGGCGAATGAGAAGAGTGCAAATGAGGGGAATGTGGAGTTTCACGGCGTGGAAGTAAATCATCAGTACAGTAAGAGTTTTGAGTTTGAGCAGGATTTTTCTGTGTATTTGCGGGATTTTGTGACGCCGAGTGTGAAATATTTTAGTTTGTTGAGGCCATTTTATGAGATTGAGATTGCTAGGCGTTTTGCTGAGTATCCAGAGTATTTTGATGTGTTTACGAGCTGTAATCGGAATTTTAAGATTGTGGGGAAGAGTGAGAAGAGATGGTGCTGTGAGTGTGCCAAGTGTGTTTTTGTTTATGCGATTTTGATGAGGTTTGTGGAGAAGGAGAAATTAGTGGAGATGTTTGGGAAGGATTTGTCGGGGGAAGAAGGTATTTTTGATGAGTTGTTGGGCAAGGGAGAGGTGAAGCCTTTTGATTGTGTGGGGACGCCGGAAGAGGTGAGTTATGGGTTGGGATTAACAGATGAAGAAGGGGACTTGTTCAAGTTTCATGGTGAGCACCAGATTCCTCTGTCGTTTTTGAAAAGTGTGATTGTTGGATATGGGCGAGAGGGGAAGGCTGTGGAGAAATTTTTGGGTGGAGATGTGGCTGTCGTGGACATGAAAGATGGGGAGGATTATTTGGATGGTTTGGATGAGTATGAGGCGATTGTGAAGTCGCCGGGGGTGCCGTGGCTTCCGGAGATTGAGGCGGCTTCCGATAAAGTTACTTCTGCGACGCAGATGTTTTTTGATGGCTTGGATCCGAGTTGTTTTGTGATTGGGGTGACGGGTTCAAAAGGGAAAAGTACGACTGCGAGTTTGATTTATGAGATTTTGAAGGCGGCTGGGCGACGCGTGAAATTGGTTGGGAATATTGGCGAGGTTGCGCTTGGGCATGTGGCGGAGAAGGATATGATTTTTGTGATGGAGCTTTCCAGTTATCAACTGGACAGGTTGAGGGCGAGGGTGGATGTTGCCGTGTGGACCTCGTTTTTTCCGGAGCATTTGAATGTGCATGGGGATATGGAGAAATATTTGGAGGCGAAGGCTGGGATTGCTCGTGGGCAGAGGAAGGAGGATTATTTTGTTTATCATGAGCGAGATGCTGAGGTTCTGAATAATGTGAGTTCTGCTGCACAGCGAATGATTGTTAAGGATTTGCCGGTGTTTGAAACTGGGCTGCGTGGGCAGCATAATCAGGAGAATATTGCGCTTTGTGTGACGGTTGGGACGATTATGCGGGTGGAGAAAGATGTGATTGAGAAGGTTGTTCGGGATTTTGAGGGCTTGCCGCACAGGTTGCAGGATTTGGGAGAGTTTGAAGGAGTGCGGTTTGTGGATGATGCGATTTCTACAACGCCGGAGTCTACGATTGCTGCGCTGGAGGTGTTTGGTGATGAGGTTGGGACGATTTTGCTTGGAGGTGAAGATAGGGGTGTGGATTTTGGTGAGTTGGTTGAGGTTTTGAAGAAATTTGGAGTGGAGAATGTGGTTTTGTTTCCGGATTCTGGGGTGCGAATTAAGGGGTTGCTTGGAGATGGGTTTAGGGTTTTAGAAACGGAAAGTATGGAAGAGGCGGTGACTTGGGCAAAGAAAAATACGGTGGCAGGGAAGGTTTGTCTGCTTTCGACTGCGTCACCTAGTTATTCGCTTTGGAAGAATTTTGAGGAGAAGGGTGAGGAATTTCAGAAATGGGTTGTGATATAATCAGGTTATGAAAATCCCCCCAAGTTTAAAATGTGCTGTGTTTGACCCAGATTTTTGTGAGAAAGGTGTTGTTCCGCTTCTTGGGTTGAGGCAACGCGGATTTAATGTTTTTGATGCTTGTGAAAGATTCTGTGGTTCAGAATGTGATACCGGTAGAGAAGTTTCAAATCTTACTTTGGACGTTTTGGCAAGAACTAGTGCGGCTGTGATTGTTAATGAAGGAAGAGATTGTCCGTTTGCTGATCATGCTTTAAGTGTTGCGCGTCGTACTGATGGTGTTGTTCCTGTTGTTTGTGAGGCTTCTTCTGAGCAGCCTTCAGGTTGCCTTGCCTTCCCTCGTCCTGCGTTTCGTTTAGACCTGAGGTCTATGAAGGCTATTGAACGTGGCATGTACAGTTCGTGATATAATGCTTTTATGAAGATTCTTTGGAACATTTTCTGGAAGGAGAAGGAGTTTAAGCGGCAGATTGCGCATTTGTCGTTTGGGCTTTTGTATGCAGTGGGGTATGCGCTTGGGGCGATTGATGTGCGGGTGTCGCTTGCGATGATTTCAGCGACGATTTTGGTGTCGATGTTTTTGAAGAAGAGGCGGCGGTTTATTGACCGAATTATTTTGATGCTGGAGCGGGAAAATCATTTGTTTGATATTCCGTTGCGCGGGTTGATTTTTTACCTGTTGGGTGTGACTATTGCGATTAGTTTTTTTGATGGGCTGCCGGCGCTGGCGGGGATTGTTGTTTTAGCCGTTGCAGATTCAATTGGGACTCTTTATGGGAAATATATGGGCAGGTTGAAGATCCCGTGGAATAAGGACAAGCATATGGAGGGACCGCTGATTGGTGGTGGGCTTGCCGCGCTGCTTTGTATGTCTTTTTTGCCTGTTTGGGTGGCGCTGATTGCTGGATATGCGGGCGCTGTTTTGGATACTTTTGATCTGAAAATTAAGGGGATTGTTTTTGATGACAATTTGCTAATCCCGGTGGTGGTGGCTTGGCTTGTGAATTTTATGCTTTTTTAGTCAAAACTTTATAAAATTCTTTTTTAGTAACACCTAGCCCTCTACATATATTCGCTAGTAGATCTGGGCCATAATTTTCTTTTCCATAATTTGGGATAGGCACTTTTTTACCTGAAACAGGATGTTTGTATTGTACGTGACTTGTTTTGCGATGAGATCTTTTCATAAACCCAAGAGCTTTTGCCACTTGGACTGCTTCTTTGTAGGCAATTGCTGGATATTTAGACATTGGCTAGAGACTTTTCGCTAAAGGTTCGTGTGCCTAAAAATTTATCTTTATATTTTTCGACTTCTTTGCTTTTTGCCTTTTTTTCGAGGTCTAGAAAGAGTTCGTAGATGTCAAAATATTTTTTTGGTGCTCGTCTGTAAATGTCTTCTTCCTTTTCGTTATCGTTCACACATTCTATGAGATAACTGGTTATGCAGTCATCTAAACGTTCCATAACTTTTCCCATAGATGCCCCCTGTACAAGTAAATCAAAATCTAATGCTACCCCTAAATATAATTTGTCTTTTTTATAGGAAATTATCCTTGTTTGGAAACTGCGAGGCTTCATAAAGGTGGGTTAGTAGGACAGGAATGATAAATTAATTAGCTGTATTTCTCAAGCTTATTCCCATTCAATTGTGCCGGGGGGCTTGTTTGTGATGTCGTAGAAGACGGCTGAGATTCCGGGCAGGGCGAGGAGTTTTTGACCGAGAGTTTGGATTTCTGGCCAGGGAAGTTCTGTGAAATTTGCGGTCATGGCTTCTGTGGATGAGACTGGGCGGAGGACTATTGATTCTTGGTCTTTGGAATTTATTGAGAGTGGGAGAAGGACTGTTGGGCATTGCCAGACTTCGCCTTCTGGGTCGATTTGACAGATTGTATCCATGACGAGTTTATCTGCTTCTTGGAGGGTAGCGATGCGGGATTTGGTGAGGTAGTTGGGGGTAACGGAGACGGATTCAATCGGGCCGTTTGTGGCGATTGAGAAGAGGACTCTGTTGATTTCTGGGGAAGAATTTGTGATTTGGGGAGAAAGCGTGCGGAGTGTTCCCCAGTTGTGTTCTCCCTCTAGGACGACTGGATTTCTGTATGTTCTTTCGTCGCCTTGGACACCGACGGACTTGATTGGGAGGATGTGGGTTTTGAATTCTTGGGTTAACCCAAGAATTTCAGGTTGGGATTCGGGTTTTTCTAAGCAGAGACAACGTACTGCGAGACCTGGGCCGGGGAAGGGGTGGCGGTTGACCATTTCTGGTGGGAGACCGAGTTTGGTGCCGACCATGCGGACTTCGTCTTTGTAGAGTTCTGCAATTGGTTCGATGATGAGGCCACAGCGGATCATTTCTTCAATTTCTGGGACGCGGTTGTGGTGGGTTTTGATTTTGTCTGCGTGGGCTGTGCCGGCGGATTCAATTGTGTCTGGGTAAATTGTACCTTGGCCGAGGAGCCATTCTTCTGGGTTGAGATTTAGTTTTTTTGCGACGTCGCGTTGGATTTTGAGAAAGAGGTCACCGATGATTTTGCGTTTTTCTTCAGGTTCGTAGACGTTTTTGAGGGCTGCGAAATATTCATCTGCGGCATGTTCTGTGTGGAGATCTGGAACGCCGGCCTGGGCTAGGAATTTTTGTATTTCTTCGGTTTCGTTTTTGCGCATGAAGCCGGTATCCACGTACATTGCGTAGATACGTTCTGGGCCGAGGGCTTTGGCTAGCAAGGCATATGCCACTGATGAATCAACGCCACCTGAGACCAGCATGAAAACTTTTTTGTCGCCGACTTTTTTTGTAATGGCTGCGATTTCCTGTTCTATGAATTTTTCAATACTCCAGTCTTTGGTGGCTTCTGTGATATCAATGAAGGCGTCTAGGATTTTCATTCCACATTCAGTGTGTGTAACTTCTGGATGGAATTGGACTGTATAGATCTTACGTTCTTCATTTGCGGTTGCAGAAAGAGGGTCGTCTTTGGTTGAGCCCAAAGATACGAAGCCTTCTGGAAGTGAGGCGACTGTGTCGAAGTGGGATGCGTAGACCTGGTATGTTTTTGGCTCGAGTTTGGAAAAAATTGAGGTGGGGGAAGCGACTTTGAATTTTGTAAGTCCGTATTCGCCGACGCTGCCTTTTTGGACGGAGCCGCCGAGTGTGTGCATTGTGATGTGATGTCCGTAGCAGACGCCTAGAATTGGGATGCCGAGGTCGTAAATGGCTGGGTCAATTTGGGGAGAGCTTGGGTCGTTGACTGATGAAGGGCCGCCGGAGATTATGATCCCTTTGTAGTTTTTTAATTGAGAAGCTGGAGTTTCTGCGTCCAGGATTTCTGAATAAACGCCAAGGCGGCGGACGCGGTTTGCAAGTAAGTGAGCAAACTGGCTGCCAAAGTCTAGAATTACGATTTTATCCATCAGTTGTTTCTGTGTCAGTTGTTGGTTCGATAATAACTTCTTCTTGCACAACTGTCACGGTTCTTGGATTTGGATCGATTATGTTTCCTTTTGAATCGCGGATCCCGCGAAGTGTGACTTCGTAGCGTTCACTGGATTGAGCTGTTATGCCGGAAGTTGTGATCGTTACAATTGAGCCATCCACGCGGATGTTTGTGATGTAGATTTCATCTGTGATGTCTGCGTTTTCGTAGTTCATATCCACGATTTCATAATTGAGTGCGTCGCCTGCGTAGTCCACGCTTACTGCTTCATTGAAAACAATTGTGATTTCATTGAGGTCTGTGAGTTCGTGACTGACGACTCGCGGTGGGCTTTCGTCCTCAATTGTGATGAAATCCAAATTCATGTCTGTGAGGAGATTTGTTTCAAAGAAGGCGATGTTTTCACGGACGTCAAAGAGTGGTGCGTCCAAGGTCATGCCTTCTGGTACGCGGACAATCACGCGGTAATGATCTGCAATTGTGCCGGGTTGTTTGTGAAGATGGAGGTAATATTTTCCGTCCACCCAGACGTATTCTGGGAGCTCGTAGCTGTATGTGTAGGTCACGGATTCACCAGGCTGAAGTTCTATCATTTCTCCTAGGACTTCGCTGTCCGTGCGGTCTTCAGATACGCTACCTCCTTCAACAATTTCTGCGCCAAGTGGAACCATTGTGCGGAGGTAGCCGGTGTATGAGCCGCTAAGTGGGGTGTTCCATCCGCCCTCGTGGGAGAGGGTGACTGAGACGCTGGCGTTAATGACTGGATTGCCGAGTACGTCTTTTGAGTCTGTGACTTCGAGTTCGTATTGGACATCGTGGGTTAAGTAGCGATTGGATTTCATGCCGCCGTAATTTGCGTCATTTATGGCCAAAAAGTCTCCTGCATCAGATTGAGGCATGGCGCCGTCCCAGTTTCTTTTGGCAAAGGATTTGGCCATTCCGCTACGAGTGAAAGCTGCAAGTACGTGTTTTTCTTCAAAGCCCTGGGCAAGCGTGTTGAGCATGGATTTTACGCGCCATGGGAGAATTATGGTTTTGGTGATGATTTTTTTGACGAGCGGGGAAGTGATGTTTTTGCGATTTGCTAACTCTTCTTCGCTGTGGCGATCTATGTCTGAAACTGCCGTTGAGAGCGTTTCAAAGAGATTGTCTTCTGTGAGTTCGTAGCCTTCCACGTAAAGAGGTTCGTATTTGGCAACTAAGGTTTCAAGAAAAGCAAAGTCTGCTGCAATGACTCCGTCTATGCGTGCATCTGGATTTGTGAGTTTGTAGAAGTCGATTATGTCATCTGCTGAAACTGTGAAATCTGGATCAAAATTTGCGTCGCGGAAAGTGTGCCCCATGTAGTTTTCGTCCTCAAGAAGTGCTGAGAGAACAAGTGGTGGCTCAACATATTCGTGTTCGTCGATGTCGCCGTAAACGTCCTGGAAATTTATTCCACCATAGATTCCGTGGTTGAATTCTAGGACTCCGTAAGTTGAAATGAAACCGCCGGTTGGGCGAAGTTCATAATTGTTTTGGAAGAGGACAATGTAGTCGCGGCTGCCAAATGGGAAACCTGTGAAGGAGGCGTAACGCCACATCATGAAGCGGAAGTCGCCGAGGAAAAGCCAGGCGACAACGAGGAAGATTCCGACGAGGAGGGCAAGCCATTTGATTAGCGTGCGCAGCCAGTTTTTCTTTTTATTTGCGCGTACCGCGCTGTCCGTTTTCTTTGTATGCAGACGACGGTTGGAGTGGTAGCCGCTGGTTCCATATGGGTTGTACATGCGCTATTTGGGGAATGTGTCTGCATGATAGCATGGGATACAGTTGCTTGCATAATTTGTAAATATAGAGTAGAATTTGCATGTAGCATATGACAATAAACGTGTTGCATTGGTGGAGATGCGGGGAGTCAAACCTTCTCACCCCTAAAAAGGAGACCTTCTCAGAGGGTCTTTTTTTGTTGCCTCGTCAGGTGGTGGAGATGCGGGGAATCGAACCCCGACAAAAAGGTGACAACCCTTTAAGTATTAACCTTAATCATCCCCACGCAGAGCTGACCAATACATGCTAAGACAAAAGCACCTGACATTTCCCTGAATTTTTTGTGCCAGGTCTGTGTTGGGGTTTTGCACAGTATTGATGGGATGGGGCTTGACAAGGTTTAGGTTTGGGTCTAGAGTTTGGACTTGTTAAATAATCTAGATTTTATGGGTACACTTAAAACAGGATTGGTACTTGCAGCACTTGGTGCTGGTTGTGCAGGGCAGGCGGAAACGATGTCTGCGACTCCTGCAGCTCCTACAGAAACGGCTGAAGAGCCGGAGGATCTTACAGTTGTTCAGGTTGAAGTTGCTAAGGCAGCTGCTGAACCTGCTGTTGAAGAGGAGCCTGAGCCGATTGAGCCTGGGGTTGTGCCTTTGAGTGATGGACGGAGATCTATTAAAGTAAATAAAGATCCAGTTGTAGAAGATGAATTCACTTTCACTTACAATCCCCATTTGTCTGCAGATGGTGTGATATTTGGTAATCTTGACGAACAACAAGCAAGAGAGCTTTTACCCATTGGAACTTGGGCATGGGCTCATGGTCATGCTTTGAATACAATTGTGGATACTGGCTTCACTGGAAGTGTTTTTATCGTTGATGTGGAAAGCTTAGATGACGTTAGTTGTGTTCAAGACCTACGAAGAGAAGCTGGTGATGATAAGGTCACATGGATCGTTTTCACAAGGGACGTTGGTGGTGATCATACTTTCATGCAGACACTTCCTCTTGTAGATGGAGAAGGTGCTCCTTTAAGTCCTGCACCAACTATGCCTGTTTTGACTTGTCCTTTTGAGAGGCCAAAGCGTTCATTGCACTGATGTCTTGTTTTGTATCGGCTAGGGCTAAAGTGATGTTGGTTTTTTGAGGTAAACGGCAGAGTGCCACGGCACGGTGATGGCCTTCAAAGAGGTAGATGTCATTGCCTTTTTTGAGTGCGATTAGTTCAGTTTCTGTTGGGAAGTCTGCGAGAAGGTTTTTGATCTTTTGATGGTTTTGGAAAAATGGAACACAGCTGAGTTTTTCGAATGTATCGTCTCCGATTTCTTTAGCTAATTTTTGCCAATTTGTGTAATTGCCGCAGTGAAAGCTTGGGATCTCTTCAGGAGTAATCTCATAGAGTTTCCATTTCAAATTTGGGAGTTGTTCTTGTTCTATGTGTTTTGCGCGAAATTCTTCCCAAGATTTGAATCCTTTGCGTTCATAATATTCTTTCCAAAGATCGTGTTTGGTTTCACGCTGACGCCAAGCATTATAGATTTCGTCCCAGGTTGTGTCTTTCAGAAATTTCATTTCTTTTTCTTAGCCTGCTTTTTTGCCTTTTTCTTTGCTTTTGCGCGGAGGCGTTTTTCGGCTTTGAGTTCTTCGTCTGTTGGTCGCATGAGGGGGAAGAGTGTTACGTCGCGGAGGTTTTCACAATCTGTTAATAGAGTGATTAGGCGGTCTACGCCGAGGCCGAGGCCGGACATTGGTGGCATTCCGTGTTCCATGCAAGTTAGATAGTCCACGTCCATTTCCATTGCGTCTTCATCGCCGCCAGCTTGAGCAATTGCTTGATTAATGAAGCGGTCTCTTTGGTCTTCTGGGTCGACGATTTCTCCGTAGGCATTAACGATTTCCCAGGTGTTTACGAGGAGCTGGAAGGTCTCACAGATGCTTGGGTTTTTATCTGAGCGGCGGGCGAGAGGTTTGGTTGATGCAGGGTGATTTATGACAAAGCAGGGTTTGATTAGTTTTGGTCGGCTGACTTTTTTGTAGAGTGCGTCACAAAGATTTCCGTAGCCCATTTTGTTCATATCTTCGATTTTGATTTTCTTTGCTTTGATGGCTTTGCGGAGTGCTGAGGCGTCGTCTTCGTAGTCGTAAATGTTGATGCCGCAATCTTTTTTGATGATTTTGCCAAATTCTTTTCTAGGCCATGGGGTTTTGAAATCGACTGTTTTGGTGCTGCCATCACGGGAGCGGACTTTGATTTTCAGCGTACCGAAAAGTTCTTTGATTGCGTGGGAGATGTATTTTTCTGTGAATTCCATGTTGTCTTCGTAGTCCCAGTAGGCTGCGTAATGTTCTAGCATAGTGAATTCTTGGAGGTGGGATGGATCCATGCCTTCGTTGCGGAAACATCGTGCGAATTCGTAGACGCGTTCAAAGCCACCGGTGATGCATCGTTTGAGGTAAAGTTCTGGGGCGATGCGGAGGTAGACGTCCAGGTCTAAGGCGTTGTGGTGTGTTTTGAAAGGTCTGGCGGTTGCGCCGGATGCTTTTGTTGCGAGGACTGGGGTTTCGACTTCAATAAATCCGTTTTTGTTGAAGTATTGGCGGAGGATGTCGATGAAGCGTGAGCGGAGAAGGAAGCGTTGCATGCTTTCATCGTTCATGAGTGTGTCCAGGTAGCGTTGGCGGTAGATGGCTTCTTGATCTTGCAGGCCGTGCCATTTTTCTGGGAGGGGTCTGAGGGTTTTGCCCAGGATTGTGTATTTTTTCACGAGGACTGTGAGTTGGCCGTGTTTTGTGTAGAAGAGTTCTCCGGTACAGCCGAGGAAGTCTCCCATGTCCAGTTTGCGAGTGAGTTTGTACTTTTCTTTGCCGAGTGTGTCTTGCTGGAAACAGATTTGGATTGTGCCCGTGAAGTCTTTGAGATTTGCAAAAGTGAGTTTTCCGTGTTGGCGGATTGTCATTAAGCGACCGCGGATTGTGACTGGTTTTTTGGATTTTTTCTTGCCGAGAGCAATTGCTTCTTCAACTGAGTGTTTGGATGCAAAGCGTGCGGGATAGGGGTTGATTCCTAATTCACGAAGTTCGTTGGCTTTACGGAGACGGTCTTTGTATTCGTTTGTAGACATAACGCTAGGCATTATACAGATGGTGATCTGGTTTGGCAAAATGTGGGTTTTGTGGTAAAAAATAAGACCGTAAATATTAAGATTATGATGGAAGATAGTGATAGCCGCAGAGGTTTGGATTGTTCTCCGGTTGCTCCGAGTTTGGTTTTTAGTGTTGAAAGTTTGATTCAAGACACAGAACAAGTAAATTTTTATTCCGATGGTGAAGGTGAACAGCTTTTGAGTTCTGTTGTTTGTACTCGTTTTGGTGTGTTTTTGCGTAGTAAGGATAAAGTTTTTAGATGGGTAGAGGAAAGTCAAGCTTATGATTTGGTTCAGGGAGATATTAGTTTACAGGTCGTTTTGGACGGTGATAGTCACTTGCATATTATAGTTATGGATGGAGGGGAGAAAATTTGGTGGGACCGTAAAAAAGTATTGAATAGAGTAGTGGATCTTGCTTGGATTTTTAGACAGAAACAATTGATTGCAAATCGTGATCGTGATTTGGAAAAAAAAGAAGCTATGGCGAATGAAATACTTGCTGATTTACGCAGGAATTTGGTGTTCAGAGATAATGCATTGCGTTGGCTTTTTCTTACCTTCACTATTTTGGCTTTTTCTGGGTCTTTGCAAAAAGTTACTGAAGAAGAGCCTGAGTTTAGAGAGGAGCTTGTCCAGGAGGGAATAGATATGGATGAGGATTTAATAGATTAAAATGACACTGATTGAAAGAGGTACACCGCCGGAGAAAAACGATTCTGATCTGCAAATGAGAACTCTTGTGAATTTACATGAATTGGCTGCCATGGGGGGTTGTATGCGGATTTTTATACGGGATGATTTGGTTGGACCTGCTATAAGATTGGTTCGTACAGAAGACGGCGTATGTTTATTTTATGAAAATTTTGGAAATGTTTTTTCTGGTAAAAAATTTCAGATTCCTCTTGGAACTGATTTTTTTAACCCTTTCTCTGTGGATGATGAACATCATGAAGACTTATCTTTGTTTGCGGGGATTGATCATGTGTTGATTTTGAATGATTCTGGGGGGAATTATGCATATCAATTTCTGGAGATGCCAGAAGAGTTAAGATGGGATATGCCAAGGCTTCCTGAGCTTGGTGCAAGAGAGAAGATTCGTGAGACTCTTGAAAAAGCGGGTCCTACGCCAAGTATGGTGGCTTTTGAGAAAAGTGAAATTTCAAAAGATGAGAGGGCGAAAGTTGGAAAGAAAAAGCCTGGGCATGAGAGGTATCCTCATGCGTGGTTTAAATTGCGGGTGTTGATTGAAGAGGAGGAGAGGCGCGATGTGGAGGAAGAGTGTGATGTGGAGGAAAGTTTTGAGGAGAATGAACAGGTTGAGCCGATTCCTTTATTTTCAAATAGGTTTTTGATAAGAGCTGCTTTGTTTTCTGTGTTGGTTCTTACGACTTTATGTACAGGAACTTGTTTGAGGATGGGGCAGAAAGTTAAAGATTTAGGTTCTGCGGAGAATACTTCTTTAAATTTAAAAGAGTAGGGTTTGGCAAAAAGTGGGTTTTTTGTTATGGTTCTGCACTATTATTAAATTAGAAAATTATGATAGAACGTCCTGCCCCCAATGAAAATTTTGGTTCATATCCAATAGCACCAAATGAGATATTGCTTGTTTCTGATAGAGAGGGTAGGGCGGTTCAGCTTGCTGTAAGAGATGGTCGTTTATTGCGAATTCATGCTGGACAAATAGAATTTTTACCGCGACACAGGAAGGTGGATTTGAGTGTTTTTGCTCCTAGTTTAGATGTAATGGCAAGTGTGAATCCATCAGGTGGTATAGATTTGATCTGTAATAGTGCTTTTTCAAGATATAATTCAAATATTCGTCTTATGTTTCATGCGGAAGAAGAACTTATAGATTCTGCTATGGATGAAGATTTTGTGCCAGCGTGGGCAAAAGGGGTTATGCTTGCTGTGGCAGTTGCATTGGCAGCAGCTACTTGTGCTATTGCTACTGAATCAAGCGGTAGTGATGATGTTAGAACGTCACCTCAGCAGGAGCAACAGCGACTTCCGGAGTAGGTCGGGCGCGGTCGATGTCGAAGAAGCGCATTTGTTCTTTGCGGAACATGAGTTCGGCGCGGCCAATGTTTCCGTGGCGGTGTTTGCGGACGAAGATATCTGTTAAGCCGGCGCGGTCTGTGTCTTCTTCGTAATAATCTTCACGGTACATCATCATTACAATATCTGCATCTTGCTCGATGGCACCAGATTCACGGAGGTCTGAGAGTTGAGGGATTTTGACTGGGCGTTGTTCCACGGCGCGGGATAGCTGGGAGAGTGCCATGATTGGGATGTGGAGTTCACGGGCGAGGTTTTTGAGTGAGCGTGAGATTTCTGAAATTTCTTGGACGCGGTTTGTGATGGATGTGCCACCTTTACCTAGCGACATAAGTTGGAGGTAGTCCACAATCAGGAGGTCTAAGCCATGTTCCATCTGTAGACGGCGGGCTTTGGCACGGAGTTCTGCAATTGCTGCACCAGCTGAATCGTCGATAAAAATTTTACATTTGTTGAGTTGATCCATAACTTCTCCCATTCGCATGAAGTCGTCTTGGGTGAGTTGGCCGGTTTTCATTTTCCAACTATCTACGCCAAGGAGTGAAACAAATAGACGTTCCACGAGCTGTTCTTTGGACATTTCCAGGGAGATTACGCCGACGCTTTTTTCCTTTTTGGCGATGTTGAGTGCCATGTTGAGCGCGAGGGCGGTTTTACCCATGGATGGGCGGGCTGCAAGAATAATGAGATCTGAAGATTGCATTCCTGTGAGGATGCGATCGACTGAGTTGAATCCGGTTTGAAGGCCTTTGTATTTTTCTGCGGCTTCTGGGTCGTGGAGGTCTGAGATTTTTTCATATGTGCCAGCGAGGACGTCTTTCACGTGAACGAATCTGTTGCGCATGAAAGTTTGGGAGACTTTGAAAAGCTCTTGTTCTGCACGATCGACGAGATTGTCTGTTTCTTCTTCTTCTTTATAGCCGAAAGATGTGATGTTGGAGCCGGCGGTGATGAGTTTTCTGAGTGTGGATTTTTGTTTAACGATTACGGCGTATTGGTAAACGTGGGAGGCAGTGAGAACTTCATTGCAGAGTTCTTCTAGATATGTGTTGCCGCCGATTTCTTCTAATTTGCCGGCGTCTTTGAGCCAGTTGCTGACCGTGAGTAGGTCAAGTGGGGAGCGTTTTGCAAAGAGCTCCAGCATGGCTTTGTAGATTGCGGCGTGGGTGTCGTAATAAAAATCTTCTGGTTGCAGCATGTCTGCAATTTTCACGAATGCGTTTTTTTCAATCATCACCGAACCGAGAGTGGATTTTTCCGCTTCAAGGCTATGGGGTGGGACTTTTGTTGTTTCGGGCATAAGTGGGGTTTGGGGTGGTTGCGCCCATTGGCGCGTTAGCCTCGCGTTAGTAAGCGCTCGGCAAGCCTTCGCTACGCTTCGGCTTTGGGCTTTGCATTTTTGCACAAATTGGACTTGTGGGACAAGCGTCGTATGCTTAAAGAATGAATAATTGGCTAGACAAAAAGGCTTTTGGGCAGTGGTGTGAAGATTTGGCTGTGGAACAGCTTCAGGGAAAAGGTTGGCGAGTTTTAGATAGGAATGTGCATTTTCGCGAGGGGGAGATTGATATTGTAGCTGAGGTGGATGGGAAGTTGAGATTTGTGGAAGTTAAGGGTCGAAGGAGTACGCGATTTGGGGGTGTTGTCGAAGCTCTGACAACAGAAAAAGTGCGGCGGATGAAGCGAGCTGTAATGAAGTGGCGGGCTCGGGAGAAAGATTGGCGTGTTGGGGAGATGTGGTTTTTGGGTGTGTTTGTGGATGGGCAGGGTAAGGTGACGATTGAGGAGGAGAGGATTGAGTGAAGCTTGAGGTTGACAAGTGGGATGAAAGTGTTTAGAATGCGGTTCTTAAATTTAACTTTTTAAATTATGTCTAAGCCTGCTGAGAATGGTGATGCTACACCTCCAGTTGAGCAACTTCCTGATGAGTTTACGGTTGGAGAACGTACTATACATGCATTCCACCAAAGAAATGGGCTTGAACATGACCCTGCTTTGTCTGGTGTTGATACTGTAGATGCTAATGTTTTATCAGCTGCTGGTTATACTCAAGTTTCCACCGGTTATGTCCAGGGTGATTCTTATGGTAACCCTGGTGTGTCAGATCGCATAGCTAGAGGATCTCAACGCAGATTCCGAGCTGATGGAGAATTGATGTTGTCGGCAAGGTTTGTTGTTGTTACTGAGGAAAATGGTATCGGACAAGTCTTTGTGAGAGGACGGCTTGAAGAACCAGTTGCTGAAGTTCCAGATCAAGTACGCAATCCTGTTCCTTTGGGGCCTGGCGGTTACCGTTTGACTTTCCAACAGATTATGGGAATGGAGTTTTGAGTTTAGTCAGGTGTTGTTGATGCTCTGACAACAGAAATAACAGGTTGGGTTGGGATTTGGGTTTTGTTTTTTTGCGTGGGCTTGCGGATGATGGAAAGACTTTAACTTTTTTCATTATGGCTGCAAGTTTGAATTCTTATTGTTTGCATGGGCTGAGTGCTTTTCCTATTCGTCTTGAGGTGGAGGTGGCGCGGGGGATGCCGTATTTTGCGATTATTGGAATGGCGGGGACGAGTGTGCAAGAGGCTAAGGAGCGGGTGCGGAGTGCGATGATGTCGAGTGGGTTTAAGTTTCCTTTGACTAGAAAAGTTGTGAATTTGGCGCCGGCTGAGGTATCTAAGAGTGGGAGTCATTTTGATTTGGCGATTGCGCTTGGGATGCTTGTGGCGGGTGGGGAGATGGCGGCGGTGCCGGAGGATGTGATGGTGATTGGAGAGCTTGGTTTGGAGGGTGGTGTGCGGGGAGTTAGTGGTGTGTTGCCGGGCGTGATTTTTGCTAGGGAGCAGGGTGTGCGGCAGGTTGTGTTGCCGGCTGCGAATTTGAAAGAGGCGAGTTTGGTGGAGGGGATTGAGTTGGTTCCGGTTAGGAGTTTGAGAGAGGCAGTTGGGCATTTTGAAGGGGAGGGTTTGAGGAGTGAGCGAGTGGATTTGGATTTTGTGGAGGCTGGGTATCCGTGGGATTTTGTGGATGTGAGCGGGCATGCGGCTGGAAAGCGGGCATTGCTTGTGGCAGCGGCTGGTGGGCATCATGTGCTGATGAATGGGCCGCCGGGGAGTGGGAAAAGTATGTTGGCACGGGCTTTTGGATCTATTTTGCCGGGGTTGAGCCGAGATGAGTTATTGGAGGTTTTGCGGATTTATTCGGTGGCTGGGAGGACGATTGAGCATCTGAGTTTGAGCCGGCCGTTTAGGACTGTGCATAGTACTTGTTCTCCTTATGGGCTGATTGGTGGTGGCGTGGATTTGATGCCGGGTGAAGTGACCTTGGCGCATCGGGGGGTGCTTTTTATGGATGAGTTTCCTGAATTTAAGCGTGAGACTTTGGAGGTGTTGCGGGGGCCGCTGGAGGAGAATGGGATTGAGTTGCGGCGCGGGAAGAAGGCTTGTGAATATCCGTGCCAGTTTCAGTTGATCGCAGCGATGAATCCGTGTCCATGCGGGCATTTTGGTGATTTGATGCAGACTTGTACTTGTTCGCCGGGGGATGTGGCACGGTATCAGGGCCGGTTGAGTGGGCCAATTTTGGATCGGATTGATTTGCATGTTGAAGTGCCGCGGATTCCTTTTGATGAGCTTGCACGGGAAGAAGAAGTTGGGAGCGCTTGGATGCGGGCACAGGTGGAGGAGACGCGCGAGCGGCAGCGAGCGCGGTGGGGCGGGGATGGCTTTTTCTTGAATAATGAAATGCCTGCGCGGGTAGTTAAAAATGAGAATTTGAACCCGGAGTGTGAGGAGATTTTGCGAAGGGCGACTGAGCTTTATGCACTGTCCGGACGAGGTGTTTTCAAAATTATTAAAGTTGCGCGGACAGTTGCAGATTTAGAAGGAGAGAGGCAAATAGGGCTTCCTCATTTGATGGAGGCATTGCAGTATCGGGTGAAGAATGCTTGACAAATTTGTTTGACAAATGTACAATGGAAAAGACTAATTTTTACATGATGGGTTCAAAAAAAGTTACGAATCGTGACTTGCTTCGAAATTATAAGTCTTTGAAAGAGAAGCTGCTTGATGGAGAGGTGGAAGAAATCATCGTGCCACAGAAAAATGGCGTTGTGATTAAAATAACTATAGCCCAGGAGGAAACTCCCATGGAGCGGTTTTTAAGAATGGTTGATGAACGTGGACCTTTGCACATTAAAAGACCTGATGCCGACTTTTTTGATTTTTTACCTTAAGATTTAATGCAAAAATTTTTATTAGATAGCAATATTTTGATATATGCAATGAATAAAAAACAAAACGTTTTGCGTTTTCTTCGTGCTAATAAGAAGTTTGGGTTTTTTGTTACTCCAGTTAGTCGTTTAGAAGTTTTGTTAGGTGAATCAAAGGAAGAAATTAGTTTAGAAGAAATGGAAAGAGAATTAGATCAATTTTTCACTGTTAGATTTGACAATAAAGTTGTTAGCGTTGCTGCTTTGCTTTACAAACAAGAGGTAAAAAAATTGAAATTTAAAGATTTGATTATTGCTGCAACTGCTCTTGCTAATGATATGACTTTGGTAACTGCAGATAGAGGCTTCAAAGGGATTAAGGGTTTGAAATTGAAGCTTGTCTCTTTGTCATAATCTAGGTTTATTCCATAGTTGACCGGCGCCGGTCAGGGAGAATGGGGTTTGGAGTTTTGTAAAGGTTTGTTATACTGTTTGCCTAGCTTTTAATCGACTAATGAATGTTAGATGGCTTAAGAGATAGATTGTTGGACTGGGAACAAAGAGCTGATGTAGCTTGGCCGGATCTTGATAACCCAGTTAGGCTTCGTTATCGTTTATTGTTTGCTCTTGGACTTGTTGGATGTGCTCCAGTGCTTGCTACGGTTGCTTTGAATAATTTGGATCGACTTCCTCTTGAAGAGGTTGTAGAGCTTGCTGTAGGTTTTGGCGAAAGTGTTGATGATGTACTTCAGCCGTAATTCTCTTGCACCTGAGGCCGCGGCGGGGTAGATTCACTTAGAAAGATTTCCCTTTAACCCCAACTTTGAGCAAGCCGCATAAGAAACTTAAGTTGCCCAAGAAAGTTCTGATCCTTGGATCGGGGGCACTGAAGATTGGTGAGGCGGGGGAATTTGATTATTCAGGTTCGCAGGCGATTAAGGCGCTGAAGGAAGAAGGGGTGGAAGTGGTTTTGCTGAATCCAAATATTGCGACGAATCAGACGAGCAAGGGGCTTGCGGATAAGATTTATTTTTTGCCGATTACGCGGCATTTTGTTGAAGAGGTGATTGCTAAGGAGAAACCGGATGGGATTTTGTTGTCGTTTGGAGGACAGACTGCACTGAATTGTGGAGTGGAGTTGCGGAAGAAAGGGATTTTGAAAAAATATAAAGTGCGGGTGCTTGGGACGCCTGTGGAGACAATTGAGAAGACTGAAGATAGGGATTTGTTTAATAAGGAATTGACCAAGATTGATGTGAAGATGCCTCGGAGTGAGGCATGTACTTCTGTGGAAGCTGCTATGAAGGCTGCGAAGAAAATTGGTTATCCGGTTTTGGTGCGGGCGGCATATACGCTTGGGGGGAAGGGAAGTGGTTTTGCGAAGGATGAGGGGGAGCTCGGAAAGTTGTTAGAGACAGCTTTTGCTTATTCGCCGCAGGTTTTGGTTGAGGAGAATTTGAAGGGCTGGAAAGAAGTCGAGTATGAGGTGGTGCGGGATGCTTATGATAATTGCATCACGGTTTGTAATATGGAGAATTTGGATCCGCTTGGGATTCATACGGGGGAAAGTATTGTGGTTGCGCCGTCGCAGACGCTGACAAATTACGAGTATCATTATTTGAGGGAGTTGGCGATTAAAGTGATTCGGCATTTGGGAATTATTGGGGAGTGCAATATTCAGTACGCGCTTGACCCGGAGTCTGAGGAGTATCGGGTGATTGAAGTGAATGCGAGGTTGAGTCGGAGTAGTGCGCTTGCGAGTAAGGCGACGGGTTATCCATTGGCCTATGTTGCTGCGAAATTGGGATTGGGATATTCATTGCCAGAGTTGCGGAATGCTGTGACAGGTGTGACGACCGCTTGTTTTGAACCGGCGCTGGATTATTTGGCGCTGAAAATTCCTCGGTGGGATTTGGATAAATTTAGAAAGGTGAGCAAGAAAATTTCAAGTGAGATGAAGTCGGTTGGAGAGATTATGGCGCTAGGTCGTAGTTTTGAGGAGGTGATGCAGAAAGGGCTGAGGATGCTTCAGATTGGGCTGCTTGGATTGACTGAGAATGAGCGGTTGGGGGTCGATGTGGAAAACTTAAAAGATGCGATTGAAGAGCCTACGCCGCGGAGGATTTTGGCGGTTGCGGAGGCACTGCGGAAGGGTTGGGAAGTTGAGAAAATTTGTGAGTGCAGTGGGATTGATCCGTGGTTTGTGGGGAAGGTGAAAAATATTGTGGATATGGCGGGGAGATTGGGTGAGGAGGAATTGGATGAGGAGTTGATGCGTAGTGCAAAGAAGTATGGATTTTGTGATAAGCAGATTGGGCTGATTGTGGAGAAGGAGGAGATGGCGGTGCGGAAGTTGCGGAAAAGGATGGGTGTTGAGCCGGTGGTGAAACAGATTGATACGATGGCGGCGGAGTATCCTGCGCAGACGAATTATTTGTATATGACCTATCACGGAACTGAGCATGATATTAAGTTTGGTGGAGGTTATAAGAGCGCAATGGTGCTGGGGAGCGGGGCTTATTGTATTGGGTCGTCTGTGGAGTTTGATTGGTGCTCGGTGAATGCGGTGCAGACGCTGGCCGGGAAGGGGTATGAGACGATTATGGTGAACTACAATCCGGAGACGGTTTCTACGGATTATGACACTTGCGACAAATTGTATTTTGATGAATTGTCGATGGAGCGGGTATTGGACATTTATGAATTGGAAAATCCGGATGGGGTAATTGTGTCTGTGGGTGGACAGGTGCCGAATAATTTGGCCTTGAAGTTGGACAAATTGGGTGTGAATATTTTTGGAACTGCGGCGAAGAGTATTGACCGGGCGGAAAATAGGCATAAGTTTTCTGGGATGCTGGATGAACTTGAAATTGATCAGCCAAAATGGAAAGAGTTTGCGGATACAGAGAAGGCTTTTAAATTTGCTGACGAGGTTGGTTATCCGGTTTTGGTACGGCCAAGCTATGTACTTTCCGGCGCCGCGATGGCGGTTGCTCACAATGAGGAGAGTTTGCGGGGCTACCTGCGGAAAGCTGTGGAAATTTCCACTGAGGCGCCGGTCGTCGTAAGCAAGTTTGAGCTTGGAGCCAAGGAGATTGAGATTGATGCGGTCGCGCAGGATGGTGAGTTGTTGATTTATGCGATTGCGGAGCATGTAGAGAATGCTGGGGTTCACAGCGGGGATGCGACAATTGTACTGCCACCGCAGAAATTGTATTTGGAGACTGTGAAGAGGATTAGGTTGATTACCAAGCAGATTGCCAAGGAATTGAATATTAGTGGGCCGTTTAACATTCAGTTTTTGGCCATGAATAATCTGATCAAAGTGATTGAATGTAATTTGAGGTCGAGCCGGAGTTTTCCTTTTTCGTCCAAAGTTACAGGTTACAACTTCATTGAGATTGCGACTGAGGCTATGTTAGGAATCGCCAAAAAGAAGGATTACCGAACCGTGGATTTGGATCATGTTGGTGTGAAGGCGCCACAGTTTTCTTTTTCACGATTGAAGGGTGCGGATCCGGTGCTTGGGGTTGAGATGGCGTCGACTGGTGAGGTTGCGTGTTTTGGGGATGACCTGCATGAGGCGATGTTGAAGGCTGCGCTGGCGACTGGATTTGAGATTCCTCGTGATAAAAAAGTTTTGGTGTCGATTGGGAAAATTGAGGACAAGGGAGACTTCTTGCCTGCTGCGCGGAAACTTGCGGACATGGGTTATGAATTTTATGCGACTGAGGGAACGGCGGCCGCGTTAAAAGATGACGGCTTGAAAGCAACAGTTGTGTACAAAGAGGGGGAGGGGAAGAGTCCGTCGTTTATTGATGTGATCAAGAAGGACAAGGTGGATTGGGTTGTGAATATTCCGCGGAATTATTCCCACGAGGAGATGACTTTGGGATATAAGATTCGGCGGGCGGCGGTGGATAACAATATTTCACTTACGACGAATGTGCAGTTGGCTCGGCTTTTGGTGGATGCGCTTGGGAAGTATGAGCTGGGTGATTTGAAGAGTGAGGAGTGGGGGGAGTATATTTGAGTTTTGCACATAGCTTTGAAAAAATTCAGGGAAATGTCAGGCGGTCTTGGTTTAGCATATGTTGGTCAGCGCTGCGTGGGCCCAGACATGGTTGTCACGAAGAGGCCCGTCACCTTTTCGTTTGGGGTTCGATTCCCCATGGGTCCACCACCTGACCAGTTAACAAAAAAGACCTTCTTTGGAAGGTCTTCTCCATGGGCCGAGATAGGGCTATCCCCGCAGGTCCACCAGCAACACGTTTTACGTCAGTGTGTTACGTTTATATTTTAGTCTATGAGAGTGGATTTTGCAAGTAAGCTGGATTGAGTTTTTGATTTATTCGACACCTGCTGCGTTTAGTTCTGCTTCAAGTCTTTCCATTGCTGCTTCTATTTCTTCTATGAGAGCTTCTTCTTCCTCTTCTGTCATTGGTTCAGGCATGTTGGCTTCTGCTTCTGCCTTTTGTCTTGCTTTTTCTACGCGGTATTCATCTCCGTATCCAGCAGCTTCCATTCTTTCTCCAACTACTTTGTCCCATTCGTCCATTCGTAATCCTCCATTTTGGCCGATTTCATATTCAATCCTCATTAGTTCTTCTGCCCAGGGTTGATCAAGTTTCGCGTATTCTGCTGGAGGTGCACACAGTTCTAAGTGCCTGCTATCAAGATCTGTCCAATTTGAGGCGTAAAAAATTCTGTCTCTGACGTCTCCTAGTCCATCAAAAAATGGTTCTTCTTCTTCAACAACATCTTCAATACAGAAAGTGCTTTCTTGTGCAGTGCTAATGTCTTCGCCTTCAACTGTATGAGTGATTGTTGCTGGCACACCATTTTTGTTTGCTCCACAAGCTACATCAGAGTTGAAATCTGCTAGTACCGTTGTCTCTGTAACTGGGGTGTGGTCGTCCTTTTGAGTCTCTAAAGTCCATCTTAATTGCTTTTCTGTTTCAGGAGAGGCATCCCAGTTCATTTCAACGTTATTTTCAACATGAGCGCCTTGTGGGTATTGTACGTCTCCGCCAGCAGAGAAAGTTAATGTTTCAAGGTCTGGCCCGTCACAATTTACTTCTGGATCTCCGTACTTATATCCTTTAAGAATTTCAATGGCAGTTGTGACCTGTCCTCTGATTAAATCTGTTGCTTGCTCGAGGCTTTCGAATTCTGTTTCACCAGTTTGGGCTGTGTCTTCTGAAGGTTCTGTTATTTCTGTTGTTGTAGATGGCTGTGTACTTACGGGTTCTATATCATCTATATCAATTGGACCAATACCTGCTGTATCGCCAAGTGGTGGTACCCCACAACCAAGGTGATCTGTGGCACATTTCCCGGCACATAATGCAACGACGCCAAGTCCTGCACCTATGAGTGACAAATATCTCTTTTTCATTGGTTTCGGTGTTTTTGATTTTGTTAGTGCCTCCATAGTGAAAATTGTTATTTTTAAAAGAGGTGTGTATTTTAGCATATGAGTGGGGTTTGTCAATGGGTGTGCGACAGCTCTTGACGTCCAGACGTCTTGGGATTAAAGTCGGTATCCATGAATAGAGAAGAACTCATTCGCGAGCTGCTGAAGACGGTTGAGCCTGATGGCGTTGACCGGGAGGGTTTGCAGGGAACGCCGGGGAGGGTTGATAAGGCTTTTGATAAGCTTTTTTCTGGGTATGGGCGGGATCCTTCTGAGTTGGCGACGACTTTTGATGGGGAGGCTTATGATCAGATGATTTTGGTGAAGGATATTGAGTTGTATTCGACTTGTGAACATCACATGTTGCCTTTTTTTGGGAAGGTGCATGTTGCGTATATTCCGAATGATAAGATTATTGGGCTTTCTAAAATGCCGCGGCTGGTGGAGATTTTTGCGCGGCGGCTGCAGAATCAGGAACGATTGACTATGCAAGTTGCGGATGCCCTTTGGGATCTTTTGCAGCCGAAAGGTGTGGCTGTCGTTGTTGAGGCAAAGCATTTTTGTATGATGGCGAGAGGTGTGGAGAAGCAGATGAGTGCAGTTACGACTTCGGCCTTACGTGGTTTATTTAAAAATAATGCGAGTACAAGAGAGGAGTTTTTGCGTTTGATAAAGTAGTGTTAGAATGTGCGCATGAATTTTTTACCTGAGTCTATTACGCGGCTGATTGATGAGCTTTCCAAGCTTCCCGGTGTTGGGCCGAAGAGTGCTCAACGGCTGGCTTTTCATATGTTGAAGAGTAGCGAGGGGAATTTGCAGGGTTTGGGTGAGGCGGTTTTGAAGGCGAAGGATGGGGTTGTGAGGTGTGAGAAGTGTTTTGCGTTGTGTAGTGAAAAATTGTGTGGGGTGTGTAGTGATGAGGGGAGGGACAAAAGTGTGCTTTGTGTTGTGGAAACGACTCTGGATATGGTGGCGATTGAGAAGACCGGGGAATTTAATGGGCTTTACCATGTGCTGATGGGGAAGATTTCTCCTCTTGATGGAGTGGGGCCGGATGAGTTAAAGATTGGGGAGTTGTTTGAGAGAGTTACTGATGGGGAGGTAAGGGAGGTGATTTTGGCACTGAACCCGGATCTTGAAGGAGATACTACTGCACTTTTCTTGCATAAGAAATTGGCTTCTCTTAGCGCTGTTCGGGTTTCTAGGATTGCGCGGGGGATCCCTTCTGGCGGAAACTTGGAATATACGGATGACGCAACTTTAATTCGAGCTTTGGAGGGAAGACAGGTATTGCCAAATGAAGCTTTGTGATAAGGTTTAGGTGTGAGAGAAAACAAATCCACTGAAGATAAGGCCTTTGATGAACTTGTGGCGACGATTAAGAAAGATCGTCCAGATCTGAATCTGAATCGTATCCAGAGGGCGTACAGTTTTGCCCGAGAAGCTCATAAGGGGCAGTTCAGAATGTCTGGGGTTCCTTATGTTTGTCATCCGGTTAAGACTGCTCAGATTTTGCTTGGGTTACTTGCAAGTGAAGATGTGGTGATTGCGGGCTTACTGCATGATGTGCCTGAGGACACGTTGTTTTCTGTTGGGGATATTGAAAAGAAATTTGGGAAGCATGTTGCGAAAATTGTCGAGGCACTGACGAAATTGTCCAAGGTTCATTACAAGCATTCGATGGGGGATAGGCAGATTCAATCTTTGAGGAAGATGTTTTTGGAGACTGCAAATGACGTGGATGTAGTAATTGTGAAATTGGCGGATCGACTTCACAACATGCAAACTCTTCAGTATTTGAGGCCGGATAAACAGCAACGGATTGCCAGTGAGACGATGGAGATTTATGCACCACTTGCAAATTTGTATGGGATTTATCAGTTGAGGAGAAGTCTTGAGGATCTTTGTTTTATGTATTTGCAACCAGAGGAACATGCGCGGATTGAGGCCTTTGTACACGACCATGAAAAGAAGCGGAAGCATTTCATTAACGATACGATAAAGGTTTTGAAGAAGGCTTTGAAAAAAGCAGGTATAGATGCAGAGCTTTATGGGCGGCCGAAACATTTTTATTCGGTTTATCAAAAATCTGTGCGTGATCAGAAAATTTTGCAGGATATTTTTGATTATTCTGCCATTCGGATAATAGTGAAAAGTAGGGAGGCTTGTTATGAAGGTTTGGGTGTTGTTCATGAGACGTTTAGGCCTAAGCCAAAGAGAGTGAAAGATTATATTGCACTGCCAAAGCCGAATGGTTATCAGTCGTTGCATACCACTGTGATTGGTTTACGTGGGAAATTGACTGAGGTGCAAATCCGAACTGAGGAGATGCATAGGGATGCGGAATATGGTGCGGCGGCGCATGCTTTTTATAAAGATGATGCGGCTTATTTGAATGAGAGTATTGAAAAATTGAGGCGCTATAAAAATCCTGAGAGTTTTATTAAGGGCTTGCAGGATGACATTTTGCAGGAGCGGATTTACGTGTTTTCGCCGAAAGGGGAAATCATTAATTTGCCAGCTGGGGCTACTTGTTTGGATTATATTTTTGAGGTCGGGCTGCCGGTCAACAAAAAGAATTTTAGGGCGATTGTGAATAAAAAGACTTATTCACTAATTGGTGAATTGCAGAGTGGAGATCATGTGGAGATTTTGCATGGGAATAAGGCTCAGGAGGGGCCTGAGAGGTGGTGGCTTGAACATGTGAAAACGACGAAAGCTAAGGAGAAAATTCAGGACCACTTCATGAAGAAAAGTTTGAAGACGAAAGTTGAAATTGGAGAGCGTTTGCTGCAACAGGAGTTGGACCATGAAAATAAAGAACTGATTTATCAGATATCACAGGCGAAAATTGACAAGGCCGTAAAGAAGTTCAAAGCGAGCCATTTTGAAGAGGTGCTTTCAAAAATTGGGGAAGGGCTTTTAAGTTCCAATGACGTGTATCGGACGATGTTTCCGGAACTTGAGATTGGACTGTCGACTCGATTTTGGGCTTTGCTGCTTGTGATCATGAAGAAGTTGAATTTGCGGGATTCTGAAGAGGATGGAAGTAAATTTCGTATTCGTGTGCTGATTGATGCTTATGACAAGGTTGGAATTTTGCAGGAGGTTGTTCAGCCAATTTATGATTTGAAGATTCCTGTCGTGAGGAATAAAGGTTATGTTTTTTACACAAAAAAGAGTTTACCTCTTCCGCGAAACAAGCCTTCGGTGCCGATTGACCCAAGACGTATCAGCAGGGATGTTATTGATGTGTTGGTGGATGATCAGGAGCAGTTGATTGCGCTTTTTGATCGTTTGGAAAAAGTGCCTGGAGTGATCAAGGTGCAGCGTTTGTTTAGGCGTGGGCAGGTTACTTTTGGGATTTCTTTGTTTATTACGATTGCTTACGTTGTGGCTCACCCTTTTGCACTTAAATATCTTCAGCAGTTTGAGCTTGCTTGGGGTAGGGTGATTTTCAGTCTTATTATTTACGCTGGGCTGTTTGGTGTTTTCTTCCTCATGGCGTGGTTACGTTCTATGGGTAACAAGACTTTTCCTCATTTTGAAGAGACGAAATTCTTTTGGCCGCTTTCTTTTGGGCTTGCGCTGTTGGCGATTGTCACTGTTTTTGTGGATGATATTGTTTTTGATTTGCATTTGCAGCTCCCAATTATGATTGGGATTTCGCTTTTGATGTTGGCGTTTTTGTACGTGAATTATCAAGTTCATGAACGACGAAAGACGCGCCACCTGAGCCGCTTAAAGTCGTCTCGGGCGAAGAGGAAGAAGTGAAGTCGTTGTGCAAGGATGCGATGATGGCTTTTGTGTCGCCGGATTTTAGTGCTGCGATTAGTTTGGCGGGGGAAGGACACTCCGCTTCGCTACGTGTCTGCCAAGCTGCATAGGCTTCTGCAGTGGAGATTTTGGGGCCGGGATGGATTTGGATTTTGAGAGATGCGGGGAGGTTTGGGAGTGGGGTGATGATTTCTCCGTAATGTGTGCCGAGGGCGACTTCATGGCCTGAGACGAAGAAAGGAACGTCCATGCCGATTTGGGCGGCGAGTTCCATAAGACGGGCTTTGGGGATGTTGAGAGATTTGTTGAAATGAAGGAGGATTGCGGCGGCGTCGCTTGAGGCTCCGCCGAGGCCAGACTGGATTGGGATGTGTTTTTCTAGGGTGATTTTGTAAGGGAGAGGGGTGTTGGTTTCTTGCTCGAGGAGTTTGATGGCTTTGACGACTGTGTTGCCTTCTGAGGGGAGGGTCTGGCAGTGAAAAGAGAATTTTTCTGCTGGTTCAATGTGGATGAGGTCGTGAAGTTCAGGAACGCGGGCTAGGACGGTTTCGATTTCGTGGTAACCGGAAGAGTCGCGGGATTTGATCGCGAGGAAGAGATTTATTTTTGCGGGGCAAGTGAGGGTGGTCATGAGCAGTTGATGATGCAGGTGCAGCGAATTCCGAGGCCCCGGCCGAACGGAGTGAGGCCTTCTCCGGTCATGGCTGAGATGCGGATGTTGGATGTGGGAATTTTGAGGATGCGAGAGAGGGATTTTTTGAGTGGGATGATGAGAGGCCGGATTTTTGGTTTGGCTGCTTCAATTTGAATTGAGACATTGTAAATTTGGATACCTTTAAGAAGGGGTTTGAGATAGATCTCGCTTTTGGTTTCACCATCACGGCACATGCGGTCTGCAAGTTCTGCGAAGGAGCCATCATGTGCTTGGGCAAGGGCTCGGCCGATTGCGTGAAGAATTATGTCGCCGTCTGAATTTGCTTCCATTGCATGGTGTTCCGGAATTTCTAGTCCGCCGAGGCGAAGAGTTCCGGATGCGCTGAATTGATGTGAGTCTTGAGCGATGTATGAGTGGCAAGTGAGAGCTGAGAT
>CAZGUT010000008.1:0-2205 GCA_964529435.1 uncultured Candidatus Peribacteria bacterium | reverse complement strand
GCTTCTTTAAAAGAGTCCATTCGGGTTTCGCCGCCGGAGATGATTTTGTGCGGTTTACAGGTTGAGTTTTTGGGCCGGCCCAAGAATTTTGTGAATTTCTCCTTTTGATCTTTTGGAACGACGAGAATTATGGAGTCGATTTCTGGGTGGGATTCTAGAGTTTCGTAAGAAAGAGTCCAAAGTGGTTTGCCATGGACGTCTGCCCAGAGTTTGTTACGTCCGGCTCTCTGTGATTTCCCGGCTGCTAATAGAATTGCTGTGTTCATAGTGGTCGGTTATGCGATGGTGGAATTTTATCATATCTTCGAGATTTGTTGGTGGGATTTCCCAGAGAAATTTTTCAAGGCCGTCTTCGATTAAGTCGTAGATTTGGAGGAATTTAATTTTGCCGTCGAGGAAGAGTTTTGTGGCTAGGTCGTTCATTGCGTTTAGGATGATTGGGAAGTTTGGGTTGCCTTTATGGAGTTCCAGCCAGTGGAGAGAGCGGAAAGTTTTGGGGTCGGGCTGGATGAAATCCAAGTCACTTTTACGGGTGCGTTGGATGGGCCAGGGTGGGGGTGGTTGGTCTGGATAATGCAGCGCGTACGAGATGAAGAGGCGCATGTCGTTTTGGGTGATGTGCATTTTTGTGGCGCCGGTTTTGGTGTGGATCATGCCGTGGGCGATGCTTTGTGGATGGATCATGATTTTGATTTGGGAGAGTGGGACAGAGAAGAGGTTGTGGGTTTCGTAGACTTCTAGGACTTTGTTGATGAGCGTTGCGCTGTCGATTGAGACTTTTGGGCCCATTTTCCATGTGGGGTGGGCGAGGGCTTCTTGGATTGTGACGTTTTTTAGTTGTTCTGTGGTTTTGCCGAGGAATGGACCGCCGGAACAAGTGAGGGTTATGGCAGCGATGGACTTTGGTTTGTGCTCATGGATGAGCTGCCAGATGGCGGAGGCTTCTGAGTCTAGGGGGAGGATTTTGCCTGGGAGCTCGCGGAGGTAACAGCCGGCGATTGCCAGGGATTCTTTGTTCGCGCAGAGGAGGGTTTTGTTTTGGCGAAGGGTTTCGATTGAGATTTCAAGGCCGGCAAAGCCGGGGACACCGTTGATGATGTAGTCTGCGGCTGTGATTAGTTCCTGTTTTTTGTCTAGGCCGAGGTAGGCTTTTGCGTTGAATTCTTTAGCTTGGCGTTCAAGAAGAGACGCGTTGCGTTTTGCGGTAAGGCCGATTACGCGGAATTCGTTTGGGAATTTGCGGATGACTTCCAGGGTTTGCTTCCCAATTGAGCCGGTGGAACCGAAGATTACTAGCTTTTTCATAGTGGGGGGATTGTAGCAGAGGATTCGTTTTAGACAAGTGTTGTTGACGCTTCGACAACGGAAATTACAGGTTGAGCTAAAACTAAGATTTTGTTTTTGATTTATGTGTTCCTTATCGTTGGAAGACATAATTTTGCACATGAAAAAATCTTTAAAAAAGTTGCGAAATCAAGCTAAGAATTATTATAAAAGTCTTGATTCAATTTATTGCCCTTATTTTAAAGAAGCAGTCCATTTTACATCTGAGGGGTTTAGCCATATTAAATATCGAGGTGCTCATCAACGGCATTTCAACGTACAAAAGATTCGTTATCAACTTTTAAGATTTGCCCCAAGAATTATTAGTGATTCAAACACTTTGCAGGAATATGATCGACGAAAACTTTTTGTTAAAAGAAAAAAAGAAAAAATTTGTGAGAGGGCGTTAAGAGAAATTCATTTTTTTGCTTTTATTGCGATTGTTGATAGTTGGAAAGTGAAAGTTGTTGTTCGGCAAATAGGAAATGGTCAGAAACATTTTTGGAGTGTGATCCCAAATTGGAAAACTAGACGATCAAGAGATGGTCGGAAATCTTTTTACAATTACACTGGTGATTTGGCTTGTGACTAAAAAAGCACTTGCTTCCGGCTTGTATCCGCCGCAACAGGGCTGACGCCCCACAAGTGCTGATTCATTGTAGCAGCTTTTTTGTGAGAATCAATATTTTTTGGCTTCTGGTAGCGTTTTTTTTTGCGAATTTTTGGTTTTAGTGTAAGCTTTTTTGTAGTTTTTCATTTTCTAACCCACGCATTATGAAAAAGAAATTAATTATTGCAGTCGTGCTCTTGCTGGCTGTTGGTCTTGGTGTTGGTTACTATCTTTCTGATGGTGAGTTGTTCCAGGGGAGGTTTGGGAGGTTT
>CAZGUT010000007.1:0-56226 GCA_964529435.1 uncultured Candidatus Peribacteria bacterium | reverse complement strand
GATTCTCTTCATCCCTCGGGCTTACGCCCGGGGAGTTTCGGCGGTTAGCTTAAAACCCATAGGATCAAAAACATTACCAGTAGTCTCAACACCACAATACTCTTCCACAGCTCCCCTAACTTCTTCAACTTCAGGAGGCACACATCCACTTCCAGCCTCCAAAGTAAGACCCAAAGTAACTACCGGTAACAATGAAAGAGATTTACGCATAATATAAATTTTAAGAACTCACCTCAAGTGAGCAAGACCACCAATACAACTCTTACAATTCTCTGAAACAACCCCATATACCAAATTAGGTGTAGCAGTAAAATGATATGTGTCCCTGCTGTCAGCAACAAGTCCAACATCAAAATCAAAAGCCTCACCTGAAACAAGTGTCCTTGCCACTAAGACCCCACCATAATTACCCAAAGCATCAATATTATCAGCAAAAGCAAATCGAACCTGCCCTAAAAATTCAGCAAAAAACAATGTAGCTTGCCTGCAAGCACGATCACGCCACAAATTTCGCACAGAAGCATGTGAAAACTGTCCCTGATCCAGCCCATGAGTCAAAGATCCACCGATATCAAAACCTTCAACAGTCCTACAAAGAAAACCATCCATTTCAAAAGACCCCTCGCTATCAACTGTGAAGCAAACTCTTTGATCATCACTAGGCTTACCAGTAAGCCTTCTTCTACAAAATGAACGATGCAAACTAGCGTTCACGCCTTGCATAAGTCCAGTCTGCCTTTGAGAGGCAACTCTTCTAATCACAAGTTTCCAAAGTCCCTCCCTTAGCATTTCATCAGGCATTTCATCATCCAAAGAGCTCACTGCTCCCCAAAGCTCCTGATCTATAGGCGGAAGAGATAAAGCATAACCCAATCTTTCAATAGATAACCCCCCCAAGTCACTCCCATATTTATCCGCCAACGCCACAACCTGTTCCTCCAAAGCATTCCTATCTCCATCAACAGGAACTAAATCTAATTCCATCACAGATCTTTCCTCATCACCCACACCCACAAAACGAGGTACATTTGACGTCTCTGCACAAGGTACAAATTTAAACCCCGTACGTTCACCAATTAAAGCACGCGTCCCATCTACAAGCTTAACTACACCTTCGTTCTTTTCCACACCAGCACCTGGATCACCTGCCGGCCATCCAGCCACCTCAAAATCCCCCTCTGAACCAACTCCATATCTAGCCTCAACTTCACGTGCCTTCCGAAGCATTTCAGGACTTGGGATCACATCACCACTTCTATAACGCCCATCCGTCCTCTCCGGAGCAATAAATGCACCTTCTCTGTCACCAGCCATAATTCAAATTAAAAATACAGGCCAGCATTAAACATCAAAAACACTTCTACGTCAAACAAAACTCACCAAACTCCTACTTCCCCTCAAACTCCACCGGCACTTCCTGCACTGGCCCAGGCTCTGGCACCGCAGCCGGTTCTTCAACCGCAGGTTCTTGATTTAACGCAACTTGATCACCAGCCACTTCACCCTCTTGCACTACTTCCTGTTTATCCTCTGATATACCCCCGGGGGTAACTTTTTCCACAACAGGCGCTTCCGCCTCCGCAACCGGAGCCTCCGGAACTGCCCCCTCAACCGGTGCATCAAGTACACTAGCCACATTCTCAGTAAATCCAGCCTCCATATCTTGCTCAGTCTCCGGCACTTCAGCCGATTCTTGGGCCGGCCCAACCTGATCAGCCCCCTCTTGCACCACTTCCTGTTTATTTTCTGCCTGACCGGCGCCGGTCACCGGCGCCTCACCCGGCACCTCGCCACTCTCAGCCTCCTCAAATTCAGCCTCAACCGCACCCTGAGCTAAAATCTCCTCAGGATTCGTCGTCACAATCTTATCCTCACTGTACGACGCAATAATCTGTATCGCCACATGCTTCAGCCCGGCAAAGAAAAGTCCTTGCCCAACCCCAGAATTCAATAACAAATACTTCTCCCCATCCGTCAGATTAAAAATCTTCTGCAGCGCCTCCATCGCCGACGGAGCCTGCTTCAAAAGCAACTGCATAGACGAATTCGTAATAATCGGCTTCCCATACGGACTCCGCACAAAATCCTCCACATCCTGCGTAATCGTCGCAATCCCCAGGTAATATTTCCTCGCCCTCTTCACCAAACCAAACAAAAACTTCGCACTGTCCTCATGCTGCATCAGCGACCACGCCTCATCAATCACCAAAATCCTCTTCTTCAAACTCGAACGCACCCGATTCCAAATGTAATTCAAAATAATATACATCGCAATCGGCCTCAGCTCATCCTCCAAATCACGCACAGAAAAGACCATCAGCCCCGTATCCAGCGTCACATTCGTCTCCTGATTAAACACCCCCGCATAAGTCCCAGTCACATACTTAGAAATCCGCTGCGCCATATCCGTCGCTCCCTCCATTGAGGAAAGCACGTTATGAAAATCCTTCATCGTTGGCACCTGAAATTCCGTCGGATCCACAACTTCCATCGTAATCCCTTTGGTCGAATACGTATCAATCAGCGCCTTATCCAAAATCCCTTCCTCCTGCGGCGAAATCTCCCCAAGCATCAATCGCATCAACCCCGTTAAATTTATAACAGAACTACGCAACAGATCACCCGGCTTAACTTCTTCGCCCTCAAGTGGCGTCGGCAAATCGAAAGGATTAATCCTCCGATCAGAATTCAGCGACACATTCAAATAAGTACCACCAACCGTATCACAAAGTAGTTTGTACTCATTTTCCGGATCAATCACAATCACATCCGTCCCAAACATCAGCGACCTCAAAATCTCCAATTTAACTGCATAAGATTTACCAGCACCAGATTTCGCAAACACAACACTATTCGCATTTTCCAAAGAAAACCGATCAAAAATAATCAGCCCCTCATTATGCCTATTCAGTCCATACAAAATCCCATCATTTGACGTAAGTTCCGCCGAAATGAATGGGAAAGTCGTTGAAAGCGGCGATGTATGCATATTTCTATCCGTATCCAAAACATCCGTACAAATCGGAATCGTGGAATTAAATCCACGCTCCATCTGCAAATCAGACCGCTTAGTCATCACAAGCTTCCCGGCAAGCAAACTCTGAAGCTCTTTACTTGCACGCTTGAGCTCATCTTCATCCTCAGAATAAATCGTAAAATACAATCCAAATTGAAAGAATTTTTCCTGCCCACGCTGCAACTCAGTTCTCAGTGTCTCCGCATCCTCCAAAGCAGTTTCCATTGCTGGATCACGCACATTCCCTTTCTCCGCAGCCATCCGTATAGACGACTGCAACTGAGCCACCTTCGTCTTCAAGGTTTTCATAATCGCCTCAGACGAAATCGGATAAACAAACTGAGAAATATCCATCGTCACATCATAATTCACAATCGGCGACAACCAATTCGTATCGATATAACGCGGATAGGTATAAACAAAAAAAGTCTGAGCATACATCCCATCAATCTTCAAATGATCATAACCCACTTCAAAAGACGACGGCGCAATCAAATCCCGAATAGAAGCAATTCCCTCCTGAAAAATCTTCTCAGCCTCTAATATCTTCTTCCGTTCTGCAATCGATTCCTTGCTTTTACCCTTATTTTTGCCCTTTTTCCCAACATCAACTTTTGACGCAGCATCAGCCGCCTTCTTCTTGGCTTCATCAGAAACTTTTGATTTCATCTCAGCCTCTTCAGTAGCAGCAGCCTCTTCTTTTTGTTCGGCCGTCTGCTCCGCCTCTACTCCCGCAACAGGTAAAGTACCTTCAGGAGCCTGAGGTTCAGCTGGTACAGCGGAAGCCGTATTTTGGCTTACTGCTGCGCTTTGTCCGTTTTGTGACGTGGGTTCGTTTGCCATACCTGTAAATTGCACAAATTTAATCTATACATTTTATCACAAAATGTACAGATTTACAAGTCAGCTAACCTTCAACACCTAAACATTCTACGCAGCCAGACTCTTCACATAAGCAAGATAATCCAACATTTCAGTATTAGATGGACGAGGTTCTCTCGTGTCCCACTCTATCCCTTCCTCCCAACAAACTTTGCCATCCTCTCCAAGAGACCAACCCTCTCTCCAATCGATTTCACCGTCCTCAAGAAAAGCCCCTGCCATAGAGTTTCTAACACCAGTTCTCATAGCTTCCAATAGCCTCTCTTCCTCTTGCCTTCCTTTCTCCAACCTCACCCTTTCCAACTCCCATCTTTTAGCACTTTCCTTTAACAAAAAATTATCCAATCTCTCCTCACGCGTAAGCCTCAAATCATCTCTCCACGCATCCTCTCCTTCAAGTAGCTCATCAGGCCTTTTTCCATCCCAAATATCAACCTCCCACTTATCCCATGCACTAGCTTTACTTTTCCCCTGCGAGAAAAAGCACCACATACGCCCATAACGTCTCCTCTCTGCCTTCCACCTAGACTCACCACCACTTTTACGCTGATGAGGCCTCTCACATCCTTCACCAGACAAAATACGTTTTTCCCGCTCCATACTTTTACTTCCCTGCATTGCAATAAAAATAATTAAACAAGAGAGTACTTTTACATCAAAACCCACACCCCGTCAACACCCTTTACAAAACCCCAACTTTTAGCATACCTGACCGGCGCCGGTCACGGAGAACATAAGCAGAAAAACACGCAAACATCCCACAAAAATACCCTTCGAACCACAGCAACTTTGTGCTAGAATCCTGCCGCCAGGCCAATAGTGAAACGGTTGGCCCCAGTTAAACAAAAGACCCCTTAAACCTAATTTCAACATGGCAAACAAGAAAGATGATAAAAAAAAGTCCCCTGAAGAAGAACCAGAGAAAGAAGAAACAGCCCCAGAAGAACCAGAAGAACAGGAACTTTTTTCAATCGGAAACATTTCCCCTCGCCGAGTAGTAGATGAAATGGAAGAATCCTACCTCGACTACGCGATGAGCGTGATCGTTTCCCGCGCCCTCCCAGATGTCCGTGACGGTATGAAACCCGTTCACCGCCGCATCCTCTTTGCAATGCATGAAATCGGCCTTCGCTCAACAGGCAGCTTCCGTAAATCCGCAGCTGTAGTCGGTGAAGTACTAGCCAAATACCACCCCCACGGAGACACCGCCGTTTACGACTCCATGGTCCGAATGGCCCAAGACTTCTCCCTTCGCTACCCACTCGTGCGTGGCCAAGGTAACTTCGGTTCAATCGACGGAGACAACGCCGCAGCCATGCGTTATACAGAAGCGAAAATGGAAAAAATCGCAGACGAAATGCTCGCAGATATTGATAAAGATACAGTTGATTTTGCACCAAACTACGACGGACGATATCAAGAACCAAAAGTGCTCCCAACAAGAATCCCACAACTTCTTCTCAATGGAACTATGGGAATTGCGGTTGGTATGGCAACGAACATTCCACCTCACAACATAACAGAGGTAATGAACGCCTTAGCCGCTCTTTCAAGCGACCCAGAACTTGAAGTTGAAGACCTAATGGAATACATCAAAGGCCCAGACTTCCCAACCGGAGCAACAATCTACGACGTCGAAGCAATCAAAGAAATGTACACAACCGGCCGCGGAGGAATAACCGTCCGCGCGAAAGCAGAAATTGAAGAATTAAAAACCGGAAGACACAGAATCATCATCCACGAAATTCCATACCAGCTCAACAAGTCTTCCCTAGTTGAAAAAATGGCAGACCTCGTTCGCGACAAAAAAATTCAAGGCATTTCAGACATCCGTGACGAATCCAACCGCGAAGGAACTCGAGTCGTAATCGAACTCAAAAAGGACTCATATCCAAATAAAGTCCTAAACCAGCTCTACAAACACACGCAAATGCAATCCCGCTTCAACATGAACATGATTGCACTTGTTGACGGGCTACAACCGCGCCTTTTGAACCTGAAACAAGTCCTTGAATATTTCATCGATCACAGGAAAATCGTCATCACCCGCAGAACCGAATACGAACTACGCGTTGCAAAAGCACGTGCACACATCCTTGAAGGATTGAAAATCGCCTTAGACAATATTGATAAGGTCATTGAAACCATCAAGAAATCAAAGACCAAAGAGGACGCACATGCAGCACTCATGAAGAAATTCAAACTCAGTGAATTGCAAGCAACCGCCATCCTTGAAATGCGACTACAAACACTGGCTGGCCTGGAACGCACAAAAATCGAAGACGAGCTCAAAGAGAAACTCGCCCTCATCAAAGAACTTGAAGGCATTCTGGCTGATCCTAAAAAAGTCACCAAAATCATGCAAGATGAATTCCAAGAAATCACTGACAAATACGGAGACGAACGACGAACTCAAATCATCCCACATGCACTTGGCAAATTCTCCGTCAAAGACACCATTCCAAATGAAGAAATGGTCGTCACATTGACCAAAGAAAACTATATCAAACGCGTTCTACCAAGCTCCTTCAAAAGACAAGGCCGTGGAGGCCAAGGGCGCATCGCAATGTCAACAAAGGAAGAAGATGAAATCGCAATCGTTCGCTTTGCAAAAAATCACGACCGCCTGCTCGTTTTCACAAACACAGGCCGCGTCTTTCAACTTCCTGTTTACGAGCTACCAAAAGCCTCTCGGCAAGCAAAAGGAACACCTCTTGTGAACCTTCTTCAACTTGCCGGAGACGAGCACGTAACAGCCATGCTTGTAGTCAAAGATGAAAAATTCAAAGACGAATTCCTAATCATGGCAACAAAACTCGGAACCATCAAAAAAACCACAACCGAGCAGTTCCAAAACGTCCGGAAATCCGGTCTCATCTCCATCAAACTCCGAGACGGCGATGAACTCGATTGGGTACGCCAAACTGGTGAAGGCGATAACATAATGATCGTCACACACGAAGGAAAATGTATCCAATTTGACCAATCAGACGTCAGACCAATGGGCCGTGCCTCAATGGGAGTCCGCGGAATCAAACTCAAGACAGACGATCACGTGGTAGAAATGGATGTCATCAAAAGCCCAGAAGCAAGTTTATTGGTAGTTATGGAAAATGGACTCGGAAAGCGCACCAAAGTCTCTGAATACCGCTTCCAATCTCGCGGTGGAGCCGGCGTAAAAACCGCAAATCTAACAGAGAAAACCGGTAAAATAATCGGCGCAAAAGTTCTTGAACCAGAAACCGACGGAGATATCATGGTAATGTCCAAAAAAGGCGTAATGATACGCACCAATTTAAAGAGTGTGCCAAGGCGTGGACGGGCCACCCAAGGTGTGTATATAATGCGTATGAAAAAAGGTGATCGTGTAGCGTCAATGTCCTTCATCATGAAAGAAGACGACGAAGAAGAGCAAAAGAAAAAAGAAGAAAAACCCAAAGCCAAAAAAGATAAGACCCAAGCTTCACTCGTTTAACCCACGCACATCATGAAAGGACTCATCAGAACCCTTGCAACCCTGTTAGCTGGATTTCTACTAATCCCATCTGCACTGGCGGCAAGCGGTGACTTGGCAATATACGACTCAAACGTCATATTCTCAAACAGCTACTTTCTGGAAGGCAGCTCCGTTCGCATCTGGGCATCAATATCCAACAACAGTGACACCGATCTACTTGGCTCAGTAAGATTTACAGAAGGCGGCAACAACATTGACGCAGATCAACCAATCTCAGCTCTGGCAGGACTTACTGATGATGTTTTCGTCGATTGGACACCAAGCTCATACGGATACTACGAAATCACCGTCTCTGTAATGCCTTGGGATTCCTCAGCAGATGACTCCAGCAATAATACCGTTACAAAAACAGTTTACGTCGAACAGGACACAGATCATGATGGCATTGCAAACTCACAAGATGAAGATTTAGACGGCGACGGCACTCTAAACGATGAAGATGAATTCCCTTCTGACAGCAGCGAATCTACAGACACAGACGGAGATGGTACTGGAAACAACGCGGATGAAGACGATGATAACGACGGCGTATTAGATGGTGAAGACGACTTCCCGGAAGACCCCATGTATTCTTCAGATCAAGACTCTGACGGCATTGCAGATGAAGAAGATGAGGACATAGATGGGGACGGACTCACAAATGAAGAGGAAGTGGAAGCAGAAACCAACCCAACAAACCCAGACACAGATGCAGACCACGTGGTAGACGGCACAGATATCTTCCCCACCAACCCCACAGAATGGGCTGATACAGACGGCGACGGCACTGGAGACAATTCAGATAAAGATATTGACGGAGACGGCATTCTCAATGAAGTCGATCCACTACCATCAAACAGTGGGCCAACCGCAGAAATAGGACAAAATATTTACCTCACGGACATCGGAGAGAGTGTACTCCTTGATGCTAGCAATTCAGAAGATCCAGATGGAGAAATTGTCGAATACATTTGGAAGTTTCAGACCCCAGAAGGAGAAGAAACAGAATCCGGCTCACAGGTTGAAAAAAGCTTTTTCTCAAAAGGATTGCAAGTAGCAACGCTCACAGTCCTTGACGATAGCGGCCAATCAGATTCCGTAGATGTTAACATCCGCGTCCTAGACTACCGTTTCCTTCTTTGGGCACTTCTTTTCACTCTCTTACTTCTTTTACTTGCGTTCTACATAATCTATCGCTATAATCGGCGAGCTCTTGAAAGAAAAAAGAAAAAGAAACCTGTTAAGAGCAAGAAAAAATCTAAGAAAAAATCATGAAAACCGGAATTCACCCAGAATACTTCACAGACACCGTAATAACCTGCAGTAACTGTGGAAATAAATTCAAAACAGGTGCCACAAAGCAAGATCTAAAAGTTGAGATCTGCAGCAAGTGCCACCCCTTCTTTACAGGTAAGAAAGTTCTTATCGATACTGAAGGACGCGTAGATAAATTCCGCAAACTTCAAGAATCCGCCAAAGGCAAAAAGAAGAAATCTAGAAAGAAGAAAACTCTGGAAGAAAAGGTTAATGAAGAAATTGCAGTACAAATTGCAAAAGAGAAAGAAAAGAAGGATTAACCCCATTATCATGAAAAAAGGTCTAATCGCTAGTTTAATAGTCCTCGTATTTTTACTAAGCGCATGTAACGAATCCCAAGAAGAAGAACAAAATACCTTCGCTTGGACAACTCAAAATATTGAATTTCAATACCCAACAGAGTACAACTCCATAGGAAATTCCGAAGACACAATCATAATCACAAAAAGCACTTCTTACATGCCTCCTCCGGGAGAAGTAATGTTTGAATTAATGATTCTCTCAGAAGAAGCAAGCCTAGACACCGCCACAACAACTTACTCAGATTATTCGCAGCACACTATAACTCCCATGGAAATCGGCGAAAACCAAGTAAACAAAATTGAATACATTGCAGAAGTAACTCCTGATTTCACATACACAGTTTATCTCATGGAAAACGGAAGCAACATAATAACTTTTGTCCCCGGCCTCGGCCATGAAACTCTGGCAGAAACAGTAATCCAGTCATTAGTCTTCCTATAATGTTCGACTTCCAAATCGACTTCCAATCTTCAGAATGTGACGCAAGATTAGGTCAGTTCAGCACACCACACGGCACAATCCAAACGCCTGTTTTCATGCCAGTAGGCACAAAAGGAACTGTGAAATCTTTAGACTACAAAGATCTAAACGAACTGGGAACAGAAATTCTTCTAGCAAACACATACCACCTCACAATGCGACCCGGATCAAAGCTGGTTAGTGAAATGGGCGGCCTTCACAAATGGATGCATTGGAACAAACCCATCCTCACAGACTCAGGCGGATTCCAAGTGTTTTCTTTGGAAAACAGCGTCAAAATCACGGAAGACGGCGTGGAATTCCAATCACATATAAACGGAGATAAACATTTCTTTACACCAGAACTTGCAATCCAAATCCAAGAGGAGCTCGGTGCAGACATCATCATGGCCTTTGACGAATGTGCTCCTGCCGGCGTAGATAAATCTTACGCAAAAGCAGCCATGAACCGTACCCACAGATGGCTAGAACGCTGTATTGCAGCAAAAACACGTGAAGACCAAGCCCTCTTCCCAATTGTACAAGGAAGCCGCTTTGAAGACCTGCGTGCAGAATCCGCAAAATTCATGGCTAATCTAGACTTGCCCGGAATTGCCATCGGCGGCGTGAGCGTTGGCGAGACCTTTGAACAAAAATTTAGTGCAATAGACTACGCTTTACCGCATCTACCAAAGACAAAACCACGTTATTTAATGGGCGTCGGAACCCCAGATGACATCCTCCACGCAATTGAACGCGGCATCGATATGTTTGACTGCGTCCTTGCAACCCGCCTAGCCCGGCATAATTCTTTTTGGGACTACCACGGCCGCCACGACATCAGCAACACCGGCTATAAAAAAGACGAAACGCCGCTCTGCCCTGAAGTTCCACATTATGCATCCCGTGAATTTTCAAAAAGCTACATCCACCATCTCATAAAGGAAAATGAACTGCTAGGAATTCGGCTCCTGTCCATGCATAATATCGCCTTTTTATTTCACCTAATCGACCAAATCCGCTATCATCTGAAACGCGGAACTTTCCTCCAATTTAAAAAGGAATTCCTAAGTACTTTCCTCCAGACCAATAGCGCAGCGCTTGGTCCACTATAAAAAAGTCGTTGCGAAGCAACACCACGCATCAAATGATTAGACTTCTACAAGGAACTGTCCAAAACATCGAAGATCGAACAATTATTTTGCTCGTAAATGGCGTTGGTTACTACGTTTTCACTACAAATTCCGCACCCACAGAAGAAGGTGAAGAAATCCTGCTATACATTCACACCCATGTCCGCGAAGATGACATCAAACTTTTCGGTTTTCGAACAAAAAAAGAGCTCAAGTTTTTTGAGTTACTGCTCACAATAAATGGAGTTGGCCCCAAAATGGCATTAGCAATTTTAGACGAACCCCCAGAATTCATTCAAAACGCAATTTTCAAAGAAGATCTCCATGCTCTCACAAAAATTCCCGGTGTTGGGAAAAAGATAGCTGAACGCATATGCCTAGAGCTCAAATCCAAAGTAGATCCCTTAGACATCAATGCCCCCACAACTCCAAACCACGAACCTGATGAAGACGTTTTAATCACACTCGAAACTCTTGGATACAAACGCAGCCACATCAGAAAAGTTCTCTCCGGAATTGAAGAAGAAATCACAGAAACCGAAGAACTTATCAAAATCTTCCTCCAACGTGTATAAGTGAAACTAATCACCCATAAAGCCAACTTAAGATACCTAACTGGATTCACAGGATCCAAAGGTTTTTTACTTCTCGGCACAAAGAAGAATTACTTCATCACCGACTCACGTTATCTCGAGTACGCAAAGACCTTAAAAAAGAAATCTCCACGCATCAACTTCAAAGTTACAGATGATTTTGAAAAGATAATCAGCCGCTGCAAAACCATAGAATTTGAAGCTGATCACACTACAATCAGCCAACTCAAAACCTTAAAAAAGAAATTTAAGAATAAAAAATTTGTTCCATTAAAGTCTCTACCAGAAAAATCACGCTCAATTAAAGACAAAAACGAAATAAAACTCCTCAAAAAATCCCAGCAATTCAACAAAATCGCTCTCCAGCGAATACAAAAATTACTCAAACCCGGCGTCCGCGAGCTAGACCTAGCCTGGAAAATCAGAGAAATCGCCCATGACCTCGGAGCAGAAGACCTCTCCTTCACACCCATCGTAGCTTTCGGCACCCATTCTTCAATCCCTCACCACCAAAACACAAATCGTCGTCTCAAAAAACGTGATATCGCCCTCATAGACATGGGATTGAAATATAAAGGCTACTGCTCAGACATCACCCGTACATTTTTTATTGGAAAACCCACACCTGAACAAACCGCCATCTATGAAAAAGCCCAAGCAGCCCAAAATGCCGCAATTGCAGCAGCCAAACCTGGTATCCGAGTCTCAAAATTAGACCGCATCGCCCGTAAAGCCATGGGCGAACACGCAGAATTCTTCACTCACGCCCTCGGCCACGGCCTCGGGCTAGAAATCCACGAAGCCCCTCGCCTTTCATTAAAAAGCCGCGAAACACTAAAAGAAAACTCAGTCATCACAATAGAACCCGGCATCTACCTCCCCGGCAAATTCGGAGTCCGCATTGAAGACATGATCCACATAAAACGAAACGCCAATCCCACAATCCTCTAGCCCCAACCCGTTAAAAGTGCTAAAATACAGTCAGTCAAGAACCCAACACCAAACACACCACACCCTTTACAAAATCTCAACTTTTAGCATACCTGACCGGCGCCGGTCACGGAGAACATAACTAAACAATAACACAAGCCGAGGTGTACCAATTGCCCACCAGAACACTCCGGTTGCTTACTTCCCCAACAAGCAGTAAAATACCTCCGTTCTAAACAATCCAAATATGTGTGGAATTTTCGCCTATCATGGGCCTAACAAAAAGGCAGCAGAAATCGTCCTCAAAGGCCTCAAAAAACTTGAGTACCGAGGCTACGACTCCTGGGGCATTGCAGCCAAACACAACGGAGACATTTCAATCGAAAAACACGTAGGAAAAATCTCCGAAGTAATCAATCTGGACGCAGAAATGACCAAACCCTCCCAACTCGCAATTGGACACTCCCGCTGGGCAACACACGGCGGCGTAACACAATATAACGCCCACCCACACAGCACCGAAGCACAAGATATTGTGGTCGTCCACAATGGAATCTTTGAAAACTACTTTGAACTCAAAGAAGCACTCATCGCAAAAGGCCACCAATTCCGCTCAGAAACTGACACCGAAATCTTCGCCCACTTGATTGAAGAAGAAATAGCAGAAGGCTTTGAAGTGGCTTTCCGCAGAGCAACAAAGCAAATTGAAGGCCGTTACGCCGTAGTCGCAATCCACAAAAACGAAAACAAAATAATCGCCGCCCGCCGCGGCTCTCCACTAATAGTCGGAAAAGGAAAAGATGGCGCACACTTCATCGCCTCAGACGTTCCCGCATTCTTGGAATACACCAAAGACGTGATGTATCTGGACGACAACCAAATGGTCGTAATCGACGCAGACAGCGCCCGCTTCTTTGACCTTGAGTCCAATGCACAAATTGAAAAACGATTAATCTCAATCGACTGGGAAGCAGAAACCGCAGAAAAAGGCGAATACCCTCACTTCATGATCAAAGAAATCATGGAGCAAAAAGAAACCTTGGCCCGCGCAATCAATTCAGACATGGAAACAATAAAAGAGGTAGCCGAAGCCATCAAAAACGCTTACGGCAGCTACATCGTCGGCTGCGGAACAGCAGGAAAAGTCGCAATGGTCGGTGAATATCTTTTTGCAAACATCGCAGACAAACACATCAACGTAAAATTCGGTTCGGAATTCCAGAGCGCCAAACATTTCCTCACAGACCGCTCACTCGTAATCGCCATATCCCAATCCGGCGAGACCGCAGACACACTAGAAGCACTCGACATCGCAAAAGCCGCAGGCGCCACAATCGTTTCAATTGTGAACGTAGAAACTTCCACAATGGCACGCATGTCCGACATCGTCCTACCAATTAAAGCCGGCCCAGAAAAAGCAGTAGCCTCAACCAAGGCAACAACATCCCAGATGACAATCCTCACACTCCTTGCCTACGCAGTTGCAGACAAACTCGACGAAGGCCGCAAAATGCTTGTAGAAGCCGAAGGAAAAATCAACGACATGCTCAACCCACGCTACGAAGAACGAATTGAAGAACTCGCAACAGATCTGCAAAGTGCACAAGACATAATGATCATTGGCCGTGACGCAAACTACCCAATGGCACTGGAATCCGCCATCAAACTCCAAGAAGTCTCTTATATCCATGCAGAAGGCTTCGCCGGCGGTGAACTAAAACACGGCCCCATCGCTTTAATTTCAGAGGGCACACCATGCATAGTTCTCTCATCAAATGACGAATACAAATCAGACATCCTATCAAATGCAATGGAACTGAAAGCCAGAGGCGCATACCTGATCGGCGTAGGCCCAGAAAATGCAGAAATCTTCGACTGCTGGATCAAAACCCCAGATGTTGGCAACGCAGCGCCAATAGTAAACATAATCCCCATCCAGATCCTCGCCTACAAACTCGCTGTAGCACGCCAAAACAACCCAGACATGCCAAGAAATCTGGCAAAATCCGTCACAGTTAAATAAGAAAAAGCACATTTACCCCTTGAGAAAGCGGCCTTTTTCTGCTATAATTCAGAGATTAAAAATAAAAAGAAAAACGTATGGCACTCCTGCCCGAACTCAAAAAGAGATTAGCATCTGTAGCGGTTTTGTTTCTCATACTGGGGACTATCGTCCCCGTTGGCTTTCTTTGGAACATCCCAATCACAAAAGCCTTAACCTACACCGTCACAAATACAGACGACTCCGGTGCAGGATCCCTCAGACAAGCAATCACAGACGCAAACGCAAACCCAGGAACAGATGCCATTAACTTTAATGCCGCCCTTTCAGGAACAATCGACCTAGCAAGCGACCTCCCAAACATCACAGAAGGACTAATAATCAATGGTCAAACTGCAAATGATGCAGGCGTCGGCCCAGACATCATCCTGGACGGAACAGACCGAAGCTGGTGTTTACGCTACATCGGTGGAGAAGGTCACGTATTAAAGGGGATAAAAACATCAGCTTGTGCAAACGGACTCGATATCACATCAGCTGTTGCAGGCATGACAATCGGAGGAACAGAAACAGGAGAAGGTAATGTAATTGATGGAAGTGGAACTGCTGGTATTGCAATTAACGGATCAAGCAACGTAACTATAATAAATAACTCAATCGGCGCAGCAGTAGCAAATAACGTTGGAATAAACATCACAAATAGTGCAAGCAATATCACAATAGGAGAAATTACAGAAGGAACACAAAACATCATTTCAGGAAACACAACCGACGGAGTAACTATTCTGAACTCAAGCAACGTAAATTTTTACGCTAACTACATTGGAATAAACGCAGCAGGAACAGCAGCTGACGCAAATGGTCAGGAAGGAATTACTGTTGGTGCTGGCTGTACAAGCGTAACAATTGGAGGAAATACCGCAAACCACAGAAACGTCATCTCAGGAAACACAGGTAGCGGAATTGAGACAAACTCAGACAGTGTCACAATTTCAGGTAATTATCTCGGAACGAACGCAGCAGGAACAGCAGACATCGCAAATGATTACGGCATTTACGCAGCATCGGCAAGCAACACCATAGGTGGAACCACCGCAGCAGAAGGAAATGTAATTTCAGGGAACACAAGCGCTGGAATCAAAATCGACGGCGGAGTAGTTTCTGCAAACGCCAATACCATCCAAAGAAACTATATTGGAACAAACGCAGCAGGAGACGCAGCAGTCTCAAACACCGAAGGAATTGATATAAATGGTGGAACTCCAACAGGAACAATTATCGGTGGTGAAGATCTCGGAAACCTCATTTCAGGAAACAGCGGGCACGGTATAAAAATCATAGCAAGCGGAAGCACCGGAACAGCTATTCACGGAAACACAATCGGTTTGGCGGTAGATAATCAAGCCGCCCTTGGAAATGGCAGTACAGGTATAACAACCCAAGGAAACAACACCACCATTGGAAGCGTAGACGGAGCAGGATACCGCAACTACATCGGATCAAACGGCGCATGGGGAATCGTTTTCGATGGAGCCGGCAGTTCAAATATTTTCAACAATTACATTGGCGTCGCAACTGATGGAACAACCGCCAGACATAACACAAGCGGTGGAATTAACATCGACTCAGGGGGAGAATCAAATTTCGTAGGTAACGCAACAGTACCTACCGCTGCTACTAGAAACTTAATTGCCATGGCAAACGCAACAAACGGCATTTCCTTAACCGCAGCAGCCAGCGACTACAACGCCTTCATAAAAAATAATTTTATAACCGCAACTGGAGTCCCAATAGTAAAAGCAGGCACAGCCAATGAAAATATAGCAACTCCTGTAATCACAGATTCAACTTCGTCTTACACCTACGGAACCGCAGTTGCAAGCAGCAGAGTAGATCTTTACGTTGATGGAACTTGGACAACATCAACACTGTCTGACGCCAGCGGAGACTGGGGAGCATACTTTTTCTACGACGGAACAAATGTAAGAGCCACAGTAACAAACACAAATAACAGCACCTCATCAATCACAGCAACAACTGCAATAACAGCTGATGCCACAGCACCAGAAGACAGCCCAGTAATGACCTCAAGCACAGCTGTAACAGAAACTGCTGCATACACAATGGAAGGAACCAAAGGTGTGGGGGACAGCGTCTGGTTAAATGATTCACGAATCGTATTCGCTGACGGAGAAACAACATGGAGCTATCCAATGACCTTAGACGAAGGTCTCAACAGCTTTAGTCTGACCGCAAAAGACGCAACCGGAAATGAATCTGCAACACCAAACACATACACAAAAATCTTAAACAGCGACGGAACACCAGCCACACCCACACTTTCATATTCCAGTTCAGTAACAACTAATATAACCAGAATCAGTGGCTCAGGCACAGAGGCAAACGCAAACATCTATTTAGGAGTTGGAACTAATACCCCTGCTGATACATTGAATGATGTTGCCAATGATGGAAATTTCTTCATAGACGTACTAATCCCCAACGAAACAAATACTTTCACAATCAAAATAGTTGACATAGCTGGTAACGAATCAGGCACCGTAAACGTTGCAATCACCAGAACCGATCTCGGTGGTGGTGGTGGCGGCGGTGGTGGTGGTGGCGGCGGTGGCGGCGGTGGCGGCGGCAGCAGCCCTCCACCTCTCCCTCCTCCTCCAGGAGGTAACGCCGGTGGCAATGGCGATAACGCCGGTGGCAATGAAAATGCTGGTAGCAACCAAAACAACAACCAAAGCATGGCTGGTGAAAGAGAAGACCCACCAAACACAGCTACAAACAATCAACCTGCACCACCTCCTACAAATAATGACACAGCACCTCCACCAATAGACACATCACCTCAAGAAAATAATTTTCAAAACCAAAATCAAACATATTACCCACCCCCTCCAGTACCTTCACCAGTAACACCAGAAGAAACTGAGACTGAAAACACTGATGAAACACCGGGAGAAACCACCCAAGAAAAAATACAAAACCTTCCTCCTTCAAAACCAATGGAGAACTTCCAAAACGTAGAAGTTTTCACTCAAATGATTGATCAAGTCGAACCAGACCGAGACTCAGACGGAGACGGAGTTTCTGACAAAGATGAAATCATCCACGGATCTAACCCAAACAGCGTAGATGCTGATGGCGACGGAATTGATGACGCAACGGAAATCCTGGAAGGAACAAACCCAAGAAGCCACGACTCTGACAAAGATGGTATCCCAGATAGCAAAGAAGCTCCTGGAGAAATTAATTCATACAACCCCCCACCACCAATAAGCATTGAAGAAAAAATTGAATTCACCCAAAAATACAACCTAGAAGTAGCACCAGAAAAAATAGGTGTAACTGACTCTGACGGAGACGGTAAATCAGACCAAGAAGAAGCCGCCCTTGGTACAGATCCAACAAATCCGGATTCAGATGGAGACGGTATCTCAGATGGTGATGAAATAAACATCTTTGGTACAGATCCAACGACAACAAGTAAACCTGAAGGAACCAACATTGCAAACATAACAAGCGGTGAAAGCGTTGCAGCAGGACCACAAGTTGTAACTGGATACGCAGAACAAGGAGTACCACTTGGCGTTTATATCATAAAAAAAGACCCCGAAACCGGTGAACAAGAACTCGAATTAGTCGGTAAAACTGAAACCGACGAAGACGGTAAATACAATGTTATGACCGGTGATCTTGAAGAAGGTGAACACACTTTGATTGTTCTCAGCGGTGATGAAACAGACATCTCAGAAATGTCCCAAGCATTCACTCTAAACGTGGTGAAGGATACCGGCGTAAAGAAACCAGAACCAATAGCACCAAAAACCGTCGAGGAAGAAAAAACAGTTGTAGCTGAAGGCGCACAAATTGAAACTTCAAAACCAAAATTGACAATCGCGCCACCTGCAGATCACAAGATTGTAATCACATGGCAAAGTACTGTTTACAGCCAAACCCTGATTGCAGACGCATCTGGAAGCAACATTGATATTCAACCACCAGAAGACCTTGAACCTGGAGAACACACCGTAACTTATTATTCCGTAGACCAGGAAACAAACACAAAGAGTGAACCTACACAAATCGCATTTGAGGTCTCAGGAACTACTGCTTTTGCAACTGGTGACATTGAAGACAACTCTATCCTCGGAATTGTACTCGGAAGTGTTGGACTATTAGTATTCTTGATGGCATTTGCACTATTCTTCAGAAAGCGTAAACCTGAAAACGCATGATACGCCGAACCAAAATCGTCGCAACTCTAGGCCCTTCAACCGAAGAGAAAACTGACATAAGAAAACTCGTCGACGCTGGCATGAATATTGCCAGACTGAATTTTTCACACGGAAACTACGACCAGTTCAAAAAGATTGTAAAAAACATCCGAACTATCGAAAAGGAAGAAGAGAAAATTCTAACTATTATGCAAGACCTCCAAGGCCCCAAAATCCGCCTGGGAGAAATGCCTGATAATTTCACTGTAAATAAAGGAGATAAAATCACTTTTTCAACTAAGCCAGAAAAAGGAAAAGTACATATCCCATACCCACTACTTCCAAAAGTAGTTAAAAAGGGACAAATGCTATTAATTGAAGATGGATTAATCCGAACAAAAGTTTTATCCACAAAAGCTCATTACGTACGAGCAGAAGTCATTTCTGGCGGTATTTTAAAAACGAAAAAAGGCGTAAACATCCCCGACTCAAAGCTTCCAGCATCCGCATCCTTAACAAAAAAAGATAAGAGTGACCTAGCATTCGGCATCAAAACTTTAAAGGTAGATGCCATTGCAGTTTCCTTTGTTGAAGATGCAGATGACATAATCCGAGTCAGAAAAGAAATAAGAAAACATACCAAAAGACCAGTACCAATAATCGCAAAGATTGAACGCCGCGACGCACTCAAAAACTTAAAAGCCATCACTGCTGAAGCAGATGGCGTAATGGTAGCCCGCGGAGACCTTGGTATTGAAACAAAAGCCGAACGCGTCCCTGTAGTACAAAAGAAAATGCTCGCACTAGCTCGCAAAGCAAATAAGCCAGTAATCATCGCAACTCAAATCTTGCAATCAATGGTTGAAAAACCAATAGCAACAAGAGCAGAAGTCAGCGACGCAGCAAACTCTATTTTCGACCTGTCAGACGCCTTCATGCTTTCAAATGAAACAGCCGTAGGCAAATACCCTTTCCGCGCAGTACGAACGCTGGCAAAGGTTGCAAAAGCCACTGAAAAAGCAATCTTCAAGGACGCTGAACTCTTCCCTATTGAAACACCTCAAAGCGAAGAAAACATAGAAGACGAAACCATGGCTTTAAACGCAGCCCGCGTCGCAGAAGAAATCGACGCAAAAGCCATCGTAGTCCTCACAAAAAACGGCTTCACAGCCCGCGCAATTCTCAAACACAGACCAAAGACACCAGTCACCGTTGTAACAAACTCACTCACAACTGCCCGAGCCCTGAATTTCCTCTGGGGCATCAACGAAATTATCCTCCACAAGGGAGTCTACCGTTCTGAGGAAATCAAAAACTTCTTGGTCAAAAAGAAACATCTCAAAAAAGGCGATGACATCGTCCTCGTCAAACTTTCAGACAGAAAGCGGTCACTGGTGGTTATGAGCGTCTAGGCACTCTAGCACCCAGCCACTGCTTAACATCATCCAGGCTAGCTATCAACTCTACACCTCTACCTCCAGCTTCAATAAGCATTTCCCAAGCTGGATATCTTTCAGGACAATCTGCCCGTAATCTTTCCACAACAACACTTTCTGCTGTAACAGCAATAGCAATTGAATCTCCATCTTCATAATCCAAAACCCTGACCTCTACAGAAAATTCCGAGCTCTCATGTAACCACCCACTCAAATCAGCCTCAAACACCTCCTGCAAACCACCAAGAAAAGCCCGTTCATATCCAGCCTTTCTTTCTTCCCAACGCTCGGCATTAGAACCACACCTCTCACTATCTAACAAAACCTCAAGCAAAGCACGTTCTGGAGAATCTTCTTCCTCTTCACCTCCACCCATCGCAACATCAATCGCATCCGCTGCCTCTCGAATTTCAGCATCACTTATAGGGCCACCCTCACCTGGCTCAAGAATATCACTGCCAGCAGCATCCCCTTGAACTTCTCCCCCCTCTGAAGAAGCCAACCAACGCTTAATATCACCACTGTATAAAGTATAGCTCACCCACCCCTCGGCACCATCTCGCCTGACCCAATTAGAATGATCTCCACTTATAGCGCTCTCCAGCCTTTGCAAAACAGCAGCAGCATCCCCTTCAACAACAAAATTAAATATCTTCATCCCCCTACGCGACTCAAAATATACTGTCACATCTCCACCCTCATCACCCAACAATCTAGCAACCTCACTCTCAAGCAACTTTTGCATCTGAGAGATAAAAGCCTCTCTAGTTCTCGCTTCATTTGCCATTGCTTCACTCTTTGCTTCACCACATCTTGCATTCTCAGCAAAAACTGCAAGCGCACTGACAGGAGTAACTTCCTGCACCTCAGGCACATCTGCACCTGAAACTTGTTCTTCATCACTCATAATTTATTGATTTAAAAAGTAAATAAGGAGCCAAAACTAGCAAGAAGGCAAGGAAAAGTCAATTCCTTCCCAGCAGAAAGCATATATCATACCCACATGCGCATTATAGGAATTGATCCCGGCTTAGCAATAATTGGTTTCGCAATCCTGGACATCAACAACGAACAAAAGCAACTCACCGAAGTCGGCATCATCCGCACACACAAAGACTTAACAACCCCCCAACGCCTCGCCGAAATCCACAAAGACATGCAAGCACTTCTCCGCGAGTACAAGCCAGATCTCTGCGCTATTGAACAAATATTTTTCTCAAAGAATGTCACCACTGGAATCAATGTCTCCCAAGCCCGCGGCGTAATCCTCTTAGCCCTAGAAGAAGCCAAAATCGAAATCCACGAATACAATCCAAAATCCATGAAACTCTCCCTCACCGGCGACGGAAACGCAGACAAACAATCAATCCAAAAAATGGTCATGCTTGAACTAAATCTCGACGCCCCACCAAAGCCAGACGACGCCGCAGACGCAGTCAGCCTTGCCCTCACCCTCTGTTCTGAATTAAGATACCAGCATCATGCCAAAGAAAAATAATCTCATCCAAATCGCAATAATAGCTGTAAGCGGACTAATCCTAGTCGGCGCAGTATTTTTCGCGTTCAATTACACAGCAGCCAAAATCTCCAGTACAAACATTTTTGAAGTCACCCAGGAAGAAATCGACCTAGTCGCAGTCCCAGTCAGTTATGAAACCCGCATCGCAAAAGGAGATATCCTGGCAAAACAAGGCTCATACAGCTTAGCCGCCACAGAATACGCCTTCGCCATAAACATCCAGCCAGAAAACCCAGAAGCATACGCCAGTCTCGGAAATGTCTACCTCCTAACACATGAAAGCAGCAAAGCCTTAGAACAATTCCGCTACGCCTTGGATCTTTCCCCAGGAAACGCAGAATACACAGCCGCATACGGCCTCTCCCTCTTGAGAAACAGCCAATTTGAAGAAGCAAGTGAAGTAATGCCAGAAGACACATTCTACTCAGGAATTTTGCATGTTTTCCTAGGAAATTATGATGACGCAAAAAAGGATTTTGAAAGCACAGAAGCGACTAACTATATCGCTGCCTTCACAAGCTACGACAGCCAGAAGGTTGGCCAAGAACTCTATCTCCAAGCCTTGATAGCAAAAGCATTAATCGACTCAGAAGAATATGAACTGGCAGAAAATTTATCAATCGCCGTCTTAAACGAAAAGAATGATTACCGTGATGTGTGGTCACTTCTTGGCTACGCGCAGTTGAAAATGGATAAATACCAAGAGGCAGAAGATGCCTTCAAACAGGCAAAAACCTTGGATTCAGTAAAACCTGAAACACATTATTTCCTCGCAAGCGCACACTACTTCCAGGAAGAATATGCAGAAGCCGTGGACGAATATGAACTTTCACTTTTGTATGGCTTCGAACCTGAAGAAGAAGCTTACAGAAAAATGGCAGAAAGCCAGCTCCTGCTAGAAAATTACTCAGAGGCACTTGAAGCATACGAACATCTAAATAAAATTGACCTCGGCTCCGTGGAAAGCTTCATCAGACCAATTTGGCTGGCAATCCATGAACTCAACGACCTAGACCGCGCATTAACACTCGCAGAAGACGCAGCTGCCAATTTCCCAGATGAAGCCATGAGCCATAACCTCTTAGCCTGGGTTTACGTGGAACGAAACGAATTAAGCCAAGCTGAAGAATCCGTAAACAAAGCACTAGAACTCAACCCAAACATGGCCGCAGCCCATTACAACGCCGGCCTACTCTATGAAAAACAAGGTGAGCTAGATTCCGCAATCAACGCATTTGAAAAAGCACACAATCTAGCCTCAGACAGCGATTCAATCGGCACACTGGCCGCAGAAAAATATAACTCTCTCATCCTCACACCATGACCCTTTACCATTTCTTTGGGGCCGCAATATTCGGCCTGGTTATCGGAAGTTTTCTCAACATGCTTATCCCACGCCTCCACACAGGCGAAAAAGGAATCTTCTTCGGCAGATCACACTGCACCTCTTGCAAAAAACAACTCAAAGGCACAGAACTAATCCCCTTAGTCAGCTACCTCTGGCTTAAAGGAAAATGCCGCCACTGCAGCAAACACATCTCGCTCTGGTACCCAGCAACAGAAATCGTCTGCGCACTGACCTTTGCAATCCTCACACTCATAGCTCCAGATCTCCAAACCTGGCTCTGGCACTCAGGCCTCTTCACAGTCCTTCTTTTCATCCTTTTTTACGACCTCCGCTACAAAGAAATCCACGACGGCGTAATGATCCCCGGAATCCTATTCGCATTCATTGCAAGCTGTTTCATCGGCGACCCAATAGATAGCATCGTCGGAGGAGTTATCGGCACCTCATTCTTTGCACTCCAATACCTAATCTCCAGAGGACGCGCAATCGGCGCAGGAGACATGCGAATCGGTGCCTTCATGGGACTCATGCTTGGCTGGCACTTAACAATTGTTGCATTGGTCATCAGCTACATCTTTGGAAGCATCATCAGCCTCTCCCTTTTGGCTACTAAAAAAGCCACCGGCAAAACAGCCATCCCACTTGGACCTTTTCTTGTCTTTGGAACCATGATAGCCTTCTTTTACGGGTCAAAACTAATTGAATGGTATCTACTCATCTAAAGGTCGTTATTCTCGCAGGCGGAGCTGGCACAAGGCTCTGGCCAATGAGTACTGTTGAAAAACCAAAACAGTTCCAAAAGCTGGTTTCAGACCGAACAATGCTTCAAGAAACTTTTGACCGAGTTTCTTTTATAGACCCAAAAAATATTTATGTAAGCACGAACGCCGAATACGTTCACTTTATCAAAGACCAACTACCAGAAATCCCAGAAGAAAACATCATCGCTGAACCCTGTCTCAGAGACACAGCACCCTGCATTAGCTTAGCTGCAGTGTCTATTGAAAAAGACGATCCAGAAGCAATCATGGCAGTCATCTATGCCGACCACTTAGTCAGAAATGAAGATGAATTCCAGAAAAAACTAGAGCTCGCTGCCAAACTCGCAGAGGAAGAAAACACCCTCAACATAATCGAAGTCACAGCTACAGCCCCAAACACAAACCTCGGCTACGTCCGCATTGGAAAAGAACTCAGCCCAGAAATCCACGAATTCATAGAATTTAAAGAAAAACCAGACCTCGCCACCGCTGAACAATTTATTAGTTCAGGCGACTATCTTTGGAACACAGGTTTTTACGTTTGGAAAGCATCCCGCATCTTAGAAGAGTTCCAAAAACACCTCCCTGAAACCCGCAAACACTTAGATGTAGAAAACTATTCAAAATGTGAAAAAATCTCCATCGATTATGGAATCATGGAAAAAGTAGACCCTGCTGACGTCCGCATCATATCCGCAGACCTCGGCTGGAGCGACATTGGCACATGGGCAACCCTTCACGAGGAACTCACTCAAAATCCATCCGAAAACATCACAAAAGGCCGTGTAGTCCACGTAGATTCTGAAGGAAACCTCATCTACAATAATGGCACTAATGAAATCGCAACATTAGGCCTAAAAAACACAATTGTCATCAATTACAAAGACAATTTACTCATCTGCCCAAAAGACCGAAGCGCAGACCTCAAAACTCTCTTAGCCAAACTCAATGAAAGCTAAAAAAATACCAAAACCTTGGGGCCATGAAATCTGGTTTGCAGACCAACCCGAATACGCAGGCAAAATCCTCTTCATCAAGAAAGGACATCGCTACTCTCTTCAGTACCACGAAAAGAAAAAGGAAACCCAATACATCCTCAGCGGCAAATGCCGTTTCACCTTTGGAAAAGAAGAACTTATCCTCGAACCAGGAGATAAACTGGACGTCCTCCCCGGCGTGATCCACCGCGCTGAAGGCATCACAGACGTGGAAATATTCGAAGTCTCCACTTCAGACCTCGACGATGTCGTAAAAATTGAAGACGACTACGGCCGCAGCGGAAAAGGCAATGATTTGGAACAAGATGCAAAACTAGCTACTCCCCACACTCATAAGTCCTGAGCTGCGCAGCCATATGATGCGTACTGTAAAGATAAAAAGCACCCCAGTCACTCACTGAGGGGCGATCCTCTAATATCTCATCAAGAACCTCCGTATCCCCAAAAGGCTCCACACCTTCCATTCCAAGAGGCCTCAGAACAGAAATCGAATCGTCAATCATATCAAAAAGCTCATCTGAGCCAGACGTAGGACTTATCATATAAAGAGCATTTCCCCAACAAGTTAAACCTCTCTCATCACAAGCCGCAGTCAACCCTTCAGAAAATTCATCAAAACAAGCTGGCCTAGTCTCATCTATGCCAGCAAAAGTCTTAGCCTCCTCAGGCATAAAATTTATAGAAACCACAACACCTACAGTATCATCACTAATAACTTCCACTTGAGGCTCAGAAATCCCCCCTTCCCCTGCATTACACTGAATGAAAATAGAATCCCTAAGCACTTCAGCAAGTCTAACCGTAAAAAGAGAGAACAGAGTAACATCTGTAGCTTCAGAATCACCAAGCACAGCATCAACAGCATCAAATTCACCATTCACATCACAAGCAAGATCATCGATCATACCGTCAAGATATTCCCCAGTATCCGCACCAGAAACAATCGGTGCAGGCACAGGAATTCGCCCCTTAAGATCAGTTATAAGTTCTTCCTGTTCACTAGAATCAGCTTCCTCAACCGCCTCAGGAGCAACAGCAGGAACCATCGGCTCCACCGGCGCCTCATGCCGAGCACAAGCCAAAGACATCAAAGGTACCGCAACTAAACTTCTAGATAACTCCATAACATATAAATTAAAAACTAAGACCGCAGTCTAGCACAAAAATCTCAAATCAAACAACATTTCCCAGCCCCTGCCAAGCAAACACCCTCTCCCTCCCTTGTTTTAGCCAAATTTCCCCGTATAATCTCCCTGCAATTTTTTATCCATTCCCCATATGTCAAAACTCAAAAAACTCCTCGCAGGAAAAGTCCTGCTTATTCTTATCGCAGCCGGAATTCTCGGTTATGTAGACACTGCCTTAGACCTCAAGCTCGGCCTTGATCTCAAAGGTGGAACCCAGCTGGACTACATGATTGATCTCAGCGAAGTCGACGAAGTAGACCAGGCCCAAATCGTTGAAGGCGTGAAAGAAGTGATTCGTCGCCGTGTAGACGCCCTTGGTGTATCAGAACCAAACATCTACATGTCAAACATCGCAGATGAACACCACGTAATTGTTGAACTGGCCGGGATCTCAGATATTGAGGAGGCAAAAGAGACAGTGGGGAAAATGATCCAATTGGAATTCAAAGAAGAAAATACTGAACCAAGCGGTGAACAATTGGAATGGGCAGAAAGTGCATCATGGGAATTTTATAATGCAGTGGTAGCAGGTAGCGATTTCGCCACATTAGCAGAAGAAAAAACCCTAGAATTTGAAGGAGACGTAGTTTGGAACGCCAGAGAATTACAAGACTTAGAGCTCTACACAGAAGACCTAAAAGCAGCAATTACTGACAAAAGCATCGGTACCATTCTTTCACCATTTGACCTTGAAACAGACTACTATATCTCCCAAGCAGAAGACGGTGAACTCATGGCAATCATGGAACCGGCCGGCCTTGCTGTAGTACAAATCACAGACAAAGGCACCGACGAAACAGAAATTGAAATCCCAGCTGAAGTAAGTGCAAGACACATACTGATTGCATATGAAGGCTCAGAAGCAGGCGCGGAAGTTGAACGCAGCAAAAAAGAAGCTAAAGAACTCGCCGAAGAACTATTAGAACGCATACAAGCTGGAGAAAACCTTTCAGACCTGGCAATAGAATATTCGGATGACCTAAGCAACGCACCCGACGGCGGAGATCTGGGATCCTTCACACAAGACAGAATGGCAGAAGAATTCGGGGAAACCGCCTTTGCCATGGAAATCGATGAAATCTCAGAATTAGTTGAAACAAAATTCGGTTACCACATCATTGAAGTTTACGACCAAAAAGCAGCTGAAATAGAAATAGAAACTTATGAAACAGTCGCACTAAACAAGATTGTTTTCAACACAACACCAGATCCTTGGAAAGAAGAAGCGGCAATCACCGGTGAACACTTCAAACACGCAGACGTCCAACTCAACGACGCATACGTGCCTTACGTGAGCATCGCATTTACAGAAGAAGGTGGAGAACTTTTTGAAGCACTAACAGAAGCCAACGTTGGCAAGCCCATTGCAATTTTTGTTGGTGGAACACTGGTTTCAGCTCCAAACGTCCAACAAAAAATCTCCGGCGGATACGCACAAATCTCAGGGGATTTCTCCGTTGAAAAAGCCCAAGAACTCGCACGTGAACTCAACACCGGTGCAATCCCAGCCCCAATTGAATTGGTCGGCCAATACACAATCTCAGCAACTCTGGGCGCAGAAGCCCTCAGTCAAAGCCTTTACGCAGGTGTAATCGGCCTCATCATCCTGGCCCTCTACATGCTGCTCTATTACCGCCTCCCAGGACTAATCGCAAACGTGGCGCTCTTAATTTACGCAGCCATACTCATTTTCTGTATCAAAGTAGCCCTACCAACTTCAGTAGCACTACTCGTCGGAGTCAGCCTCTTCGCCTATCTCATACACCTAATCCTCAAAAACAAAGACTCTGGAGGTGAAAAATTCGTCTCATTCATCCTGGCCTGTGTGGTGCTATTCTTCACCGCATTCGTCCTCTCCAGCCAAATCACCCTCACACTCGCAGGTATCGCCGGTGTAATCTTGTCGATTGGAATGGCCGTGGACGCAAACGTACTTATTTTTGAACGAACAAAAGAAGAACTCGCAGAAGAAAAACCACTCAAAGAAGCGATTGAAAACGGGTTCCGCCGTGCATGGGATTCCATCCGCGACTCAAACTTCTCATCACTAATCACCTGTGCAATTCTATTCTATTTTGGTTCATCAATAATCCGCGGATTCGCACTCAACTTGGCACTTGGAATTTTAATCTCAATGTTCAGTGCAATCATGCTCACAAGAACTTTCCTCCTCTTTGCAGAAAAGACATCTCTTGGCAAAAAACTCTGGCTATTTGGAAAGCCACGCAGACTCAAAAAAGACCTACTCGGCATCATCAAAAACACTCGCACTTGGGCAATACTTTCTGGAAGCCTAATAACACTTGCAATCCTTTCAACTGCAATTTTCGGACTTAACCTTGGCCTAGACTTCACAGGAGGATCTCTAATTGAAGTAAAACTCGGATCCACCGAAGAAATCTCCATAGAAACTCTCAAAGATAATCTATATGAAGCAGAAGCAAGTACAGAGGGAGACTTTGGAACACCTCAAGTCGTTTCTACAGATCAAGATACTTTCAAAATCCGAATCAAACACATCACAGAAGAACAACATGACGCCATCATGGCAAAATTTGTTGAAAGCTACGAATCCGTTGAGGAAGTCCAATTCATGACCGTCGGCCCAACTATTGGTGAAACACTCAAAAACAAAGCGATAATGGCTCTTATAGTGGCACTCGTAATGATAGTCTTCTACATTGCCTTTGCCTTCCGCAGAATCCCCAAAGAAGTCAGCCCATGGCGCTTCGGCCTCTGTGCCATCGCAGCACTTGTACATGACGTTCTTATCGTCCTTGGAATATTCGTAATCATGGGACACTACATGGGTGTAGAAATCGACGCCTTATTTATCACCGCACTTCTCACAATCATGGGATTCTCTGTTCACGACACCATTGTTGTATTCGACCGTGTCCGCGAAAACTTACGTTTCCGCAGCTCAGGAGAAACCCTCAGCGAGACTACAAATAAGGCTCTGAACCAGACCATGGCACGCTCACTCAATACTTCAATCTCAACACTAATTACAATCGTTGCCTTACTTCTACTCGGAGCAGAAAGCATCAAGATGTTCGTCCTTGCACTCACGATTGGTATTGTAGCCGGAACTTATTCTTCAATTTTTGTTGCAAGTCCGCTTCTGGTATGGTGGAATAACCGAGCAAATAAATAAATTTATCCTTGCATTTTAAAACTAAAAAAGGTAAAATTTTACTGTAAAATAATTTTACCTTATGAAAGTCATCAAATTATCTCCAAAAGGACAATTCACCCTCCCTGTCGAATACCGAAAACAACTCAAAGTTGACCAATATTTAATTGAAGTAAAAGGCAGCACTATAATTTTAAAACCAGTAAAGATTGAAGTTATTGAGGACGAAACAGAAGATTTTGGTCGCCTTTCCGAAAAATCCTTTGAATTTTGGAATAACAAAAAAGATGACGTTTACGAAGAATTTTACAAGTAAACAGCCATGAACCTCAAACCCGGAGATATTATTCTAGTACCATTCCCCTTCACAGATCTTAGTTCTACAAAGACAAGACCTGCCTTAGTCCTTCACTACAACAATAAAACTAAAGATATAATAATTTTAGCAATTACTTCCCAAAAAAGAGGCTATCAAGAGCATCCCATCAATAATGACGACTTAAGAAAAGGAGTACTACCTCTAAGATCTTTTGTTCGACAAGATAAAGTAACCACACTTCACTCAAAACTAGTCAGAAAGAATGTTGCCAGTTTAAAAGAGCCATCCCTGAACAAAATCATAAATTTGTTTAAAAAACAATTTTAACGTAAACTTGCTCGCGAAATAAGCGCCCGTAGCTCAACTGGATAGAGCACTGGTCTTCGGAACCAGGGGTTGAAGGTTCGAATCCTTCCGGGCGTACCAGTCTTTTTAACAAGTGATTAACCTGCGGATTTTGGCTTCGCGGGACGTAAAACGAAACAAGCAATACCAATCACGATAAAAAATCCTATTATTCCTATTCCCACCTTTATAGCAAGAAGTTCGAACTGGGATAACTCGTTTGAACTATGATGAAGGTATATCCAATTATCAGTCACAATCAGAACACGATTTTTAGATTCAATATCATCATTTGTCTCTTGTAAATTCTCCTCTATTTCAGCAACAGCCTCTTCAATATCAGAATCTGTCCATTCAGGATTTCTTTTTACAACAAACAGATGCGACAACGAGAGAGAGTTGGTGTTAATTATTTTCTCTCCATAGTCTATTGCAATCGGCTCAAGCTCCTCAATGTCTATTTCTGGACAGATCTCTTGCATTGCAAGTCTATCCTCATCTTCTATGCCATTTTCAAACCAAATATAATTGTAATAAGGAAGCCCATGCCAATCACTTGAACTCTCAAGATCCCCGCCATAAAATTTATAGTCATGTTCTTGTGTTATGACATCTTGAAGCTCACTAAGATTATGACAGTAAAGTTTGACACCAGAATAAACCCCTGGCCCTGCAAGAGCTACAGTTGCATTAAGGCAAATCCCCACCCCGATCAGCATAATTAGCATTTTTCTCATAAAATTGATTTTAGATCTAATCTCTTGCCTAAACATAAAGCAAAATTCGAACCATTGCTAGTCCGACCCCATTTAGCTGTACCACACTTGTTTCAAGCCTTTCTATAAACCTCTTTCCTACTGCGCAACCCTTAAAACAACCAAACTAACAACTTTACCATTTTTGTATTCATCCCAAGAATCCTCAACCGTCTTTTCAAACGATTTATTCTCCTTCATAGGTTTCAAAGTCAACTTTTCTCCATCAAACTCCGCAAAAAAATAATTCGTATCAAACTTGTCCCTCCAATTCTTAGGAAGAGTAACCCTGCCCACGACTTGTTGCTTGTAAAACTTTATTCATAAAATAAGAAAGTAAAGACCACCCCCTCATCGTTGACAGCCTGAAAAAACCGTGTATAATGCATCTCTATCACCAAACCTAAAATGCTAAGAGACAACCCAGGCTTCCGAACGATCCAAGAAAGATTTGAAGAAGGAACCCTCACCCCCGAACAGCTAAATTTACTCCGAACCACAGGAATACTTCAATATTTTGGAGCAATCGAAGAAGATGGAGAATATGGTCCACATAACAGGACAGACGTTGAACAATTAAGAAAACTCGTCGGAAAAGAGGACCACAAAGCAATGTCCGGCAAAAACACCAGACAAAGAGAAATAGATCTCCAGATCATGACTTTGCTAGCATCTGATCCCAGATATTCATGCCTAGAAGAACTTTTCGCTAGCGAATTAGAGGGAGTTATGAGCAGTATGCACGACGTACAAGAACCAATAAATTTACCAGTCCCAACAGGGACTAGACACTCCCCTCATCAAATTCAGAAAGCACTACTAGATCACAAAGCAGATTTCGAAAATCAACTGAGAGAAATCCTAAGTTGTTTTGGTGATTTAATGTCAATAGAAACATTAAGAGAACAAATTGATGAAAGTAGAAGAAAAGTCAGCGCTGAATCAGCACATATACGTGAAATAACACTCAAAGCTCTCAAAAAGCTCAGATCCTGACTCCTACTCCTTAATCAACTCCTCAACCACCAAATACCTATAAAGCTCCTCAGCCATGTCCCCACGGTTGCGGCCATTTTCCGGATTAAAATCATCCCCAGACGCCTCCGTCAAAATCCCAAGCTCCGCAGCCTCATAAACGTAAATGGAATACCAGGCCTTCAAGCCCAAATCAGGGAAAGGCAATTCGCTCACACGAGTCCCCTCAACAAGCCCAGCCTCATAAGCATTGAATAGTATCTTCAATGCCTCCACCTTATTCACCGTATTTCCCGGTTTATAAGTGTTGTCCGGATAACCCTGCACCCAGCCTTGCTCCTCCGCATAACAAACGTACTTCGCATACCAATCATCCGTAACATCCGGAAAACAATTCTTGTACTCATCCTCATCCGGAGTAATCCCCTGCCCTTCAATCAAAATCTTCAATAACTCCGCCCGATTTATATCTAAATCCGCTCCAAAAGTCCCATCCGGATACCCCTCAAAAATCTCTTCCTCAACCAAGGCCGAAATAGAATCATAATGATCATCCGTAAAACCTAAATCCTCAAACAGCCACTCCTCCGGAATCACCGCAATCTCATTGCTCGGATCCCCAACATCCAAACCATCCTCGTCTATCGCGTAAACCGCAAAATAACAAATCTCATCCTCAACTAAATAATCAGAAATCTTCGCATAAGTTGTATGAGCTTTATCAACTTCATAAACATAAGAATAATAATCCAACTCAGGCCCGTACCAAACCTCATAACCCACAATATCCTCATTTTCAGTCAGCCTATTCCAAGAAAGCGTCACAGAATCCTCATCATAACTCATCACACTCAAATTCAATTCATCCTCAGCACGAGTATCACCTTCACCCATAGTCGACTCTTCACCCTCCTTTTCACTACTCTCTTCAACTTCTGTATCAGCCTCAATATCCTCTTCTATGCTATCCCCAAACTGCGCCAAGTAGTAATACAAATACCCTTCGTCAAAAGGATAATAATCACCATCCATATCCTCACTATCCAAAGGCGACACCACCGCAATCACAGCCTCAGCATCTCCCACATCTGAAACCGTGATCTCACTTTCCAAATCCTCATCCTCTCCAATAAGAACAGACTCAGCCTTCGAAAACATAGTATCCCCACCTTCAACCGGCACCAAAGTCACCACAAAACTCACACCTTCACTTTTGACAACATGAAAATAAAAATCATCCTCCCAGTCATCATTGTAGAAATAAAGATAATTCGTCCCATAAAGCGCCGGTGCATAATACTCATCAATTAAAGTATATTCCCCCTGAGCCCCCTCCAACAAAGTCACCTCCGGATAATACAAGCCTTCCTCGTAATCCTCCCAATCCAAATTCCAAAGCGTAAATTCCTGAAAAACTTCCTGTAACTCCTCATCATTATCTTCAACTACATCCTTCACAGAATCATAAACCTTCATAGTATCTTCATCCTCCGTATCAGAATCAAAATAATCCTCCCAAATATCTTTAATCAAATTGTCATCCTCAAAATACTCAGTCAAAAATATTGGCCAAATACTCAGCGCATATTCATAAAGAGAATCTGTAGGTGTAATTGAAGCAAAAACCGAATAATCCACATACTCAAAAAAATCCGGCAAGTAGCCCAAATAATCATCCACATCATCATAAACTTTTTCCTCCATCCAAACCGCAGTCGCCTCAGCCCAATTTATTCCATGATCTGTGTACGCAAACCCGGTATCATAACCAAACTGAATCGTGTGAAAAAACTCATGAGCCACCGTAATCTGCAAATAATCATCACTCATCCACGGATCCAATGCAATATAAGGATCTCCATTAGTTAATAAACTTGAAATACCAACGGCACCAGAAGAAAGATATTCATTCTTATCATCCAAAATCAAAACAATCCTCCGACTCAACTCATCCTCAATTGGCTCATCAAAACCCATCTCTTCAATCTGAACATCCCAACTCTCTTCAGCTGCATCCGCAACCGTTTCAATCAAGTCAGAAATTCCATCTCCATCCGTATCAGGCTGATTCTTTATAATGTCAGAAAACTCTATTCTAAAATGTTCAGTTGTAATAGCCCGACGTTTGATGAAGCCATTTACAATATCAGACTCAAAACTGGCCGCAAAAACCGAAACAACAGCAAAAGAAGAGAAAAACAGCGCAAGAAAAAGAAATACTACTATTCGACGTAAATTCATTGTCAGAGGGCTAAGGAATATCAGCTAAAATTTAATCACGATTTTCCTTTTTAGGCAAAAAAGTCTAAACTCTAAAGCCCTAAAACCTCGCATGTACGCAGATATTCTGATCAATCACGCCTATTCCAGAAAGCAAAGTAGTTTCACCTATGAGATCCCAAACAACCTAAACATAGAACCTGGAAGTGGAGTAATCATTCCTTTTCAACGTTCAAAAAAAGCCGGCCTAGTCCTCCGAACCCATACAAACCGTCCTGAGTTCCAAACCAAAGCAATTGAAAATCTACTGGAACCAAATATTCTCCTACAAGACTGGCAACTTAAACTAGCTCAATGGATTTCCGAATACTATTTTTGTTCAACTTTCGATGTTTTCCGCAGCATGCTGCCAAAACACATATGGCGAACACCCAAACGAACAATCACCAGAAAGAAAAAAGCAAAGAGCACAAAGTCCAGCACACAACACAAACTAACCCCAAAGCAAAGTGAAATCGTAAACTCAATCATTAGTGAAAAAATCCCTATCTCTCTCATCCACGGAATCACAGGCTCAGGAAAAACTGAAATCTACAAACACCTAATCAAAGAAAAAATCGACAAAAACCAACAGGCCCTCCTCTTAGTCCCAGAAATCTCACTCACACCGCAACTAGTAAAATATTTTGAAGGCAGCTTCCCACACATCGCAGTCATCCACAGCCGCATCAGTGAAGGAAAACGCGCCGAACATTGGAAAAACATCCATTCCGGAAAAACCCAACTGATCATCGGCTCAAGATCCGCAATCTTCTCACCATTTAAAAACCTCGGCATCATAATAATGGATGAAGAACACGAATGGAGCTACAAACAAGATCAAAGCCCACGCTACCACGCCCGAGACGTCGCACTCAAAATCACAGAACTCACAGGCTCCCAACTTGTTTTCGGTTCTGCAACCCCAAGTATAGAAACAATGCACCATGCATCTACAAACAAGTACAAACTCTTCACTCTACCAGAAAGAATCTCCGGCACCTCACTCCCAAAAGTTTACGTCGCAGACATGCGAGAAGAACTCAAAGCAAAAAACTTCACAATCTTCAGCGACCTGCTTGAACAAAAAATTAGATCAGCACTCAGCAAAAAAGAACAGGTAATCCTTTTCCTCAATCGCCGCGGATCCGCATCCGCAACCATATGCAGAGACTGCGGAAATGCAGCCACCTGCCCAGACTGTGACGTAAAACTCACCTTCCACGCACGCAAACTTTCTCACCAAACACTGATCTGCCACCACTGCGGACTGATCTGTAAAACACCTTCTTTCTGCCTACACTGCCAAAGCCCAAGAATCCGCCATATCGGCGTGGGAACAGAACGCGTAGAAACAGACCTACAAAAACTCTTCCCCACGGCAAAAATCTACCGCGCAGACCGCGACACCATGACAAAAAAAGACTCTTATAAAGAACTGCATAAACTCCTCCACTCGCGTGAAATTGACATCCTCATCGGCACCCAAATGATTGGGAAAGGCTTTGACATCCCAAACGTATCCCTCGTAGGCGTTATCCTCGCTGATCTCGGACTACACATCCCAGATTTCCGCGCAGCAGAACGCAGCTTCTGTCTTCTCACCCAGGTCGCCGGCCGCGCAGGCCGTCGCGAAAAACGTGGTGAAGTCGTCATCCAAACTTACAGCCCAAATCACCCATCAATCGTAATGACAGAGAACCACGATTCCATTCGTTTCTTTGAACAAGAAATTGATTCACGACAAGGCAGCACACTCCCGCCTTTCGGCAAAATCGTCAAATTAGCTTTCGTCCACGAAAAACAAATCACCTGCGACGCAGCAGCAAGCCGCCTCAAGGAACTCCTCACCGCTAATCCAGAAAACCACGAAATCCATGCAGCACCGGCACTCATCCCACGCATGAATCGCAAATACCACTGGCACGTTCTCATACAAGGCCCAAACCCCCGCGCACTCATCCAAAACCTCCTCCAAAACAACCCAAACTCCCTCGACGGCTGGCGCATTGACGTAGACCCAGTCCACACCGTCTAATTTCTCCCCTCCCGCCGATAATGGACCACAGCCCGATCAATATGAAACTTTGGATTTTCAATATCCGGCTGTTCACAAAGCCGCCACTCTTCAGGCGAATCTTCTTCATTTTCAATCAACCCCGCATGCAATAGCCCCTCATGACCATCACAAAGCGGTACTACATGTTCATGATTCGGCTTCAAAGTAAAACGTTTTGTATGATGAAGATTAGTGGCCGGCTCACAACAACCTGGAAAAGCACAAACTCCCTCGTATTTTGCATAAATCACCCTCCGAACATCCACAGGAATATGTCGACTACCTGTAAGTTTTTTAGCCTTTCTCTCGGCACATTCAGGACAAACATTCACTTCTACTTTTGGCTTTTCCTCCTGCACTTCTTCCAAAAGTTTCCTGAGCGTTTCGTCAAAAGTCAGACATTTTTTCTCTTGCTTAAAAAGTTTCAACATCTGCTTTGTTTTCGGAGACACATTGAAACTCAATTTCTCCCATTTCTCCGCTCCTCCCTCCACCAACACTTGCATCGTCTCTCCTTTATTTTTTAATATGCCGACGTCGACATTTTCTCTTCTTTTTACTTCCCCCACATAAAACCCCAACGCTTTTGCAGAAAGTGTCTCAACTTTTCCCGCCCATTTCTTATCTGTTTCTGGAGTAGCAATGCAGGCCACTTTTTCAATCTTTGACCAACCTTGTGCACCTGTTTCCAATTGCTCCCTCAAGGCCGGCTTATCCTCAACTTTTTTAGAAAGACGTAAAATCCGATCAACAGAAGCCTGATTCATTCCGGCCAGTTTTGCAGCAAATTCGTAAATAGAAACATAGCCACGGCGCCGGTAGAGTCTTCGCCGGTAAACTTCTGGAAGAGTACCTGCAAATTTACGACGGGCGTTAAGAGTTTGAAAGCCATATTTTTTACAGACAGAATAAAGTTCACTGTCTGAAAGTTTTTGGTAGGTCGATTCGGGGATGATTTGGCGAGTCATTTCGTAGAGGGTTAAAGACTAGGGTTGTAAGAATCAAGATTGACAGCAGTAGACGAATCTGTACCATCATTTTAACCTGTCCATCAGGTTGCGTCCAGGTTTACTTACCTGTTTTGGATGATTCCGACATGACAAATCCTGAGGTGAGGGTCTGCTCACCTTTTCGGGCACCACTTAGGTCCGTAGGTCTACACCAAGCTATTTAAAATACCACACAAAAACTTCCTCAATCCAAAGATTTCCGGTATAGATATAAATGGTATAAATAAAGCAACTTCATACACTCCTTCCATGCGAATCCTCTCCGGAATCAAACCCAGCGGACGCCCTCACCTTGGAAACTATCTGGGCGCTATTCGCCAACACATTGCCCTCCAAGATGAAGGCCACGAATGCCTTTATTTCGTCGCAGATTATCACGCACTCACAACACTCCGCGACGCAGAAAGAATGACCGAATACCGAAAAGGAGTCGTCTTGGACTATCTCGCCCTCGGTCTAGACCCAGAAAAAGTCGTCTTCTTCTACCAAAGCGACGTCCCCGAGCACGCAGAACTGCAATGGATACTTGCAACAGTCACACCCCAGGGCCTACTGGAACGCGCACACGCCTGGAAAGACGCAAAAACCAAAGGCGACAGAGAGATGAACGCCGGCCTTTTCACATATCCCGTCCTCATGGCCGCAGACATCCTGATCTACAACTCAGACTGGGTGCCAGTCGGTCGCGACCAACAACAACACGTTGAAATCGCCCGAGACCTCGCAGAAAAATTCAATTCCCTATTTGGTGAAACCTTCAAACTCCCAGAAGCAAAAATCGAAAAAACCGTCGCCACAGTCGTAGGAGTAGATGGCCAAAAAATGAGCAAAAGCTACAACAACACCATCAGCATTTTTGAAGACGAAGCAACAATAAAAAAACAAGTCATGGGAATCAAAACCGCAAGCATCGATTTGAAAGATCCCATGCCAATTGAAGACGACATCATCCTCACCCTATACAAAGAATTCTCCAGTAAAAAAGAACTCGAAGAACTAAAAGATAAATACACCGCCGGAGGATTCGGCTACGGAAACGCAAAAAAAGCCCTTCTAGAACGAATCCTAGAATACTTTGCAGACGCCCGCAAAAAACGTGAAAAACTCGCAAAATCCACAGACTTAAACGACATCATGCGCAGCGGTGCTGCAAAAGCACACAAACTCGCACTCCAAACAATGGCAGACGTTTATCAAAAAACCGGCCTACGCTAATGCTAAAGAAACTCCTCACAATCTCACTTTCCTTCCTACTACTCAGCCAAGTAGCCCTAGCCGCTGATTACTACACCACTCCAGAAGGCTGTAATCACTCTTTCATCGATATCATTGACCACTGGAGCGAAGAATCCATCTGCTTCTTATACGAACAAGGCGTCGTTGAAGGCCACTCAGACCGCAACTACCTCCCAGACAGTGAAGTCACCCGCGCCGAATTCCTCAAAATCTCACTCCTAAACCTCGGATACGTAACTTACGCAGTCCAATCAGCCGGATTCACTGACGTAAACCCCGGAGACTGGTACTACCAATACGCCACCTTCGCCCGCTCAAAAGGCTTTGTTTCAGGTTACAACGACGGCAGCTTCAAGCCCAACAACTCCATCACACGCGCTGAAGCCGTAGTCATGATCATCGACATCGCAGATATCATCAATTACGACACCTCATACACCGCCGCCAACTACTCAGACGTCTCAAACAGCGACTGGTATGCAACAGCGGTATCTCTAGCAACAAGCCTCGGAATCGTTGAAGGATACGGCGACAACAGCTTCAGGCCAGATAATCCAATCACCCGCGCAGAAGCAGCAATAATCGCCCAACGCATCTGGGATTACCTCTACTAAGCCAAAAAACAACCCTAAGCCTTGCGGGAGAGGTCTTTTTAGTGTATAATTTAAAGATTTCTAAAAAACACAAAAATGAAAAAACTCCTATATCTAATCATAGCTCTCCTGATCATCTCAGGAATTGCATTTGCACTCAGTCAAAGTGATTTACTAAAAGGAACATTCCCAGGAAAAAGCAGTACTGACACTCCAATCTTCAATCAACAAACAATACCAGAAACCCCAGACCTTTTTGCAGCAGACGAAGGAACAAAAGACGTAGCAACTATCATGGGAGTAACCGGCTCTTCAGATCTAGACGCATATTCACCTGAAGAATTATCACAAATGGCAGCAGATGAAGCCGCAGCCGCAGAAACCGCTGCACTAGAAGCAGAAAGCGCATATGGAGAAGCAGAAGCTGCATATAACGACGGCCTGGAGTCCACATTAGAAATTGCACAAACTGACACAGACACCGCCGCAGATGCAGCTGAAGCTGCCCAATCCAACGTAGACAGCTACGCAGAAAAACTCAACGAAGTATACGAATATGAAAGCGACTTATACGATTCAGTACTCGCAATATATGAACAATACCACGGTGTCTCAAGCTCCGCATACGACGAATATACAGCATACGGCATGACAACAACTGAAGCCTTAACTGAAGCAGAAGAGGCCTATGATGATTGGCAAGATTACCAAACACAATATGATGTCAGCTGTAGTTCTCATTATGAAAGCTCATCAGACCCAGGAACTTACTGTTGTAGATTAAGCAGCGGAGGAAGTTCTTGTTCAGACACAATTAGTCACATGGTAATGGTGTTATATTACACAAACCCAACAGTAGAAGAAGAATATGACACAGCATACGCACTCTACGAAGAAATCCGAGACGCTCAAGAAACATATGATGCCCTCGCTGAAATAACTCTGGACTACTACCTAAACACTCTCACTCCCGCATCAGAAGCATTAAACGACGCTCATACATATAAAGTCCGATCAGAAAATTACGCATCAGACGCAGCAACTTCCGCAACAACAGCAAGAAGTTATTCAGACGCAGCAGCAGCACTAAGCCTTGACGGAAGCTCCAATTCCGGAGCAGGAGCCAGTAGAAGTAGCGACGGTGACACCGATGGTGACGGCATGCCAGACGACTGGGAAGACACTTACGGAACAAACAAAAATATCGCCAACGCAGATGGTGACCGTGATAGCGACGGTCTAACAAACTTAGAAGAATATGAAGCTGGAACAGACCCAGAAAACCCTGACTCTGACTACGACAGCATGCTAGACGGTTGGGAAGTGCAATATGGTCTAGATCCATTCGACTCAAGCGACATGGTTGAGGATCCCGATGGAGATGGTGTAACAAACTACGACGAATATCTAGCCGGCACTGACCCAACAGTCGCAGACGCAACAACAACTTACTCCTGTACAAACCTAAACATAGACCCAGACGAATACATCTTAGCCGTGGACGCAACATCAGTAGATGATATTGATTTCACAATCACACTTGAAAGCGATGATGATTCATGGGAGGGAACCGTATCAGTAACATCTGATGGTTCAGGAAGCTTTGAATCCACAAACATCGGCATGACTGGAGACTCTCTTTCTTTCACTGGAAGAAGCACATATGACCCAGCCTCAATCATCTATTCAGGCGGAACAGTTGGAGATGTCATTTCTGTATCCGTTTCAGGTGAAGAAACTGCATGTTCAGACTCCCTAACAATCACACAAGAAACTGAAGATGACTCAGACGGCGACGGCCTAACTGACGAAGAAGAAGCCACTTACGGAACAGAAGCTAACAGTTCAGATTCAGACGGTGACGGACTCACCGATTACGAAGAAATTATGACTTACGGTACAGACCCACTTATTGCAGACTCTGACGAAGACGGTCTAAGCGACTATTCTGAAATATACACTTACGGAACAGATCCAAATGATCCAGATTCAGATGATGACGGCTACTCAGATTTTGATGAATTAGCAACCTACGACACAGACCCAAATGATCCTTCAGATTACTACACAGAACCAACAGGAGATGATGATGATGATGATGATGATGATGATGACGATGACGACGATGATACAACAACAGGAGATGATGACGATGACGACAACGATGATGATGACTGTACCCACCCATTCGTGGATATGAGTGACCACTGGGGTGAAGAATATGTCTGTGAAGATTATTTACTTGGATTCGTCAGTGGAAAGTCCACAACTATCTTCGACCCAAATGACAGCGTCACAAGAGCTGAATTTGCAAAAATGGCATTAAGTGCCGCTGGTTATAGTGAAGATGATGCACAGTCCAGCTGGTGGGAATACTTTGAAGATGTAGCTCCAGAAGACTGGTACTTTGATTGGGCAAGAATTGGTGAACATTTAGATATGTTCAAAATGGGAGATGCATACTTAAGCCCAAATCTACCAATCACCAGATTGGATGCAGCCGTTTGGCTAGCACGTCTTTCCGAGGAAACACTATACGGATTTGAAAGCGCCTTCTCAGATGTAAGCACCTCAGACTCCGGAGCATGGGCAATTATGATCATGTACAACGCTGGAGTTGTTGAAGGTTACACTGACGGCACCTTCGGCCCATACAACTACATAACCAGAGCTGAGGCTGCTACCATGGCACTTCGCTTTTATGAAGCTTGGTTTCAGTAAAAAAGCTTGCTATACTGCACCGCGGTATTTTAAGCTTTGAGCATGCCAACAAAATTCATATTTGTTACAGGTGGAGTCTGCTCCAGTCTAGGTAAAGGAATCGCGACCGCATCAATCGGCGCACTGCTCAAGGCAGCGGGTTTCAAAGTTTTCATCATGAAACTAGACCCATATTTGAACGTAGATCCCGGAACAATGAGCCCCTTTCAACACGGAGAGGTTTTTGTCACAAAAGACGGCGCAGAAACAGATCTAGACTTGGGCCATTATGAACGCTTCATCGACGAAGAATTAAGTGCACTTTCATCAGTCTCAACGGGTAAAATCTACAGCTCAGTACTCAAAAAGGAACGTCGTGGAGACTACTTGGGAGGAACAATCCAAATCATCCCGCACATAACTGAAGCAATCAAAAACAGCATGAAAAAAGCCGCAAAAGACAGCGGCGCAAAAGTGATTTTGGTAGAACTGGGCGGAACAGTTGGAGATATCGAAGGCCTTCCCTTCTTGGAAGCAATTCGCCAAATGCGCCACGAACTTGGAAAAGAAAACACACTCTTTGTACATCTGACACTACTTCCTTATCTGAAAGCCGCAAAAGAACTCAAAACAAAGCCAACTCAAGCATCAGTAAGAGAATTGCGTTCTATCGGTATTCAGCCAGATATCATCATGACTCGCGCAGACAAAAACATTCCTCAAGGATTAATCAAAAAAATCTCACTCTTCTGCGATGTCGAAGAAGATCACGTCATCCCAACCGTAACTTGTAAATCGATTTACGAAGTACCACTCAAATTCAATGAATACAAATTAACAGAATTAATCGCAGACAAATTACATCTTGGAAACGTAACTCCAATGCTAGAAGACTGGGAAACAGTCGTTTCAAAAATCCGTTCAAAAAGAGAGCCTCTCAAAATCGCATTAGTTGGTAAATACACAGGTTTGGACGACGCATATATTTCCGTAATCGAATCACTAAGAATTGCATGCTACCATCAAGACTTACAACTTGAATTAGAATGGATCGACTCAGAAAAACTCGAGGAAAATGACGAAAAAACCTGGGAAATCCTCAAAGAAGCTAAGGGTATTGTTGTACCAGGCGGTTTCGGCGTTCGCGGAGTTGAAGGAAAGATTATGGCAGCTCGCTACGCTCGCGAGAATAAAATACCCTATCTCGGGCTTTGCCTTGGACTACAAATTATGACAGTGGAATATGCACGTCACTTCCTAAAAGATGAAGAAATCACCTCAGAAGAATTTGACGAAGAAGAAGAGAAAATAGATGCAAGCAAGTACATAATCCACTTCCTCCCAGGACAACACAAAAATAGAGCCAAAGGTGCAACACTCCGCTTGGGCGCTTACCCTTGTATGATTCAAAAAGGCACACTGGCAGAAGAACTTTACGGAGAAGAAATGGTCCACGAGCGCCATCGTCACAGATATGAAATCAACAACAAATTCAGAGACAAATTGAAAAAAAGCGACTGGATGCCATCCGGAATTTTTGAAGAAGCAGATTTAGTGGAAATAGCAGAACTCAAAGGACACCCCTTCATGATTGGCTCACAATTCCACCCAGAATTCTTATCAAGACCACACAAGCCACATCCACTCTTCTACGGATTGATAAAAGCAAGTGTAAAGCCAAAACACGCTAAACCTTCACGCCATGGCACAGTTTCAGTACACAGCCGTAAATAAGGACGGAAAAAAGTTAAGTGGAGTAATTGGAGCAGTGTCAGAAAATGATGCTCGCAAACAATTGAATACTTTTGGTATTTCTATCTTAAGCATAAACAAATCTGCAGAAACACCAAAGAAAACTCCCACATCCGAACCAGGCACAAGTGAAGAACTCGATAAATTTGAATTTGAAGCCTTCGACAAAACATCCCAAAAAGTCCTTGGAACGATTCCCGCAAGCAACCGCTACAAAGCCTTCAAAAGACTCGTGGAAGAATATCAATTTGAAGTTGCTTACGTAGTCCCAGCAGGAACTAGCAAAGAAGCGAAGCTTCTTGCAAAGAAAGAAGGTCTCGAGGTATTAAAAGCTGAATATGAAGCCCAACACGCCAGCGAAGCTAGCGAAGAAGAAGACGAAGAAAAAGTAAGCGAAGAATTTGAAGCAAAACGCCAGGCCCTTCTCCAACGAGTAGATTTCATCTTAGAAAAAATCAAAAAACTCCTCGCCACATATGAAAAAGACATAAACCCAGAAACAAAGAAAATCATCCAGGATTACATCGACAAACTACTTCGCATAAAAAGCAGCACAAACCTAGATTACATCGAGCACACCTCAGAGGAACTACTCAAAAAAATCCAAGACCAAGAACTTTTCCTCCACAAAGACAAAATGGAATCAGAACGAGCCAGCGTAAAACTGCAAACTCAGCACTTAATGGCAGCCCTTCACTCAAGACCAACTGATGAAAAAGACATTTCAGACGACATCGAAAACATCCACGGAAAACTAAGCATTTCAGAAAACCGCTTCTTAAAAGGCATAGGCCAATTCCTAGAAAAATTCATCCCAACTCCGGAAGAAAAAGAGCTCAGACTAAAAATCAAAGCAACCAGCAAACAGGTGTGGACTTTCCGCAAAATCTGGTTCACCACATCCAAAACAAGCAAAGACGAAGCCTATCAAAGCCTCCAAAAAATCATCGCAGAACGCGACCGCCTCAAAGCTGATCTCAAAACCCTCAGAAAAAAACGCCACGAAGGTACCGGCACAAAAGAAGTCACCGAACCACTGATAATGGAAGAAATCGCAGGCTTCCTGGGCTGGCTGCTAATTTTCTACCTAGCAAGCTATTTCCTCAGCCACTACATCCTTGCAAAAGCCTTCCCAGACGGAAACCCCCTCCCCGGAGATTTTAACCTCTTAGACTCCAGCCTACTCCGCTATCTTCTGATCAGCGTCTTCCTCTGGTACATCATGCTGAACATCAGAATTGAGTATCTTCGCTACAAATCCTGGTCAAATGCGCTTATACTCCCTCTAGGCATAGTTCTAAACGCAATTTTAATCTTCAATTTGTAATGTTCCCAACCATCTACGAATCCGCTCACGTCTCTATTCAAACACTTTGGGTTATTGTAGTAATTGCCCTTCTGGTCTCAAGTTATATTGCCGTAAAGCGACTAAAACGCCGACGCGTAAATTTCAATCTTTTCATTGAACACAGCACCAGCTTCCTTTTAAGCGCCATCATCGTTTCAAGAATTGTATATTTTATAACAAACACCACTGCATATTTCCCCGCCTTCGACCTCAGAACACTCTGGAACTTCATTGCCATCTGGGATCAAGGCTTCTCCTTCTGGGGCGCAGTAATAGGTTTCATTGGCATGCTCACATACAGAATCTACAAAGAGAAAGAAAGCCTTTGGAAATGGTACGACTCCCTCACAGTCCCAACACTCATCGGCCTTTCAATAGGATATTTTGGAGCCTTTCTGGGCGGATATTCTTACGGATCACCAACAATCCTACCTTGGGGCATCACATACCAAACCTTTACCGTAAAATACACAACAGCAATCCATCCAACTCAGATTTACGCAATAATTGCAATCGTCCTTCTACTCTGGAGCAAACAAAAATTGAAACAAAAAACTGACTTTTTTGAAACCGACGGAAACACCTCCCTATACCTGACCACCTGCTTCAGCTTCATTTATTTTCTCCTTGAATTTGTTCGCGGCGATGATACCCTATTAATCCAAGGCATCCGCATTTCACAGATCCTTGCTCTCTTCATGTTCCTAATCAGCGGATATTTCCTCTACTACCGCTATCAAGACTTTAAACCCAAAAAATGAACCCTTTCAAATTATTCAGCCCAAGCTATCTCTTCGACCCCGTCCCAGGAGAAACATTCATGTATTTCTGGCCACTAGCAATCTTTCTCGTCCTGGTTTTCCTAGCCAGCTGGAAAGTAAAAGAAATGATCAAAAACATGAGAAATCCAAAGCTTTCTTGGGAACTACTCGGCGGAATACCAGGTAGAATGCGTGAATTCGCCCTCCTCGGACTACTACTAACTTTCTTCCGCAACGAAAACATTCCTTATCTCGGAATGCGCTTCCTCATAGTTCTACTTTTCCTCTCAGCCCTAGCTTACGGAATCTGGACTTGGCGCCACTACAAAAAGAATTTTTCAGTCCGCATAGTCGAAAAAAAGCAAAAGTGCATGACTGACAAATACCTACCAAAAGCCAAGAAAAAGAAGAAACGTAAGAAGAGAAAACGCTAGCTCAACTTCACAACCTCAAACTCAGCCCTGCCACCTGGTGCATTCACCATCACTTTTTCTCCTTGTTTTGCCCCCATCAATGACTCACCAACCGGTGATTCATTTGAGACACGCCCACTAAAAGGATCTGATTCCGTTGAACCAACAATAATAAACTCAAACTCCTCAGTTTTTCGCTTAGTATTTTTAATTTTAACTTTCGTTCCAATCTCAACAACTTTCTTGGAATGATGCTTCTGATCAACCACCTTCGCTTTCTTAATCATAACCTCAAGTTCCAAAATTCGCCCCTCAACAAAAGCTTGTTCATTCTTCGCTTCCTCATACTCAGAATTCTCAGAAAGATCACCATAAGAAATCGCTTCTTTCAAACGTTCCGCAACCTGTCTCCTACGGTCTTTTTTCAAATGAGCAAGTTCCTTTTCAAGAGCCTTAAGCCCATCTTTAGTTACAACAACAGTCTCGTCATCAGCAACTACCGGGTCTTTTTTTGGATCTTTTTTCTTAGGCATAAATTTAATGGTTTAAAAATACGAACGGATTTTAACACTTTTTGGATGTTCACGCAGCTTGTGAAGTACTTTAGCTTCAATTTGACGAATTCTTTCACGAGTCACACCAAATTCATTCCCAACTTCCTCAAGAGTGTGCCCAATCCCATCCTTCAGCCCAAACCGCATTTCAATAATTTTTCTTTCCCTCGGCGACAAATACTGAAGCATCTCATGAATGCTTTCCTTAATCAATTGCCTGTTTGTCTGATCAGCCGGTGAAAGCGCATCATCATCTTCAATAAAGTCTCCAAGCTTGCTATCTTCCTCTGCACCAACCGGCGCCTCCAGTGAAACAATATCCTGAGAAATCTTCAAAATATGACGAACTTTCCGCTCTTCCATATCCATTTCCGCAGCAAGTTCCTCAATCAGCGGCTCACGACCCAACTCCTGCACAAGCCGACGCTGCGTATGCGTAAGCTTATTAATGGTTTCAACCATATGAACAGGAATTCTGATCGTTCTAGCTTGATCAGCAATTGCACGTGTAATCGCCTGACGAATCCACCACGTTGCATATGTTGAAAACTTAAACCCACGATTCGGATCAAACTTCTCAACCGCACGGAAAAGTCCAATATTCCCCTCCTGAATCAGATCAAGGAAGGAAAGCCCACGCCCAATATATTTCTTCGCAATTGAAACAACCAGCCTCAAATTCGCCTCAGCAAGCTGAGCCTTAGCAGACTGATCTCCCTTCGCAATTCTGCGTGCCAAATCCGCTTCTTCCTTTGCAGTAAGCAAATCCACCTTACCAATCTCACATAAATACATACGAATCGAATCATTCGCAATCTCAGACAGATCCACAACCTTCCTCACTTTACTATTCTTCTTCTTTTCTTTTTCTGCTTTCTCCTTCTTTGCCTTCTCCTCTTTTTCTTTCTTCGCCTTTTCTACTTTCTCTTTCTTTGCTATTTCAGCCTTCTCTTTCTTGGTCAGCTTCTTTTTCTTGCCTTTTTTGTCTTTTTTACCTTTCTCTTTTTTGGCTTTCTCTTCCTCAGCTTCTGCTATTTTAGCCAAATCCATCAAATCTTCCTCCTCAACTTCCTCTCCCGTAATTTCACCCTTCTTTTTCTTCTTTCCCCAAATCATTTTATCCTTAACATCAATCAAATCTATCCCAAGCTCCATCAAAAGAGTATAAACCTCATCAGCAAATTCAATATCTTCCTCAAGATTGGGTAAGGCATGCATGAGCTCTTGTTGCGTAACAAAACCTCTCTGCCGCCCTTTTTGAATCAAATCACGGACTTCCTGAGGAAACTTTGACAGATGGTCTTCAGAGAAGTGCGCAATAAACTTCTTGGTTCGCGCCATATGTGGGGATTAGCTTGTAAACTCGAAGTAAAGTAAGGTAATCAGCTTCTCAAATTCCTTTCGTATCAGGCCGTGATCAGGGTTTTTGATCTCCGCCTCAAATGCCAACTTCTGCAACTCTTCCGCCCCTTCAATGCTCGCGTAAAACACCTCGTCCACTTCAGCGTGCAGATTATAGTGATCTAACACCTGTTTGTAAACAGAACTTGCATCATAATCCAAACCTGAATCCCCAAGAAAGCCCACAAAGCCCTCACAAAAGCGCTTAAACCGCTCTTCATCCAACTTATTCATTTGCCGATTAAGCCCCAATCCCTTCGCCCGCCCCAAAAACTCCTCAAAATTTTCAAGCTTTCCCCAAGTCGAAAAATAAATTTTTGGAAAAGCCAACATCATCCCCACAAAATACTCCACAAGTCTATCTTTTTTCTCTTTCCCTCTAGCATTCTTCGCCACCTCATCTGCATCCACTTTCTTAACACTCCTCTGCCGCCTTTCACTCTTAAGCCGCCCCAAATAATCATAAAGCATCTCCACCGGCGTCCCCACAAGCACAGACAATTTCTTCAAATAATGATCTTGCTCCACAGGATGAATAACCCCCTGCAACAAATCCAACATCTCATCTGTAAATTTCCTCTTCCCCTCCGCCGACTCCAAATCATATTCTCCCCTATATTTCCCCTCAAAATACTCCAAATACGGCTTCTTCGCCTCAACCGCTTTCACCCAAAGCTCAGCATCTTCCTTCACCAAATCCGCTGCATCTTTCCCACCTTCTATCTCAATCACAAAAAGCTCAAGCCCCAAACCTTGCCCGGTGTGTACAGCTCTCAACAATGCATCCTGCCCAGCAGCATCTGCATCAAAAGCCAATGCCACTTTTTTACTATACCTTTTCACGACTTTAAACTGATCCATTGTCAGAGCAGTGCCACTCGTAGCTACCACATTCTCAACCCCAGCCTGATGCGACGCAATGGTGTCAAACTGCCCCTCAACAAAAATCGTCAAATCTTTCTCCCGAATCGCCTTCTTTGCACGACTCAAATTATAAATCGTTGAGCCCTTGTGATACAGCACATACTCCGGCGAATTCAAATATTTGGGATTAGAGCCCTTTTTTAGCGCCCTCCCGTTAAATCCAATAATATCTCCCTGAATATTGTCGATTGGGAACATCAACCTCAACCAAAACCTATCTGTAATTTTTTTACTCTCCGAATCCCGCGCCACACAAACACTACTCTGCAAAATATCAGCTTTCTCATGCTTTTTCTCAAGCAAATGCCGATACAAATTATCTCTTCCATCCGGCGCAAAACCAATCCCAAAAGTCTTAATAATATCATCATCAATCCCCCTACTTCTCAAATATCCCAGCACCTTTTCACCATCATCTCCCTCCCACAAATTCCGAACAAAAAACTTGTTCGTATCTCGGTTCACAGCCTTCAATCTATTCCGCAAATCCTTAGAAATCTTCGGCCCAGAATGCTTTGGCAATTCAACATTTGCTTTCTCCGCCAGTGTCTCCAGCGCACCTCGAAAATCCACACCCTCAATATCTTGAATAAATTGAAACATATCCCCGCCCTTCTGGCAGCCAAAACAATATGCAATCTGCCGTTCCGGACTCACATAAAAACTCGGCGTCTTCTCCTGATGAAAGGGACAACACGCCTTCAAGTAGCGCCCAGCCTTCTTCAACTCAACATATGGCGCCACAACATCCACAATCTCCAACTTGCCCTTAATTTCCTGTACAGAATCCTGCATCAAAACTTTTAGAGGCGCCCATTATAACATCACACTTCCACATCCACAATTACTCACCACTACACCTCCACCCACATCCTTCACAAAGGACTTCTCACTCCTCTCAAACACAAATCTGAAACCTGCGTGTAAAGCATAGTAGTTCTAATGCTTCGATGCCCCAAAAGCTCTTGCACATAACGCAAATTCACTCCATCTTCAATCAAATGAGTCGCAAAACTATGCCGCAACGAATGAAAACTCACAGCCTTTTTCAATCCTACCTTCTTTACCGCCTCCCCAAAAACCTTTTGCAAAGTTCTACTAGTCAGCTTACCACCTCGTTCACTTTCAAAAAGATAATCCTGCCCGTCCTTCCCTTTCACAAACTCCTGCAACTCACCCCTCAACTTCTTCGGCAAAACCGTAATCCTATCTTTCGCCCCCTTCCCACACTTCACATGAATCACACCCCCATTTTCACCATCAACCACCTCACCAAAATCCACATCCCCAACTTTCAAACTCACAACTTCACTCACCCTAAGCCCAGCTCCATACGCTAGCGCAACCATCGCTCTGTGTTTCCTATTCCCAATCACCCCCAAAACTCTTTGAACCTCCTCCCTACTCAAAACCACCGGTAATTTCTTGGACTTCCTCGCAAACTTCAGAGATTTCATCTCGACCCTCCCGGGGACACATAAAAACTCCCCATAAAAGAAATTGAGTGCATTCAAATACAAATTAACAGTCTGACCAGACCTCCCTCGATCTAACTCTCCTTCCAAAAAATCCTGAATTAACTCCAAATCAAAGCTCAAATCTCCATTTTGCGCTTCCACATAACGTTTCACACAACCAGTATATGCCGCAATAGTCCGTGGGCTATAATTCCTAAGTCTCATATCTCTCCTCATAAGCTTTAGAAGCTCCGGCAAATCACCAAACTTCCAAAGTTGCCAGTATTTCTTGTGTTTATTGTATTTCCTATGTTTAGATTTGTGACTTTTCTTTTTGTAGATTTTCTCCCGACGCAGAGATTTCCTTCCACGCGGAGAAGGCGAAAATGAGGACGAAAAAGGTGAAGGGTCATAATAGTGCATTTGGTCAAAAGTTAGAAAATAATTTACACACCATTATACTTCGCTTATACTTCCTTTGTCCTGACTAAAACCTGAATTTTTACGAAGTGTTTTCGCTTATCCAGGAGTTATATGAAATACATTTTTTCCTTTTGGGGCTATCGCCCTAGCTCTTAAAAAGAATCCGATTTTGTTTTTCTTTTATTATAGAGGGGAAATATGGAGTTTTCTCCACTGCGTTACGAAAACATTTATTTTATAAGGGGAATAAGCGGTGTTTCCTCCGCTTCGCTCCGGAAACGGTTTATTTATTAGGGGAAAACGAATACAATACAACCTGAATTACAACAAAAGTATGATTGATAAAAAACAACTTACCGAGCAAGATATAAGAACAAAATTCATAACACCAGCCATTAAAAACGCCGGCTGGGATGAAATGACACAACTTCGAGAAGAAGTTTATTTTACTGCTGGTCGCATTGAAGTTAAGGGGAAAATCGTTAAACGTGGCGATGCAAAAAAAGCTGATTACATCCTTTACCACAAGCACAATCTCCCAATTGCGGTCATTGAAGCCAAAGACAACACCCATTCAGTATCGAGCGGTATTCAACAAGCATTAGAGTACGCTGAAATTCTAGATATTCCTTTTGCTTATAGTTCAAATGGTGACGGCTTTCTTGAGCATGATTTCTTTACCGGAAAGGAACGAAAGCTATCCCTAGAAGAATTGCCAAGCCCTGCCGAACTTTATGAACGCTACAAAAAAGCTAAAGGCATTGATCAAGAAATTGAAAAAGTGATCAGCACTCCGTACTACTCAGATAATTCTGGAAAAACACCTCGCTATTATCAAGAAATCGCCATCAACCGTACCGTTGAAGCTGTAGCTAAAGGACAAAAACGAATAATGACGGTCATGGCAACCGGAACCGGTAAAACACTCGTTGCAGGTCAAATTATTTGGAGATTATGGAAAGCTCGAAAAGCAAAAAGAATTTTATTTTTGGCAGATAGAAACATCCTTGTTGACCAAACAATGGTGAATGACTTCAAACACTTTGGCGACAAGATGATTAAAATTCAACGAGGAAAAATCAGCAAAGCTCACGAAATATATTTAGGCCTTTATCAATCACTAACAGGCAACGACGAAGAAAGAAATGCGTACAAAGAATTTAGCCCTGATTTTTTTGATCTTATAATAATTGATGAGTGTCACAGAGGAAGTGCATCAGCAGATTCAGCGTGGCGTGAAGTTTTAGCTTACTTCGACAATGCAGTACACGTTGGACTAACAGCTACACCAAAGGAAACAACAAAAATTTCAAATCAAGAATATTTTGGTGAGCCAATTTATACTTACTCACTCAAACAAGGTATTGATGACGGGTTTTTAGCACCCTACAAGGTTATGAAAGTAATGCTCGATAAAGATATCGGCGGATATCGACCAAGCATTATGGATCGAGACCGTGAAGGTCGTGAAATTGAAGATCGTGAATATACTGAAAAAGACTTCGACAGAAAAATTGTTCTAACGAAAAGAACTGAGACGGTTGCGAAGGAAATTACCCAATACCTCAAAAAAACAGACCGCTACGCCAAAACGATTGTATTTTGCGTTGATATAGAACATGCGGAACGAATGCGCGAAGCCCTGATTGCTGAAAATAGCGACCTAGTCAAAGAAAATCGCAAATATGTGATGAAAATCACTGGTGATGATAAAGAGGGAAAGGCAGAACTTGATAGCTTTATTGATCCTGAAAATCCATATCCGACAATCGTCACAACGAGCAAGTTGATGACAACTGGCGTAGACGCTCAAACCTGCAAATTGATCGTCTTAGATTCAAATATCAATTCAATGACAGAGTTCAAGCAGATTATTGGGCGTGGAACTCGTATCAATGAGCCGTATGGCAAAACTCACTTCACGATTTTGGACTTCAGAAATGTAACAAAATTATTTGCAGACCCTGACTTTGACGGTGACCCTATTCAAATCAAAGAAATAAAGCAGGGTGAAGAAATGGAAGTTGAAGAAGCTGACCTCAGTGCAGAAATGGTTACAGAAAAAGAACCACCGACAGAAGACAGGCCCGACATTATCGAGGGCGGAGAAATTGAAGAGAGCAATCAAGAGAAAATCTACGTTGATAATGTGCCAGTAAATGTTGCCTACAAACACACTCAATATCTTGATGCGAACGGCAAACTCATTACGGAATCATTAAAAGACTATTCACGTCGTCAAATTCGCCAAAAATACAGCTCTCTAGACGAGTTTTTGCAAAACTGGGATAAGCACAAGCGAAAATATTACATTTTTGAGGAAATGACCAATCAAGGAATCATGCTTTCGGAGCTGCAAAAAGATATGGGCGAAGAAGTTGGAAAAGATCTAGACCTTTTCGACATCATCATGCACGTGGCTTTCGACAAGAAAAAACTAATGACCCGTGCAGAAAGAGCAAAGAGAGTACGAAAGAAAAATTACTTAGACAAATATTCAGAAAAAGCCCGAAAAGTTCTAGATAGCTTACTTGATAAATACGCAGACGAAGGACTGGAATACATTGAAGATATTAACATTTTAAAAATCTCACCATTTATCACGCTTGGCTCACCAGTTGAAATCGTCAAAGAATTTGGCGGCCGAGAAAAGTACTTCCAGGCTGTAGAAGAGCTGGAGAGAGAAATTTATGCTGTTTAACTAAAAAACTATGTCCAGCCTATCAGGAATTATTAAATCGATACAGAACATCATGAGAAAGGATCATGGTGTAGACGGTGATGCTCAAAGGCTGTCACAGCTTGTTTGGATGCTTTTTTTAAAAATTTTTGATGAAACCGAAGAAGAAAAAGAGGTTTTGAATCCAAAATACAAGTCACCAATACCAGAAGATTTGCGCTGGAGAAATTGGGCGGAAGATGACGAAGGAATGACAGGTGATGACCTGCTTGAATTTATAAACAATAAACTATTTCCAACCTTCAAAAATCTTGAATATACCGCTCAAGACAACGAAGCAGGTTTTATAGTGAAATCAGTTTTTGAGGACAGCTTTAACTATATGAAAAGCGGAACACTCATTCGCCAAGTGATTAACAAAATCAATGATATAGATTTCAACAGAAAGTCTGACCGTGACCAGTTTGGTTTGATTTATGAGGAATTACTTCGAGGCCTGCAAAGTGCCGGTAACGCCGGTGAATTTTATACCCCTCGTGCACTAACAGAATTCATTGTTGAAATGGTTAATCCGCGTTTAGGCGAAAAAGTTTATGATCCCGCTTGTGGAACAGGTGGATTCTTAACTTCTGTTATTGAAAGAATCAGACAAAATGATGTACACACAGCTGAAGATGAAGCTCTCATCAAACAAACAGTAAAAGGAAATGAACTAAAGCAGCTTCCACATCTTCTTTGTATAACAAATATGATTTTGCACGGTATCACCACACCAACAAATCTAAGCAGGGGTGACTCATTAGCTCAACCGATTAAAGACATAAAGCCGAAGCAAAGAGTGGATTGTATTGTCGCAAATCCTCCATTTGGGGGAACTGTAAAAGACGGGATTTTAGCCAACTTCCCATCATCATTCAGGACCAAAGAAACGGCGGACTTATTTCTTACATTATTTATAAAACTTCTTAAAATTAATGGTAGAGCAGGGATTGTTTTGCCGGACGGGTCTTTAACTGGTGAGGGGGTTAAAGCTCGTATTCGTGAAAAGCTACTCAAGGAGTGTAATCTGCACACGATAATACGGCTTCCAAACTCTGTTTTTTCGCCATATGCGGCAGTTGCTACAAATTTATTGTTTTTTACAAAAGGCGAACCGACAAAGGAAGTTTGGTACTATGACCATAAGTTGCCAGAAGGACAAAAATCATACTCGAAAACCAAACCGATTGAAGTAAAAGAGTTTGATGAAATTAAATTGTGGTGGAATAACAGAGCTGAAAGTGATGTATCCTGGAAAGTTACTATCGAAGAGATAAGAAAAAGAAACTGGGATTTAGACATCAAAAATCCCCACAAAAAAATCAAACACACAGACAAATGCGCTAGTGATGTTTTGCACAACATCAACAGTTTGTTAGGTGACGCTAAATTGATTATTGAGTCTTTAGATAAACCGGATGGTGCTTTAAAGACAAGTTTTAAAGACGTTAAAATAGGAGATGTATGCACAGTTACAAAAGGTAAAACGGGAATTAAAAAGGCCGTAGAAGGGGCTTACCCAATGGTAACACTTGCGGAAGCAAGAATCTCGCACAACGAATATCAATTTGATTGTGCTGCTACAATAATACCTTTGGTGTCTTCGACTGGCCACGGACATGCTAGTATTAAAAGAATTCACTACCAAGAAGGCAAGTTTGCATTAGGTTCAATTCTTTGTGCAGTACGCCCAAATGACAAGGAGTTTTTGGACGCAAAGTATCTTTATATTTATCTTTCATACTTTAAAGATTTTGTGTTAGTTCCCCTAATGAAAGGGGCGGCAAATGTATCATTATCAGTAACACGCATCAAAAGCGTTACCATAAAAGTTCCTTCTTTAGATAAGCAGAAGATGCTTGTTGATTTGTATGAAAAAGTTCAACTTTTAAGCGAGAAAATGAAAAAATCTGATGAAGAAACAAATTTATTAATGAAGTCATTCCTATCTGAAACATTTAAGAGTTAACCAAACTATTATGTCAGATTATTACAAAATCCCAAGGCAAGCAGACTGGAATTACGGCGGAAATCGCTGGAAGCTATCACGATCTAAAATCGATCTTTTTTTAAATTGCCCGCGCTGCTTTTACATTGATAACAAGCTGGGAATCAAACAACCACCCGGATATCCTTTTAACTTGAACTCTGCCGTTGATGCACTACTAAAGAAGGAGTTTGATATTCATAGAGCAGAAAACACGCAACATCCGCTTTTGGAAAAATATCAAGTTGATGCAAAACCAGTTTCGCATGATGAACTAGACGAATGGCGTGAGAACTTTAAAGGTGTGCAATATTTACATGAACCAACACAATTTACAGTCACTGGTGCTATTGATGACCTTTGGATCAATTCAAAGGATGAATATATTGTCGTTGATTACAAATCCACGAGTAAAAATGAAGAAATTACTGCGCTGGATAAGGATTGGCAAGACGGATACAAACGGCAAATGGAAGTGTATCAGTGGCTTCTACGTCAAAAAGGCTACAAAGTTTCAGATATTGGCTATTTTGTGTATTGCAATGGCGATACAGATAAAGAAGCCTTTGACGGAAAACTTGAATTCGACGTTACTTTGATTGCCTACGAAGGCAAAGATGACTGGGTAGAATCAACACTTTTGGATATTAAAAAATGTCTTGAATCAGATGAAATACCAGAATCAGGTGATGATTGCGATTTTTGTACTTATTGGTATGCAAGGAAGGGTTTTGAGTTATAAAATATGAATGAATACTCCAAATACAGCGACATAAATGCGGTAATTAAAAAGGCAAAGAAACTGCTGGATGAAATTGAAGAAGCATATGCAAAATCCCTCAATGAAAAAGCTATATCGGATGAGCTGATGGTTGAAATAAAAGACTACCTAGGCAATTTGCGATCATCACTAGATTATTTAAGAGGTAAAGTTTCAAAATATAATTTCCCAGTTTGTAAGACAGAAGCTGAATTTGAAAACGCAACTACAGATTTATCCGAAGATACAAAGCTGGCTATTAAAAAATGGCAACCCTTCAATGGAAATGAATGGCTATCTAATTTTAATTTGCTTAATAATAAATCCAAACATATCACTCTTATTCCACAAATAAGAAGGGAGCAAAAAACAATGACTGCTAAAACAGACTCAGTAAGTGTAACAATGCCAATTGATAATCCCAACTTTTCTGTGCAACAAGGAAGTAATTGCCAAGTAACTTTAGGTGGGGTACCAGTTAGATTTAGCAACCAAGGCATAACACCGCTTGCTCCAGGATTACAAAGAGAGATTACAACATGGGTCAGCTTCTCATTTGATAATTCTAGTTTCCCAGAATTAAGCGATAAAATAAATGTACTGCCGTTCCTAAAAGAGTGTTTTAATAATATTACAAAAGCAGTAAGCGAAATTGAATCTACGATTGAAGATTAAGAATTGTTTTCGGTCGGGGCAATTCACCCCTTTTGTTCCCCTCTTGCCCCTCCCTC
>CAZGUT010000006.1:0-66902 GCA_964529435.1 uncultured Candidatus Peribacteria bacterium | reverse complement strand
TTGCACGGGTGTAGCCTGTCGGCTATTATACACCCGTGCAACATCGTATATGCCGAAACGTTATATGCCATAGTGAAAAGCCGAAATCCTGTCGGATTTTGATATTTTGGGAAATATTTTCTTGACACATGTAGCCAATTGGCGCATAATTTAAATAGCAAAACTAACTTTAACAATATGACTGAAAGAAACCTTCGTGAGGATCATCCTCAATTAACAGGCCGTGAAATATTCTGGTCAGTTAAAAAAATCGCCGATATTCTGGGTGTAAGTACAGAATATAGAAATGAAGGCCAAATATATCAAGAAATTGCTACTGGTAGAGCAATGGAAGGAAAAACACTTACTCAATTGATAGAAGCCTCTAATGAGTTACGGAGAAACGAAGTTCCTCAAGAATTCGGTCCAGAATATCGGCAAGCAATTTTTGCCTTATCAACATGGATACACGCTCTAGAAGATGTAAAAAAGCGTGTTGATAACTCAATATAAGTGATATCAAAATATTTCCCCAAAATATAATAGCTACCCTTCGGGATAGCTATTGCTTTTCACTATGGCATATAACACTGCATATACGGTTCGGCCTTTCCCTTCGGGAAAAGCCTCTCCCAACTTGTGCGGTGGTACGCTTTCAGCGTATTATAACACCGCACAAGTTCGTATATTCAGCGAACGTTGTACGACACCATTCTAAACAACCCCCAAACATGAAGAAAAAACTCAAATACTGCCTCATCGCAGCAACAGCCATAATTTTAATCGCACTAATCATCACCTCCCTCTTCTGTGAACGCATATTCTTTTCACAACGCATCTGCGTACCACTCATCTGTAACCTCACAAGCACAGAATACGCCAGCGAAAACGGCTACACCGATGACGGAGAACCAATAATCTGGATAAACGAAATCACCCACTGCAAACCCATTCTCAACCTAGAATAACCATGCCTGAAGTATACGAACACCACGCCGGAGGACTAGTAATAGATTCCCCAGACCAAATAGAAGTTCTCATCAAAACAGCGACAAAACCAGTAGATAAACCTCAAAATCGCATTGCTTTTAGCCCTGCATTCAATCTAGCAGGGCAAGGCACAAGCATTGAAGAAGCACAAAGCAGCCTCACAAGCGTACTCACCAATCACCTAGATCCAAACTTAAGAACTTTAGAAGAAGCACTCCTTGATCCCTGGGAGAAAACAGAACCCCCGGAAGAAGAACTTGCTGAACTACGAGAAGCTTTCAAAACAAGCTTCAACAACGTCCTCCAATTCACAATCAGCAAATCCAAATAAACCCTACAACCACTCCAACATCAGTCCATCCACCAAACTCTGGAGGGCCTCTTCAGCAAGCTCCGCATCATCTTCAGGACAAACCCTCAGACGCATCACCAAAACTTCCTCCTCATGCTCCACACTTTCAAACAATAACTTACAGATCCCATCAGCCCGCGTGCTTGGCGCCACAAAATCCTCTTTCAAGAACGTCACGGTTGTAATCTCAGCCCCACCCTCAACCTTAAAATTCGCACCATACTCAGAAGACCCATCAAACCTTGAATCAACCATTTTCAGCAAATTCCCATCGTAATCAAAGGTGTAAACCATACTCCGATTATCACTCATAAAACTCGCCCTCAACGGAAAATAATCCTGAGCCTCCGAAGCCAAATTAATATAAGCCTCTTCTTCTCCATCTACTGCCGCATCCTCTTCCTCAACAGGCAAACCATCACTACTACAAGCAAGCAGTCCAAGACTAAAAACTACCAACAATAATATTAAATATTTTTTCATATGACGTGGATTAGAAATTTCCTTGTGTAGTGTACATTCTATTTGAAAAAAGTAAAAGTTTGAATAGATTTTGTGAGTCCGTAGTTAAGGATAAATTTTTGTGGATCATGCATCCACGAAAATTTATACCCAGGACGAGCAAGATTTATTCAAACTTTTACTTTTCAGAGTAAAAAGTTTTACTTTTTCGAATAAAGAAGTACCGCCAACAAAAACATCACCGCCAAAATAGCTCCAAACGCAATCGCCTTTCCTTCAGTATGCAAAAGCAATGAAAGCCCTCCAAAAATCCCAGCCGTCACAGCAAAAAACACTACAACTTTCCGCTCAGACATCCCAGCCTTCAAAAGTCGATGATGAAAATGCCAAAGATCCCCCCTGAACGGAGATTGACCAAGTACAATTCGCCTCCCAATAACCCAAACAAAATCCAAAATCGGAAAACCCAGAACCAAAATCGTAGTCGCGATTTTACCTCCAGAAATAATCGCAGTAACCGCAAGCAAAAAGCCCAATAACATAGACCCCGTATCTCCAATCAACATCTTTGGCTTGGGAAAATCGAAAATCAAAAATCCCAAACTCACCCCGAGAATAATCGCAGAAAGCGTAATCGCCAGCGTCTGATCAAAATAATGAAAATCCGGCCGCGTACTCAGCAGCAAAAGCACCAGCGCAGACACCGCCGCAACACTACTACTCATCCCCGGAATCCCATCGATCCAATTAAACGCATTCACCATGGTCATAACCCAAAACACCGTTAACAGATCAGCAAACACCGTCAGTGTAAAACTCAAATCCCCAAGAGAAAACGGAATGTTCCACGAATCCAACACAATCGGATCACCAAAAGGATTGCTAATTGAAGTCATCCCAATCCCTCCGACAACCAAAAGCCCAGCAGCCACAAACTGAATAGCCAGCCGCAAAAAAGGCGACAGCCCCCGCCGATCATCAATAAAACTCACAACAGCAAGCAAAGTGGCACCCAAAAGCACAGACCCAAGCATCCGATCAATCGGCAAAAAAGTCAGTACAGCCACCATCACCGCCACAAAAATCGCAGCTCCACCCGGATACGGCACAGCTTTTCTTCTGTGACCATAAGCTTCCGGCTTATCCATCCATCCAAGACGCGGAAACAATTTCAAAGCAATCCAGGAAAACCCAGCAGAAAGCCCAAGCGACGTAGCCAAAATACTAACTATATTCATGACCGCATCATACAGAGCCTACTCAAAATCCTCAATCTTCTTCGCATCTTCAATCACAAAATCTCCAACCCTTGTTCTCCTCAAGGCCGTCATAATCGCCCCACAACCCAGAATCTGCCCAATATCATGCACTAAACTCCGCACATAAGTCCCACTCGAAACCTTCACTTTAAACCTGACAAGCGGCAGATCCACCTCAATGTCCGAGCCCTCCATTTCAACCTCCCTAGCTTCCAACTTCACTTCTTTCCCCGCCCGCGCCAATTCATAAGCCTTCTTCCCCTTAATTTTCTTCGCAGAAAAAGCCGGCGGCACCTGCATAGTCTTCCCCCAAAACCCTTCCATCACCTCCAAAATCTTCTCTTCAGTCACCTCACCCATCTCCACCTCCTCAATCTGCCCTTCCGCATCATAAGTATCAGAAACCTTCCCAAGCTCCATCTCCACCTCATACTCTTTATCTACCCCCATATAATCCCCAGCCTGCTTCGTAAACTCCTTCCCAACCGCAAGCACCAGGACACCAGTCGAAATCGGATCCAGCGTCCCCAAATGCCCAATCTTCCGCACTCCAAGCACCCCACGCATCTTCGCCACCACATCATGGCTAGTCCAACCCTTCGGCTTATCGATAATAAGAAATCCTTTCATACTAGCTTGGTACCTCAATATCCACTTCTCGCGCAAGCAATTCTTTCACTACCTGCCTATCATCAAAAGGCACTTTCACCCCACCAATCGGCTGATACTCATCTGCACCACGTCCAGCAACTAAAACCGTATCACCCTCTTTGGCCATCTCCAGTGCCAAACGAATCGCCTCCCGCCTATCCAAAACCTGCCATAATCTATCGCCCTCTTCCCGAGGAATCCCTTCACGCAGCATCTTAGCAATTTCCAAAGGATCCTCATCATAAACGTCATCATTCGTCACAATAATCTCATCAGACAACCTATGTAGCACCGCACCCATCTTAGGCCGCTTCCCTTTATCCCTATCCCCAGTTGCTCCAAAAACCGTAATAATTTTCCCCTGCGTCAGCCCCTTAAACATCTCAAGCAAACGCGTCAGCGCAATCTCCGTAAAAGCATAGTCCACAACCACCGTGAAAGGCTGCCCGGCATCAATAACCTCAATCCGACCCGGCACAGGCCTCATCTTTTCAAGCGCCGCCTTAATCGTCTGCAAATTGACATGATGCGCGACGGCAACAGTCGCAGCAGAAAGCGCATTATAAACATTCATCCGCCCCGGCACCCGAAAATCTATCTCAATCTCCCCATTCGGAATTCGCAACAAAAACTGCGTCCCATCCGCACGCTCTTCCAAATTCCGAGCCGCATAAGCACCCTTCTGAATCCCATAACCAAAAAATTGATCCACCGGAAACTGCTTGAAATACTCCGCCTCCGGATCTTCCTCATTGATCACAGAAACCTTCTGCACATCCGGCTTCCGCTTAGCCGCATTCAAGGAATCAAAAAGCAACCCTTTGGCTTTTTTATACTCCTCAAGAGTCCCATGATAGTCCAAATGATCCTGCCCAAAATTCGTCAGCACAGCAGTATCCACATTCACTCCCCACAACCTAGACTGCACCAACCCGTGACTGGTCACCTCAATCACCGCAACATCACAATCCTCATTCACCATCTGCCGCAACTTCCGCTGAAACAAAAACGGACTCACAGTGCTCCGCCCCGTCGGATTCGCTGCCTCAGTGCTCCCAATTTTCCAATTCAAACTACTCAACATCCCCACTTTATGCCCGGCTTCAGTAAAAATCTGATGCAAAATATTAGCAGTCGTAGTTTTCCCATTGGTCCCAGTCACCGCAATCACCGTCAATTCATTCGCCGGAAACCTGTAAATTAGTGCCGCCAAGACCGCCTTAACTTTAAGATAGAAAAGACGAATAGGATGTTGATCCGGAACAATTTTTCTTAAGCGATCAAGCACAGCGTGGAAAATAACAATTAAAAATTTGGCACTATATAAGTACACCTGATCCGCCCCATTTGTCACGCCAACCTTCTGTATCTAACCTGTAAAAAGTGTTAAAATACAGTCGATCAAAAATAAAATCCCTCCCCGAACTCTACCCACTACATCCCACCCCCTTTACAAAAACCCAACTTTTGGCATACCTGACCGGCGCCGGTCACGGACACTAGAAATTACAGATACGTCAATCTCAGCAAAGATTAAACCTTAGCAAACATTGAGCCCATTTCCCCTCAATGCTAAGATGTCCCCACAACCCTCCCAACCAATAACCCTCCAAACATGCACACATTCTATGGAATTTGGGTCGATCACGCCCACGCCTTCATCATCAAAACCAACAAAGTCGCAGAAATGGAAATTGATGAAATGCGATCCGACGTAGAACCACACCACCACGGCGGAGTCCACGGCGACGAACGCCTCAGCTTAACAGATCAAAATTCCCACAGCGAACGCCGACACCACCAAATGAAAGCTTTCTCAAAAGAGCTAATCAAACGCGTTGAAAAAGGCGACGAATTAGTAATCTTCGGCCCAGGAACCGCAAAACACGAACTCAAAAACGTATTAGAAAAAAACAAAGCCCTGGCAGCCAAACTCAAAGGAGTAGAAACCACTGACAAACTTAGCGAACACGAAATGAAAGAATTCATGAAAAAATTCTTCAAATTACCCCGCAACTAATGGACAACACAGACACCTTCAATATTGTCATGAACATAATTATGGGAATATTCCCCTTCGCTCTCGTGATAGGTATTGGGGTCTTCGCCTTGAAAACACAAAAAAGACTATTCCTACCCCTCTTCAATAAATTTGAAACCGAAGAACTCATGCCAGCAGGAAGCATACGTATCAACACCTTCCGATACGGCAACGGAGCAAGAGTAAACAATGCAGTCAAAATGGTAGAAACTCAAGACCATCTCTTCCTCAAATTCACCCTCAACAAACCTCTAAAAATCCCCTACAGCTGCATCACCTCACTCGCAACAGAAGACGGCATGTTCAAGAGCAAAGTTCTTAAAATCACATTCACTGAAAATAACCTTAAACCACTAGTCTTAACACTAAGAGCCAGCCATCTCAGCAAATTCCCACACCTTCTCAAAAAAGCCACCGAACACGTGGAAATAAAAACCGGTGGAGAAAGTTCAGACACAGTATCGCCAGCCCTCGGCATGGCCACAATGAAAAACGAAATTATCAAAACAAATCCAGCACTACCTAGCCAAATCGGCAACATAATCCGCGGAATTGCACTAATCATTCTGGTCTTAACTGCCGCAGGATTCTTAATCACCTATTATGCCTAAATCAAAAACCGACTCATCCCAATTAAGAAATTCTGGACAAAACGGTTTTAAAAAAATAAATATCCACTAAACAACTTGTGCGCACGCACAGATTTAGCCTCGATTTTCGGCTTACACAAGCCGTTCAGCTTTTAAAAACTCACCCTCCAAAACCCCACCTTGTACAACTTTTTTGTTCTAAACACCTAAAGCAAAATCGCCATCAGCAACCAAAACTGAAAAGAAAGATCATTTTTGAAGTACGGCACATCAAACATTCCGTGAGCCAAAATCACAACCAACATCAGCGCCGCAATCCGCCTCTCCTTTTTATCCTGTTCCAAAAGCCACGGAAGCGCCTTCCAACATAGCCAAACAAAGGCCACCAGCCCCATCAGCCCCATATTCAACCAAAAAGCCAAAAGTATATTGTGCGAATGCGGCATATTCCATTCAAAAGGCTCCTGCCCCAAAATTTCAATCACATTTTCTTGGTATTGCTGCTGAAACTGCCCAAGACCAATCCCCAGCAGTGGATTTTCTTTTATTAAGTCGACTGAAACCTCATAAATCTGCAACCTAACACTAGAAGAAGACCTATCAGAAAGCTCCGTAAACTGATCGAATTTCGCGGAACCCAACTGCGAAACAAGCGCAAGCACAGCCATCAACACAACACTAGCTACAAGCCCAAACTTCACTTTCTTAGGCAATTTCTTAGCATGCGCAAAAAGCGCAACACCCAAGGCAAAAATCACCGCAACCCAAGCCGCATAAGAAAGTGTCGCGTAAAGCGCAACAATACAAATCAAACTACTTAAACCCAAAACAATCCGCCAAGACCAATCCTTCGCCCTTGCAAAAGCCACCAGCGAATAAACAACAATTGGCCCAATGTACAGCGCCAAATAATTCGCAGACTCAAAAGGCCCCGAAGCCCGTTCATCCATCGTCAAATAATCTCCAGTCCAAACCTGATAAATCGCCATTAATGAAAGGAAAACACCTCCCAATAACAAACTCCTCAACGCCACCTTTATCAGCGATGGCTTCACATAAAAATAATGCCGAGCCATAATAAAATACAGAATCGGAGCCACAATCCAACCTTTCAAAATCCCCAAAGCACGAATTCGCCCTGCGAATTCGTTGCCATCAGCCATATATGCCACTTCCGGCACAAACAACACACCCAAAACTGCCGCTATCAAAAACAACCACAGCGCATAAATCTTCCATTTGTAGCCATGCTTAGCCCACCAATTCGGCCGCCAAATTTCCTCCCTAATCACAAAAAACACAAAAGCCACCCCCAACACAATTTCAACCAAAGTCACCGGAATCCCAAAAAGCTCACCACGGAAAAGATAAAGCGGAAAAATCAGCGGAAAGGCCGCAATCAACCTGGGAAATTTCATAAGCGTGGTTTTAAGAATTAAGCTTTCATCCCACTACAAAGATCACGCAAAGCAGCCACCGGATCCGCAGCCTTCACAACTCCACTCGCAACCAAAATCCCAACTGCACCCAAACTCAGCGCCACACGCACATCTTCAGCATTCTTCACCCCGGCACCAACCAAAACCTTCCCAGCTCCAATCTTTGCCACCGCCTCAGAAATCAGCTCCGGCTGCGCCGTAGAAACAGAAATATCACCACCAATCAACTCAGGCGGCTCCACCGCCACAAAATCCGCCCCCATCTCCACATACTTATGCCCTTCAGCCACATTCTCCGCACACACAACAGATAGCATATTCATCCCCTTCATATCTTCAATCGCCCTCTCAATCTGCGAATCTGAAATCCGCCTCTCTGAATGATTCAAAAGCGACCCATCAACACCAACAGTCCTAGCCATCTCCGCAGGCAATTGGCCTGTGTAAGCACCATAACCAACTCCATCAATATGCTGAGCCAAAACAGGTATAGAAACCGACGCCGCAAGCATCTTCAAATCCAGCGCACTCCCTGAAATCGCCACATTCACCCCAAGCTCATTGGCCATTTTCTCATGCTCCTTGGCCAGCTCAACAGCCTTGGCCCCTGTGGATTCCTGATAAGCCTTGAAATTTGTAATCAGTATCGGTGTTTGGAATGTCATATTTAAAGTTTAAAAATCATTGCCCACACTTTGGCAAGCTTTACCCAAAAATCCAAGCGAAGACCATTGCAAAAACCCCCGATTTATGCTAAAATGTAAAGATTGAAATTAATTCAATCTGCAAATACAAAAATAAAAAACTACACGTATGGTCATTCCTTACAAAAACCTCAGCCACGAAGAGCCTTTTAACTTCCGCGGGCGGGTAATATATAAACTGGAAATATCAGATCCATCACCAAACCAACAGAAGTTAGATCAACTCCAGTCGAACATAGATCACCAACTCTCAGAAAAAACCGGTAAGAAAGTAGAGGCAATCTTAGCAAAAATCGATGGCCTAAACGATAAAAAACTCGAGGAGCTCAAAAAACTAGTAACAGAACTAGCAAAAATCGAAAAACGAAGAGTAGAAGGAAGAATTGACGCAAAAGGCGAAGCAGTACTGATCAAGGGGCTTTTAGAACGCTTTGAAGATTTAGACTTATCTGAACACGACATTAAAGCTTTAGCCATACTAACAAGAAGCGCCGAAGAACGACTTCAGCTCAGAGAGGCAATGACAAAAACTTTCGTGCCAATTTTCTTAAGACGAACAGAAAATCAGCAAAGGGTTGCTATGGACGAAGTAGCAACAGAATTCAACCAAGGAAAGGAATATCGTATTGATTTCCACGACGACGATCTAACTCAAGCTCAAAGAAACATCGCAGAACAAGGGTTTGGTCTCCACAACCTGCTACCAGATAACGTCATAAAAGTCTTAGTCACCAAGAAAAAAGGTGGCCCTGAAATTGAAACACACAAAAGAGAAGATGGTAAGTTCATAGATGAAAGGGGGAAACGCATATATGTTTACGATCAATACTTAGTTAAAGTTTTGGAAACAGAATCTTCTGCTGCTGTTGCTGAAGGCAATTTAGACGAAGAACTTGAAGGAGCACTAGCAATGGGACCCGAAGCAAGTTCTAAACCTTCCCCAGATGACCGTGACACAAAAAGAGGCGGCACTGCTGCAAGCCCAACTGGAAGTGATGCAGATAGACTTGATGCTTGGATGACAGCCCCTGCTCCAACAGTTGGGAGCCACCCAAGAAGAGTAGTAGAACCAGCACCACCAAGCGCACCACTCACACCACTACAACATCAAGCAAGAGTCATCAATGAAATAGCAGAAAGATCCGCACGACAACGAGAAAATTCAAATCTAGAAAGAGCACTCGGGAAAGAAAAACCTGCAAATCTAGCTGTAGATGAATTAAAAGGAAGAACAAAAGCAATCCTCCCAGCAGAATTAAAAGACTATAAACGTGAAGACTGGAACGAAAAAATCCTCAGTCTCCACCACGGAGACATGGTATTTAAGCAACTTTCAATTTTGAAATATATGGCCGGTGAAAAAACCGAAGCCGCAATGCTAGGAAAAATCTTGAGCAATCTCAGCTCACTAAATTTCAAAAGAGGAAAAATCAGCCCAAATGAAATCACCCGTGCAGTTTTCGGCTCAACAAAATCTTACAAAAGCATCAAAGAAGATTTCTACAAAGCAGAAAAAGAAGTAAAAGTCATACAAATAATGCAAGCCGTGATGGAAGCCGAGAAGGACAATCTCACAGGCAAAAATGTTCCCGGCTACCTCACAACAAAAGCACTCGCAGAAGTGAAAGATAAAATGCCAGGAAGTGAAAGGATCGTTCACCAATTTTCTCAAGACATGTATGCAGGAACAACAGAACTAACCATAGAACAAAAGCTAGCAGCAAACAGAAACATGTCTGTAGCACCTGGAGAAAACGTATATTACGGAAGAAATCCAGGCCGAACAAACGTCAAAGAAACATGGATGCAGTATGAATTGTACGCAGACTTCTTGGTTGCAACTAACAGGTTGATGGAACACATCCCTCTCCTCTCAGAAAGTGCACCAGAAGTAGAAGTTGAATACATAGGAGCACCAGAAGCAGATATGTCTATAAATTATGCAAAAGATAGTATTGCGGGGGTATTCAACCCAGAAGCTGATGCACCACGCACACACCGAAACTGGCTACAACGTCTATTCAGACCAAACCGGGAAGGCAATCCATTAACCATGCAAAGCTTAGATTCACGCTATAACAAAAGTGATGAACTTGCACGAGCAATGTCAGACAGAACCGCTTATCAGCAACTTCTTAATGAAGTCGTAGAAATGTCACCAGAAGGTAAATTGGAAGCAAACCTCCAACTACTCGCAGATAGATTGAATGATCTCAGAAACATGGGTCTATACATTGCAATCAGAGCAAGAGACGAAAACGATTTCATGGCTCGGTACGAGGCAGCCACGCCTCCAGGCCAAAGACTAGCAGACGGCGAAGAAATCACCGTAGAACGTCTTAAAGAAGGCTACCTGCCAGAACTTGAAGCAGAAATCATCCGTATTGGAATGAGAAAACATCAAGAGTTCCGCTTCATCAGACAGGGACAAATCCATGAGGAAATGTCTGAAACTGTTCAGAGCGTAATTGACACATTCAGCGGAACAACTAAAGACGACCTCACAACTCTAGCTAGCAAAATAGAATTCACCCCAGATGAAATCCGAGAAATGGGAACAAAAATTAATGAGGTAAATGCCGGGATGGTAAGCACTATGCTTAGAATTCAGAGAGAAAAACAATACGATGCAGCCGGCAACTTGGAAGACACTGACTTAGAAACCTTACTCGGAGTTGGATACACTCAAGAAGTGCCCATTCTGGAAACACCAGAAGGCTCAATCACATACAAACCAGGTTTCAACGGAAACATTGCAGTCCGTGAATTTGGTTTCCACAATAAACTTGCCGCAGCCGGAAAAGCTGGCCGTTTTGGTTGGGAAGTGGGTGCAGGAGCTCATTTTGGAACTGAAAGCGGAGCAAGCCTTGGAACCTCAATAGCTTTCTCAGTTGATCTCGGCAAATACAGTCAAATCACACTTGGTGCACACGCAAGTGCTGGTACAAACTTGATTAATAGATTCAGTTTAGTATCCATGGGAATAAGCATTTCAAGAAACATGGAAGCCGTACTAACAAAGAGAGTTGTAGAAAAATCTCAAGAAAGAATGGACGCAATGAAAGAAGGAGAAGCAAACCTAAACAGAGACCTAGATCATTACTACGCGGGAGAAGGCAAAGTCTTAAATGAAGAACAAAGAGCAGAATTCAGAGCTGCACTCATCAGATCATACAAAGAAGATATGCGCGACGAAGCAGTAGAAAATCTCCGCAAAGTACAATTCCTAGGAGCAGGTATAGAATATATCCCATGCGTTGGAGCTTTTGGTATACCAATTCCTTGGGTAAGAGTTGGGATCCACGGGGAAAATTCTGAATTCGTTGAATATGCAACACCTGCAAGACTCCCCGAAGGAATCACCGATACTCTGATTGAGAATTACATAAGAAACAACCCTCAGATATCAACTCCAAGAAGCATCATTAAATCAGCTGCAATTTCTGGTGACATCACCCTAACTGAAGGCGGCCAAAGAACAATTGTAGAAGGACGAAGAATGGAAATCGACTATGCAAGAGAGCGTCTTGACCTAACAAATCAAGACCTTGCTGAACACAGTGTTCAGCTTAAATTAGATAGAAATATGCTTCGTTTAGACGTTGCTGAAGTTGATGGAATTGTTAACGTATACACACATACTGGCTCACGAGTTGAAACAACTGTTATACAGGATGAGAAATCTGGAGATAGTTACGTATACCTCAACCTGGCACAAGACCAAAGTTTCAGCTTGAGACGTGTTGACACTTACTACCCATTCGCAGAAAACGGAGCAACTCATCACGTTGATATCTTCTTATCCGACAACATTCACGTTGATAACGACACTATTAAAGAAAGCACAAAAGATAAACTTACATACAGAAAATCTGACTACGACAGAACTCAAACAGCAGCCAAAGAAGTCATACTCACAAGTGAAGTTAAGAGCTCAAGCAGCTTCATGAGCCTTGATGAAATGGCAGCCGCAGGAGTTGAAATTGAAGACTTTATCGACATCAAAGACACCGCTGAAAGAGAAACTGCCCACGCAGAAATGATGGAAGCCCTTGGGATGAGAGTGCCCGAACGTATCGATAAGGATGAGATTGAAAGAAAAGCAAAAGCATTCGTAATAGAAGAAAATGATCCAGAAATGTACATCAAAATGCATGATGACCCTGAATACTACAAAAAAATCATCGATGCATACAAAGCTTTCACTGGAAAAACCACACTATCAAATGAAGAAACTTCTTACGCTGTACAACAAATTCTCATCGAATCTAGACCAGAAGCGTACAAAGACGTAGAAGCATTCATCACACACGTTATTGGATGGAACACTGCGTCTCTTGCAAAAGCATTAGAAGAGCAAGGCGTAGAAGCCAGTCAAGCTACAAAAATTTCTGGAAAGATAATGACTTTCTACGCAGACTCACTTAGAGCACTAGAAGCAGGAGAAGAAGTTTCGAGAACAACAATCCCTGAAAGCTCAGTAGTTCACACACACATTGGTAGAGAAGCAACCGGTGCATTCATGGAATTCTTACACGCCACCGGAGATAATGAACAACTGGTACAAGCAATTGATATGGATCCAACAGCTCTAGCTAAGAGACCACCTGAAGGCCCAGGCTTAACTCCAGCAGAAATCACTGAGTTCTTCTTCGCAAAAACACAAGAAATGGAACCTTTAGACAGAACAAATCCAAATTCTATGATCCACAGCCAATTGGGCCTCGCCGTCCTAGATATGGCAGATTTAATCTGGGGAGCAGATATCACAAGAAAAATGACAGAAATTGTTCAAGGTAAATACGAAAAAGACTCTGATATCCCTAGAAACTTAAGATCCACATGGAAACTATTAAGTGAAACCTTAATGACAATCGCAAAAACCGGTGTATTTGAAAGTAAAGGAATCAGAATTGAAAAGGATTCCAACGCAAAAATGGGGTTCATAGAAGAATGTCGAAACTTCACAACAACAATGCACGAAGGAATTCGCGTATTCGTCCGCCTAGAAAGCCTCACACAAGCAGCATCTGCAGAGGTAATCCACTACCTAGAAAGCCGCTTGAACGTCCGCTTCACAGAAGGCGGCCTAGCAGCTGGTGTGATGTTAGAAGAGACAGAGACTCATAAAGGGAAACACCCAAGCGAAAAAGGAACTAGCGGAGACGTAATCGAAGGACAAGTAGAACCAATTGAAATCAGAGCTACGCCACTCGACAACCCAGCAGGCATCGGTAGCGGCGGAACACCAACTTAATCAAAACAAAAAATGAAAAAACTACTTCTAATAACAACACTAATAAGTTCAATACTCTTCACAAGCTGCGGAGACAGCGAGGAAGGCGTATTCAATAAATATTTCCAATCTTCTGACGGTTCCTCTGACAGAGCAGCCGAATCTTATGATTTAGATACTCCTCAATAAAACAAATATGAAAATACTTAAACTTGGCATCGCAAATCTAATAATTGGACTACTCGTCGGCCTAATGCTCGGCAGCAATATTTCTCTAGCTGCAGAAATACACGGGTCAGCAAAAACGGGTGGATCTGGAGGAGGATCAAGCAATGAAACAATCACCGAAACCAACGAACAAACATTAACATGCCCAAGCAACGAAGCTACTCACTTTCATACATATACAAATACTTCAGGACCAGACGATGGCATTTGGTATTCAGCACGTGCCACTAAATTTCGAATATATCTCCATGATGACCTCATGGACTCAGTAGATTTAGATACCATTGAATGTAGTTCCGGTGGAAGTTGGATTTCAGGCTGTAGCGGGACAACAACAGCAGATGGAGGAACTCAAATTTCTTACATAACAGGAGACACATCAAGTGATGCCGAATACGAAAATTATGTCGAGTGGGAATATGGGCTTACAGATGAAACCGCATCACCAGAACTTCCCGGATACAATGACTATGATGGAGATGGAATCATAGATACCGAAGATGAGGAATACCGAACAATGGGTGAATATTTTACATTTGACTTCCCCGTTGACCTTTCTGAAGGAAGTGCAACAACCACATCAGCAATTTACATAAAATTCTGGTATTACGACGTAGATGAAGGAGAATGGTATGTAAGTGAAGAAGACGGCGAAACAGATTATCATTGGAACGGCCACACAGTAGAAAACATCACAAACTACGAATGCGAAGACCAAATCTGCGCCTCCCTATCACTCGACCCAACAACCGTCGGCGTGGATGACCTCTACAGCACAACATCTTTTGAAGTCACAGCCTACGACCAAGACGGCGCTGACATGACAAGCGAAACAGAATTCTACTGGCAAGCTGAAGCCCACGACGGCTCAACAGCAAGCGGCGTCTTCTACAACTACTCATCCAGATTCGGCGCCAGCAACCCATATGACTGGACTGACGACAACACCCTCAAATACGGAACCACCTCCCCTGGAGACGTGGTAACAATCACTGAATACACAAACCAAACAGACTGTGTCGTCGAAATTGAGTACCCTTACTGTTCCGACCTATCAATTGATGATCCCGGCGAAGGATACCTCGGAACCGTAAGTGACCCTTACGAAATAGATATTAACGTCACAGTCACGGCCTCAGACGGAGACCCATGGCCTTACGACGTAACTTATGAATCAACAGACACAGACGCAACTTTTGACAGCAGCACTGGGCCCTACTCAGCGGATCCAAGCGCATCAGTCGCTTATTATAGTGAAGACCCAGCAACGGTAACTGCAGCAGCCGGATATGCCGACTCAAGCGCATGTTCTGCATCTTTCTCTTACATACATCCAATAGTAACACTCCCAGACTGTGCAATTTTGACACTTACAACTCCCGTCCCACCAATCAGCGTTGCGGACATGACTGCAGGAAACGTGGAAATCACATGGGAATCCTTCATGACAGACGGAACTGTAACAACTCCGTGGCTATGGAATGTTTGGAGCACAAACTCCAGCGGCACCTTCACAGACACAATGGGCATAACGGGAACAGGAGGAATCAATACCGCTGACTCAACAGTTTATTACACAGGAACCCCTGGCGACACCATTTATATTGAATGGACTCCAGACCCAGCCAACGCTGCCTGTAGAGCTGAAATTCCTAGTGAAGAAGAAGTTGAAGAACCTTGGTGTGAAGGAATGCACTTTTTGAACGACTATCCATATGCAATGGACGACAAAGAAATCTTCGACGCAACAACAGTTGAAGGCCAAGAAGCAATGATGGAAGAATCCGCACTTTGTTTTGACTACTGGGTAAACATTTTCAATTCAAGCCTCACCTACACCGGAACAATTGTAGGTGCAGGATGGGAAGACCCAAGCCTTAGCGCATATAACGGAACACTGGCTTTGGACATAGATCAAACCGGTGGAATAGATGCCGGCAATCCAGTCTCTCTTGCAATGGATGACCCAACTTTATTGGAATACACAGGAACCGTATGTTGGGAAAACTTTGACCAAGGAAACTACTTAGAACTTTACGTTGCAGGAGAAGAAGATAACTGTTACTTAGACTTTGAATTCCCCAAACTGGCTGCACCTGTCTGTGTTGACCTGGAAATGACCCCAGACTCAGTCACAATGGGAGAAACAGACACAGACGCAGGAAATATTGCAATCACAGTTGACGTTGGTGGAAGCGCCTCAGACTGGGGCGGAACACTGATGATTGAAGCTTATGACGAAAACGGAGACTTCGCATCATACAACGGCAGCACCCTCACTTATGCTGATGGCGTACCAGACGTATTCTCAGACGGACATCTTGAATATCCAACTATTTCCGGAACAAGTGATACCGCTGAAGGATATTATGTCAGCGGACTAGCAGGAGACACCGTAATCGCTTACATCCAAGGTGAAGAACATTGTTCAGACCAATTCACAATCACACAGCCAGTACCTGGTGAAGATGTCGCCTGTTATGACCTAAGCTTTGATGTCAACACAGTCAGAATCGAAGGAGAAGGCGAAAGTGTTGATACAACACTTATCTTAGAATCAGACCTTACAGGCCAACATTTATACGTCCAATACACAGGTTGTACAGATGGAACAATTGAATATGACGGGAACTCATACGCAGGCGATCTAGATCTCAGCCTTGTGGATGGCTCAGAAAACTTCGACCTAACATTCACAAACCTATGTGCAGAAGCAAACATCTACGCATTCGTCAACGGCTGGGAAGAAGAAGGCTGTGAAGATAGCATCACCGTCACAGAAGAAGAAGTACCGGTCGTACCAGAAGAACTTTATTGTACTGAACTATACTTTGAAGACAGCACTTTAGAAGGACTTGATGGAGACGACTTTGAAACAGAACTCATCCTTGACACTGACCTGGAAGAAAACACCTTGGTAGTAAATTATGAAGGATGTGACGATAACGGAATCGAAGTTGAATATGACGGAATTGGCGTCTCAGGAGACACACAACTACTAGTGGAAAATATCAGTGCAGGAACCACAGAATTTGAAGTGACATTTGAAGAAGTTTGCGCAGACGCAGAAATCTCTGCCTACGTAGCCGAAGACCCAGATAATTGTTACGCTGAACTCGATACAGAAGTCTTTGAAGTCGGTGAATTCAGCAAATACATCTTTACCTTCAACTTCGCGGAAGAAAAGAACTCATACAGTGATGAAGACATCTTCTTCTCACATGATGAAGATCGTACCTTCTACACCCTGGAATATGACCCAGCAGGCGGAGAAGATGAGCTAGTCTTCACAGATGACATGTGGGACGGCAACCTAATCGGCCTCAACGGCGACGGATCAGAATCAGATGGTTATGTTGAATTAGCAACAAGTTATTACGACCTAACACACGCCGAAGTAGGAGATGTAAACCACACATATGAAACTATTCGAGAATTCGGATTCGGAAGTGAACATGAATATTGTTCTGATGACCTTGCCGATATTGTTAAAGGTTATTCAGAGAGCAACTATCATACTTTCGTTCCATACATCAAATTCCCAGGAAGTTCATATGAATGTGAAGATAATCAATCCGTAATGATTCCTGAATGTCATTATGACAGTGATGGTGAACTCGATATGGACGGGGAAGTTTGTTATGAATCAGCTTTCACACCAGAAGACGATGAAAAAGTCGTAATCAGAAATGCAGGATACGTTGAAGACTTAGATGAAGACGCCGTAATCCGTATCCGTTACGTTGGAGTCGTATTCTCTAAACTTGAATGTGACAACTCTGATGATGACTGTTTAACTGAACAATTCGAAAATGACGCAGAAGTAGATATAAATGGCGACGGCGATGCAGACGCCGAAGCAGACGCTCACTTAGTCGTCCTTTGTTCTTACCTAATCACAAGAAACGCCGGTGACGTCTTCCTTGAAGTAGAACTTGAGGGTGGATCAGACATCTCTTGTATCTTCACCGACGAAGACGAAGCCACAAGCAGCACCTACAGAAACACAGATGCCATCATAATTTATGACGACTCAAACGATGATGACGACGATGATGACGACGATGATGAAGATGAAGAAGATGGCGAAGACATCCCCGAATACACCGAATACACAGAAGAAACAGTCTCAATCTGTGATGGTGATGAAAGCAGCGAAGGCTTAATTGGAAACTTGAGTTCATACGTTTGTGAAATTATCACAACAGTTAGTGATCTTTGGAAGAGCGACACTGTTGAAGAAACTACTGAAGACCGAGTCAGCCAAGCAACAAGAAATGCAGAAACCCTTCAAACAAGCACCAGCAATGACTTCTCATCTTGGGACAGTCTGGTCACGACACTATCGAACCAGAACAACCCAGACAGTGGAATTCTATACTTCGACGGAGATCAAAGCTCCACTGGCACAATCTCACTTGATGCAGACATAACCGTCCCAACAGGAGCATGGACATTAGTCGTTGAAAACGCAGATCTAAACATAGAGTACAACATTGAATACGGATCGCTAGACGACCCAACAGACATGCCATCAATAGCATTTGTAGTTGTTGGTGGAGATATCCATATCGGAAATGATGCACATGACTTAGTCGGTGTCTACTACACAGACCAATCCTTTAACGGTGACATCAACGGAGATGAAAGAAGTGCCGTTAGCGGCGACCTAACCTTCTACGGATCAATTTACGGACACATACAGCCTCTCCTAGACGCTGCCAATTATGTAGGTCCGGCAACACTTGATGGTGGAGGAATTGTAGTTCGCTACGACAGCCGAATCATCCTCAACACACCTCCTGGTCTATCAGAATACGTGGACATTTACACTGAGCAAGCGGTAAACTAGCCTGCCAACCACCAAGCTTTTTGCCACACTTTGGTACTTTCAACCTCGCTTTGGTAAGCGTCCACTCACCGTACAACTTTACCAACCCACGTCTAGCCAAAACCACATAAAACGGCCTCTCCAACCTGTTAATCCAGGTCTTTTTGTGCTAGAATTTAAATTCATCTACTCCTAATCCAAACGCCATGAATAACACAAATCATTCAAAAACAAACTTCAAAGACCTATGTCACATTTCAGACAACCAGCTCTACTCAATGGCCAAACATTTTGGCAAAAACGCTCTCCTTTGGAGACGTAAATTTATTGGACTTTTGCCCGAGATCTACAAGCGACGCCTATATGAAAAGAAAAACTACGAATCCATTTTCGTCTTTGCTAAAAAACTTGCCGGCCTAAGCGAAGAACAAGTTAGACGCGTCCTTAACCTAGAGAAAAAGTTCCAAAACATGCCCAACTTACATACAGCACTTACAAGCGGAGAAGTAAGCGTCAATAAATTGGCACGAGTAACTTCAATCGCCACACCAGAAAACGAAGAAGAGCTTGTGGAAAAAGTAAAAGTCTTGCCACAAAGCGCTGTTGAAACTTTTGTGCGTGACGAAAAGAAAATTCAAAATGGCTTGTGTAAGCCAAAAATAGACATAAAATCTGTGCGCGCGCACAGACTGGAAAACGGCCTGGAACTTTCTGAAGAAGTTTCAAAAAAATTACTTGAACTTCAAGAAAAAGGCATTAATATCAATGAAATGCTTTTAGAAATGCTCAAAAAACGAGATGAAGAAATTCAGCAAGAAAAAGAAGAGATTGCAGAAAATTTGGAGCAAACAGAATCACGTTACATACCTGTAAAAATAAAGAGAATAATCAAAAAAGAACACGGCAACAAATGTTCTATTTGCAACTGCAACAAACCTGCAGTAGCACTTCATCACACCAGACCTTTTGCCTTAAGTAAAACACATGATCCGCATTTTCTAGCCCCACTGTGCAAAGAACACCATGCAATTGCACATAGCATCAATCTTAAAATGCAGGAAAAGCGTAAAAAATACTAGATTGAATAAGCTGAGAATAGAGCTTTCATCAGAAATTATGCTAAACTAGCCGCATGAGCAAGCCAAATCTCGTATTCATGCACGGCGAAGACAGCTTCTCGCTGCAGAAAGAACTCCAGCGCTGGCGTTCACTATTTATTGAAAAATACGACGAAACCAACCTGGAAACCCTTGATGGCAAACAATCATCAGTGGAAGAAATTGCAGGGGCAATAAGCTCAGCCCCCTTTCTTGCAGATAAGCGTTTAGTCGTCCTAAGAAATTTCCTCAACTCAAACAAGGCAGAAACCTTGAAAAAACTGATCCCAGCCCTGGAAAACATCCCAGACACAACCGTACTGGTAATCGCTGAAACTCCACCCCCAGATAAAAGAAGTGCACTCTTCAAACACCTGACAAAAGTCGCAACAATCAGGCTTTTTGAAAAACCCAAGGGCATGGCACTCACAACCTGGATTATCCACAGAGCAGAAAGCTACAAAGGACAAATGGACAGACGCACAGCCAATTATCTGGCAGAAGCAACCGGAAATGACCTCTGGAAACTAGAAAACGAAGTGCAAAAGCTCTGCCTCTTTGCAAAAGACAGAGCCATCACCCCAGAAATGGTTGATGCCCTCGTTACAGGCTCTATAGAACAATCCATTTTCACAATGACAGACCAGCTGGCAAAAAAGAACATCTCAGGTGCCCTCAAAACCATGAAAGAGCTTCAATCCCAGGGACAAGAGGCACCATTCATTTTCGCCATGATCAGCCGCCAATTCCGCCTCATGCTAGAAATGAAATCCCTCTCCGAAAACCGCACTCCATCAGGAGCAATCGCCAGCAAAATGGGCGTACATCCTTATGTGGTTCAAACCACTCTCAAACAGTGCAAAAACTTCACCCATTCACAACTGAAACGCGCCCTCAACAAACTCCTTGAAATCGACCGCCGCCTCAAAACTGGAGGCATCCACCTCCGCCCACGTGAAGAAGATCAATACCTGCTGGCTATTGAACGGATCTTGCTTTCCCATTAGCAATCCATATAGTGATCCAACTCCCACTTAGAAACACTCATTCTGTATGAATCCCACTCAGCCATTTTAAGCTCATAAAATCTCCTGAACATCTCCTCACCAAGCACAGCACGCATCACATCATCACCCTTCAAAGCCTTCAGAGCAGATTTTAAATCATAAGCAACAGGTTCTATACCCCTCGCTTTCATCTCCGCTAAACTAAGCTCCCAAATATTATCTTCAACTGGCTCCGGCGCCTGCATATTTTGTTTAATACCATCCAAACCAGCCGCAAGCATCACAGCAAAAGCAAGATAAGGATTACAAGACGGATCACCACAACGCAGCTCAATTCGATTCGCTTTCCCTTGTTGAGAAGGTGTGATTTTTGGCACACGAATCAGCGCAGAACGATTATGCTGGCTCCACGCCGCATTCACAGGCGCTTCATAACCAACAACCAATCGCTTATAAGAATTCACTGTAGGGTTGATAATTGCGTTCATAGCTTTAATATGCTTCATCTGCCCAGCAACAAAATTCAAGGCAATCGATGAAAGGCCATAAACCCCATCTGGGCTATAAAACTTATTAATTCCATCCTCCAAAGACGCAAGCGATTGATTCACATGCATACCACTTCCATTAATTCCAAAAATCGGCTTAGGCATAAATGTAGCAATCAAACCCATCTGCCGAGCAACAGCCTTCAGCGCAAGCTTCATAGAAATAGCATTATCCGCAGTAGTCACTGCATCCGCATACTTAAAGTTAATCTCGTGCTGCCCAGCAGCAACTTCATGATGTAGAGCTTCAACCTCAATCCCCATCTCATCCAAAGCAAAAGCCATATGCCGCCTAATCCGCAGCCCCAAATCCGTAGTCTGATCAAAATAACCAGCATCATCATGCGGAACCGGAATAGCCTTCCTATTCTCATCCATCTTAAATAAGAAAAATTCCAGCTCTGGCCCAGTATTAAAAGTCAGCCCAAGTTTAGCCGCCTCAGCCATCTGCCTCTTCAAAATATTCCGCGGACAGCCCTCATAAGGACTCCCATCTGGCAAATACACATCACAAATCAACCTAGCTGTAATATCCAACTCATCTTTGGTCCACGGAAGCACAGCAAAAGTATCCAAATCCGGCTTCAAATACATATCCGATTCCGTTATCCGCATAAAACCCTTTACAGAAGACCCATCAAACCAAACATTATTATCAATTGCATCTTCAAGCTTGTGAACCGGAATCGTCACCGCCTTCAAATTCCCATTAATATCCGTAAATTGCATATCAACAAACTGCACCGCATTCTCCCTGGCCATTTCCAAAACCATTTCTTTACTTACATTTTTACGAGGAAATTTCGCAAACATATGCTCACGCCGAGCAACACGAGCAGGATCTTGCGCAACACCAACTGAGACAGCACTTGTATTTATCATGTGGAAGGGGTAAATCAACAAGATCTATTTATACGCTTAACAAAGCTATTTGCAAGCTTTACGCACATAAAAAAATTGACAGGCCCGCACAATAAAGTTCTAGACATCACACTGTCTGCTGAAAATGATCCGGAAACAACTTCTTCAGTAAATTGTCATGATTAACAAGCATGAAAGTAATGTTTTCAAATTTTTCGTCATGCTTAACCAAAGTCTCTTTTATTGAGGAAATATCTCTAGCCATCACTCCCATCTTAACGTCCATCTTGTCAAATCTCTTGTCCATCTTATCGAACCTATCATCCATTCCATCCAACCTGCCATCTATTCCATCCATCCTGCCATTAATAGCATCTAAGATTATTTGTGTATTTTCATCAGTCATAATTTTTGAGTTAAGTATCAACAGGATCATAGCAACCCGACCTTAAAAAATCCTGAAACTTTCCTGAATTTTTCCTGAATTTTTGAAAGCGAGGACTTCGCACTATAAAGACCCCTCACCCCCTCGTCAATAAACTAAGCTTGCCACTAAGAAATAACCGGTCTTTTTTCACCAAGCCCACTCACTTGTTCATAAGCCGCTGCCGCCCTGAGAATCAATCCCTCCTGAAATTGCGGCCCAATAATCTGCAAGCCAATCGGTAAACCACCCTTTGAAAAACCACACGGTACAGAAATCCCCGGCAAACCAGCAGCCGACGCAGGAATCGCCAACAAATCCGCCATGTACATCGCAAGTGGATCATTTATCTTCTCACCAACTTTAAAGGCAGGCATTGGAGCCGCCGGCCCCATAATCACATCAACCTCTTCAAAAGCCTCATCAAAATCCCGAATAATCAGCGTCCGCGCTTTCTGAGCCTGTTTGTAATACTTATCCGCATAACCTTCGGAAAGCACAAAAGTCCCAATCATAATTCGCCGCTTAATCTCATCACCAAAACCTTCACCCCGATTCGCCTTATAATATTCAATCAAATCATCCATTTCCCCAGCCTTATGACCAAACCTCACCCCATCAAATCGCGCCAAATTCGTAGAAAGTTCAGCCGGCGTCATAATGTAATAAGCCGCAAGCCCATATTTAGTCATCGGCAGTGAAATCTCCACAGCCTGCGCACCCATTTTTTCATATTCTTTAACCGCAGCCATCACTACTTTTTTCACTTCCTCATCCACACCTTCACCAAAAAATTCTTTCGGCACACCAATCTTAAGTCCCTTCACCCCTTTCCCCAAATCGACTGTATAATCTGGCACCTCAACAGAAGGAGTCGTTGCATCATACTTATCATCCCCCGCAATCACTTTCAAAACTAAAGCCAAATCCTCAACACTTCGGCCTACCGGCCCAACCGTATCCCAACTTGAAGCCATGGCAGTCACACCAAATCGACTAACACGCCCATACGTCACTTTCAAACCATAACATCCACAAAAAGAAGCTGGCGTCCGAATAGATCCACCCGTATCTGTCCCTATCGAATAAATACACTGCCCAGCAGCAACCGCAGAAACCGAACCACCAGACGAACCACCAGCCACATACCCTGTATCCCACGGATTCAAACTCGGACCAAAAAATGAATTTTCACACGAAGTCCCACACGCAAACTCATCCAAATTCGTCTTACCCAACATCACGTAACCAGCATCTCTCAACTTCTTTACCACAGTCGCATCATAAGGCGGCACAAAGCTCTCCAGCATCTTGCTCGCACAGGTTGAACGAACATTTTTTGTATTCAGCAAATCCTTAACCCCAGCAGGCACACCTTCAAGAATTCCTATCTTCTCACCGCCAGCAATTTTGCCATCCACAGCCCTCGCCTGCTCCAGCGCCAAATCCTCAGTCACGGTTATAAAATTATTCAGTTTTTCAGTCGCTTTCATCTGATCCAAACACGCCCGCATCACCTCCTCAGAAGAAAATTTCTTCTCAAGCAATCCAGCATGCACCTCCGAAATCGTTAGCCAGTTTAAATCCATCACATCATTCGTTTAATTTTAATTTGTCCGTCCTGTTTTTCCAGCGGACTAGTCTCAAGCAGATCACCAGGTTCACAAAGCTCCATATCAATTTCATCCTCCCGAGTAACATTCGTCAAACCAGTCACCTGACTCGTCTCAGGCACACCTTCCGTGTCCAACTCACCAAGCATCTCCACATAATCCAAAATATCCGTCAGCTCACCAGAAAGCCGCTCAATCTCTTCATCCGTCAGCTTCAACCTGCAAAGATGCGCCAACTTTTCGACTTGTTCCTTAGTGAGTTTCATCGAATGGAACTCTAGCAGGAGTTTAAGTCGGATTCAACCACGACTCCAAAAAATACGAGAGCTTAAAACCATTAATAAACATCATATGCCCAGCACGTCTCACATCATCCCTAGTCAAATCACCATCAGGCACAGCAAGAGGCAAACACTCAAAAAAAAGACCATAAGGAACATTCATCACATCTTCACGCCCCTTGTATTCCTCCGCCAAACTAAGAAATTTTTCATACCGTTCAACATCAGGCTCCACAGCAAACTCCGCACCATAAGTCATTAGTTCATCTACCTCACCAACATCATATTCGCCATCTAACTTAAAAGCTGCATCACCAAATCGTAATTCAAGCCCATCCGCCTCAAAACTAAGATCTATATTTACCCAAGAAACAGGGAAAAGATGTCTCCACAAAATATGTATTGCCTCATGAAAGAACAATGCATTTTTTTGCACCTCAGATATTTCTGCACCATAAAACCTATGATTAGGAACCAGAATTGAATCTTGAAACTTATCCACAGTAAAAGCCTTTGTGTCACCAATATCCGGCAAATAATCATCATCCTTACCCATCAAACCTCGTCCCAAAATCAAAATAGAAAATAGGATCCCATCCTCCTCAAATGAAACTCTTCCACTAGCATTTTGCTCAATTGGATACAAATTCAATCCTGACACCTCCTCACTAATTCTATAAGCCACCAAATGATAGCCCCCCGCATTCAACACAATATTGGATGACTTCACATAATCTTTCAATTCTCTAGAAGGTGGATCAAGCCTCAAACCATTCTCAAGAAAATAAGCTCCAAGCTTCTTAAACCAAGCATCCAAACTAAGAAGATTTCCCCCCTGATTATTCCCAACCTCAAAGCTCATCAAATCCCCATCAGTCACCACCTTCTCAGTTATCACCCGTGTCCTTCTAATAAACTCTTCCTTCTCAATCCCCTCTGGAACTATAACCCTCGGATCTGCAGAAATATCCACAACTGGAACCTCAGGATCCACTTCCTTCACAAGCTCCACTCCTTCGTCAAAAGCCATTTCCTCATCATCAGCCAAGTCCCCAGGACAAAGCCCCAACACAACCAACAACGCAAAACGTCCATAATTCCTAGCATCCCAAAGTTCTGAGCCAAGCTCCACAAGCCCTTCAACACATCCCCTTCCAAATGTTTTCCCCCTCTCCAAATCCATCTTCAAAATTAAGAGAGGTAATCATCCCATCAACCACTCCCCATGTCAAACAACAAACCCAAAAACAATCTGTGCACGTGCACAAATATAGAAATTTTTTCCACCCTCCGCTATAATAGCCATATGAAAAAAATCCTTCTCACCCTCCTAGCAGCTTTGGTTCTCATCCCAACCACCCAAGCCTTTGAAGCAAATGATATTGCAAGCTCCATAGTTTATCTGGAAACAGGTCGTCTCGGAGTTTTAATCAACAACGAAGGCTTAATTCTATCAACTTATTCATATGACGATATCGGCTTATGCCATTATGAGAGCGCCGACGAACACCCAGATTGTGAATTTACCATAGAACAAATTGCAGAAAACGACCCTATAGATCTTTACCTGGCCAAAATAGTCTTTGAAGACGGCGAAACAATAGAAGATTATGGACTTATTCCTCTTGATTTCAGCGATACAGAAACATCAAAATATGACACAGTAAACGTAATTAGCCGCGGAGAAACATGGATAGAAGGAGTGAAACGCGCCCCAACCTTTAGCTTTGAAGAACGTGAAATAACAGGTCACGCTAATCTCGAAGAAGATACTCCATGGTTCTACACAATTACAGGAACCCTTGAATATGCAAACCACGAGGGACCTGTTTTAAATGAAGACGGAGAGTTTATCGGTTTTTCTCAATATCGAGCAGAAAACAATTATTGGTCTAGCAATGAAGTTGGATGGCTAAATTACGGTGATATAACTTCAATTGAAACTATAAAATGGTGGCTATCCAATCTGGCAGAAGAAGGCACTATCAACGAAGAATTCCTGCTTGAAGAAAGAATCAACGAAGATTTAAATTCCCTCGAATTTTTTGATGACATTGACTTCAGTTCAGAACACGCAAACAGCCTTGCTTATCTAAAAACAAATGGACTTATTAGTGGATATTCGGACGGCGAGTTTAAACAAGACAATCCCATAAACCGTGCTGAACTATTAAAGATTTTTGTAGAAGGAATTTATGGCACACCTGATGAAGACTATTCAGATTGCTTCGATGATGTCACAGACGAATGGTACGCAAAATACGTCTGCTATGCAAAAGAACAAGGCTGGGTTGAGGGCTATAGCGACGGCACTTTCCAACCTGGAACAAATATAAATAAAGTCGAAGCAATGGCTATGCTACTAAAAGTATTCACAGACCACATAGAAATGCTCGACTCCCCTGTAGAAGGTGCCCCAGCCTTTTACCTTGATGTGTCAAACAGCGCCTGGTACGCAGACTACTTATACACAGGATCAAGCTACGGAATCATTGAAAAAGACATAGGCTCATATTATGGCACAGCTGATGAAATGACTCGTGGTGAAATTTCTGAAAACCTTTACCGCCTATTGAAATATCATATACAAACTGACCTCAACACATGAAAAAACTCGTCCTCTTAATCATAACATTTATTCTCATCCCAGCTGCTCAAGCTCTTGAACCCGATGACTTCCTTTCTCACATCGTTCACGTTGATAACACAGAATCTGGCGCAGGCGGGATCATAGTGACTATAGATGATACTGACGTCATCCTCACAAATTACAAAAACGTATCATTCGCAATAGATTATGAAGACTCCAAAATAAGCTTTTGCATCTATGAAGAAGCTGACGACGAGCCAGATTGCTCATATGAAGGAGAGATCGTAGAAATAAATGAAGATCTAGACCTAGCAATGATAGTACCAGACCTAGAAGATTTAGGCTTGAACCCAATTGAAATCAGCGAAGAATCTCTAGAAATCGGTGACGAAGTCACAATCCCACTCTTCAACCAAAATTTTGGTGAGCCAATGACTCTTGAATTTGACACACGTAACATATCAGGAGTTACCGCCTTAAATGAAGACTCAGCATGGTTTTACAACGTAAATGGCTACATAAACAGAGATGATAACGAAGGGCCTGTTTTCAATAGTGAAGGAAATTTTGTTGGTATTTCCCATTACCTTTCTTACAATGAATCCGCTGGAAGTGTTGAGCGCAGAGAGTTTGGCACCATCATTACTAATCAAGCAATACTCTGGGCATTAGAAAATGAAAATATTGAGTTTTTCTCAGACGTAGACCCAAGCACAGAACACGCTGATGCAATTGCCTTTTTGAAAAGCGAAGAAATGATTGAAGGCTATTCAAACGGCAGCTTCAAACCAGAAAAATCAATTAACAGAGCTGAGCTCCTAAAGATATTTGTTGAAGGCAAAGGCCTTTCTCCAGACGAAGATCTGTATAACAACTGTTTCCCAGATGTAGAATCAGAATGGTTTGCAAAATACGTCTGCTATGCAGAGTCTCAAGGCTGGGTTGAAGGTTATCCAGACGGCAATTTCCTCCCCGGACAAAACGTAAATAAAGCTGAAGCAATTAAAATGCTTCTCGAAGTTTTTGGAGAATATGTTGAAATACTAGATTATGAGGCTGGAACCATCTTTTTTGACGTAGATAGCAACGCATGGTACGCAACCTATCTTCATTCAGGAAAACGCTATGGCATCCTTGACCCAATTGACTATCAGGAAGATGGCTACCACTACTACCATCCTTCAGATGATATGACCCGCGGTGAAATAAGCAATAACTTATATCGACTATTGAAGTATCATATCTTAGAATATTAAACGCCTATGCAAAAAACACTTCACTCCATCGCCAGCGTTTCATTCATATTTTTCGTCATCTTCGGCCTCGCCCACATCGGATCATCCATCTTAATCGCCCAAGAAGTAATCGATGTACCAACCTGGCTCATTTTCAACATCCTAGACCTTCCCTTCCTGCTAGCAGGTCTCGTATTCGCAACAGCCCGAATTTCCCTCTCCTTAGGCAAAATCACAGAGAACTACCGCGTCCCCCTTATCATTTGCACACTGCTCTCAGTCGTGGTATTTCTGATAGCCTTATATCTTAATTTTTTAGTCCCAGATGCCCAGCTCCTCCTCTAAAATCGTGATGGCCTTCGGCACTTTTGACTATTTCCACGCAGGCCACGAGAACTATTTAAAGCAGGCAAAAGCCCTGGGAGATACACTAATTGTGGTAGTCGCCAGAGACGACACCGCAAAACGCGTCAAAAACAAAAAACCGGACTTTCCAGAACGCCGCCGCCTCAGAGACCTAATGGCATGTAAACACGTCGACAAAGCCGTGCTCGGCAACTCAGACGATAAATACAAAATCATAAAGCGTTTCAAACCTGATATTCTCGCTCTCGGCTACGACCAATTCGTCTTCACATACGGCCTCAAACAATTTTTCATAAAAGAAAAGCTGGACATCAAGACAGTTCGTATGCAAGCATTCAAACCAGGAACCTTCAAAAGTTCTCTTATCAAACACGCGCCAAAGGCGCGCCTCAAGCCCACGCCATGCGTCCAAGAACCCCTTTCAGTCTCAGAAGATTAAGCAAAATCTCTTTCCAAAACATAGGTCGCAACCTGTTGCTTAGCGTTGCAACCACTGTGATGATGGGACTAATTCTCTTCATTTTTAACGTAATAATTGTCCTCAACATACTCACCGCATCCAGCCTGGACGCACTCGGTGAAAAAGTAGATCTGATCCTCTACATTTCAGATGACGCCTCAGTCTATGAAATAACAGACATCATAAACGAAATCGAAAGCATCCCCGTGGTAGAAAGCGCAAGCTACACCAGCAAAGAATCCGCACTTGAAGAATTCCTAGACCTCTACCCAGACAAATCCGACCCCTTCACAACTTACGGAATTGAAAACCCTCTCCCAGCAAACATCCAGGTCATAACGGAAAGCCCAGATCAACATGCCATGGTCACAGAATATCTGGAAGAAACCGCCTATTCAGAACTCTTCATCAACATTGAAAGCTCCGACGAAAACCAAGAAATCGTCTCCCGACTTCTCAGCGTAACCAACTTCACTGAAAAACTCGTCATCGGCGTAATTGTCACTTTCATCTTCGGCTCACTGCTCATGATCATGAACGCAATCCACCTCAGCATTTTCACCCGCAAAACTGAAATCCAAATCATGCAACTCGTCGGCGCCAAACCCCACATGATCCGCTTTCCATTTTTATTCGAAGGCGCACTTTACAGCCTAATCGCAGTTTTCTTCAGCTTCATACTTCTCATACTTTTTGTCGAAGGAACAAACCTCACCTCATTCTCAACTTTCCAAGAAAGCTTCAACCCCGCACTACTCTTTGGCCTTGAACTATTAGTCAGCATCACCATAGGAATCGCTTCAAGTTACGCAGCCATCAACTACTATTTAAAACGTACCCTCGTCCTAGAATGAGTAAAAACCACAACTTCACCGGCATAATCCTCCGCAAAAGAAATTTCATGGAAGCCGACTTAATAGTTACTGTCTTAACAAAATCCGGCCACCGCCACGACTTAATCGCCAAACACGCGAACGGGAAATCCAGACGCAAATCCCACCTTGAACTAATGAACCTGGTCTCCGGAACTTTTTACAGCGGGAAAACCCACGAATACCTACAAGACATCCAGTGCCAAAAAAGCTTCTCACATTTAAAAGAAAACCTGGAACGCGTCCTCCGCACACACATGATTTTGGAAATTATTGAAAAAACCGTCCTTGAAAATGACCCGCACCCAGAAATTTTCGACTTACTAAAAAACACCCTGCAAACCTTAAATGAAACCCATCCACATTCCCTCACACAAGAAGCTGCACTAACAAAACTCGCACATTTTCTTGGCTTTCTCCCAGATTTCAAAGAATGCAGCTCTTGCCATGAACACATCACACAAGACGACGCAAAATGGGATCCATCCCAAAGCACTTTATACTGCCAAAAATGCGCAAAGACTTCCCACCGCAGCTTCCCACTCAAATACCGCAAAGCCCTGGAATTTTTCAAAAAGTCCCCCCAGCACGAACTAGAAAAAATCTCCATCGCAGACACTGAACACAAAACTCTCCAGGAATTCCTGCCAAGCCTCTTCCTCAGCCATCTGGGAAAACCCCTAAAATCCCTAGCTTTCCTTCCAATGCGCTGACACAAAACGTTCCCCCTCAAGCCCAGCAAGCTCCCGGCAACTCTGCCTGTGCACCCGAATACTCCGCCCACGCGTCACATATCCAATAACTGCACTCGGCGGTTTTGGCTTACAACAACTACTGAGCACAACCGGCAAATCATCCTCTCCAGTCACCAAAATCCTTTCAGTCAGCTCCGTATAACTCAAAGACTGCACTTCCTTCCGATCAACACTCTGAGTCGTCTCCCCAGGAAATAACGTCCTCACAACTTGCGCCGCAGTCATAACCCCAAGACCAATACTTTCCAAAAGCTGCTCACGTTCCTGATAATTCCGCGACTTCCCAGCATAATCTTTCAACAAAGTCAGCCGTTCATCCAAGAGCACTTTCCTCATGACGGAAAGCTGCTTATTCAGCATTTCACGCCCAGCTGCAACGTTTCCTTCATAATCCTGCTTGTTGAACCAGTTCTTGATTTTGCTCCGCGCAGAAGACGTCTTAGCCACAGAAAGCCAGTAACGATTCGGCCGCGCATGCCTCCGCGTACCAACCTCCACAATCTCACCATTCCGCAGCTCATAATCCAGCGGAACAATCCGCCCATTCACTTTTGCATGCATCATTTTATGACCAACATCAGTATGGATCGCATATGCAAAATCAATCGGCGTTGCACCTCTTGGAAGCTCAACCACATCCCGACTCGGCGTCAGCACAAAAATCTTATCAGGATAAAGATCAATCTCAGCTTCCGCCTGCGGTTTCTCATCCTCAGCAATCCCCCTAAGCCACGCCAACTGCTGGTCAATATTTGGCTTCAAACTTAGCTGCTCCTGACTACGTCCCTTTTTAATGTTTTTCAAATCCGTCTCATCCATTCCGTACTCCACAAGCAATTTTTCAACTTTAGATCTATCCCCAGGATGCATCCGCTGATAATCCTCAACCCAATCCCTCACCACGCCTTCAATATCCGGCTGCCTCTCCAAAATCGCATTCACTTTTTGCAACGCAGCATGCAATTTAAAATGCCGCTCACGGTTCAAATTCTTCCCAACCTTAGATCCCAATTTATAACCCCAATGCGACGCAATCCCAATCTCCGCCTCATTATGCATCTGCTCCGTCCGAATCTGAATCTCCGTCGGCTCCTCATAAAGTTCCCCACCCAAACCAATCACCGTGGTATGTAAACTTCTATAACCATTTGGCTTGGGCACCGCAGCATAATCCTTAAACCTGTCCTGCAAGGGAATATATTCATTATGAACAACACCCAGTGCCGAATAAATATCCCCATCCTCCGGCAAAATCACCCTCACCGCAAAAATATCGTAAATGTCACTCAACTCATCCGTTTCATACCTCTTCATCTTTTGCCACAAACTCCACAAATGCTTCATCCGCCCATTCACTTTCTTAACCTTCACACCCTCACGCATCAAAAGCTGCTCAACCTGCGAAGTCGCAAAAATCATACACTCCGCACTCCGAGTCCTCGCCTTAGCCAATTTCTCAGAAAGCTCTTCATATTCCGCAGGATACAAATGCATAAAACAAAGATCCTCAATTTCACTTTTCAGATTATAAATACCCAAACGCGACGCAATAGCTGCATGCACCTCAAGCGACTCCCGTGCAATTCTTTCCCGCTTATGCACAGGAACATGCTCAAGCGTCTGCATATTATGCAATCTATCCGCCAATTTAATAAAAACAATCCGAATGTCCTTTGACATAGCCAAAAACATATCTTTCCACTTCTCAGCCCTTGCATCATCCTCTTTCAATTTCACTAAGGAAAGCTTCTCCGCACCTTGAACCAACTTCGCAACCTCAGCTCCAAATGCCTTCTCGATATCCGCCAAAGTCCTCTCCGTATCCTCAGTCACATCATGCATCAAACACGCCTGCAGCGTCGCCAAATCCGGATTCAATCGTAATAAAATCCCAGCCGCTGCCACAGGATGCATAATATAATCTTCCCCTGAAAACCGCTCCTGCCCCTCATGCGCCTTCTTCGCAAACTCATAAGCCTTATCTAACTCCCCAACATCTAAATCAGGCCTCGAATCCAACACATCCGCTCTGAGTACTGCATAGTCCATAAAAGCATTCTACCATCCCTGTCCAGTATTTGCGAAATAACTTGGGACTAACTATACTTCACACACATGAATTCAGACATTATGATCAAAAAAATAAAAACACCATTATCTATATCAATAGTTTCAGCAATTATCTTTTATTTCTCTAAAACTGAACTGATCATAGGAAAATTCATAAACCTATTTTTCTCATGCGAACAACCCCCCCAAAATTCCATGCCTTGTTTTGGAATTTGGGATATATATACAATGGTTTTGATGACAGGAATTTTTCTTTTCTCACTTCTTTGGATTATTATAGTTTTTGTAAAAAAACATGAATAACTTAACAAACTCCACCATGTACGAAAAAATAGTTCTAATCTCCCTATCCGCCGGAAACCTCGGCGCCCTTTTACTAGTACTAAACTCAGTCTTATTCTCAAAACTCTCCAACACCGCCCTCTTCGAATTCTTCAAAGGAGGCCACCCAGGAGGAATAATCGCTGCCCTCTCAATAGTAGCCGGCATAATAGGCCTACTCCTATTCCTGATCTACCTATTCAAAAAGAACAAAACCAAGTGGATCCTGATAACAGACATCATCCTAATCATAACTTTCATCGCCTTACTCCTCATCACCTCCAGCCTCTACTGAGATGCCTTATAAACACACCCAAATCGGACATTTGATGATATTTATTCTCTGCGCTCTTGCCATATATTTTTGGTTTATCCTAGAACAAATCGGCAAAGATCCCATCCTCATCACTATATTAATCCTCGTCTTGTTCCTAATCGCATCTTTTTCAACCCTAACCGTCTCCATCAACGAATCTCACCTACGCATCAAATTCGGCTACGGCATAGCCAAAAAATCCTTCGACCTCAGAAAAATCACCTCAGCCAAAAAAGTCAAAAACCACTGGTATTACGGATGGGGCATAAGAGTCTGGTTTTGGCCCTACATGTGGATTTTCAATATTTCCGGCTTTGACGCAGTAGAAATAAAAATGAAAAACGGCAAAATATACCGCATCGGCACAGACGAACCAGACGACCTGGAACGTGCAATTAACCAAGCAATCAAATGACCAAATACCTCCCACATTTCACAATTTTACTCACTATCTTTTTATTCAGCTGCAATAGTAGTCAACCAAACATTCAAGAAGAAAATACTGAAGAAACAACACCAACGACAGAAGTTATTGAAGAAATTCCCGAAACAACACCCCAACCCTCCACAATAGAAATCCCCGAACATAACGTCATAGATGAAAGATACAACTTAGTACTAGAAACCCCCTCCACATGGGGTAAAGTAGATTACATGGTGGACAGAGGAGGATACGGCACAGGAGATGAGCCGTTTTCCTTCGAAGTTTACGGCCAACATTATACAATTGCCACAGTAACTTATAACAAAGACGGCGTTCGCTTTTATGAACCAATATTTATGATTACATCAATTGCAAAAGAATACAAAGATCACGAGGCAATCCCCGAAACAGACGAATACATTACCGAATACGGAGACTATGCCTATTTCCTAAGAGAAATAACAGAAGACCAAAACTTACTACAAGACATCCCTGATATTTTAAATACATTAAAATTTTCATAAATGACTAAAAAAATATTACTTTCCATCTTCCTTTCAGGAATAGCAGCTAAACCCGCGTATGCCTTCCAGTCCAGCTCCATAGAGTGCGGACTCAAATTCATCGTCCCTCCTCTTCTCATAGGAGCAATTGTAGGAATCATTGCTCTAATCATGACCATAATCATTGCCCTCTCCAAAAAAGAAGATAAAGGTACACGAATATTTAAATGGTGGATAATACCCCTCATGTCCATAACCATGGTATTCATAGCCTCAAACCTATGCTAGAAGAAATCAAACACCTCGCTTTTCAATATTACGGAATTGACTGGATAGTCACACTCACAGTCTTTGCAGGTTTATTCCTCATCGGAGACAAGAAAAAATTCGGTTTCGTCATGGGAATGATATCAGCCATATTTGCCTTCATATTTAGTTTTCAAATAGGAAGCATCGCAAACGGACTCACCGCAATAGTTTTGCTTGGCCTATACCTCAGAGGATATTTAAAGTGGCAAAAAACATTTTAACAATGGCTTGCACAAGCCAAAAATCGACCCTAAATCTGTGCGCGCGCACAGATTACCCCCAGCTATTTTAGCACCACTCACCCCCACACCTTGAAAAAGAAAATCATAATCGGAATCACAGCCCTAGCACTAGTCCTAGGCACTCTAGTTCTCTTACAAGATCCTGAAGAAAAAACTACAGACAATACCGAACTCCCACCCCTTCCAACAGAAATCAACCCCGTCTACGTCACATTCGTCGGTCATATCGAAGACAATGATATCTACCTCGACTGCAAAGTATATGAAGATCGCAAACAAGATCTCCTTGATGTTGCTGAAATAATCAAAGCCGGAAACGCAACTTTCAACCTGCAAATTGAATACCAATTTTTCCAAGGTGCACAAAATTGCGAAGGTGAAGAAGAAAACACCATCGACTACTTAGCAACAGAATATGGCTTCGAAATCGACGCCCACCAAGAAGGAGCATGGGACTGGGTAGGCGACGACAATTACGCTGACATCAGACACCTCGGGGAACTCATCACCCCACACATCACAGAAACAGCAGGCCTCGTGTGGAATTATGCACTCCAATTCCCAGAACTGGATGCAGGTCAACGCGGCCAAATCTATCCAGAATTCACATGGTCCCCAGAAATTCTATCCGGCGCCGTAGGCTACAAACATCACCTAGGTGACTTCAATGACGATGACCTTTCATCAGGAATATGGATCCCAAAAGGCACAAATGACGATTTCTACATTCACGACCCCGATAATCGCATGGTTTATGTCGCTGGTGGTCCACACGGAAATTGGGAAGGCACCAACAACTGCACTTTCCAAAACGCCGCCGACTACGCTGAAACCTTAGTCAATTACATGCAAGACGGCACCGTCGACAACACAAAAATCTTCACAGCAGCAATGACACTCCCTCAAACCATCATGTTCAATCAAAAAGAGAAAATCACTGAACTACTAGAACAACTCGAACCATTAGTAGAAGCAGGTTATGTAAAATATGTAACTTACACCGAACTCGTTGACATCTGGCGCACAAAATTCAATTCCGAACCAAACATCTTCAAATTCAACGAAATCGACCCAGCCGATTACACCTGCAATCAAAGCTCACTCTCCCCAATAATCAGATCAATATCTGAGCCTTCAATATCATAAACCTTCACGCCCTTCACGAGCGCCTCTTCATTGAGCTCAAGATCTGCAACCCGAGCCTCCATAGACACAATCAACTCCTCGTAATAAGAAATTAACTTCTCACGCGCCTGATATTGCGCCCTCAGATTCACAACCTCTTCAGCCTCCGCAATAAAAGCATTCAAGGCAGAAACACTGCCGTAAGCATCAAGCTCACGCATCTTGTCAAAATACCGCGCCTCATACATATCTTTCTCCTCCTCAGCAGCAGTAAACTTTTCAGTTATGTACTCATTGGAAGCTTCCAAATCCTCCAAATTCTGTCGCCCAGTATAAAGCAAATAATTCAACTCATGCCGATAATCGTCCAAAGTCTCCTGCCTCTCATACGACGCATCCAAAAGCTCCTGCACATCCACTTTCATCGCCTCATACATATCCGCAAAATCCGCAATCAAAACCGCCAAACTATCATCAGAAACCAATTCCTCACCAAGCTCCTCACCAGCTTCAGTCGCCTCATCCACCTCAGCCACCTCTTCACCAATCAAAACCCCAACATAAACAGAAGGATCCAAAAATCCATATTCCTCTTCAAAATCCCCGTAATCAAAATCCACATCTTCCTCTTCTTCCACATCCTCAACAACATCATCCCCATCACGCTCAAACCACTCACCCATCTTAGGCACCAAACTAATTCCACCCCAAATCAAAGCCCCAATCAAAAGGACTACAAAAACTCCACCACAACAAAATTTCAAATGCTTCGGCGACAAATTTGCATCCTTCAACATCCCTATAATCCCTCCATCATCACCTTCAAAAGCAGCCTCAATATCATCCTCAGTCACCATATCCTGCAACTGATCCTTGGTCTTTTCCCTTCTATCCTGAAGCTCACTACTCTCAGGCATCTCTTCAACTTCCAAAGCCCCAGGTTGAGCCAACTTATCATCCAGCTTCCCAGCAGTTTCCTTAACATTAGCATCAGTTTCAATCTTCTCCTTTTCACCAGGAGAATTTTTCTTCTCACCCTCAGCACCAGCCTCCACAGGCTTGTTCGGATTTGTAGGTTTATTGTCGTCAGGCATAAAAAATCATAAGATTCATATTGCTCTTATAATTATACCATAAAATACCCCTGTCGGACAGGTTAAAACATAATCCCCGACATTCTAAGCGCAAGACCAATCACTATATTAATTACCACCAAAATCACTATTTCAGCAATTTCCAATTTTCCAAGATCATGCAGCACCTTCCCCACAATCACAAGCGACCAAAGAGACGCAATCATACCTAAACTAGGAACAATACTAGCAACTGAAACCACCATCCCAAGCCCAGCCACTCTAATAAAAGCATTCATACTCAACTTGGACTTAAACAACACCTCAGCCAAATATCCAAGCAAATACAGCGACCCCATACCCAAGGCAAAGGACCAAGCCGTCTGCCCCAAAAGCCACATCACATCAGGTCTATAAGTAACATAACCCGCATAAGTGACAGGGAACACATAATACCCAAGCGCCCCAATAACTGAAACAAGTGCAACCATCATAACAGCATTCCTAAGCCCTTCCTTGTCTTCCGCAACTTTCCTCATTGTCGGAACCTTCAACATCACAATGTCAAAAGCATCTTTAAAGATTTTTGCAAAGTCCATATTAACGTGGTGAGAAATAAATCACAGGCAGTATAACAAAATCACCCAAACCAACCCAAGCCCCAAAAAATCGCCAGGTTAATTAGCATCAAAACCACAATCTTAACAGCTCCCAATTTTCCAAGCCCATGCAATGCCCTACACATAATCACAAGTAGCCATAAAGACGCCGGCAAACTTAAAACAGGATAAATACTAACAATACTAACAAGCGCACCAAGACCAACAACCTTCACAAAAGTATTTGTATTTATTTTAGATTTGAACACTGCCGAAGACAAAAACCCAGTCAAATACAACAAGAACATACTAATAATAAATCTAAAAGCAGCCTCCATTACAAAATTATCATAGTTGTTATACGCAATCCCCCATCCAAGCGCTCCAACAATTGAAACAAAAACGACCATTAGGATAGCATTCCTAAGGCCACTCTTATCTTCAGCAGCTTTTTGCATAGCTGACATCTTCAGTATCACAATACCAAAAGCATTTTTTAAGATTTGTGCGAAATTCATATTGACGTGGGTAAGAAATAAATCGCAGCAAGTATAACAAACCTCTCGGGAAAAGCCATTTCTCAAAAACGAAATGGCTTTCTTAAGCCAAAAATCGGCCCAAAATCTGTGCGCGCGCACAGATTACCATAACAAGATTTACTCAAAACACCCCTGGAAAAACCTCACGCATTCCTCGGGAAGTTTGCATTGCACTCTGAGAGGCTGTAAGTGAGCCCTAGCCGAGCAGAGTGCTATGCAAACTTCCCTTGAAGAAATCCAGGTTTTTCACTAGAATGCCCGCGACCAGGCCGTTCACGGCCCCTTACCCATTAACCAACTCGATTTATGACCCTCCCACTTATTGCCGTGGCAGCAAGTGTTCTAGCGCTCGTTTGGGCTATTGTCCTCATTATCGGCGTCCTTAACAAAGACGACGGAAACACAACAATGCAGGAAATCGCAAAATCCATCCAGGAAGGCGCGATGGCATACCTAAACCGCCAATACAAAACACTCGCAGTGTTCACGATTGTTATTTTCTTACTCCTGGCTTTCGCCCTGCCAGAAAACGGCTTCTTCGTTGCAATTGGCTTCCTTGTTGGAGCCATTTTCTCTGCACTCGCCGGATACATTGGTATGGGTGTTGCAGTTCGCGCTAACGTCCGAACAACACACGCAGCCAAAGAAGGCCTCGCAGGTGCTCTCAAGATTGCATTCCGCGGTGGAGCAGTAACCGGCCTTGCGGTCGTTTCACTCGCACTACTCGGAGTCTCAGGCTTTTACTGGATCTTCACAAATTCATTTGGCATGAGTGCAGCAGAAGCACCAGGACTCCTCATTGGATTCGCATTCGGTGCTTCCCTAATTTCACTCTTTGCCCGTGTTGGTGGAGGAATTTACACAAAAGCCGCTGACGTAGGCGCAGACCTCGTTGGTAAAGTTGAAAAAGGCATCCCTGAAGACGACCCCCGCAACCCAGCCGTAATCGCCGATAACGTTGGAGACAACGTTGGAGACTGCGCAGGTATGGGCGCAGATCTTTTTGAAACTTATGCAGTAACTCTAATCGCTGCAATGATTTTGGCAGCTTCGACCCTCACAACAGAACTCGGGTCAAAAGGTATTGAATACCCTCTCGCACTCGGAGCTATCGCAGTAATTGCTTCAATCATCGGAATCTATTTTGTTCGCTTAAACGAAAAGAAACGGAACATCATGGGAGCACTTTACACAGGAACTATTGTAACTGGACTCATCTCAGCAGCAGGTTTCTACTTCGTAACAATGTATATGCTGAACGACATCAACATCTTCTTTGCAGCAGTTGTTGGTCTCGTCATCACTCTACTAATTGTAATTGCAACAGAGTACTACACTTCAACCAAATACCGCCCAGTTCGCTCAATTGCAAAAGCTTCTGAAACTGGAGCCGGAACAAACCTGATCACAGGATTAGCTGTTGGAATGTTTTCTACCTTTCCATTAGTTGCAATCATTGTAGCTGGAATATTTGGATCATACTGGCTTGGAGACAATTCAACACTCGGAAACGGAATTTATGGAATTGCAATTGCAGCTGTAGCCATGCTCTCCACAACAGGAATGGTTATTGCCATGGACTCTTATGGCCCTATCACAGACAACGCCGGAGGTATTGCAGAAATGGCTCAATTGCCTGAAAACGTACGTAAAAACACAGACGAACTCGATGCAGTTGGAAACACAACAAAAGCCGTAACAAAAGGATACGCAATCGGCTCTGCAGCACTCGCTGCGCTCGTGCTCTTCCAAGCTTATGGTGAAGAACTCATGAAAAATAGTACTGAAGAATTCATCTTCAATCTAGCTGATTACCGCGTACTGATTGGACTCTTCATTGGAGGTGTCCTCCCTTTCTTATTCTCTGCATACTTGATGCAAGCAGTCGGAAAAGCAGCTTTCTCCGTAGTTGAAGAAGTCCGCCGCCAATTCAAAACAATCGCAGGAATCATGGAAGGAAAAGCAAAACCTGAATACAACACTTGCGTGGACATTGTAACTCGCGCCGCACTTAAAGAAATGATCCTCCCAGGCCTATTGGCCGTAGTCGCACCAATTGCAGTTGGCTTCCTACTCGGACCACTTGCACTTGGAGGACTTTTGGGTGGTGTAATCATCACAGGACTCTTAATGGCGATTAACATGTCAAACGCAGGAGGAGCTTGGGACAACGGAAAGAAATATATTGAAGACGGAAACCACGGTGGAAAAGGTTCAGTTGCTCATAAGGCAGCCGTTGTTGGAGACACAGTCGGCGACCCTTACAAAGACACAGCAGGACCAGCCCTCAACGCATTGATCAAAGTAATTAACACAATTGCCTTAATCATCGCACCAATAATTGTTGGTTCTTCCCTGCTATAAAGCAAAGCCTGAAATTTATAAGAAAAGTGTCAACGCAAATATATGCTTTGACACTTTTTTTTAAAAAAATTTCCTATAAAATAGATTCTTCAACCCTCCCTGCATAAGAGCCTGCAAATCTCCTAACACATTCTCCACGCCGAATGTTCAATCCCTTTAAATACAGATACCACGCCAACTTTCTTCAAGAAGAAGGCCCTGACGCCATCGTCCGTTTAAACGAAGAACAAATCCGCATCCCTCGCAGCCTTTTGCCAAAAGAAATACTCCCCGGCCAAAATTTCAGCCTCACCTTCCAGCCAGAAGAATCCGCAGAACAAGACGAAAGCAAAACACTAAAAAAACTACTCCAGGAACTAATCCAGTAAATCTGTGCGCGCGCACAGATTTATTCTCCTCCCTCCTCTTTCTTCTCGTCTCCCCCTTCTTCCTTCTTCTCTCCTTCTTCACCTTCACCTTCTTCGCCTTCAGCCTTCTCTTCACCTTCAACCTCAACTCCTTCAACATCTGGTTCTTCAACTTCCTCAGGCTCTTCTTCACGAGGCGGTGTCACAGTAGCAACTGTTCTTTCAGGCTCAGTCACAACAGTGATCTTTTCCGGAACCGTAATATCAGAAACGTGCACAGAACTATTGAAATCAACAAGCGACTCAATACTCACAATCACCTCATGAATCAAATCTCCAGGCAAACATCGGATCTCAAGCTCATCAAGGTTCTGCATAAGCACACCCGCAAGCTCTTTAACCGCAGGCGCTTGCCCTTCAAGAGTAATCGGCACCTTGGTTGTAACCTCTTCATCCATTCGCACATTAATAAACTCAACATGCGTAAACTCATCCGTCACAGGATTATAATCTACATGATGCACAAGAACCTTCTTATCTCCAGCACCTTCAATTTTCAAATTAATAATTGTATTTTCACCAGCAGTACGGAATAGCTTCCTGAACTCCTGATAGTCCATCTGCAAAGTAAGGTTTTCAACCCCATGACCATAATATTGAGCTGGAATCATGCCATGTCGGCGAACCACGTTCGCCTTAACAGACTTATCCCTGACTTGTGCGTTTAAAACAGCGTTATCCATATATTCTCTAAAGATGCGGAGGGATTTTACCTGGCTTAAACCTTTTAGGCAAGAGAAAATCTATGCTAAACTCCGACACAAGCATTTACCCCTCCACAATGAAAAAATTCCTCGCACTATTAATAGCCTCTTTTTTACTATTCAGCTCTTGTGGAGAAACACAAGCTCCAAGCCCAGAACCCACCCCAGACCCACTTCCAGACCTCGTAACCGAAAACAAGATCTACACCATTTTCACTTTAAATGTACACGATTGGGTTTATCCTGAAGACAGCGCTGAAACAATGCATCGAGTCATTGATATCCACGAAAAATACAACACCCCCCTGGACATTTTTGTCACAGACCCTGTTTTCCAATATTACGTTGAAGAAGACCCAGAACTGGTAGAACGATTTAAAAGTTCAGAAGTTGTTTGCATATCTCATCACTCCCGACCTTCTTCCCCATATTACACCGGATTCGACTATGTTGGTCTTGCAGAAATGAGCGGAGCTGAACTTCACAAAACCTTAACAGACTACACAGAACACAAACTAGACTTATCAACTGGCGAATTCCTAGACGAACCAGGAGGCTACCAATTTATCGCAGACACAATCGGATATCCTCCTTTGATAACAGGAATTTCCACAATGGGAGCAATTGGATCAGCCCTCGCAGAGGTCTACCGTGAAAGAGGTGCTAAATTCCTTGTCGTTCACGGACAAGAAATAGACCTAGGGGATACACGATTTGATACTTACGTCCGCCCCGAACACAAGGAGGTCAAACTCTACGAATGGGTTCGCTCACATGAAGGCGGCGAAGACGTTTTTGAAACTGCAACTGCAGACCTCACAGGAACAGGCCTGGAATTCATCAATCTCAAATACCATGAAAACAATTTCTACCTAACAGGAACTCCGTTCTGGCCAGTTTATTGGACAGATTCGGACAAAGCTGAAACCTTGGAGCCACCATTTGACACCAGCATTTCAAAAGACACCCCAAAACACAGATCACAAGACCTGCAGGATGCCCATTGGGCGCTTTATGAAGCCACTGTTAAATACGCCAGCGAACACGCAGATGAGCTCAATCCAATCAACGCTTTTGATCTGGAAGAAATGATCTAATTTCGCTATACTCCGAAGCGTTATAAATAACCAAAGAACCATGGGTATGTTTGGACAAGCTAAAGACCTGTACAAACTTCAAAAACAGGCCAAGCAAATCAAAAAGAAATTAAAGACCTTGCAGATTGAAGCCGAAGTAAATGGCGTCACTGTGACAGTTAGCGCAGAACAAGAAATCCTAGACATCAAAATCTCTGAAGAATTACTAACTCCTGGGAGAAAAGAAGATCTTCAAAAAAGCCTACAAGATGCCATCAACAAAGCGGTAAAGAAATCTCAAGAAGTAGCAGCAGAACACATGAAAGACATGATGAATGACCTGGGAATGGGAGGATTACCCGGCATGACTGACCAAAATTAATTCAGCGACAAACCGTAGATCATAATCAAAGTTAAATGGAAAAACGCATATTTCAACTAATTGTCCTGGCGGTGGGCCTAGTCATAGTTTGGCTAGTCTGGCATCCTTTTTGGCGCTACGACCTAAACGAAGCTGTAAACCCAAACGACACTGAAAAAATAATCTTTGAAATTGAAAAAGGCTCAAGCGCAAAAACCATCGCACAGAACCTGGACGATGAAGATTTGATCGTAAATTTCAGAAGTTTTCTCCGCGCAGTTGAAGAAGAGGAATTAGATCAAAGCATCCGTTACGGCCGCTTCCTTCTCAGCCCAGACATGACCATGCGTGAAGTCATAACTGTGCTCACAACAGAAGGCACCGGTGAAATGGCCATAACAATTATTGAAGGATGGACCGTAGACGATATCGACGCAAAACTTACAGACCTTGGCCTTCTCTCAGCCAACGAATTCCGCCAATGCACTTTTAACTGCGAATTTGACACAGAAACATTCACATTTTTAGAGGGAGGCTTTGGACTTGAAGGCTATCTTTTTCCTGACACTTATTTCATAGATTCATCCACATTTTCAGCTGAAATCTTCATAAACCAGATGCTCAACAATTTCGACTCAAAATTCACAGAAGACATGCGTACCGCAGTAGCAGAATCCGGAAGAACAACCCAAGAAGTCATTATTGTAGCATCCATGATTGAAAAAGAAGTCCGCACCACAAACGACATCCCAATTGTTGCAGGAATCATCTGGAAACGCTTGGACAACGATTGGACACTTGGAATTGACGCAACCTTGCTTTACGTAGACGACGACAACACACTAACCGCAGAAGAATTGGCTGCAGAAGGCGCATACAACACACGAATCAATACCGGCCTTCCACCAACACCAATCAGCAATCCCGGCCTGGCCAGCCTTGAAGGCGCAGTCTACCCAGAAGCCTCAGATTACTGGTTCTACCTCACAACCTTGGACACAGGAGAAGTAATCTATTCCAAAACCAACGAAGAACACAACCAAAACAAAGCACTATACTTACAATAGCTCCACCAATAGCTCCACCAATAGCTCCACCAATAGCTCCACCAATAGCTCCACCAACACATCCACAGTAAGCTTCATAGCCACAACTTGCAGTAAGCACACACTCACCCTAGCACTTCTCCCAATTCTGTCACGCCAAAAGCCCTAAAAAAGGCCCCTTAAACCTGTTAAACCGACCTTTTTCATGCTAGAATTTAAATTCCTCTAACCTCAAAAAATCATGAAAAATATTGAAAATTTAACAGACCAACAACTATTCAACATGGCCCGACGTTTTGGCAAAAACACTTTAGCATGGCGACGAAAATTTACTGGTATACTCCCAGAAATCTATAAACGCCGTATATATGAAAAAAACTACGAATCTATTTTCGTCTTTGCAAAAAAAATGGCTGGTCTGAGCGAAAAACAAGTTAGACGAGTCCTAAATCTGGAAAAGCGTTTTAAAGAAACTCCCACTCTAAGAAAAACACTTGTAACTGGTGAAGTGAGTGTTAATAAGTTAGTACGTGTAGCTTCCATTGCAACACCAGAGAACGAAGAAGAACTGGTAGAAAAAGTAAAAGTTTTGCCACAAAGTGCAATTGAAACTTTGGTAAGAGACGAGAAATTTGCACAAAAGAAGGCTGAAGTTGAAAACGAGAATGGCTTACACAAGCCGAAAATCAAAGCAAAATCTGTGCGCGCGCACAAATTGAAAAACGGCCTGGAGCTTTCTGAAGAAGTTTCAGGAAAATTACTTGAACTTCAAGGAAAAGGCTTTGATATCAATGAGATCCTTTTGGAAATGCTTAAAAAGCGAGAAAAAGAAATCTCAGAAGAAAAAGAGGAAATTGCAAAAGAAATTGTCAAAACAGAACAGAAGAAAATTAATAAATCACGCTACATTCCTGCAAAAGTGAAAAGAATTATTAGAAAAGAGCACGGAACAAAATGTTGTATTCCAGGTTGTCAAAAAGATACCGTAGCCATTCACCACAGCCGCCCCTTCGCCTTGAGTAAAACACATGATCCGCATTTCTTAGCCCCACTTTGCAAAGATCACCACGCCATTGCACATAGTATCAACCTAAAGGTGTGTGAAAAACGGCAAGAAGCAACTTGACACCTCAGACAAAAACCCCCGGGCCCGTACAGGACACCCGAGGGTTTTAAATGCATTTCGTAAACTTAACAGATTATCTCATAAATACACTTGCAGAGAGAAATTCTTTGAATAAGTAACCAAGACTTGCAAAGAAACTTCCCCAAGAAAAGCCATCTTCCGCTAACACCGGACCTTGAGAGTAAGAAAGTAAATCACTTTCCAAGAATTCTTGACCTTCTTCCCACTGAACAGCCCTCTGAATCACAGCAGCTGATTCAGCACGATTCAAATTACTGTAAAGATCAGCATCTCCTGTATCACCTTGACCAGTAATAATACCTTCTTCATAAAGCACTACTGCAGGTTCCCAGTCATCACCAGTACCCACATCTCCAAACGGATTAGCACTGTAATCTGCACCATCCATTGGATAAAGCTCATAAATCAAACGCATAGTCTCACCACGAGTAATTGGCTGAGTAAGATCCTCATCCACAAGACTCAAACCAAGATCATGCCCCTTATCTTCATAAGAAGAATACCAGTAGTCTCCACCATCTTCACCTTCATGACCTGCAGACTCAAGCACCATCTTCAGCGCTTCAGCACGCAATGTCGTATCAGAAGGACCAAACTCATAGGTGTAATTACCTTCAGCGTCCTTATAACCATTCCATCTATCTCCTAGCCCATCAAACACAGGCTCAGCGTACCAAGTATCTTCGTAGTCATCATCAAAGTAACCTGGCACATCCACAAGATCCAAGTGGTATTCATAAGTCGCATCCACCGCTTGGTCGTAAAGACCAGTACCAGTCGCAATCAAATCGTTCAACTCAGAAAGACTAGGCTGAGCAACTACAATCCCATGAACATCATCCCAGTACTCTGCAACCGTAGTAGCAATTGCTGGATCCGGCATTGGAACAGCCTGGAAGTCCTCATGCATATTTTCAAGAGTCATAAACTCAGTACGCAAATCAGCATCCTGCTCAACTTCATCAAAATCTACAGCTTCAATCGCTTCAACTACTTGTCCTTGGTTTTCAAGCATTGTATCTGCAAAGCCTTCTTCAAACTTCTCAGCTTTGAAATGCTCAATATTAGCAACTACAGCCTCAACAATCTTCTCAACAACCTTATTTTCCTCCATAAACCTCACAACTTCTTCAACTACAGAAGCCGTAATTTCCTGGATAAAGTCGTTCAAAATATCATCATGCACAAAGTCATCTAGAACACTCACAACATCCGGCGCATAAATGTCATCCAAACGATCACATTTGTAACATGCCCCACGATCATGAATTTCCATATCTAACAATTTATCCACAGCATCCTTTTCACTACCACTCAACCCAAGATTGTCATAGTTATCCTCTACATGGGCCATAACTTTCATCACTCTAGGTTCAATGTACTGACCCAAGCTATCAAGATCCAACCAGAAATTATCAGTCATATACGGATCGTCATAAGACTGATTCTCAATATTATCAAGCATCTGATAAGCACCATCAACCATATCAAGCACATCATCAATCTTCTTCTGAATATTGCTATCAGTAACCTTGTATTCCAAGATCAAGAAAGCGTCTTCCAAATGTTCAATCTCTTCACGGATCATAGAAACTTCATCCTTAATCCAATCCTCACTGAAGTGGTCTTCCATGTAACGATAACCATGCTCAACGGCATCCCAAACGAGCATATTATCCCAACCAAAGACATTCATACTGTCTCGTGCCCAAGACAAATCGTCCCAAGCAAAACTAACTTCCCAATCATAGTAATCACGAACTTCCCAAACCAAGTCATCATCCGCCAAAAGCGCATCCATATCCATGTCCGGCGCATCCGCAATCACCTCAAGAACACCAGCAATTTCTTCTTCAGTATCAACCCATGACTCATTAAACTCATCAAACCAGTCATAAGCCAATTCAAAGTCATCCTCCAAGTCATTAGGAATATCTACACCAGCTTCTTCAAGCTGCTCAACAACCTTAGTAATTTCCTTAAATCCTTCATAATAACCACCACGCATGTCGTAGTAATTAATCTGCATATCGTAAATATCACGTAAAAGTTGGAAAGTATCACCCTTACGCAACATCAACCAGTAAACCTCCATTTCTTCCCAAGTCAAATTCGTATCACGACTAGCCTGACTTAGTGTCATTTCAATTTCCTCCACAACATCTTCAAAATCTCCTTCAAGATCCTCAATTTCATCTCCCAAATCTTTCATATCATCAATATCCGCCTCCATTTCAGCAATAAGAGCTTCAAGTCCAGAAACATCCACACCATCACTGGACAACCATTCCATATCATCAAGCATATATTCAACTCGACGCTCATAATCATCCTGACTGTGCTCAAGCCTCTTAGCAAAACGTGAGAACTCCTTCACATCATTTTGAAGCCATCTCAAACTCTTCTGCATTTCATTGAATTGATCTTGAGCATCACGCTCGTTCACAACAGCAGCAACTCCACCGTCTCCTTCATCACACATCTCACTACCAATACGTCCATCCGCAGTGTAACAAACTTCACACCAACCTGCTTCTTGTTCTACCCAAGTACAGTAACCTTCTGAAACCGTAGAACATTCTTCCCATTCAAGGTTACCCCAGTCATCATAATAAGCAGTACAGTCTTCTCCAGCACTATTAACATAGTACTCAGTCCAACCACCACTAGTACCAGGAGCAGGAGTCCCCCAATAATCATCTTCCCAATTATCTTCACAAGTATTTTCTATTTCCTGACCACGCCCACTATCAGCAGTACAAACTTCACACCAGAAGTTATAACCCCATTGGTCATCCCAAGCTTCTTGATATTCACAACGAGCATTTTCATAGTATCTATCCTTCCACTGATCACAATCCCAACAATCATAGTGAAGATCATCATCATAATCCTCCCACTCAGAAAGTGACCTCAAAGTGCCACTTGAATCGTAACACTTCATACCAAGCATATCGCCATCAACATAGTGATCACAATATTCGCTTTCCCAGTTCCAGTTTGAGTTATCCCAACAAGAATAACTATTTACTTCACCGGAATTATTAGTACAAGTACTACATTCCAATCCAAGACTAGAATCGTACTCATTCACACATTCACTGTACCAAGGGTCATCATCAGGATTGTATTCCTCATGATATTCACAGTTATCATCAAAATAACCATAACTTCCATCATCCAAGTACCACCAATCACCAGAGTAAAGATCATTACCCCAATTATCCTCTACGCCACAAGAAATCCTTGTAGTTGAACCATAAGTAGTTCCATTACAATTTCCATCATATTCAGTATAAGAACCATCATACCAATACGCCCAACCATACGTATAAACATAAGAACCATAATCGTCAATCGTACAATAATCCCCACTTGTAACTACTGGGTAATAAGTTGAATTACAACTTTCGTCGTAGTAATAAGTGTAACTTCCATCACTCCAGTAAGCATATTCGTAAGGAAAAACATAATTATTATCACCATCGATTGTACAATAATCCACCGGATCAATAAGACCACCATCATCAACTTGATCCTGACAATACCAAGCATATGTAGAATCCATCATACATTCTTCAAGATACCCTTGATCAGACCAATGCGGCGCCCATGTACCAAAGGCAGTACAGTTACCATCATAATCATACCAAGCACAATCTGTACCTGAAGAAGAGTCATCACTACAAGTATTCTCCATTTCATTTCCATTTATATCGTAACAAGCCTCACACCAACACTCACCGCCGTATCCACAATCATAAGTGTCATTATAACAAGTCCACTCATTATAATAGCGATCATTCCAACTGTCATAAGTGGTAGCAGCAGTACCAGTTTCTTCCCAACAAGATTTACTATCTAAGCTTCCACTGGTATTCCACCATTCACTACAGAAAAGTCCATTACTATCAATGTAGTAATTTCCATAATCCATAGTGTCATCATAGGTGTCATCCCAACAAGAAAGACTATAAAGTTCATCATCCTGATAAGAATAAGTACACTCTAAACCATTTTCCCAAACCGTTTCACTAGTCCACTCAACAACACTACCATCATCATTGATGTACTCATCACAAGAATCATCTACCTCATTACCGTTTGAGTCATAACATGTCTCACACCAACATTCGCCACCATACCCACAATCAACATACTGATCATAACAAGTCCACTCATCATAATAACGGTCATACCAACTATCATTACTGTAATCATAACTATCATCAGACCAACAAGAGCTTCCATCTAATGCTCCGCTGACATTGTAATACTCCATACAATACATGCCATTACTATCAATGTAGTAAAGGTCATAATCCATGTCCTCATAACTAGAATAATCATTGTTCCAACAAGAATAACTATCAATCACTCCATCTTCATAACAATAACTACACTCTAAATCCCCTTCATAAGTAGTATCACAGTAATAATCGCTGGTAGAACTAGAATCAGCTGAAAAACTACAACTCGAATCCCACCAACCATAAGAATAGCTACCATCTGAGGAATAACCCCAAGCATCTTTATAGATTGTAGATCCATAATCATCCGTACCACAAGTATCAGAGACTCCCGCATCTGAATACCAAGTACCATAACACTCACTATCATAAACAGTATATCCACCACCATGATCAGAGCTCCAGTACGCAGTTCCACCTGGGAATACCCAATCACCGTTACTATCCGTTGAACAAGGGTTGTATTCCGTCACTTCACTATAATATTGACCATTACAATTCTCATCATAAACGGTGTATCCACCACCAGACCAATAGGCAGTTTCTCCGCCCCAAACAGTATCTCCTTTATAATCCGTGCCACACGAAACAGGTGCAACATAAACATAATCTTCTCCAGTGGTCAGATAATACTGAACAGTAGTATCCTCATAGGAGCTAAAGACACAGTTTGCATCTGCATAACCGTAATTGCCATACATACTTTCTGTCACATATGTGCCAGGCATTATAAGTGCACCAGACGTGTCATATGCAGTGCAGGAACCATCTGAAGCAACAGCTGCACCAGCAGATGGCAAAGCGCCCAAATTGGACGTAATTAACATGACCGCAGCCATGAATGTGGCAAGGAATCTGCGATAGCAGTTCCGCCACCTTGTTTTTATTTTTGTATTAGCCATGGGAGTAAGGTTTAAAAAAGTAAAATGGCAAATTTAATTTATTTTATAAAGACACTTGCAGAGAGAAATTCTCTGAACATGTGACCAAGACTTGCAAAGAAATTTTTCCAAGAGAAATCTTCTTCAACACTATCAAGGTAAGAATATAACTCATCACCTGCTTCTTCCATCTGAACAACTCCATCCACTTCCATCATAACTTTAGCAAATTCAGCACGATTCAAATTGCTGTAGAAATCAGCATTTCCTGTATCACCTTGACCACTTACAATTCCGTAATCTTGAAGGGTTTCTACTGGTTGCCAGTCATGACTTGCACTCACATCAGGGAACTCACCGTCATATGTATTGTCTGAATCCATTAACCCGGATCCAGTACCAACTTCGTAAATCAATCTGAAAGATTCTTCACGAGTAATTGGCTGTGTCAGATCAGTGTAAGCGATGCTAAGTCCAAGATCTTCACCTTTGTTCTCCCATTCACTCCACCAGTTATCTCCTCCACCAGTCCCATCGTAACCATAAGTACTCAGCGTCATCTTCAAAGCCTCAGCACGAAGAGTTTCATTACCTGGCCCATATTCCCAAGTTGGATTTCCTTCAGCATCTTTATACCCCTCCCATTTATCACCTTGTCCTTCCATTACATACCCCGCATACCAAGTATCTTCATAGTCCTCATCAAATGGCCCAGGAACATCCTTAAGGCCAAGATAATTCTCATACTTAGCATCAAGTGCAGTATCATAAAGCTCTTCACCCAAAGTCACCAATTCAGTCACCTCAGAAACACTAGGATCAGCACTTAACACTTCAGTCGCATCTGCCCAGAACTCAGCCATCTCAGTTGCAATCTCTTCATCTGGCATTGGTAACACCTGACAGTCTTCATGCAAAATTTCAAGAGAACTGATTCCTTCTCTCACCTCACTCTCAACATCTATTTCATCAAAATCTAGTGCCAAAATCTCTTCCTGAACTAGACTCGCATTGTCCAAGAGATCATTAGCAAAGCCCTCTTCAAATTTCTCACCTTCAAACATATCAAAGTTAGCAAGAATCGCTTCCGTAACACGGAAAGCAATTTCATCAACGTGCTGCATCACAGCCTCCATAACAGAAGCAGTAATTTGCGTCACAAGATCATTAACAACATCGTCACCAATCATTCCCTGCAACATATCAGCAACATCGTGATCATAAACATCATATAGGCGGTCACATCTTTCATAACATCCACCACCACCATGATGCTTATCTCTAGCAGTATCTAAGAAACGTTCAACAATTTCCTCATCTTCACCACTTAGTCCTAGAGAATCCCAGTGATCTTCAACATATCCAGCTATATATTCAAGTATAGGCTGAACATGCATTCCAATCTTATCTAATTCACCCCAAAGGTCATCCATTTGCTCAGGATCATCAAGGTCCTCAGCTTGGTCTTCAAGATCATCAAGCAATGCATCAACACCATCAATCACATCATAAACATCTTCAATTTTTTGAAGAACAGTCGAATCCGTAATTCTAGTATCTAAAACGGCAAGTCCATCATCAACATCTTCAACATCTTCACGAATCATTCGAATTTCATCCACAATCCAATCTTTACTATGATAAGCACTTTCAAGCTGCCACAGACGATCCATAACATCCCAAATTAAGCCGTGATCCCATCCAAATACATGGAGATCTTCACGAGCCCATTGCACATCATCACGTGCATACCAAAGCTCATAGTCAAAGAAATCACGAATATCTTCTTTCTCCTCCCATGAATCATCACCAGTGATATCATCAATATCAAAGTTTGGCACGTCCTCAATCACCTCTAAAGCTTCATCAGCTGCTTCCTTAAAGTCAGCAAAAGCCTCTGCAAATTCTGCAAACCACTCAACGGCTTCTTCTAGGTCATCCTCAGCGTCATCTGGTACATCAACATCAAGCTCCTCAAGACGAGTAAGCACTTTTGCCTTCTCTGCAGACCAATCAAAGTACCCTTGGTTCATTTCATGGTACATGATGTAGCCATCATAAACTTCACGAAGCACCTGATATGCATCCCCTTTCCTAAGGAGCAACCAGTAAGCATCGTTATCATCCCAAGTAAAATTAGAAGTATCTATACCATTGATTTCTCCTTCCAGCTCCTCAATAACATCTTCAAACTCGGTATACCAAGCCTCTACTTCTCCTAAGAGGCTTTCCATCTCATCAATTGCATCTTCAACTTCTTCTTCAACATCATTTAGAGCATCTGTATCCCATCCTTCTTCTCCCCACCAATAAGCATCCTCTTCAATCCATTCCAAAACATTTTCATAATCCTCAATTGTTCGTTCCAGACGTTTTTCAAAACGTGAGAACTCTTTCAAATCATTTTCATAATAGTGAAGGCTTCTTTCAAGCTCACGAACTTGATCTTCAGCCTCATCTTCATCCATAACAGGTTCCCCACCATCATCTTCGTTATAACAGTCGCTCTCACTAATCAAACGACCATCCTCATAACAACGGAAACACCAATCAGCATTATCATCAGATTCCCAAGAACAGTATTCATTACCACCACCATCTGCTTCACATTCTTCAGAAACTTGATCACCTCTGTCGTCATAACAAGTTTCACACCACTCACCATTATAGTTTTCATACCATTCACACCAAGAATAGTCAGGATCGTGATCATCATCGTCATCATCATCACCATCATCCCAAGCCGCACAATCATTTTCTACCTCAGTGCCCTTCGAGTCGTAACACATTTCACACCAATTAGTGTATCCCCAATCAGTGTAACGCTGCTCTTCCATTTCATAAGAATAACAGGTCCATTCATCATAATAACGCTGTGTATCATCACAAGCATCTGCCCAACAATACATTTCATCCATACAGTAAACATTGTCCACAATTCCATTCGAATCATAAGACAAACCACATAACAAACCATCACCAGAAACATAATGAGAAACATAACCGATATCATCAGAATAGCCACCATCATGACAATTCACACTTTCTCTATTACCATCATCATCATAACAAATACTACATTCAGGAAGCCCCCAATCATCACCTGTATCTGTCGCATCATCACAGTAAGCACCGCTGCTATTGTCATCTTCACATTCCCAACTTCCTGAGCTATGCATCATACATTGTTCTTTCAAGCCGTTATTCTCAGAAGTACCCCATTCGCCATATCCTATACAATTCCCATAATAATCCCACCAAGCACATTCATCACCACCATCATCATCCCAAGGACAATCACAACCGCTTCCAGTCCAAGAACAACACTCAGGACATTCGCCTGAAGGACATTCACAGTGGTCATTAGACCAATAACATCCATCAGTACAGTAAGAAGAATCATAATCCGACTCAGTACATTCGTAATCATCACCTCCATAACTAGTCATCCCACAATATTCATCATAACAAGTGTAGTAACCACTTGATGAGTCACTACACTCACCAGCAAAAACCCCACTTCCATCATCATTGTAAGCACAAATTGTAGAACTATCACAAGCATCACCCATTCCATCTCCATCCGTATCAATCTGACTTGTATTAGATACATGCTCACAATTATCAGAGCTATTACTAATACTATCACCATCTAAATCATCATCACACTCATCACCATAACTATCTCCATCATTATCCTCCTGATCATAATTAGAATCATAAGGACAATTATCCCAAGTATTCCAAATACCATCACCATCAATATCTATATTTTCACCCATGCTCAACTGCAATTCTGCCCAACCGGCAGTATTGATGTACCAACCAGTATACGAACTGTTTGGCCCACCATAAGTTGAAAGACTCACATCTCCTTGGATAATACTGATAGAAACATTTTCTTCTTCAGTATAAAGACTTGCACCGGTACCAAAGTAGTACTCCATGTGACAAACCCATTCTCCGTCAGTACGGAAACTTGGCGTTACCTCTGAACCATTAATCCAAAGTTCTGCACCAGTTGCCGCACAATCATCTGAGGAATACACCTGAGAAGTTGGATAGAACTGAGCACGAAAGTGATCACCAGTTGAAGACGAACTATGCGTCAACTCCACAAAAGACGTGGAAGGTGTATAACTTTTGACCCAATAAGAGTCTGTATAACCTGAAGGAACACTCGTTGCTCCCGCAGTCAGCGGCAAACTAAGCAGTCCAATCAGTGTTGTTGTCATAAGACAAAAGCCCACTAAACTAGCGAGCAACTTCCTGGAATATTTTCGCCAGGAATTTTGTGTTTTTGTATTAGCCATTGGAAAGGGATTAGAGAAGTAAAATGGCAAATTACCATATTATTTTACCACAAAAACCCCCTCCTTTCAAGCCCCTAAACCACCATTTCTAAAACTCCCCTGTAATCACCACCGTAACCACATTACTCGCCTCTCCATCTTCACCATATGCCACAATTGTGTAGGTGTTTTCCCCGACTGCAAAATTCGCGTATTCAACATCAGCCACATACCTGAAAGTCTCATCCCCAGCCTCAAACAGCCCAAGTGTAAATGGCTCACCATTCCCAGACCAAGTCACCACCACACGGCTAACCTCCCCACTCGAAACATAACCTTCAATCGCAATTGCATCTTCCTGAATCACTACCCCAGACACCGGAGAACTAACTCCAATTACTAAATCTTGCACTATTTCTTCTTCATCTTCTAAGTTACGCCCGGGCGTAAGTAATTCGTCTTCTTCGCCCACTGTCAAATCCTCTTCAGGCTCCTCAACTTCTTCTTCCACCACAACAGCCCCCATATTCCAACTCACAAACTCATCCCCAAGCAAATCGTCCTCGCCCATCTCCTCAGACAAACTCACATTCTCCCTACTCAAAAGCGCACGCTGCTTGGAATCACTCATTTCACTCTTGTATCCCTCACCCAAAATCACCGTCTCAATCACACTATCCACATCCCCAGACCTATCCACAAAATCAACCGTCACCTGCCCATCCATCACATAAATATACTCATCATCAACAGCATTAGAAAGCAAATACTCCCCCCTAAGAGAACTAACATTCATAACATCAGTCCGCAATTCAATTTCCCAATAATCAACATCTGTTGCACCATGCTCCAACCACGCACGCCCATCACTCAACTCCAACTTTATAAAATACTCATCCGGCCCATCCATTTCCCGCGTCTCCACTTCTGTAAATACTAACTCAGAAGTCCCATCCATTTTCAACTCCGCCCCATTATAAAACTCCAAACTCACATATCCATCCTCACTCGTCCGCACAGCATCCCCCTCCAAAATAATCTGCGAATTAGAAACCGCCACCCACTCATCCTGACCCCAAAGCAACACCTCCGCACTCCCCTTTTCAAGCGACAGCACCGCCTCATCCCGTTTCTCCTCATTCACTCCAGCGATAAAAGAAACACAAGCCTTACAAAGCAACACAATCACAACCAAAAAAAATACAAACCAGAAAAACGACCTAAAATTAGACTGTTTCCGGCGCGGCTGATACCGACGATAATATGTATAATTCACAATTTCATTATAAACCCATCTCCTTCTTAATGGAATTCACGTCACGAAGCAAGTTTTTGTCTTTCCTTAGCCGATTTCCGACCTTCTCACATGCATGCATCACTGTAGTATGGTTCTTGCCACCAAACTCCTCTCCAATCTGTTCGTAAGGCAAACTCAACTCATTCCGAATTAAGAACATAGCTACCTGACGTGGCAACATAATATGCCTCTTCCTACATTCCCCAAGCATATCAACACTAGAAATTTTAAAATACTCAGAAACAATTTCAATCACTTCATCAGCAGTCCTCACAGCTTTATTTGGAAACTCATCATAACCATCAATGCCGTTCAAATTCCCAGAATGCTTACTCAACTTTTTAATAATTTTCGCCACACTCCGAACAGTCGGTGTTGAATGCTCAAGCTGCGCCTGCGCAATCGCCTGCACCAAAACACCTTCAAGCTCACGGACAGACTCATGCACATTCATCGCAATAAACTCAAGCACCTCACCATGAATCAAAACTTCATGCTCTTTACATTTCGTATGCAAAATCGCCAGTTTGGTTTCATAATCAGGAAACTGAATATCCACAATCATCCCCATCTCAAAACGGCTCACAAGCCTGTCTTCAAGCTGATCCAAATCCTTCGGCGGCCGATCCGAACTAATCACAATCTGCTTCCCATTATCATAAAGCTCATTGAAAGTATGAAAAAACTCTTCCTGCGTCCTGTCCTTATTCGCCAAAAACTGAATATCATCAATAATCAAACAGTCGACTTTCCTGTACTTATCTTTAAACGCCTTTGAATTCCTCTTTCCAATCGCCTCAACAATCTCATTTGTAAAACGCTCACTCGTCAAATAAACGACGACCTTATTAGGATCATGCTGCAAAATTTCATTCCCAACAGCCTGCAAAAGATGCGTCTTCCCAAGACCAACACCACCATAAATAAAGAGCGGATTATAAATTGCCCCAGGGCTCTTTGCCACCGCAGCACACGCAGCTTGCGCAAGCCGATTGTTCGGCCCAACAACAAAATTCTGAATTGTGTAACGCGGATTCAAACACTTACTTGAAACTCCTTCCACAAGCTTCACCTCCTGTTTCTTTGGCAACTTCCGCGGCTTTTTCTCCTCGGCAAAAAACTTATTCACATCCACAGCCCTCACATCTTCAGGCAGCGCCAGTGCCGGATCCACTTCAAACATCACTTCCTTCACAGCCGGATTAAGCGAACGAATTGCACCTATAAGCTGACCATTCAATTTATCCTCCAACCACTGCTTAGCAAAAACATTCGGCACACCAATAATCAACAGCCCATCCTCAAAAGACAGTATCGCCGTATGCTGAAACCACGTCAAAAAGTGAGGTCTTTTAACGTCACTTTCAACTTTTTGCAGGACGTTAAGCCAGAGATCGTGATTTGTAGTCACCGTAGCCATATACCATGGGCAAGAGGAGATCCATTGTAATTGTGCAAAACTTTGTTAGCAAGTTTAGCCCCAAATAATCCTTTGACAACCCATCAAAAGAAACTCAAAACATCATTACTCCAGCAAACTAGACAGCTCAACAGCATCCTCAAGATCCTTGATCAAGGTAGCTATTTTCACAAATGCACCATAACTAATATCATCAGCAGGCCCAAAAGTCCCATCTCCATATCCTTGAACAACCCCGTCTGCAAACGCTCTGAAGACATAAGCCGCATACCAAGAATCCATACCCAAATCATCAAATGGATTCTCATCCAATTCATAAAGGTCAAGAAGCTCATCCCCAGCAAGAGTATCATCAACATCCTTCTCAAAGAAAACCATGATAATCTTCAATGCCTCAACTCTATTCAACACCTGATCAGGTCTAAATGTCCCATCCGGATATCCACCAATTAAAGCCTGGCTGTACGCATATTCAATATAAGGCGCTCTCTCGTGATCAACATCCAAATCTGTAAATGAGGTCTCTGTTATCTCCGGCACATCATATCCAGCCAATGTCACCAAAAACTGCATTGCCTGCCCACGATCCATCCCTTTGTCCGGATCCACAAACATATCTGTAAGCAAATCAAAGAACGATTCCGTCGTAATCGCTTCCTCAAGGAAATCTTCTTCTCCAACCAAGTTTTCCAAATACCCCTTAGACCAGTGATCATCCAAAGCGTCCATATCCAAATCTTCAACTGTATGCGTAATTTCTTCTTCAACTTCTTCAGCCACATCCTCTTCTACTTCATCTTCATCCTCCGTAACATCCTCATCTATCTCCTCCTCGTCTTCAACATCTTCTTCCTCAACAACATCTTCTACCTCCTCTTCACCCCACGCATCTTTCGCAAGGAGAACAATTTTTATAAAGTCTGTGTAGGTCATTGTGTCACTTGGATTGAACAAGGCCTCACCTCTTGCACTAATCAATCCATTTTCATAAGCAAGCCCCACATACGGCGCATACCAAGCATCCTCTGCAACATCACTAAACGGATTCTCGCCCCCATTCACTGGTGCTTCAAAGAACACTGTTAATAGCTTCATTGATTCTGCCCTATTTAGAAGATTTTCAGGTTTAAACGTCCCATCTTCATATCCACTTATAAGCCCTTCTTCAAAAGAAGCCTGTATTGCTTCATAAGCTCCATCCGTACTACTCACATCACTAAACTCTTGTTTATAAACTCCAGACATATCCACTCCTGTTAATGTTGCAAGTATCCAAATAGCTCCTCCACGACTTAACCCATCATCCGGATTCTCAAACATATTTGTTAAGAAAGTAAGATAATCTTCATCTTCAAGTGCTGCTTCATAGATATTTTCATCCTCCCCAAGCCATCTGAAGTATCCCGCATCCCATCCACTTGGCATTTCAACTCCCAACTCTTCCACTGTCGGTTCTTCTTCCTCCTCTTCAACTACTTCTCCCTCAACTTCTTCTTCCTCTTCAACAACCTCATCTGTCTCTTCATCATCATCCGTTCCACTCACTTCTTCTTCAACTACCTCAGTCTCATCCTCAGTCTCTTCCTCCTCAACTTCTTCTTCCTCTTCTTCCTCCTCTTCTTCAACCTCCGTTGTAGTAGTGCTTGAGGATCCAACCACAAATTTAACCTCATCCGTAAGATCTCCAGTCGCACTTCCATTTGTTGCACGCAACTGATAAATAACCGTATCTCCAGGCTCAACATCCGTATCCACATAAGATTCACCAATAATGGAAACAGTAGCTATTGGTGTCCCGTTAACTAAACCATTAACACCTCTAAGAATCTGAACACTCGTCGAATCATCATCCGGATCCTCCCACGTAAGTTCCACTCCTCCACCGGCATAATCCGTAACACTAACATTCGTCACCTCACCAACCGTTATTGCACTAGAAGATGCACTTGCACTAACTCCCCCTAAATATACCTCTGTAACCGTCCCTGCATTACCATAATCATCTATTGCAAAGATTTTATAATATTTGTTTCGCGGATCAACCGTTATGCTCGTAGATGTTGTAGCAGCCGTTGTTAAATCTGAATCATTATCATTATCCCACTCACTTGCTGCACCATTACGATTCTGAACATCAGTCTGGCTCGAACCATGCCAAAGCTCATAATGACTGAAATTCGTTTCCGTAACTGCACTCCAACTAAGTACAATATTCCCCAATGAAAAATCCCCATAACTAATTTCTGTCAGACCCGATGGAGACACAACATCCAGTACAAAATTTGAACTTGTCCCTGCAGTCCCAGCTGCTATTGAATCGTATGGTGTTACCTTTATCTGTGCATTTGTAATATCTGTAGAATTCGCAACATCCGTTGCTGCCTCCCACACTATTGAAACTGTATTTGCACCACTTGAACTTGTGATATAAGCACCACTCTGCCCAACCTGATAAGTTTGGGCATTAGCAATATCTGGATCTCCATAAGTAGCTGTCGTTTCTGAATCCGTTGTACTCAATGTTGGATCTGCCCAAGCACCTCCTCCATTAACACTGTATTCAATCTTCGCCTGCAAAGTATCGTCATCATCTGGATCATCCATGATAAAAGTAATTGTTACATCCCCAGTTCCATCTGTGCCTTGCACAGCCGTAACAGAAGCTACCGTTGGATCCTGGTTTGTACTAACCACAATTGCCTTATTCGCACTCAGTGAATTTGCCTCACCTGGCGTTGCTAAAGTAAGCGTCGCCGTATTACCAGCCAGATCCGTTATTGTCCCAGAATTTAAGGTCAAAGCTCCAGTACCTGTGTAAGCCAAATCTGAAACATTATCCCCATTCTGCGTTGTGTACGTAAATGAAAGCGTATCCGTAGCCACACTGGCATAACTTGCCTGCCTGTCCGTTCCATCAAAATCTAATTCTATTTGTGGAGTCCCCGTAATCGCCATACTGTCACTGAATTGCACCGTAATCGTCAGTTCCACAGACGCTCCATATGTATCATTCGCATTTGTTGCTGTTACAGCACTCACCGTTGGAACTGTTGCATCATACGTTGTTGTATCATTTGTTGTGGCAGATTCTGTTGCAGAACCATCTTTCACCTTGGCCGTTATCGTCTTCAATTCCTGTGTTGTTGTACATCCAGTTGCACCGGTTGTCATATCCCAGGCTGGTCCATCCCCGTCATTAACTACATCATCATCTGGGTATGTTAACCACGCGCTCCAGTTCGTTCCACCATTACATGAAAATGCCACGTCCGTTGCTGTAGAGCCAGTCGCCACAAGCGTTATTTGCGGCGTTGTATCGTTTGTAAATCCGCTAGCGTTGTTATCGTTAATTGTTATGGAAGTAAGAAATGGAACTAAACTTTTAGAAAGCGAGCCGTCTGACCCAGCTACCGCTGAACCATCTGCTGCACCACCAGCTGCAACGGCTGCCGCAGTAAGATTCGAGACCAGCGAGTCTACATCTGATCCATATTCAATAGCCACGCGGCCTCCTCCACCTCCACCACCATCATGCGTTGAACCATTACCTCCAGCCCCACCATCCGCAGAAAATGTTCCTGTTGCACCACCATCTTCAATTACTGAACCCGCCGTAACATAAATTGAACCCCCAGATCCTCCTCCAGCAGAAGAATTACCACCATTTGTAGCTCCAACTCCACCATCTGCAGAAATTGCTCCATTATGTGTAAGCGTTCCACTTATCAACAGCTTCAAATATCCTCCACCATTACCTGCAACCCTACTAGCCGTAGAATTACCCCCTGATGATCCGAATAAAACAGGTACCGTTGAAGATCCATATGTTGCTCCACCATTACTGAGAGACGATCCAGCTCCCCCGGCGCCTCCATGTCCACCACCTTCAGCTCCCAGATTACTATTATTACCATCTCCCCAACCAGCAGTATTACCAGGCCCTGTACAGACATTGGAACCATCTGGTCCGTATCCATCATGAACACCTACATTCACACAACCCTTTGCATTTGCATTAATAGATGCACTAGCACCAATAGCAAGATCAACCAAAGCAGTCCAATGTGCATTTGCAGTAATCGCTGTTGTACCAGCCAAAGTAATATCTATAGCATCGTCTATAGTAAACAATCCTTCAGCCCCTCCAGTAAAAGTAAAGTTTGTCCATGTCTGATCATCTCCAGCAGCAATATTAAAGTCCACATCTGCACCTCTGGCCGCAATAGACATAACTGTCCCACTGCCCACAGTCATTGCTGTACCAGCAGACCAGTTAAATGAAGTAATTGTTGCAAGATCACATGAAAGTGTTCCATCAATTGCTAAAGTCCCAGAGGCTGTAACTGAGGGCGTTGCTGCATCAGTCTCACAGTACATATTGTCTGCACTAGAATCCACAGTCCAATTAGTTACACTGTAATCTGTGTCATCAAAAGTAAAACCATGATAAATAGTTACCGCACTTGCTCCTGTATCTTTCACATATGTAGTACCTACCGCACCAGCCTCAGCAGAACCAGCGGCCGTTCCAGCAGTAACCGTAAAATTTGAGGAATCTAATCCATCCCCTCCAGAATCAAAAGTACTAGAACCATAATTCAAAGAAATACGTCCTCCTCCTCCTCCACCACCGTCTCCAGAAGATCCATCACCTCCATTCCCTCCATCTGCAGAGAATGTCCCCGTATCACCAGAAAGTGCTCCAGCAACAGTGATATAAACAGATCCACCAGATCCTCCTCCACCTCCTCCAGTACCTGCACTTCCAGCTCCTCCATCTGCACTTATAGCTCCATCATCTGTAAAAGCACCTGTAATATTTAATCTTATGTATCCTCCACCATTACCTCCAGCTAAACTGCTAGAAGTACCCCCAGATGATCCGAACAAAACCGGTGCTGTTGGAGACCCATAAGTAGCTCCAAACTGATCGTGACTCGATCCAGCTCCTCCTCCACCACCATGTCCGGCACCTTCAGATCCATGATTCGTAATATTCCAACCCTTTCCGTATCCTGTTCCTGCAGTACCTTCCGCACAAACATTTGAGCCACTTGGACCAAATCCGTCATCATTATTAAGATTTTGACAACCTTTAGCATTTGCATTAATAGATGCACTTGATCCAATAGTAAGGTCAACCAAAGCAGTCCACTGCGCATTAGCGTTAATTGCAGTTGTACCAGCAAGATCAATATCTATTGCATCATCTATTGTAAAATCTCCTTCAGCAGCTCCAGTAAAAGTAAAGTTTGTCCATGTCTGATCATCTCCAGCAGGAATATTAAAGTCCACATCCGCATTACGACCTGCAACAGACATAATTGTTCCGCTGCCCACAGTCATTGCCGCCCCAGCTGAAAAATTGAATGAAGTTATTGTTGCCAGATCACATGAAAGCGTTCCATCCCAAGCCAAAGTCCCGGTTGCTGTAACTGAAGGTGTTGCAGCATCAGTAACACAATACATACTGTCTGCTCCAGGATCCACTGTCCAGTTAGTTACACTGTAATCTGTGTCATCAAAATCAAAGCCATGGTAAATGGTTACCGCACTTGCTCCTGTATCTTTCACATATGTAGTACCTATTGCACCCGCCTCAGCAGAACCAGTGGCTGTTCCAGCAGTAACCGTAAAATTTGAGGAATCTAATCCATCTCCTCCAGAATCAAAGGTAGAAGAGCCATAGCTAAGTGAAATTCGTCCTCCACCTCCACCACCACCATCACCGGATGATCCATCACCTCCATTCCCTCCATCTGCAGAGAATGTTCCTGTGGAACCAGAAAGTGCTCCAGCAACTGTAATATATATTGATCCTCCAGATCCTCCTCCACCTCCACCAGTACCTGCACTTCCAGCTCCTCCATCTACACTTATAGCTCCATCATCTGTAAAAGCACCTGTAATATTTAATCTTATGTATCCTCCACCATTACCTCCAGCTAAACTGCTAGAAGTACCCCCAGATGATCCGAACAAAACCGGTGCTGTTGGAGACCCATAAGTAGCTCCAAACTGATCGTGACTCGATCCAGCTCCTCCTCCACCACCATGTCCGGCACCTTCAGATCCATGATTCGTAATATTCCAACCCTTTCCGTATCCTGTTCCTGCAGTACCTTCCGCACAAACATTTGAGCCACTTGGACCAAATCCGTCATCATTATTAAGATTTTGACAACCTTTAGCATTTGCATTAATAGATGCACTTGATCCAATAGTAAGGTCAACCAAAGCAGTCCACTGCGCATTAGCGTTAATTGCAGTTGTCCCAGCAAGCTCAATATCTATAGCATCATCTATTGTAAATAAGCCTTCAGCTCCCCCGGTAAAAGTAAAGTTTGTCCAAGTCTGATCATCTGATGCAGGGATATTGAAATCTACATCTGCGCCTCTACCTGCAATAGACATAACTGTTCCACTACCAACAGTCATTGCAGTTCCAGCTGAAAAATTAAATGACGTAATTGTTGCAATATCACATGAAAGCGTCCCGTCCAACGCCAAAGTCCCAGATGCTGTAATTGAAGGAGTTGCTGTCCCAGCCTCACAATTCATAGCATCTGCACTGGCATCCATAGTCCAGTTAGTCACACTGTAATCTGTATCATCAAAGGTAAATCCATGATAAATGGTAACAGAATTGCCACCAGTATTTTTCACATACACAGTACCTACTCCGCCCGCAACGGCAGAGCCATCAGCCGTTCCACCCGTTACAGTAAAATCTTCACTCCCCATACCATCAAAAGTACTAGACCCATAACTTAAAGAAATACGTCCTCCTCCACCTCCTCCACCATCTTGTGAACTTCCATTACCACCAGCTCCACCATCCGCAGAAAATGTTCCCGTAGAACCAGAAAGTGCTCCAGTAACAGTAATGTAAATAGATCCTCCAGATCCTCCTCCAGCAGATCGGGCAGCACCATTTGTAGCCCCAGTTCCACCATCTGCACTTATTGTCCCATTATCTGTAAAAGCTCCAGAAATATTCAATCTTACATATCCACCACCACTACCCGCAACTGTAGCAGAAGTAGAATTACCTCCAGACGAGCCAAACAAAACAGGTGCCGTAGGAGACCCATATGCTGCTCCACCACTACTGAGAGAACTACCTGTTCCACCGGTTCCCGCATGGTCACCACCCCCAGCTCCAACATTACTATTATTACCATCTCCCCAACCAGCTGTATTACCAGGACCAGTACAGACATTAGAACCGTTTGGGCCATATCCATCATGAGTACCAGAATTCCCACATCCTTTAGCATCCGCATTAATAAATGCCCCACTTTGTAGTGTGAAATTTCCAGTTGTTGAAATATTAATCCCATCTGAATCCTCAGCCGTATGCGTAATTGTCACTCCAGTTTCAATAATCACAGACGCAGCAGTAATCGCTGCATCCAAGATACAATATCCATCACCACCAGTATCTGAAAAAGTCACATCATCCGCATTCAGCTCCGCCTCAGTAACAGCGGTCTCCGAACCATCCGTCCCAGAACAATTCACTGTAACTGAATCCGCACTGGCAGAATTAACAAAGAACAAGATGCTCAGCAAGACTATCCCGGCAAGAAATATTGCTTTACGAGACAATCTCAGAAGAAAGTTTGCAGAATCCATACGAGGGGGTAAAAAATAATAAAACTCAATCCATTCAAAGAATTATACCACAAAAAAGCTTTTTTTGCAAGCCTTACCCTCCCAAACCTGTTAAAAGAAACTCAAAACATCATTAAACGTCACATAAGCCAAGAACAAAAGCAAAAGCAAAAATCCTGCCGTATGAATCCACTGCTCAATCCGCGGATTTGGCTTACGTCCAGTCACAGCATGATAAATAATAAACACAGCCCGCCCACCATCAAGAGCCGGAATAGGCAGTATATTTATCACACCCAAACTCAAGGAAAGCAACGCAACAAACCTAAGCATCGCAGCAAAGCCATTTTGTAGATTCACAAAAGTCATCTGAGCAATCCCAACCGGCCCAGCCACACCAGCCGGCACCTCAGACCCGGTCAAAAAACCACCAAACACATCCACAAACATAACAGCTGTCAGCTTCCCAAGCCGAACCATTTCCTGCACAGCCACAACCGGCGACAGAAAGCCATAACTTACCTTTTCAACCCCCAAAAGCTCATGCGGCACATAACTTGTATACATAGAAAGCGTCCCGTAATCAGCAAGCATATCTGAAACCCCAACCCCAATCCTTCCATCAGATTCACGCAGCGGAATAGTCAAACTCAAAACCTCCCCATCACGCAAAATCTCATAATCAAGCTCACTCTCACCAACAAATTCCTGCGTAAGCTCAGTAATAGTAGCTGCAGCAAAAACATCTCGCCCTTCAACGGTCAAAATCTGATCTCCAACAGAAAGCCCATACTCATCAGCCGGGGACTCCGCCTCAACATAACTCACCACCGGATGTTGAACCGACAAAGCAAAATCCTCAATCAAAACTTCACCCTCCCCAGACCGATAAACAGTCAAATCAACTGATTCATTCCTGCCAAACGCAGCATACAAATCATCCTCACTCAAAATTTCAATTTCATCCACACGCACAAGAATATCTCCACTCTCCAAATAAACCAATCGCGGCAAATAAAACGCCTCTTCCCCCTCTTCAACATCAATAACTTCAACCTCTACAACCCCCTCACGTATTCCATCATAAAACTCTTCCTCACTCGCAATCAGCGGCTCAATCCCCAGCACAAAGCCAAAAGTCAGCAGCACAAAAGCCAACAACAAATTCATAATCACACCTGCACACACTATCCAAAGCTGCGTCCTAATAGACTGCCTCTCAAAACTCCGTTTACTGAGCTTCGCCCTCAAACCACTATCCATCTCCCCAAGCATCCTCACAAAGCCACCAAAGGGAATCCAATTTATCGAATACAGCGTCTCCCCCTTCTTAACTCCCCAAACCCGCGGCGGCATCCCAATCCCAAACTCTTCAACCTTCACCCCCGCCTTCTTCGCCGCATAAAAATGCCCAAACTCATGAATCAAAATCAAAAGCGAAAAAATGAAGACAAAGACTATTATCGTGAGAACTATCATTTAACTTAATTTACACGACCAGAAACCGTGCTTAGTTTTAACACGCTACAAGTAAAAATACAAACCGTTCCTTCCTTTCACGAAGACCAATTCCGACTTTGGCGCACCTTCAGGTCAATCGAATGCGCAATCTCATGGTGGGCTTTGCAAAGTGGAGCAATAAAGTGCG
>CAZGUT010000005.1:0-100374 GCA_964529435.1 uncultured Candidatus Peribacteria bacterium | reverse complement strand
CGCACTTTATTGCTCCACTTTGCAAAGCCCACCATGAGATTGCGCATTCGATTGATCTGAAGGTTCGTCAGAATCGGAATCGTTCAATATAAAATTGAAAAACTCTTGATCTGTCTCTTCTTTAATTATTCACTTGTCAATATGTCTACTTCTTTAGTAGAGTAAGCGAGAAATACGACTTTTGGATTATGCATTTACAACTACAACAACAGTCCATGATGCTCGGCAGGAAGCCAGTTGGCTTTGCAGAGCACTATTACACGGAGTGGGATGACGGGCTCGGGAAGGAGAGGATTTCTCTTTTCTTGGTGCTGTCTATCTCGAGTACGCAGGTTCCGGGTGCGGAAATTGGGAAGGAAGCTTTCCAGCTTTTGCAGGATCATTTTTTGGATGATCTTTCTGGGGATCCTTATGATCGGTTTGAGAATGCGCTTCGGGAAGTGAATGTGATGATTAGTGAAAAAGAAAAGGAGCTTGGAGTGAAATTTGTGCCGAATATGCATGTGGTTGGTGGAGTGATTCAAAAGGATATGCTCTTTTTGTCGCAGAGGGGTGATGCGCATGGATATTTGGTGAGGAAGAGGCATGTGAGTTCTATTACAGAAGGGCTTTGTGATGAAAAAAATAAAGATGATCTTTTTCAGAATATTGCGAGTGGGGTTCTTGAGGTTAGTGATAGTGTGATATTGACTACTGGGCAGCTTGTTCAGTATGTGACGCCGAACGATCTTTCCAAGATTTTCTCTGAACAGTCGCTTGGTGAAGCGGCTAAGGAGCTTGAGGATTTGTTGGGGAATGATCTTGAGGATCAGATTGCACTTTTGAGTTTTGAGATTTTGGAGAAGGCTGCGGGTGCGGTGGCGGAAGAGGAGGATGGTGAAGTCGAAAAGAAAAAAGAAATTGAGGATGTTGAAGAGGAGGCGAGTGGGAAGAGATGGCGGAGGTCGATTTTGATTTTGAGGGATTGGTTGAGGCATGAACAGCGGTGGGCTTGGTTGAAGGATATTAAAAATTGGGAGAAGAAAAAGCTTTTGACGGCGATTATGGTGCTTGTAGTGGTGATTGGTGGTGGAGTGCTGGGGTTGAGGTTGTTTACTAGTCAGCAGCGGGTGATTGAAGAGATGGAAGGGAAACTTGGGGCGGCTGAAGAGAATATTACTCAGGCGGAGACGCGTGGTGCTTTTGATAAGGCTGAGGCGTCGCTGCTTTTGCAGGAGGCGGAGGGTTTGGCGGTTGATGTGCTTGAGTCTGGGTATTTGGGTGGTCGTGCGAGTCAGGTTTTGGATGCGGTTGAGCAGCAGCGTGATTATTTGGACAATGTAGTGCATATTGATGATGAGCTGACAATGACGGTTGATTTCTCTGGGCTTTTGGGTAGTGCGACTATTCAGGGTGTAGTTCCGTATCAGGATAGAATAGTGGTTTATACGGCTACTGAGGCTTATCAGATTTTACTTGGTGAAGCGCAGAGTCCAGATGTGATTGATTCGGCTGAGAGGGTTGTTGAGGCGGATTATTTTGAGGATAGGGAAAATATTGTGATGCTGACTGCTTCTGGGAATGTGATGGAGTATACGGATGGAAATAGTCAGTTTGCGGATACTTCTGATGTCGATTGGCACAGTGGGGTGGATGTGAAGAGTTATTCAAGCAAGATTTATGTTTTGGATCCGGAAGAGAATCAGATTTGGAAATATCAGCGTGGGACGTCTTCATATGGCAGTGCGACGGCTTATTTGAGTGAAGGTGTTGATGTGGGTGATGGGATTTCTTTTGCGATTGATGGGAATATTTGGGTGTTGAATGAAGGGGGGACGATTACGAAGTTGCTGAGTGGGGATGAGATTGAGTACTCTGTGACGGATGCGCCGTTGGATTCGATTGAGGGTGTTGTGGCACTGTATACGGAGTTGGAGGTGAATCAGTTGTATCTGTTGGATGCGGCGAAGGATAGGCTGTTGATTTATAATAAGAGTTCACGGACTGAGGATATTACTTACAGCCAGCAGTATGTGCTGGATGGGTTGAGGGGTGATTTAGTTGATATGTATGTGGATAAGGATAGGGACACCATTGTGTTGGTGACGGATAGTGCCTTGTATGAGTTAGGGTTTTAAGTGGTTGACAGGTTGAGGGGTTTTGGGTATGATACTGATCCTATTTTTAATATTTGATTATGGTTGCAGGATTAGAGGGAGAGTTAATTCGGTCTGATCAAAGGTGGGCCGGAATGGAGGTTCCACAAGAGCTGACTTTTTACTTTAATCAGGTGGAGGGTGATGAACCGATACCGTTTTTGAAAGCAGTGTTAGATGAGACTGGTATTCAAGTTGAGAGTCTTTTGGAGGGGTTTGAAGGGCAGAGTGCAGAAATAGACTTTCGTAGTGGTTGGCCTGAACAGTTAATTTTGGGTGTTGCAAGGACTGCGGTTGGGAGCCTGGAAGTAGTCTTCTCAGGTAATGTTTATCAAGTTCGTTTTCCTGAAGCTGCTGGAAAGGTCTCAAGAAGGCATTGTCAAGTTATGGTTTTGCCGATGGAAGCATCTGGAGAGGGGAGTGGGGAAGATGTGGAACGAGGGTTTGGATTGCTTCTTAGGGATTTGGATTCAGTGCGCGGAACTTTTCTTGTGAGGAAGGTGGTTTAGGTGGTTTTTACAATGATCTTGCCAAGTGTGGTTTTTCGTGTATAATTCGACTTAAATTGTTAATTTTTTAAACGTGGAAAAAGATTCTTACAGGGAAGGGATAGATAGGGCGGTTGAGGAAGGTTTGATTGTTGTGCATGGAGATAGGGGGCTGTTTGTTGATGATACTTTTGCGCATTGTGCGGAGGGGGATGAGTCGCCTTCTTTTGGAGGATCTAATACGCGTATGCCCGATACACTGTCTTTGAGGATTGCTCGTATGTTGGGTAGGGGATTTAACTATTGGGAATTTGGGCCAGGTGCAGGTGTGACTGCTTGTACAATGAATGAGCGTTTTGGTGCGGATGTGACTACTGTTGCTGGTTTAACGCCGGTTAATCCCAGTTTGCGTTTTGTCAGAGCGTTTACGGCGGGGAGAGATGATAATGTTGCGAGTGCGGTTGTTAGTAGGTGTACTGAGGTTTTAGGAAGCTCTCGTGGGGATGGGGTTCAGCTTGGTGTGGATTTGGCAGATTTAGAGGATAATCTTACTTTTGATCTTTTGATGGAAATAGAGCAAAAACTTGGTATTCAGATTTTTGATAGAGGTGGGCCTTTTATTGCTAAACAACATGTTGGTTCTTTGACGGATATAAAGCCAGCTGATGTGGGGGAAAGGGCGGATTTTATGTTGGAACGTATTGCGCCTTTTCATTATTCCCGGGAGCCTGAAGAGAGAGACTCTATTATGCGTGAATGGGCTCAGCGTTTAAGTCACAGGGGTGTGATGTATGTGAGAAATGTGGGTGTAGATCCTGTATCAACCGATTATGGTGAAGATATGCAAGTTTCTTTTGGTGGCTCTAATAGATCTTTGCTTGTTGCTAGGAAGGGAAGTGTTATTGCTCATAAAATGGCTCGTGCAGGTGGAGGATTTCCTGCTGCTAGTATGTTTGAAGAAGTTGATAGGGGATCTAGATCTTTGAGTTGTCTTCCTCCTAGTAGTGTGGGTGGATTTAGTATTCCTCTTCCTCGAGGGATGCGTTAAGCAATTTCCCGTGCCATCTGCAGTTCTTCGTTTGTTGGGATGACGAGAACTTTGATTTTGGATTTGGGGGTGGAGATGATGGTGGCGTTGGTGTGGTTTTTGCGTGGGTCTAGGACGACGCCGAAAGGTTTGAGGTAGTCGCAGATTTGTTTGCGGAGGTAGAAGGCGTGTTGGCCGATGCCGGCTGTGAAGATGATTGCGTCTGGCAGGCCGAGTGGGGTGAAGTAACTAGTGATGAGTTTGGCCATTTGATAACTGAAGGTTTCAAAAGTGCGGAGGGTGCCGGGGGATTTGGGGCGTGCGTAGAGTTTGCGGATGTCTGATGAGATTTGTGATAAGCCTTTGAATCCGGATTCTTTTTCCAACATTTGGTGGATTTTTTCTGGGGATTTTTTTTGTGTGAGATGGAATATGATTGCTGGATCGATTGAACCTGATCTGGTGCCCATCATTGGGCCTTCAAGTGGGGTGAATCCCATGGATGTGTCCAGACATACTTTTCCACTGATTGCGGCTAGGCTGACGCCGTTGCCCATGTGGCAGGTGATAACTTTTGCGGAAGGTTTTTTAAGTAGTTTTTGTGCTTGTTTTGCGACGTATTTGTGGCTGGTTCCGTGGAAGCCATAGCGGCGGATTCCTTCTTTTTTGTAGAGCTCGTATGGGAGGCCGTAAAGGAAGGCTTTTTGTGGGAGTGTGGCATGGAAAGCTGTGTCGAAGATTGCGTAGTGTTTGGCTTTTTTGAGGAGTTTTTTGCTGGCTTTTACTGCTTCTAGGTTTGCTGGGTTGTGGAGTGGTGCGAGCTTGTTTAGTTTCCTTAGTTTGCGGATTGTGAGGGCTGTGAGTTTTGTTGGTTCGGTGAAATGTTCTCCGCCGTGAACTACGCGGTGACCTACCTTTTTAATTTCTTTTGGGTCTGTGATGACTTTGTCTTTTCGGAGTCTTTTGAGTGCGTATGCAATTGCGGCGTTGTGATCTTTTGCTCGGAGTAGGCGGCGTTTTTCTTTTCCGTTATCTAGGTATCTGCGGAATTTGCAGTGTAGTTGGCCGATGGCATCAATGTGTCCTTTGTAGAGCTGATTTTGTTTGTCGTCAAACAGCGCGAAGCGCAATGAAGATGAACCGGCGTTGAGGATGAGGGTGGGCATGGAGAGAAATTATGTGTTTGAAATATAACACTGAAGTGAGTTCTGTGAAATATTGACGAAAACGAGTTTTGGTGTAGGATGAGATCTTAATTTCTAAACTTTTGATTTATGTCTGAGAGGGATGATGGTGATGAGAATGTGATTGAGGTTGAATTTCCTGTTGTGGAGAGGGAGGGAGAATCAAGTGATGAAGGAAGGCCGCGCTTGCTTGGTCCTGATGAGGAGGTTGTTTCGGGTGATGGTGCTGAAATTGTGGCTTTTAGGAGTCCTGATTGGCAGAGAGAGGGGAGAGAGAGGCCTACTGGTGCTGTGGCTAGGACCAGTAGTGATTTCTTGGGTAGGGTGGATAGGACTGCTTCAGCTGTTTACCGGCATGCTCATTATGGTCGTTTTAAATGGGCTATGTCGTCTGATAGGAGGACAGATAATACAGGTTTTGTTTTGCCTGTGTCTGAGGGGAGATGGAATGTGGGTATTAGTCGTTTAAGGAAAGAATATGTTGAGGGGAGTTTGGGTTTAGTTAGAGATCAAGTAATTGAGCTTGGAGCACCAGATTTCATGACAGTGACACTTTCTAGTGGGGCAGGTTCTCAATTTGCTTCTCTTGAGTTGCCGTCTGGTTTTGTGAAGGCAGCGAGGGAACGAGTTGAGGGTTTGCTCGGATTGATGAGTGATAAATTGGAAGGTGATGAAGTTGCTCGGAGAGATGTGGAGAAAATGCTTATGCCTTGTGGTGTTTTAAAGAGAGTTTTGAATGATGGTTTATCTAGAGGGGATGAGCTTAGATTTCACAGAGCTTCTATTCAGAATTTTGCACCTTATATTGCAAGAATTGGAGATGGGCGATTTGAGCCTAGGTTGGGGCATTGTTGTGAAGAGAGGAGAACTTGGCTTCCTGAGGTAGCCAAGTTTGGTAAATTCTCTTTTTCAAATCCTTTTGTTGAGGTGGTTTTTAGTTTTATCGGAGGAGATGAAGTTTATGTTGAAGTGAGGTCGGCAAGTTTGAGGGGTACTAATTTTTGGGGTGAGGATGCAACTTTACTTGCTTGCGACAGTTTTGATCCTTCTGAATTAGATTCTGTTTATGATGCTTTGAGATTTACTACGGATACAATGGAGGAAATTGTAAGGAAATATGCACGTGCGAGTTGGGTTAAAAGATTGTGGTGGAAGTATCAAAGGTGGGAAGAAGATAAAAGAATGATTGCGAGGCATGCAGTGGAGAGAAAAAAAATTGAAGATAGAAGGATGCGGAATAAATAAATTTGCGTTATAATCGTGGTAGGAATTTCACCACCACGCCATGCCAATTACAAATCTTGGGGCCAAAAGATGGCTCAAAAAGTATCTGCGTTTTGTCGATTATATGGGCGCAGCGCAGCTTTATTTGAAGGACAATTATATGCTTGAGGAGCCGCTGAAGGCGGAGCATATCAAGGAGCGAATTTTGGGGCATTGGGGTACGGTGCCGGGGCTGAATTTTATTTATGCGCATTTGAATTATTTGGTGTGTAAGCATAAGGCGGAGGTGCTGATGGTTACTGGGCCTGGGCATGGGGCGCCGGCTACGCTTGCGAATCTTTATGCTGAGGGGGCGCTTGGTGAGTTTTATTCGAAATATAAAATTGGTGCAAAAGGGATGGGAGAAATTATTCATGATTTTTCTTGGCCGCATACGCCTTTTCCAAGTCATGTGACGCCGACTGTGCCGGGATCGATTTTGGAGGGTGGTGAGCTTGGTTATAGTTTGGGGACTGCTTATGGTGCTGTGCTGGATAATCCGGATTTGATTGCTGCGGTTGCAGTTGGTGATGGTGAATCTGAGACTGGGCCTATTGCGACGGCTTGGCATAGTAATAAATTTTTTAATCCAAAAACAGATGGTGCGGTCTTGCCGATTGTCCATATAAATGGATATAAGATTTCTAATCCAACGATTTTTGGACGGATGGATGATTATGAGCTTAGATCCTTGTTTATTGGTTATGGTTATGAGCCGATTATTGTTTCTGGTCGTGACTTAAATGGGAAGATGTTGAAGGCGGTGGAACGGGCTTATAAGATGATTCGGGTGACGCAAAAGAAGGCGAGGGGGAGGAAGAAAGCAGTTTTGAAACCGAAATGGCCGGTGATTTTGCTTAGGTCTCCAAAGGGGTGGAAAGGTATTAAGGATTATCGTGGGCATCCAATTGAGGGATCGTTTCATTCACATGGGATTCCGGTTGGACATCCAAAGAAGGATCCGGAGGCGCTTGAGTCGATTGAGAAGTGGTTGAAGAAATATAAGGTGAGGAAATTGATAGATAAAGATGGTGTGCCGAAGAAGGCTGTAATGAAATATGTTCCTAAAGGTAAATTGCGGATTGGTATGAATCAACATGCGATTGGTGGGAATATGTTGAAAGAGATGAAGCTGCCGAAGTTGAGTAAATATGAGGTGAAATTGAAGAAGAAGAAAGGTGCTGTGCAGCGGGGATGGAAAGAGGCGAGTAGTATGGTGAATGCTGGGAAGATGATGCGGGATGTTTACAAAAAAAATAAGAATAATTTCCGTGTATTTTGTCCGGATGAAGTTGAGTCGAATAAGTTAAGTGCGATTTTTGATTACACGAAGAGGGCGTTTATGTGGCCGCTTGGTAAAGCTGATGAACATATGTCGCCGGATGGGCGTGTAATGGAGATGCTTTCAGAGCATACATTGCAGGCTTGGTTGATGGGGTATTTGTTGACGGGTCGGCATGGGATTTTTGTGAGTTATGAGGCGTTTACGGGGATTATTTCCAGTATGGTGGATCAGTACGCGAAATTTTTGAAGCAGGCGTTCCGTGTGAAATGGCGGAAGCCGGTTGCGAGTGCGATTTATATAAATTCGAGTGTGGGATGGAGGCAGGATCACAATGGTTACTCACATCAGAATCCGAGTTTTGTAAGTGGGGTGTTACAGAAGCATGGAGAGTTTTGTCAGATTTATTATCCGGCTGATTCGAATGCGATGATTGCGGCTTTGGAAGAGACGTTGAAATCCAAAGATAAGATTTGTGTGATTGTGGCTGGGAAGCGGCCGCTGCCGCAGTGGCAGACTTTGGCTGAGGCGCGGAAGCAGGCTAAGCATGGGATTGCGATTTGGGAATGGGTTGGTGGTAAGGCCGCGAGTAAAAATCCAGATGTGGTGTTGGCGTCGGCTGGTGATTATATGACTCAGGAAGCAATTTTTGCTGTGCAGATGTGTAAGGAATTGGTGCCTGAAATGAAGATTCGTTATGTGAATATTTCTGAGCTTACGTCTTTGTGTATGGGGGATTATTACCCTCGGCACTGTGCCTGTGTTAATGAAAAGAAGATGGCTAAATATTTTACGAAGAATAAGCCAGTCGTTCTAAATTATCATGGTTATGTTAATGATGTTGAGCACATTCTCTTTCCGCTTGTCGATCCAAAGAGGTTCAGCATTCATGGGTATCATGAGGAAGGTTCCACGACAACGCCGTTTGATATCAAGGTTTTGAATAAGGTGAGTTGTTATCATTTGGCGATTGATATGATTGAGCAGGCTTCTGTGAAGAACAAGAAGATTGCTAGGCGCAAGAAAGCGCTTTTGAAAGAGCTCAAAGGGCGGATCACAAGGCATCATAAGTATATTTGTTCAACTGGTGATGACCCGCCGGAAGTTAAAGCTCTGAAGTGGGGTTAAGTTTTAGTTCCTAATGATGTGAGGATGGTGTCAATGTTTTCTCCTTGTTTTTCGAGTTTTCTGTAGAGGCTGTTGGCTACGAATTTCATTTTGCTGCCGTCTTTCATGAAGATTGTGAAGTAGCGGGCTGGGCCGAATTTCCAGACGGTGGTTTTTTCGATGTCGGACTTGGAGAGGAAAAAGTTTTTCTCAGGGATGAGTTTTGAGGTTGTCCAAAAGCTTGTTCGTATGAAGTAGTATCCGTCTGCGTAGGCACCCATCATTAGTGGTTTCACAAGTAGCCAAAAGAAGAGGCCTCCGGACAAAATTATGGATAAGAAGTGTGGGCGCTTCATTGTGTAGATGTAAGCAGAGGGTGGTGAGCCTTTAGCTTGTGTGAATGCAGCTAAAACTTCAGCGTCAATTTTTTTCATGTGGAGGGGGGTGATGGATTATTCTTCTGTGCCCATGACGGTGCCAACATCTTCTTTTGCTTGGTTAATTGCATCGACTGCGTCAGAAACGGAGTCTGCGGCTTGTTGGATTTGTTCGATTTTTGCTCCGACACCTTCTTTTATTCCGATTGCTTCATTCGTTAGATTTTCGACAGCTTCAGTGGCTTCCTGTTTGGCGTTGAGGAGGTCATTCATTAAATCTGTGGCTGTGCAAGCGGTTAGGAGAAGGCCGAGAGTGAGTGTGGCGAGGAGTTTTTTCATGGCGATGGGGTTGTTATTTGAAAAGGGTTTCGAAGTTGCCGTCGAATTCCCTGAGGAAATTGTGCATGTCTAAAACTTCATTTTGGCTGATTTGTCCCAGGCGGGGTGCTGCTCCGAGATGTGGGAGTTTTGATGGATGTGGCTCTAGGGTGACGTGGATGATTGAGTCAGATTCGCATTTTGGGCAAAAGGCGCTGAAGTAACATTGTTCGCCGTCTGGGCTACCGATGATTTCGATTTCTTCATCGAGGTATTTTTTCTTGCATTGCGGGCAAGTGATTTCCCGTTTGATTTGCTTGATGATGATTTTGAGGTCTTTGAAGTTCATTTTGTTTATTGAAAGCAGATTAGATTTTACACCTGGTGGTGGGGGAAAGCAAGGGATGCTTGTACAAAAAAGCCCCGCCGTGAGGCGGGGCTTTAAATTAGTTCTGTTTAATGTATTGCACCTGGGGGTGTCTCTGGTGGTCCGGGATTTATTCCTCCATCTGAACCAATAGTTGGTTCTTCTGGTGGTCCGGGATTTATTCCGCCGTCTGAACCAAAAGGTGGATCTGCTGGTTGTTCAGGGCTTTGGATTTGGTTGTCTTTGACAAGGTTGAACATTTTTTCTGCTGTTTTTACCGCTCCTGGGCCAGCTGCTGCTACTTTTTCTCCAAGAGTAGGTTCTTTTGCGGTTTTACCGATCATCCCTTCAGGAGGTTTCTTCTCGCTGTCTATTCTAACTTTGAGGTCTTTTTTTGGTGGTACGTTGGCAGTTTTTTGAGTTTCTGCACGTGTGCTTGCTACGCCTTCGTCAGGTGTTTCTGCAGCTTCTACTGGTGTTGGCATTTCACCTTTGACCATCTTTCTAACATTTGTCATGTTTAGAGCCTGTTGTGCGCCTTTCCCTTCTTTCCTAGCCGCAAGGCTTACTAAGAAAGATAATCCTGGGGGAAGAGTTTTTGCGAACCAACTCAATCCAGTAGCGAATGTTTTGAGTGCATTGCCTTCAGCTTGATCTACTCTTAGTGCTAGTTCTTCAGGACAGTCTAGTACGCCCATTGAAACGAATTTTTGCATGTCTGCTGCTGACCAAAGATTAGTGCTTCTTTGCATTTCGGTGGGCATTACCGTTCTTAAAGTGCCTTTCATTAGCTTTGGGGAAACTTTTACACCCATACCGATCAGTCCACTTGCATGGCAGAGTTCTTGCCATGCTTTTCTACCTCCAGGGCCTCCCATCCCGAGAAGGATTGCTTCTTGTTTATCGTAAGGAAGGGCGTTCCAGTTTTTTGTTAATGCAGCGAGGCTGCCTCTACTTTGGAGTGCCTTTTTTCTAAGTTTTAGTGCTTCTTTGGCAAGGCCTGCTTCTCCAATAGAGAGTACAGCGTCTATGGCTTGGGTAGCTTTTTTACCAGCTATGTCTTTAGCTTTCTTTTCTAGTGCTGCTGTTAGTATGCCTTGAACATCAAAGCTAGGGGCATTAGTTAAAATTTCAGCTGCATCCTTAGCTACTGTTTCTCCACTACCGTCTTTAACTGCCTCTTCAAGAGCTGCGCCCATTAATGGACCGGCAGCTGTATCAGTTGATTCAGGTGCTGGTGGTGCTGGTGGTGCAGCAGGAACTGCTTCTGGCACTGGTACTGGTGGGGGAGCAACTGCTTCCTCCGGTGCTACTGGTTCAATTTCTGTACCCGTCATGTTTTTGGGGTTAAAATCCGGGCAATTCAGATAAAGTCTGAATTTATGCCTTAAATCAGGATAGCACAAACCTGCAATTTTGTCAATAGCAGAGGTGTTTTATTGGACTATTTAGGTCAGTGCCTTGAGGGCGGATTTGATGCGGGCCAGGGTAATTTCTTTCCCCATAATCATAATTAGTTCAAAGGTGCCGGGTGAGTACTGTTCATTTGTAAGTGCTACACGGAGGGGCCAGAGGACACAGCCGTTTTTTACGCCGAGTTTCTGGATTACTTCTGAGAGGGCGGCTTTGATTGGTTCTTCGTCTGAGTAATCTTCAAGGGCTTCGAGTGCTGGGAGTGAATTTTCTAGGGCGAGGATGGCTGTGGATTTGTCGACTTTCATTTTTTTGTGTTCGAAGAGTGCGGTGTCGTAATCCAGGTCTTTTAATAAGAAAGGGCGGAGCATTTCTGGGCCGTCATTGAGAGTTTTCATTCTGGTTTGGATGCAGTCCATGTATTTGAGGAGGAGATTAGCTTCTTCGCTGGTGCCTTCTTCCAATTCTTCTTCTGTTATTTGGGTGAGTTTTTTAAGTTTTGGAAGAAGCATTTTTGCTAATTCCAGGGTGGATTTTTCACGAATGTAATGGCCGTTGAACCAGTCCAGTTTTTCGACGTTGAAGATGGCGCCTCCCTTTTGGACGCGTTCTAGTGAGAAGTGTTTGGTGAGTTCTGCGAGGGTGAAGATTTCTTCCTCGGTGCCGGGATTCCAGCCAAGAAAAGCTATGAAATTGATCATGGCTTCTTTGAGGTAGCCTTTCTTCATATAATCTTCTGCTGCGACGTCACCTTGGCGCTTTGAAAGTTTGGTTTTGTCTGGGTTTAACAGGAGTGGGATGTGTGCGAATTGTGGCGGTTCCCATCCTAGAGCTTCGTAAAGCCAGATGTGTTTTGGGGTGGAAGGGAGCCACTCTTCGCCGCGAATTACGTGTGTTATGCCCATTTCGTGGTCATCTACAACGTTTGCTAAGTGGTAAGTGGGGTGATTGTCCGATTTGATTAGTACTTGATCGTCTGTGTCTTTGCCGTGGAAGCGCATGTCTCCGCGTATGAGGTCGTGGAAGTTTAGTTCTGAATCTGGGATGAGTTGGCGGATTACGTATGGTTCCTTGTTGTCGATTTTTTTCTGGATTTCTTCTTTGGAAAGAGAAAGGCAGTGGCGGTCGTATTTTGGCATACATTTGCGGGCTTGTTGGTCTTCACGCATTTCTTGCAGGCGTTCTGGGGTGCAGAAACACTTGTAGGCTTTGCCACCGTCTAGGAGTTGTTGGGCGTATTTTCGGTAAATTTCTGTGCGTTCGGATTGGAAATATGGGCCTTCGTCCCAGGTTAAATCGAAGAATTTGAGTACATCCATCATGCTTTCTGCTGCTCCTTTTACGAAGCGTTTTTGGTCTGTGTCCTCGATGCGGAGGAGGAAGGTGCCCTTGTTTTGTTTGGCGAACAGGTAAGAGTAAAGGGCGGTGCGGAGGCCACCGACGTGCAAATAACCGGTTGGGGATGGTGCGAAGCGGGTTTTGATGTTTGTCATGCGCCTAGGTTATCAGGGGAGGGAGATCTTCGCAAGAATTGGCCAGTGATCAGATGTGATTTTTTGGGTTGTGCGGAAGTCTAGGACGTCGATTTCAGGTGAAACGAGGGCGTGGTCTATTGGGATGCGGAAAAGTGGGTTGTGGGCGTGCCAGGTTGGGATGAAGCCGAAACCGAGGCGAGCGTCACGGAGGAGGGTGGTTGCGAGGAGATCTTGGAAGTGGGGGGAGAATGGGGTGCAGTTGAAGTCTCCTATTATGATGACGGGTGTGGAGGAGTTTTGGGTGTAAGTTGTTATGTCTGCGAATTGGGCATTGCGTTCTTCTGCGTATGCGGCGGTGATTGGTGCTTCTGGGTGGACAGCTAAGATCTTGAAGTCATAGGTTTCAGGTTGGAATTCAAGGCCGGTGTGTGATCCGAGGGGGATTTCACGATAGGTGCCTGGGATTTTGGAGGCTAGGAAAATGCCGTGGATGCCGCGCTCTTCTGTGCCTTCCTGGTATGGGTAGTCTTGGTATTGGGATTTGGGGTCTTTTTGCCAGAGTGTGGAGGCTTCGTGGATGATGAAAATGTCGGGGTCTTCTTTGTCGATTAGTTCTGAGAATTCGCCGAATTCTGTGTTTTTATAGAGGAAATTGCTGGCGAGGATGGAGATGTTTGGGGTTTGTGTTAGGTCTGGGGATTTGGATTCTAGGTATGGGGATATTGTTGCTAGGTTGATTGATAGGATTAGGGCGATGATTATGGTGCTCTTCCACATTCGTTTCCAGGTGAGGAAGGGGATGAGGAGGGTGGCTGTGATGGCGTAGTAATGAGGGTAATGTGTGAATAGTTCTAAAAACCAATGGGTTCTTGCGAGAAAGACTGCGATTTGGGCTGTGAGGAGGGCGAGGATGAGGAGTTGTAGAAATCGTTTGATCATATTGGCATTCTAGGGGCGGTCTGGTAGACTTTTCAAGCAATAATTTTACTTATGGTTGCAAGAAGACGTAGGACTTATAAAAGGCGGAAACCGGTGACTCGGCGGCGGAGACGGACTAGAGCTAAGAAGAAACCGATAAATTTTGAGATTGAGAGTCATATTGCCCGTGAGATTTGGGCGGTGATGTATTTGGCGCTTGCGGCGTTGACTTGGCTTTCACTGAATCAGCAGCTTGGTGCTGTTGGTGATGTTTGGGTTTCTGTGTTGCAGCCGGTTTTTGGAGTTGGGATGGGAGTTGTGCCTTTTGCACTGGTTTTTATGGGAGCGACGGTGTTCTTTTCCAAGAAAATTAATTGGGGGCTTGCTCGGTTGACGGGCTTGCTGCTACTTGCTGTTGCGATTTTAGGTTTTGTGCATATGTCTGTTCCGGAAAGTGAGATTTTGGAAGTTGCGCAGAAGGGTGAGTCAGGTGGTTATATTGGATTCGTTTCTAGTTTCCTATTCACGTCTGCGTTTGGGCGGGTAGGAGCTTATGTGCTTTTGGCGACGACTTTCTTGATTGGAGTGCTTTTGACACTGCAGATTAGTTTGGGTGCAATTATGAGGTTTTTTGTGCCGTCGAAGGAGGTAGTGAAAAAGGTGATTGATGTGGCCACACCGGAGGTGAATATTATAGAAAGTGAGAAAAAGAAAAGTGGTGTGAAGATTGTGAAGCCGGATTATTTTAAGGATGAGGATGTACCGGAGATGGCGATTAAAGAAGTTTCTGCTGAAGAGGTTGAGAAGCGATTGAAGAGTGAAAAGGCTAAGAAGGAAGCAGAGGCTAAGAAAGCCGAGCCTGAAGGAGAAATTGTTATGGTGGATCAGAAAGTTGAGGGGGATGGGAAATGGGAATTTCCTGGTTTGGATTTGCTTGCAAAAGGGAAGGCGAGTTTTGCTTTAGATCAGGAGGAATTGAAGAGGAAGGCGGATTTGATTCAGGCTAAGTTGGAGCAGTTTGGGATTAATGTGACTATGCATGAGGTTCATGTTGGGCCGACTGTTGTGCAGTACACCTTGAAGCCGTCGGCTGGGGTGAAGCTTTCAAAAATCACTTCTTTGAAAAATGATTTGGCTTTGGCGCTTGCGGCGCCGGCTGTTCGTATTGAAGCGCCGATTCCTGGGAGGTCGCTTGTGGGGATTGAAATTCCGAATATTTCACGGGCTACTGTTTACATGCGTGAAATGATGGAGACGGAGGCTTATAAGAAAATGGGTGCGAAGTTGAAGATTGCACTGGGGCGGGATGTTTCTGGGAATTCGATTGTTGCTGATCTGGAGAAGATGCCACATTTGCTGATTTCTGGTGCGACTGGGGCAGGTAAGAGCGTGGGCTTGAATAGTTTCTTGGTTTCCTTGCTTTACAACAATTCGCCGAGCGATATGAAGTTGATTTTGATTGATCCGAAACAGGTTGAGTTGTCGTCTTATAATGGGCTTCCGCATCTGTTGACGCCGGTGATTAAAGATCCGGAAAAGGCGGCTACGGCGCTGCGTTGGGCGGTGGCTGAGATGAATAGGCGATATAAGGTTTGTGCGGAGGCTGGGCATAGGAATATTTCAGATTATAATGCGGACAAGAAGACTTCAAATAAGATGCCGCGGATTGTGGTGGTGATTGATGAGTTGGCGGATTTGATGATGCAGGCGCAGAAGGAGGTTGAGGCGTCGATTTGCCGGATTGCGCAGATGGCGAGGGCTGTGGGGATTCATTTGATTATTGCGACGCAGAGGCCGTCGGTGGATGTGATTACAGGTTTGATTAAGGCGAATATTCCGACGAGGATTGCGTTTACGGTGACGTCGTCTGTGGATTCAAGGACGATTTTGGATATGCAGGGGGCGGAAGATTTGCTGGGTGCTGGTGATATGCTTTATCTGTCTGGGACGATGGCGAAACCGGTTAGGATTCAGGGGATTTATATTTCGCCGAAAGAGATTGAGAAGATTACGAATAAGCTGAAGCTGACGGATGATGAGGTGAGTTATGATGACCAGATTACGTCTAAGGAGACGAAGAAGGCTGATGTGCGGGGTGTGCCGAAGGTGATTGACGATCCGCAGACGGATGATGATTTGATGGCGGTGGCGATTGAGTGTTTGAAGAAAAATCGGAAGGCGGCTTCAACGTCTTCACTGCAGAGGTATTTGAAGATTGGTTATAGCCGGGCGGCGCGGATTGTGGATATGTTGGAAGAAGCCGGTGTTGTTGGGCCAGCGCGTGGTAGTAAGCCGAGGGAGGTGTTTCTGAAGAAGGATTAGAGGGTAGAGGTCTTGTGGAAAACGTTTCAGGAAAATTTCAGGACTTTTGTATGCAGATTCTGTTAGTTTTGGTAAACGACAAATTTAAGTTGATTTATGAAAATAATATTTACATGTCATGCCGAAGAAAGAATGAAGGAACGGGCAGTAAAAAAATCTGAAGTGATTGAAGCTATTTGTAATCCAGATAAGAAGGAGAAACAAGGTGAAAAGTGTGTTGTGATGAAAATTAGAAATAATGGACATCTTTTGATAACATACTATGTGGACGACGTTGATGTTCTGCGCATTATCACTGTTGTTACAACTTCTAAAATCTCTAAATATCTCAAATGATGCATAAAATAGAATATGATCCAGAAGTGAAAATCTTGAAAATCAGGCTTCGGCGTGGGAAAAGTGTTGATAGCGAAGTTGAGGGGAATATTGTTCTGGATTACAACAGTAAGGGGGAGTTGGTGAAGCTAGAGATTATGGATATTAATCTGGAGGATTTTGTTCATAGTAGTTCAGGGAAGGCTGGTAAGTTTTGTACAATGGATTAGAATAGTGGCATTCTCTAACCTGTTAGTGTGTCCCCGGGGAAGAGGTTAACAGGTTAGAAGACTTGATTTTGTGTAACGGAGGGTGTTACGATTTATGACCTTTGTTAGGATTTTACCGATTAGAGTTACCTTTTATGTCCAGATTTAGAAAGTATCCGCCGATTCTTCCTGGGAAGATTCTTAAAAAAGAATTTTTGGATTTAATGGGAGTGACGCAAACAGAACTTGCTAGGGCGACAGGAGTTTCTAGGCGTCTTGTGAATGAAATTGTTCGGGGGAAGAGGACTATTACCCCTGAGACAGCACTTCGTTTTGCGGCGTTTTTTGGGAATGCGCCGGCATTTTGGATGGAAATACAATCAAAGTATGATCTCAAATGTGCGAAGGATCATTTGGGGGGTAGGGTACGGGAGGAAGTTGAATCTTTTTGTTCTTGGTTTTGAACTGAGGTATAGTTTGGTCTTAGTTCTGTCCGTGGCATTTCTTGTACTTCTTTCCGCTGCCGCAGGGGCAGGGGTCGTTGCGGCCGATTTTGGTTTTGCCGGTGTTGGATGAGGTGGCGGGTTGTTGGGCTTGGGCTGCGTCTGAGCTGGAGTAGCTGATGTTTTGGGCAGCTGCTGCGATTGGAGATGGGGGTGTTTGTGAAGTTTTCAGGTTGATTTTTGCGTGGAAGAGTGAGGTGACAATTGTGCGGTCTATGCGGCCTGTGAGCTCTTCAAAGAGTGTGAAGGCTTGGTTTTGGTATTCGACTAATGGGTTTTTCTGCCCGTATCCGCTTAGGGAAACTGCGTTGCGGAGTTCTTTGAGCTCGTCCAGGTGGCGCATCCAGTGAGTGTCTATGATACGAAGCATGACGAAGCGTTCTGCCTGACGGAGAAGTTTAGGGTTTGGGACGGATTTTTCTTTTTCCTCGTATTCTTGCTCTAGGTATTTTTTTATTGCTGTCATCATTCCTTCCTGATCCAGTTTTTCGAGTGTTTCTAGGGCGAGAGGTGTTTTAGAGTCGCGATGGATTGCGGAGACAGTTTCAAATATTTCTTTTGCGTTTCCGGGATGGTTTAATACGATTTCTTCGGCTTCCTGTTCCATGAGGAGTAAGGCTTCATTTTTGAGGCTTTCTTCACCAATGATTTTGCGGCGGCGTTTGTAGATTATGTCTCGGTGGGTGTTCAGTACGCTGTCGTATTCTACGAGGTGTTTTCTGATGTCGAAGTTGCGGCCTTCAACTTTCTTTTGGGCGCTTTCAATTGAGCGACTGATGAATTTGTTCTCGATTGGGAGGTCATCTGGGAGGCCGAGTTTGTCCATCATCATTTGCATGCGTGTTCCGCCGAAAATACGCATGAGGTCGTCATCCATGGAAACGTAAAATTGGCTGGCGCCGGGGTCTCCTTGTCGTCCGGATCTTCCGCGGAGCTGGTTGTCTATGCGGCGGGATTCGTGGCGTTCGCTGCCAATGACGTAAAGGCCGCCGAGATCTGTTATTCCTGGGCCGAGTTTGATATCTGTTCCGCGGCCGGCCATGTTGGTTGCAATTGTAACTGAGCCGCGTTGGCCAGCTTGTGCTACGATTTCAGCTTCTTGTTCGTGGTGTTTTGCGTTGAGTACGTTGTGGGGGATGCCTTCTTTTTTAAGCAGTGTAGAGAGGGTTTCGGATTTTTCTACTGAGATAGTTCCGATTAGGACAGGTTGGCCTTTTGCGTGAAGTTCTGCAGTTTTTTTGGCGATTGCGTTGAATTTGGCTTCTATACTTTTGTAGATGGCGTCTGCTTTGTCGTCACGGACTACAGGCATATGAGTTGGAATTTCCACGACGTTGAGTCCGTAAATTGCGGCGAATTCTTCTTCTTCTGTGATGGCGGTACCTGTCATTCCGGCTAGTTTACCGAACATGCGGAAATAATTCTGGAAAGTGATGGTGGCTAGGGTTTTGCTTTCGCGTTTGATTTCTACGCCTTCTTTTGCTTCGACTGCTTGGTGAAGGCCTTGGCCGAAGCGCCGGCCTGGCATGAGACGGCCTGTGAATTCATCTACGATTAAGACTTGGCCATCTTTGATGACGTAGTCGATGTCTTTTTTGTAAACTGCGTTGGCGCGGAGTGCTTGTTCAATATGGTGAACTTCTTCAAAGCCTCTTTCAGTGTAAATATTGTCTACGCCAAGGAGCTCTTCCATTTTTGTGACACCTTTCTCTGTTAATGCTGCGACACGCATTTTTTCATCCACGTTGTAATGTACGTTTTCTTCCAGTTTTGTTACAAGATGTGAATATTGGAGGTATTTTTCTGTGGATTCGTCTCCGGGGGCTGAAATTATGAGTGGGGTTCTGGCTTCATCAACGAGGATGGAATCTACTTCGTCGACTATGGCGTAATGGAGTTCTCCTTGTGCCATGTGTTCCAGGCTTGGTGCCATGTTGTCTCTGAGGTAGTCAAAGCCGAATTCATTGTTGGTTCCGTAAACGACGTCTGAGGCGTAAGCGGCGCGTTTTTCCTCTGGTGATTGGCCGCGGAGTGAAACGCCAACTGTGAGGCCAAGGAAATGATAAAGTCCGCCCATCCATTCTGCATCACGTTGGGCTAGATACTCATTTACGGTGACAATGTGAGCTCCTTTTCCGGTGAGAGAATTTAGATAGACCGGCATGGTGCAGGCTAGTGTTTTACCTTCACCGGTTCTCATTTCTGCGATTTTCCCTTCGTGAAGAATTACGGCGCCGATTAATTGGACGTCATATGGGATCATGTCCCAGGCGTAGTCATTGTCACGTACTTTCCAGGTGCGGCCCATGAGGCGGCGGCAGGCATTTTTGACCAAGGCAAAAGTTTCTGGGAGAAGGTCTTCTAATGTTTCGCCTTTTTCTAGTCGTTTCTGAAATTCTTTCCTCTTTTCTGGGATGTCTGCGTCAGAAAGTTCCTTTTGGTAGCGTTCTTCAATCTCGTTGATTTCAATGACGAGCTTTGCGATTCGCTTCAAATCTTTCTTTTGGGGGTCCCCAAGGATTTTTACAATAAGGTTTTTGATCGGCATGGGTGGAGCATAGCATTACTTAGTCGTCTTTTCTACTTCTGAATCAACCTGTTTGTCGACTTCAAGTGTTGGGCGTTTGCTGAGTAGGGCGTAGAGGAGGAAAGTGAAGAGTCCGCCGAGGAAGATTCCAATGAGGTTGATGAGAATGAGTTGGAGGGTGTCGATTAGCATGGTTTGATCCATGTGTACGACGACGGTTCCTGCAAATGCGACTGGCGGGATGAGGGCGACGGCGATGGTGACGCCTGGCAGGATTTGGCCGGAGTTTGGTTTGAGCCAGCTGTATACGCCAACGATTCCGGCCAAGAATGCGACGAGGCTGTATGTGTAGCTGTTTGAAAAAGTTTCAAAAAGTTCTTGGTTTGGGGCTTCGTAGAGGAAGATCCAGGAGACTAGCATTGAGCAGAGAACTGCGATGACTAGGCCGAGAGTTAAAGCTTTTAGAGAATGAGTTATGAGGCTGAGGCTGCCGGATCCGACGCCAATTGAAAGGCTGATTACTGGTATTAGGAGCGGCGCGATAAGCATCGCGCCGATCAAAATTGTGACGTTATTCATGACAATTCCGAGTGTGGCAATCATTGTGGAAACGGCAGTAAAAATAAGGAATTTTTTTGTGAGCGTGCTTTCTTCTACGAGCGTGTTTATGGCTTCTTTCATCTCTTTTTTTTCTTTGCTCATGATGATGCGATTTTCGAAAAATTTGAACATGGGTATGGGGTTAGTCTGCAGCGTGGCCTTTTAAGACAACGAAAATGGTTTTGATAAGGATTTTAAGGTCTAAAAATGGAGACCAGTATTTGATGTAATAGCTGTCTAGGCGGACTTCTTCTTCAAAATTCAAGTCGCTGCGGCCGCTAATTTGGCTGAGGCCTGTGATGCCGGGTTTTATTGTTAAGAGGAATTTTTGGTGTTTTTCATAATTTTCCACTTCTTCTGGCAGGTGGGGGCGGGGGCCGACCAAGCTCATGTTTCCAACAAAGACGTTCCAAAGTTGCGGAAGTTCATCCATGCTTGTTTTTCTCAGGAGACGACCAAAACGTGTGATGCGGGGGTCGTTTTTGATTTTGACCAGAGGGCCTTTTCTGTCGCTCTTCATTTTGTAGCGCATATCATGGCTTTTGTGTTTCATTGTGCGAAACTTGTAAAATTTGAATTTTTTGCCAAATTGTCCGATTCTTGTGGCTGGGCTGCCGTCGTCTAGGCGTGAAAATAGGATTGGGCCGCGTGAGTCGATTTTGATGCAGATTGCTATTAACAACAGGAAGGGACTGAGAATTATTAGGCCTAGTCCGCTGGCGAGGAAATCGAAAATCCTTTTGTAGATGCGTCCCCAGCCGTCCAGTGGTGTTGGTTTCAAGTGGATCAGTGGGAAACCGGCCATGGGTTGGATTTCGATATTGCTTCGTTCGACTTCAAGAATGTCTGGGACAAATCTGTATTCCAGGTGGTTTTCTTGGCAGAAGGCTAGGATTTCGCGGTCTTGGAATTCTGTTAGGTTTTGGCTGGTTTGAATTAGTTCTTCAACTTTGTATTTTTTGACGATTTTTTGGAGGTCTCTGAAGCGACCGAGTTTTTTGACTTTTGAGATTTTGATGCTGTCTTTTGCGATGTATCCAACGATTTTATAGTGAGGGTCTTTTGTTAGGGCTAATGCTAGTTTTTTTGTGATTTTGTTTGCACCTATGAGTAGGACGCGTCTTTGGCCGTAACCTGCGCGTAGGAAGGAGTATTCAATTTGGTTGAGAATTATGCGAGTCGCCATCAAGAGGAATACTGTGATGATGACGCCGAAGCCAAGTACTAGTCTTGAGAAAAAGACTTCATGGATTACAAAGAAGTATGCGAGTACGACAAGTACCCAAATTATTGAATAGGCTATGACTTTTCTTAATTCGTTAAGGGTGCGTTCAGTGTTTTTGAGGCTGTAGAGGCCGAAAATTGCGAAGACTACTACTAGCATGCCTGCGAAGACAATGCTGTAACTCAGGAATTCTTCGGTGGGCATCAGTAGGTCTGGATTTAGGTCGAAGTGAATACCTGGGATGAAGTCGCCACGGAGGCGGAGTTTGTATCCTGCAATGAATCCGAGAATCACCATGAAGAAGTCCATGGGTACGCGGATGATGTCGAAGGCTATTTCTGATTTTTTCATCGGGGGTATTGTAGCAAAAAAGGTAGCTCCTTCATAAGCCGAGTTCTGTTTGAACGCAGGGGAACGGTGCTCCGCTTCGCTGCGCACTAGTGATCATCTATCTAGGCCCATCATTGCTGAGAGGCTCGAGCAGCGGGCGACACAGGGCTTAAGGCTAGCCGGTTCTGTGCCTCCATCCCGCCTTGCAACAGAAAGGGTTTACCATGCCATCCGCTTCACAGCGGGGCACCCCGATCCCAGAAGGGAAGAAGGGGCGTTTCACATTAGCGGTCGCGCCTGCGGCGCCTTGACCTCGCGCTGATAGGCGCTCGGTATGCTTCGCTGCGCTACGCATTCTCGTCTCTGTGGCACTGTCCCTAGATTGCGTTTTTTAGGTCGCAGTCCGGTCGCCGTTAACGACTTTCCTGCCTTAGTTGCTCGGACTTTCCTCATGACACTTAAAGTACCATGCGATCACTTGAAGGAGCTGCTAATATTATACGGGGGAAGGGGTGGGGTGTCAACGAAACCGGGTTTTTCTCCTTTTTTTTGTTCCGCGGTGTCTTCTTCTACCTGTTGATGTTCTGGAAGGTTTTGGTTTGGGTATGTTGCTATCTTGTCTTTTTTCTTGTTCAAAGATTACTGTTTGCTCATCAACCTCATCTATTCTTAGTGCCAGTTCTAAAAACATGGTTTCTAATTCTGCTTCAAATTGCCCTTTTTGTTCTTTGCTCCATAAAGCTTGTATTGCAGCGAGTCTATTAGTGAGATCGTTAGCTCTTAATCTTATTGATGGGAGATTAAAAGAAATTAGGGGTATTTCAAGAACTCTAAGTGCTTCATCCCTGATTGCGGTAATTTCTGCGGAGATGAGGGCTTGTGTGCTAACTCTTTCTAATGTCGCGCGTCTTTGTAAATGGACTTCATGTACAAGGGGTCCCCAGGTTGTTTCATTAGTACCTTCTGGTGTAAGTCTTGCTACTTCGAATGGAGAGGGAAAAGCTGCATTCTCAAGGCTTTCTTCTGCTAGTGCTCTCAATTGTTCTGTTGATAATTCTGTCATTTTTTAAAATCCCCGTTTTGTGGCGAGGTATTAAGTTTCTTGTCGTTTCAGTTTAAGCTTTTTGCCTCGCGTATGAAAAATGCCAGCGGGTAATAATCACTGGTGCGCAGAGCAGAATAATGAGAGTAGGAACTATCATAAATTTGCTTAAACTAGCTCCTATTATATGGAATAGGATGTGGGTCGTCAATTTATTTCTTGCCTTTGAGCTTTTCGAACTCGTGTTTGAAGAATTTTGCGGTTTCAAGGCAGTCTTTTGCTTTTTCGTTGTCAGGTTCAAGGCGGAGTGCTGTTTCTAAAAGTTCAATTGTTCTTTTGAATTGGCGGTCGTTCAGGTAGCAAACTGCAAGGTCACACATTATTAGTGTGTCTTGGGCTGCCATTGCCAGTGCTCGTTCCAGGATTACAAGTCCGCGTTTTCTTTCACCGCCGTGGAAAATTGACCAGCCCAGGCATCTGAGGATTTCTGGGTGGTGGGGTTGTACGCGATTTGCGGTTTCAAGTGTTTCAACTGAGCGATCAAACTCTCCTGTAGAGGAATAAAGAAAGCCGAGAAGGTAAAGTGCGTTTGGGCTTCTTGGATTTAGCTTGATTGCGTGTTTAAGGGCCTTTTTTGCTTTGTCGAATTCACGGAGACTTAAGAAGTTATCTCCTAGTTCTTCGTAGGCTTCTACGTAATCTAGGTCTGTGAGCAGCATTTTGTTAGCAAGTGCAATGGCTTCATCGTGGTGGCCATTGAGCTTTAGCTGATCTGCTTTCTGGAGAAGTTCTTCAAGTACTGACATGTGTTTTTATTTTTTGTATCCGAACATTATAGCAGAAAAGCACTTAATCTTCAAGAAGCGAGGGCTTGGCAACAGGAGGAATTATTGTGCGGTGCTAGAAGAGTTCAAACATCTCTAGGGCATAGTCAACAGCATCCACTTTTACAGGGTAAATTATTTGGGTTTCGTAGGTATAAGTTTGGTTGATTTCCTTTTCATTTAGGCGAGTCCAAGGGCTAAGGCCTTCTGTTGCTGCGTTGATTGAGTCGATGGCATGATTATTATTTTCTTGGACGTGGTCTTTATCTTTTTGTGCTCTTAAATAGGGAATTGTGATTGTTGAAAGAAAAGTTGCGGATTCGCGTTCAGACCAGAAGTCATCGTCTTCACATGAAACAGCAACGGCTTTAACTTTTACGTTTTCTGTGTTGCAGCCTGTAGTTGTGTATTCGCGTTTGGAAGGTCCCTCCCAGTCTATGTACCATTTATATGGACTTTCATCTGCGTAACGGCTGAGCATGCCTGAAGCCAGGGTGGTTCCGTATGAATAACTGATGATGCCTATTTCGTCTTCATCTACGGCGAGGTGTTTTATGACGGCTTGAGTTGCTGCAAAGAGGCCGTCTTGGTGGATATGGCCGTTTGCGTCTTCTTCGCCTTCACTTTCTCCGCGGCCGTCTGGGTCGAAGTAAGCATATGCGATGTTGTTTTCTGTTAGGAACTCACTTGTTGTATCGCCTTGATTGAATGCATTTGTGCCGTAGTCTGAACCGCCTGGTATTAGAAAGACGGTGGGGATGGGGTCTTTTGTGTTAATTTCTGGGATTACTAAGTAAGTGCTGAGAAGTTCTCCGCTTGAGGGGTTTTCAACTGTTGTGTGGAAGGTGAGACTTTCCTCGCCTTCAGTGATTAATTTCCAATTGCCGGAGAGTAGTTCATTGGTGGTGTCTGGTATGGGTTCTGTGTCGGAGATTTGATCAACTGTGACTTCGTCCGAAAAAATGCAAGAATTTAACAGGAGTATAATAATAAGGGAGAGGCTGAGGGTGATTTTTTTCATTGTGGAGAGATTAGGGCGTTTTTTGCCTTGAGAAGGCCTTCTGGGGTGCCGACGTCGAAGCGGGTGCCTTGGATTTCTAAGGCGTGAAGGGCTTTTCCGTCTTCTAGCATGGCGCGGAAGCCGTCGATTAGGCGGATTTCTCCGTCAGTGTGGCTGGCCTGGCTTTTTTCCAAGTATGTGAGAACTTCAGGTGTGCAAACGTATTTTCCTATTATAGCGAGGTCTGAAGGGGCTTCTTCTGGGGATGGTTTTTCTACTAGATTGGCGACTTGTGTGTTCGATTTTAGGTCTACGACTCCGTAAGCTGAGATTTTTTCTTTTGCTACACGTTCTGCGCAGATGACTGGGGCGTTTGTTTTCTCGAAGAGAGTTAGGAGTTGTTTTAGAGCTGGGGTTTCTGCGTCGATGATGTCGTCGCCGAAGAGGACAGCGAAAGGTTCATCAGCTAGGAGTTCTTTTGCCTGAAGGATTGCGTGGCCGTCTCCGAGGGCTTTTTCTTGGGTGATGAAGGTGAATTTTGCTAGGGAGGTAATTTTGTGGATTTTCTCGATTAGATCTTCTTTGTTGCGTTCACGGAGTTCACGTTCTAAGGCTGGGTCTTCAGTGAAATATTTTTGGATTACGCCTTGTTCTGGGCTTGTTACGAAGATGATTTCGTCGATTCCGGAGGCTACTGCTTCTTCCACAATGTATTGGGCTACCGGTTTGTTGCCTATGGGGAGGAGTGCCTTGGGGACAACCTTAGTAATAGGGAAAAAACGGGTGCCGAGTCCGGCTGTGAGGATCACTGCTTTCATTCGTTGATATGAATTATTCTGGTTTTGAAGTCTTCAGTTTTGGGGATTGTGATTACAAGCATGTGCTCGTGGACGCGGGCTGTGATGCCTTTCCGGTCTATGTGGTCTGGAAGTACGATTGAGCGGCTGAAAGTTCCCCAATAGAGTTCGTGGATGAGATGTTGTTTGTTGGATTTGAGTTCATCGATTTTTTTGCGTTCGCCGCGGATTGTGAGGACGTCATCTTGGATTGCGACGCGGATGTCTGCTTTTTCAACGCCGGCGATGGGGCAGACGATTATCATTTCAGTGTCGGTTTGCATGATATCTACTGCCAGTTGGCCTTCTTTGGGTTCTGGGTGCTTTTGTTTCTTCTTAGATACACCTCTTTTTTTAGAGGGTGCTGCGCTTCGCTGCGCACTAGCGTGCTGGAGCTGTCCGATGCCAACTTGTGCCATGGTTTAACTTTAGCTTACTTGCCTTTTTTCTTCAATTTTTTCTTTGTTTTGCAGAGCAGTAAGAATTGGTCTCGGCTTAGGGTTTCTTTCTTCACTAGTTCTTTCGCGACTTTTTTGAGCAGGGCTTTACGTTTTGTAAGGATTGATTCTGCGAGTTTGTGGGCTTTGTCTACGAATTTTTTTACTTCTGCGTCTACGAGTGCTGCTTGTTCCTCTGAATAGTTTTTGACGTGGCCGAAATCGCGGCCGAGGAAGACTTCATCGTGTTTGTCTCCAATTACTACTGGGCCGAGTTTGCTCATTCCGAATTCAGTGACCATTTTGCGGGCCATTTTGCTTGCGCGTTCAAGGTCGTTGGATGGGCCGGTTGAGACTTGGCCAAATGTCAATTCTTCTGCGACGTAACCTCCGAGGAGGGATGCCATTTCGTGTTCGAATTTTTGTTGTGTGTAGAGGTGTTTGTCTTCTTCTGGGACGAACCATGTTGAACCGAGCGACATGCCGCGGGAAATGATTGTGATTTTGCGGAGTGGATCACAGTCTTTGAGTATGTGTCCGACAATTGCGTGACCTGCTTCGTGGTATGCGGTAACTTCTTTTTCTTCTTTTGAAAGGATGTGAGATTTGCGTTCTGGTCCGAGTTGGACTTTTTCAACGGAATTTTCAATGTCTTTCATGGAAACTTCTTTTTTTCCGTTTTTTGCAGCGAGGATTGCGGCTTCGTTCATTAAGTTTTCCAGGTCTGCGCCGGAGAAACCAGGTGTTTGTCTGGCGATTTGTTTTAGATCCATTTTTTTTGCCAGTGGCTTGTTTTTGCTGTGGACTTCAAGGATTTCTTCACGTGCTTCCAAACTTGGACTATCCACAACAATGCGGCGGTCAAAGCGGCCAGGTCTTAGTAGTGCTGGGTCAAGGACGTCTGGGCGGTTTGTGGCTGCCATTACAATGACGTTTGTGTTGGTTTCAAAGCCGTCCATTTCTGTAAGGATTTGGTTGAGAGTTTGTTCGCGTTCATCGTGTCCGCCTCCCATTCCAGCGCCGCGTTGGCGACCTACTGCATCAATTTCATCCATGAAGATTATGCAGGGTGCGTTGCGTTTTGCTTTTTTGAAGAGGTCGCGGACGCGGCTTGCACCAACACCCACAAACATTTCCACAAATTCAGATCCGCTGATGTTGAAGAATGGTACATTTGCTTCGCCGGCGACTGCACGGGCCAGGAGTGTTTTACCAGTTCCGGGTGCGCCTACAAGCATTACGCCTTTTGGAATTTTTGCCCCCATTGCGGTGTATTTGCTGGGATGTTTTAGAAAGTCTACAACTTCTTCCAATTCGTCTTTTGCTTCTTGTACGCCGGCGACGTCTTTGAAAGTGGTTTTTTCTTGTTCTTTGTCGTGGAGGCGGGCACTGGATTTCCCAAATGAAAGTGCTTGGTTGTTGCTGCTTGCGGCGCCACGCATCATGAACCAGAGGAAACCTATTATAAGGACGAATGGAATGATGCCTATTGCGAGACTCCACCAAATGTCTGAGCTGGAAGTATCTATGATCTCTATATTAAGGTCTTCTGTTATGTGGATGTCGACGTTTTCAAGAACTTCATTTACGGTTTGGCCGGATTCTTTGTAGCTGTATTTTTCAGTTTCGTCTGTGAGGGTGTATGAAATTTTTGTATCTTGAACCTCGATTTCTGCTACTCTTCCGTGTTCGACATCTTCAATAAATTCACTTACGGCGACTTGTTCAGGGCCTGGTTCACCGGATGAATTCCAGAATGAATAAATGAAAGATATCAAGATTGCGATCAATAAGACCGTTATAATGGTATTTGGAGCTTTTTTTCGAATTACTTTTGCCATAAAAGAGCGTGATTATTGCTGAGATATTTTAGAGGGTTGGGGTGGGGAGTGCAATGTGTTATGTTTTTTTGCAAGAAAGGATTTGGATTTTGTCTGGATTGATTTGATCTTCGCTGAGTGCTTCATGGATTGCATCGCGGAATGCGTCTAGGGCTTGTGGGGTTTTTGCGGTTGCTAATTGGCTGTTTAGTGACCAAGTTTGTTTGAGGGTTATGCCGTCTGTTTTTTCTGCAGCTGTATCTACTGCTTTTCTTAGGTCTCTTGGTGCTATTGATTTGCTGGAGATGTGAATTAAATATTCTGGCATATGAAAAAAAAGTGGAGATCATTCTGCCATTGTTTTTTGATAAAGCACAATGTTTATTTCTTGAAGTTTCTTTTGACTACAAAATAATAAATTACTGCTCCGATGATATTAGTGAAGACTATCAAAATGGCCCACATTGCTTTGTCTTCGATGTCGTTGGATAAGGCGTGGACTAGCATTAGAATCCAGAAAACTGTTGCGGCGAGTCCAATTGCTCCAACAACGAGTGCAATTGCGATTCCGATACCGAAATAAGTGCCGACTAATGTTTTGAATTCGTCGCAGGGGACTTCTTCTCCGTTTAGTGTGCATGTTGCTTCGGCGAGTGCTATTTGGGCGCTCAGAAGCCATGTGGATACTGGCAAAGCGAGTCTTTTTAATAAGGTCATGGGTTTGGGTTAGTGTGTGGCTATTTTAGAGGGTTGGGGTGGGGAGTGCAATTATTTTAATTTGGTGTCTGTTTTTGATTGAAAGAGCTTGATTTTTGATAATGTTTTATGTAGTATAGTAGTTGAAAAAGCTTTCGGCCGTGGCTGGAGAATCCTTTCTCTCCCACACTTAGCGGAAGGCTTTTTTTGTATTCTGCCTTATTTGGGAAATACAGATATTAAAAATTTCTGGCCAGAACTTTTTTCCTCTTTGATTTGCACGTAAAATATTTCATTATCACTTGTAATTCCTGCGAATCGGTGGAGCATTTCACTTCGTTTGTTACGATTTTCCTCGGATGCGGGGTCAAATCTGCTATGACGTATGACTTCAATTGCTGCAGGAAAGTATTTTAATCTTCTTACTCTGTCTTTCCAATTAGGTTTTTCAAAAAGGTGATGCCAGAATATATCTATAAAAACTTTGTCTTTCTTGAAATAAGCAGATCTTACATAGGTGCGCCGTTTTGAATGTGCCTTAATTTGTTTGTACAGGCCAAAAGCTTTTTGGTGAACTTTCCGAAATTTTGTTCCAGTGAGGCTTTTTGCTTTTGTTTTATAGGGTTTCATTAGAAATGTTAACGTTTACTAACGCTAACATATTCTGATCTAAAAAGTCCTGACAAAATCCTGAATTTTTTAAGCACTCCCTGTTCAAAACCTAACGCTAAAAATCTCCTGGGAAATTCCTGACAAAATGGGGTGGCTTAACTAAGTTTTGCAGTTTCTTTTGTCATAACCAAAAATTTGCCGTCGTCCCATTCAGTTTTTTTGCGGCTTGGGAAAGTGCGGATGGCCTTGTCCCAGCGGTGGATGGTATCTGAGTCGCGAACCATTTTTTCTGTTGTTTCACGGAACCAGATTTCAAGGACGGTGGCGCGGACTGGGAAGGGGAGTTCTTTGTAGGCATTGCGGTTGAGGCCGTCTTTTGTGAGGAATTCATCTAAGAAGCATTCGGCGGAGACTTCTAGCATTTCCTGGAGTTCAAGCCAGTATTCTTTTTGTTCTTGCCAGCGAGATTGGAGGGTTGGGTAGACGTGTTTTAAAACGGGGATGACTTTGTGTCGGAGGAAATTCCTGGCGTAGTTCTCATCCTTGTTTGTCGGGTCGTCTACGTATGGGATTTGCAGTTTTTCTACGTATTCGTTGATGTCTTCACGTGAAGTGAATAGTAGTGGGCGAAGGATGGTTTCTCTTTGAAGAATCATTCCGGATAGTCCTTTGACGCGGGTGCCTCGGAGGAAGTGGAGCATCATGGATTCAAAGTCGTCGTCTTGGTGGTGAGCTGTGAGAATGAAAGAGGCTTTGTGTTTTTTGCGGAGTTTTTCAAAATATTCGTAACGTTTTTCACGGCCCCAGGCTTCTGTATTACCGCTTTTTGGTGCGCGGGGTTTGTAGATTTTGCAGGGGAGTTCCCATCTTTGCATCATTCCTTCTGTGAAAGCTGCATCGTCGTCTGCTGTGAGGCGAAGGCCATGATTTACGTGTGCGGGAATGACGATCAGATCTTTTCGTTGAGTTATTAATGCGTGAATAAGAGCCAGTGAATCGCGGCCGCCAGAAACGCCCACGATAACCGTGGATTCTTTTGGAATGATTTTGTGGTGGAGGTTGAGCTTCATAATGGATTTCTGGACAGCTCTGCGGCGAGCTCCATATTATCATCATCTGCCATCTTATTGCGAATGGTTTTGCCACATTTTGTGCACTTGTGCAAGAGAATCCATCCTTTTTTACCAGATTGGGTTATGCCGATTGGTTTCATTAGTCCGTGGCATTTTGAAGCGCGATCACCGGGAGAAATAGCATCTACATGCAGAGAATGTAGACATTGTGGACAATGATTTCTGCAGCTTCCGCTTTGAGGTGGAACTTCAGCTGTGCAGTTTCGACATTGAAAAGCTTCGTTGATAACTGTAAAATTCATGCCTGAAGAATAACCTTTTCACGCCATAATGGACAAGCCCTATCAAGCCCCGCAAGGAAGGCTGCTGCCGACTATCGTTTTGTTTGTCTTTGTTCTTGGGATTTTGTACATGCTTTTTCTGCTTTTTCAACAGTATAGTTTGAAGGGTGATATTGAAGAGGCTGGGGTGCAGATTGGTGAAATTGAGCTTGCAATTGAGACTATGCGTGATGATCAAATTGAAGAACTTTTTGTTGCGCAGGAGCTTAAAGATGCGGTTGAGGCTGGGATGGTTTATTGGTCAAAAGTTGTAAAGAGTTTGCAGGATCTTACGCCGGTGACTGTTTTCTTTAGTTCTTATAGTGCTGGGGAAGATGGTTCAGTTCAATTGAGTGGTTTGGGAGATAGTTATGGCAGTGTTGCGGACGTGATTGTGGAATTGGAAGAGTCTGATGATTTTGGTGATGTTTTTGTTCCGTCAGTTACGCTTGGTTCCACAAGTGATGGTCAGGAAGTGACTAGCTTTAGTTTACAAGTTCAATCTAATCTCTGATGAAAAAAGGTCAGTTCACACAGTTGGTTTCCATTCTCTTGCTTCTACTTCTGGTAGTGGGTGTGCTGATTTTTGTATTACCGATGCGCAGTACGATTGATGAGCTTCAAATTGAAAGGGATGCGGTGGAGGATGAGTTGCAGGGTTTGCAGTCTGAATATGAAAGTTTAGAGACTTTGAGTGAAGAAGTTGCAAAGAGTGAAGCTACAAAGACGGCGCTTTTATCTGCGGTGCCGAATGGTTATTCGCAGGATGAACTGATTTTGGAACTTTCTGAGATGGCTGAGGATTTGGATTTTGAATTAAATGCCATGAACTTTTCAGATTCTGTGAGTCAGGAGTATGGGAATACTTTGACGGTGACGGCGAATTTGGCTGGGGATTATGACGATTTGATTGATTTCTTGCAGAAGCTTGAGACTGCGGATCGACTAATGCGTGTAACTTCCTTGTCTGTGCAATTGACGAGCACTGAGGATGTCGTCTTTAACCTCAATATTGAGGCCTATTATCAATAACTGGGGTGCATGGAAGATCTTTCCAAACAGTCGGAGAAGGAAACTTCGGTTGTTTATGGTGTGTATGATTCGTCGTCGCAGCCTTTTATGGTGAAGATGAGGGATTTTTTTGTTGATAGGCAGAAGGTGAAGATTTCCGACAAATCTTATTTTTTCCATCTGTTGGCGGTGATGCTTGATGCTGGGATTCCGATTATGCGGTCGCTGAAGATTTTGTCTAAGAAGACGGAGAATTTGCGATTTGCCAGGGTGATTAATACCATGGCGCATGATGTTGAACGTGGGAAGAAGATGAGTCAGTCCATGACTAAGTTTCCGGATATTTTTAAGGAGGCGGAGATTGGTGTGATTAAGAGTGGTGAGGCTATTGGGAATCTTGGGCATTTGCTTTTTAAACTTGCGGAGCAGACGGAGCGGGCGCATGCACTTTATTTAAAAGTTCGGGGGGCGCTGATTTATCCGATTACGGTGCTGATTGCTCTGATGATTTCTGGGATTATTGTAGTTTCTATTGTGATTCCGCAGTTGCAGGAGTTTTTCACGCAGGCGAATTTTGAAATGCCTTGGATAACGGAATTTGTGATGATTGCTGGTGGATTGATGATTAAATTTAGTTGGTTTTTGATAATGATTGCTGTGGTTTTTGTACTATTGGCCTCTTTTTATGCGAGTACGGAAAATGGACGACGAAAAATTGATACGAAATTGCTGGATACGATTTGGATTAAGGATGTGGTGCGGAAGTTAAATGTTGCGCGTTTTGTTCAGTTGCTTGCTCTTTTGGTTGAGGCTGGTGTGCCAATACATGATGCAATTAGGATTTCTTCTGAGGCGATGAATAACAGGTTGTATAAAGATTTTTTGGTGACGCTGAGGCGCAATGTCGAGCGTGGTGAAAAGATTGCTGAGAATTTGGTGCAGGCTCCATTTCTCTTTCCTGAAACTGTTACGTCTATGATTTCAGTTGGGGAAAATACGGGGCAACTGGGTTTGATTTCAGAAAAATTGGCTGTGCATTATGAGCGCGAAGTTGAGCATTCGCTTGAGAATTTCACTACGATTCTTGAGCCAATTGTCATCGTTATTGTTGGATTGGCAGTTGGTGTTTTGGCGCTCGCATTGCTTGGACCGATTTTCTCTCTTTCAACCCTTGTTACGTGATAGCGCCAAAAGAAAAACCGGCTTTTACTCTGATTGAACTTTTGATTGTGATTACAATCATTGGTGTGCTGACGGGCTTTTTGGTGATGGATTTTACTGGTGCGAAGCAAAGGCAGGAGCTTTCTACGCTGGCTGATCAGGCACTGGCTCTTTTACAGCAGACGCAGGCTGAGGTTGCGGCTGGGAAAGTTGGTGAGGATGAACTACTTTGTGAAGGTGCTTATTTTGAAGTTGATGGTGGGTTTCAGATGGTGACGGATGAAGGCTGTGATTCGACGGATGTGATGTTGGAAAATTATGGGATTTTGACTGGGGAGGCGAAGGTTTCTGAGATTATGGTTGGTAGTGATAGTTTAGATGATGTTTATGTGATGTACATACCGCCTGAGGGGGATGTTGAATTTAATAGTGGTGCTAATGATGGGGATGCAGAAATTACTTTTGTGCATCCAAGTTTGGAGGATTCGGAAATCGTACTTACTATTAATTCTACAACTAATAAAGTCGCATTAAGTAATGAAGAATAAGGCTTTTACATTAATTGAGACGCTGATTGGGATCACGCTGATAACCGTGGTGCTGACTGCTGTGACAGGTTTGATTTTGAGTACGATGCTGTCTAATCAGAGGAATGCGCATATTTTGCAGGCGACGGCATTGGCGCAGGAAGGGGTTGAGGTGATGCGGCATGTGCGGGATTCGAATTGGCTGCAGAATTATTCTTGGGATGGAGGTTCTGGTGAATGGGGTGGAGATTTTGATTTAGGGGATGGGGAGTCTGAGACTTTGTATCTGACGCAGTCGGGTTGTGCTCATCATTGGTGTTTTGGTGGTGATGGAGAAGTTTATGTTTATGATGAGGAAGATACCTTTGTGTTTGAGAGAGAGATTTTAGTTGATTATGTTGAGGAAGGAGCTGTTGAGGTGACTGCGGTGGTGACTTGGGATGAGAAGGGCGTTGATCGATCTGTCGAGCTTTCTACTCATTTAACTGATTGGCAATGATGGAAGACTTATTTAGAAAACTCCGCCTGGGTATAAATTTGCAGGGATGCATGATCCCTACAAATTTATCCTGTAAGTTACGGCGTCGTTTTCTAAGCAAGTCTTCCAAGGAGGAAGCGGTGGAAGCCTTCACTCTGATTGAAATGATAATTGCGATAACGGTTTTTACGATTTTTATTGGATTTGCGATGGCGACTTATTTGACTTTTCACAGGGCGCAACAGGAGGCAGCTGTGGTGCGGAGTCTGACTTTGGAGGCGGAGAGTACTTTTGATTTGGTCACTGAGGCGCTGCGGGAAAATATGATTGATTATGGGAGGTATGCGGATGAAGATCCCTCGGCTGGAGATATTTTGTATGAGGCGGTTTATAGTCACTATGGATTTTTGAGCATGAATGATACCAATGTGACGAATACGCTTTATTTGATCGGTGTTGATGGGACGCAATTGGCTTTTGAGTGGGATGATGGAGAGGGGATTTTTACAATGCAGGTGGGTGATGAAGAGCCGATTCAGTTGCATGCGGATGGGATTGCGGCGAGTTTTATTGGCTTTGAGATTTTTCCGCATGTGGATCCTTATGAGAGTGAGAATATCTCGGAGGATGATTTTCAGTTTCAGCCGATTGTTCAGGTGGCTATGACATTTTCTGCGCCGGGGCATGTGCGGGATGAGGTGGAGCTTGAGTTGCAGACTTCTATAACCAGTAGATTTTACCAATGATTAAGAAAACACTTAAACAGTTCGACCTAGATATAAATTGGCAGGGATGCATGATCCCTACCAATTTATTCTCGAGTCTACGGTCTCACTGTCTAAGTATTTTCTTAGGAGGTAAGAGGAGGGCGAGTGCGGTGCTTCTGTCGTTTTTTATGATGACGCTGCTTATTTTGGCAGCGATTGGTGTGAGTTTTTTGGTGATTAAGGATGTGGGGACGGTGCGGACAATTGTGAGTGGGGTGCAGTCGGAGTATGCAGCGGAAGGGGTAACTGAGTTGGGCTTGCATGCGGTTGCCGAGAATTTACCAGGTTATGAGCCTGCGTTTGAGGATTATACTTTTGCGAATGCTGCGCTGGCGTCCTTAGACATGGGGGCGCGGGGAAGTTCAATGCCTTGTGTTGGGGATGATGAGTGGATGACTTTGGAGGAGAATGAATCCTTGCAGATTGCGCTTTTTGCGCAGACGGATGAGACTGGGGCGGTTGAAGATATTGATGATTGGTATGTGGAGTTTTATGTTGGGGACGAGGATGGGGCTGTTACGGACCCTCCACAGAAGGATGTTTTGAGGTGGAAGATTTTGGGGGTAAGTGGTGAGAGTACGGAAGCGGTTTCTGAGTACATTTCTCTGAATGGGGCTGGCACGACGTCTTTTGGGCCTGGGATCACTGATGCCGTGACGTCTGATTATGCGTATGCCAAGTATTATTATGAGGCTGGAGGGAAATATATTTACAATGAGCGCTATGCAATTTCTTCTTTTCTTGCGGGGCATGAATACAACTACTTGGTTTTGACGAATGTGGTTCAGGAGAGTGGGGATGATATTATTTACTTTAAATTGGTGTCAGATGAAGGAGTGGTTTGTGAATATGTGAGTTTGGCGGCTGTTGGGGCGATGGATTTTGGTAGTACGGAGCAGAGTTTGGAGACGCTGGTGCGGGAAGGAGAGAATCTGCCGGTTTTTGATTTTGTGCTTTATCACACGGATAATGATGCTGCGACTGTTGCTGAGGAGGCGGCGAAGGAGAGTACGGGTTGGCCTTTTGAAGCTGTGAGGGGTGTGTCGATTGGTGATTTTGATTTGTCGTCGTATTTTAATAAGTGATTAGGACATGATTTTGTTGTAGCTCCAAGAAAATCCCCGGGGATTTTTCTCCCTAGGGAGGATTTCCCAGGTTGAGTTTGGCAGTTTTTCCTGTTAGTGTTTGGCTTGTTAATTAATCGACAAAAAATGGCTGATAAATATTACATTACGACTGCGATTGCCTATGTGAATGCGCCGCCGCATATTGGGCATGCGCTGGAGTTTTTGCAGGCGGATGCGATTGCGCGATATATGAAGCTTTTGGAGAAAGATGTGTATTTTTTGACTGGGACGGATGAGCATGGGACGAAAATTCAGAGGACTGCGACGGATCAGGGGATTAGTCCGCAGGAATTGGCGGATGAGAATGCGAAGAAGTTTGAGGAGTTATTGAAGGAGTTGGGTGTTGAGAATGATGGCTTTGTGCGGACGTCGTCGGAGATGCATCACCGGGGGTCGCAGAAGATTTGGAAGGCAATTGATGAGGCTGGGAAGTTTTATGAAAAAGAGTATGAGGGGATGTATTGTTCGGGTTGTGAAGCATTTGTGCTGGATAAGGATTTGGTGGATGGGCAGTGCCCAAATCACAAAAAAGCGCCGGAGGTTTTGAAGGAGAAGAATATCTTTTTCAAGCTTTCGGATTATTCAGATGAGATTTTGAAGATGGTGGAGAGTGGGGAGCTGGAGATTAGGCCGGAGTCGCGGAGGAATGAATTTTTGTCTATGTTGAGGGATGGGCTTCAGGATGTGAGTTTTTCTCGTCCTAAGAAGAGTTTAAATTGGGGAGTTGAAGTGCCGGGTCACGAAGATCAGGTGATGTACGTGTGGTGTGATGCCTTGTCGAATTATATTACTGCGATTGGTTATGAGGAGGAAAGCGAGTTGTTTGGGAAGTTGTGGCCGGCGGATGTGCATTTGATTGGGAAGGATATTATGCGATTTCATTGTGGGATTTGGATTGGGATGTTGAAGGCGGCTGGCTTGCCTACGCCGAAGGCTGTTTGGATTCACGGATTTATTACCAGTGAAGGGCAGAAGATGAGTAAGAGTTTGGGGAATGTTGTTGCGCCTAAGGAGTTGCTTGAAGAATGGGGGATGGATCCGGTTCGGTATTATTTGTTGCGTGAGATTCCGAGTGATGATGATGGGGATTTTAGTCGCGAGAGGTTTGTGGTGGTTTATAAAGATGAGCTGCAGAATACAATTGGAAACTTGGTGAGACGTGTTGTTGCGATGACGCAGAAGTATTTTGATGGGAAGGTGCCGGAAGGTGATGAAGAGATGCGAGGGCGGATTGATGAGGCTTGGAAAGTTTATGGGGAGAAGATGGAGAGTTTTGATATTAAAGGCGCGGTTGAGGCGATGATTGGCTTGGCGCGGCATGCGAATGGATATGTTGATGAGAAAAAGCCTTGGGAGCTTGCGAAGGGGGAGTCTGATGAGCTGGCGCTTGTGATGGGGAATTTGGTGCGGTACTGCCGGGCGGTTGGAGATATGTTAAAGCCGATTATTCCTGAGACAGCTGAAAAGATCCTTGAGCAGGTTGGAGGAGATGAAGTTGTGATGGGTGAACCGCTGTTTCCGGGGAGGGAGTAAAAAATCCCCGGGGATTTTTTTGACTTTATTCCAAAACTATTGACTCATATATATCTTCTGGGCTCAGGCCGATGGCTTCGAGTTCTGTGCCGCAGGTTTCTTGGAGGTGGGAGCGGACGTTTACGGCCACTTCGTTCAGTTCTGTTGTGCCTTTGATTGAGACCATATATTCTTCTATTTCTGTTTCGTTTTCAAAGCCGTATTTTTGGAGGATTTCATCTACTGCTTCCTCGTCATAAGCAAGGAGATCTGTGCTTGTGAAGATCAGACAATTTACTTCAGCCATGGCCTTTCCGGCCTGTTCTGCGCGGAATGTGTTTGAGCTGCAGGCGCTGAAAATCGCTGCAGAAAGTGTGATTAAAATAAGTGAAAAAAGAAGTAGTCGTTTTGTCATGTTTTGGTTTAGGAGATTATGCCGGGAGTATACAGGGAAACGGCGTCGGAGTCTACCTGGGTGATGATGGTAATAATTCCGCGGACAATTGCGTAAGAAAGAAGAATTATGATGAGTCCGCCGATTGACCACGTGACTCCGCGTTTGGCGTTTTCTACGCGTTCATCTTTACCGAAGGCGAGGATGTAATTTGCGCCGGAATAAATCAGGAAGATGATGGAGACGCTACCGGCAAAAAGGAGTACTTTGCTGACGAGGCCGCCGACGTAGAGAATGAGGGTTTGTGTCGCAGCGGTTTCTGGGTTGGCTTCATCTGTTGCTTCCATGATCTCTACACTAGGGAGGTTTTCTGGTTTGAGGTCAGGGTCGAGTTCAAGGGCTAGAACGTCTGCAGTGAGAGTCCAGAACAAGGTGGTGAATATGATAGTGATGAGGATTTTTTTGAGCATATCTTTTTTGTTAGGGGCCTGTGCGCCTGCGGCGCGGCCTATTCCACGACTGTTTCTGTATAAATGTCATCTGATTCGTCTGTGGGGTCTTCTGTTAGATTGAGTGTTGCGATTCCGTAGATAATTGCGTATCCGGTTGCAACCAGAATAAGTGCAATTCCTGACCAGATGATGATGGTTTTGGATTTGGTGGTCATTTCGTCGTTGCCGCGGCCAATTACCATGAGGGTGCCTCCGTACATGAAGGCAATGAAAATGAGGAAACCAACCATGTAGAGGACGTTTGTAACGATGGCTGGCACGATTTCTGTGACGAGATCTCCAGATGGTAGGGCGACGCGGTTTTGTTCGTCTTGGTCTTCAATCATTTCTGTTTGGCTTGGGAAAAGGATGTCCACGGTTTTTTCGTAATCTGTTGTTTCTGCGTAGGCTCTGGGGATTAGGAAGGATGATTCGTCAATATCTTCTTTTGGGAGGGCGACTGAAACTACGATTGAGATGATTGCGTATGCGAAGATGATTATCACAAAGCCCATTATGGAGTAGCGGAGAGTGGTTTTTCCTTTGTTGAGTTTGTCTTCGTTACCGTAGGCGGTGAGCATTGTGATTGCTGAGAAGATTATTCCCAGGAAGGCTGCGATTCCAAGGAGTCCAGTGGCAATGTTGATTGCTTTTGGAATAGTGTCGCTGAGGAAGTAATCTTGGGTCTCACTGCCTGGGTCGAGTCCGGATTGGATTCCGGGGAGGTAGTCTGGTTTTGGGATGCTGTATACCGGTTCTTCAGTAGTTTCTTCTGTTCCTTCTGTTGCTGCATCATCGTCTCCGGCGTAGGCTGGTATGGCTAGAAGGGGGACTAGGGTGATGGAAAGGATGATAATTGCGAGGAGTTTCTTCATGAAAAGAAGGTAGGATTAATTGTGTAGAGAATGATTCCGGAAAGGAAAAGGAGAACGAGACCGGAGATTGCTTTCAGGATTCTGCTTTTTGCGGAGGAGATGTCGCCGCTGACTCCGGAAACTGAGATTTGGATTCCGCTTACTACGATTGTGACTACTGCAATGAAGCCGACTGTCATGGCTGCCCAGCGGTAAAGTTGTTTTACGTATACTTTGATGATTCCGGCGCCGGATGTGCTGATGATCCATTGGACTTTGGAGCAGTATGAGGCTGGGAGTTCTGTACATCCTGTGTATGTTGTTGCGTATACAGTTCGTTCTTCCTTACAGCCGGTTACTTTTCCGTTATCATCACGTTTGACGACAAAACAACAAACTCCCTTATAGACTGTTACTATTTTGCTTTCTTCATCTCCTTCTCCTGTTGATGTGTCTGATCCAATTACTTCTGAGATTTCAGTGATTACTTTTCCTTCTGCGGTACAATCTCCTTTTTCGAGGGATCCAGTTGCGATATTTGGTGTTTCGCCGCATGTTCCTTTGTAGTCACCACTTTCTGCATCTTTTTTGGTTTGTTCAATTTGTTCTGTTTCGTCTATTTCTTGGCTGAAAGAACATACTTGAACATCATATTTGTCAATTTCAGTTTCCTCATCTGCAAGAGCCAATGGGCTGAAGGCTGTGAGTGTGAGCGCGAGGTAAGAGACGAGAGTGAATAAGGCGAGTTTTCGCATTAATAGAAGAATGATTGGATAAAGGCGACGATCATGTAGGAGAAAAATGCTATTACTAGGCCGAGGACGGCTTGTTCGAGGATGGATTTGCCTTTTTCGATTTTGTTTTGTTCGCCGCCGGCGGTTGAGAACATGAAGCCGCCGATGATGATCATCACAAAGGCAAAGGTTCCAACAAGGAGGCTCAAGATGTTAATTGCTTTGAGAATTATTAGGCCGGCTGGGGAGGTCCCTTTTGTAGTGGCTTCTTTTGTTACTGTGTCTGCGTCAGTTTCTTCTTCGTCTGAGGTGCTGAAGATGTCGAATACGTCAAAATTGGATGAATCTTTGATTGCGCCCTCGTCAGCGGCAAAAGCCAGGGGGGTACTCAAGGACACGAGAGAGAACATGAGTAGAAGCGTGGCAATAAATCGTTTCATTTGGCGCGATTTAACTTACTACTATTATACCTGGTTCTGATTTTTTCTTCAACAAGGAGGCGTGGGCGTGTGAAAGGGAGAAGAAAAGGAGTTTTGTTGGGAGGCTTGGGAAGGGATGAGGTTTCAATGCCGAGTGTGTGTCTGAATAGTGGGAGGGGTTGAGAGTTTTTTAGTAGTTTTGCGTAGATTTGGAAAGGTGCGAGATTTGTGAGGTCTTCTTCTGTTAGGGCTAGGGATGGGGCGATTTTTTCTGCGTCCTGGTGGCTGAGTCGGAAAGTGAGGAGGGATCCGACGTTTCCTAGTACGGCGTCACAGATTTCGGGTTTGAGTTGGGTGAGGTATTGGTTTGCGATGGTTAGGGCTAGGCCGTATTTTCTGGATTCTGCGAGCATTGAGAGCAGGGTTGGGGTGCTGAAGTTTTGGAATTCGTCGATGAAGAAGGAGATGGTGTGACGGTCTTTTTTAGGGATTGTGGCGCGTTGTAAGAGTGTGGATTGGATCATGGAGGTGAAAATCATTCCCAGCATGCTGCAGGCGTCCTGTCCGATTTGTCCTTTGGAGAGTGAGATTAGGACGATTTGTTTTTCTGTGAAGGCGCGGTGGAAGCTGAATTTACTTCTGGGTTGGCCGAAGATGTTTCGTAGTAAGGGGGTGGTGAGGAGGGGGCCGATTTTGTTGAGAATTGGTGCGATTTGTTCCTGGCGGGTGCGGGATTCTTGGGGGAGGAATTCGTCGTGCCAGAAACGAAGGAGTTCGTGGTCTTTGACTTGGTGGAGGAGTTTTTTGCAGTACATCGGGTTTGTGAGGAGTCTGGGGAGGTCCAGGAGGGTGGTGTTTGGGGTGAGGATCAGAGTGAGGAGGGTGTTTCTGAGGATGTGTTCCAGGCGTGGGCCCCAGCTGCCTTTTGATAGGGCTTCGAACATTTCAATTAGGGCGGAGGCTTTGAGGGATGGGCTTTCATTTGGGAGGAGTTGGATTGGGTTGAGGGCTAGGGGGTGGTTATGGGTGCTGGGGTCTATGAGGATGGTTTTTTTGTGGAGGTTTTCTGGGATTAGTTTCAGAGCGTCTTCTGCTAGGTCGCCGTGGGGGTCAATGAGGACGATGGAGTGGTTTGCCTGCAGGTCTTGTTTGAAGAGGTGGAGGATGCAGGTGGATTTTCCCATGCCGGTTTTGCCCAGGAGGTAGAGGTGGCGGCGGCGATCTTTTTCTGGGATAGCGAGGGGATTTTCTGAGGGTGGGGGGAAGTAGGCGGTGGATTCTGTGTGGAGGTAGGGGGCTGTTTCTTTTGGGTTTGGGAGGGAGGCGATTGAGGCGAGTTCTTCGGCGCTGAGGATGAGGCGGGATGGTTTTTTGCGGATTGTGAGTTCCCCGAGGTAGGGGAGTGTGAAGCCGTGTATGAATTCTTTGAAGGGGTGGGAGAGTTCAATTTTGACCTGGAAGAGCGGGCGTGCGAGTTTGTCCAGGACGGCGGTGCGAGGGTCTTCGCGTTCATGGATGGATTGTGTTTGTTCTTGGATTTCACGTGGGCGGAAGGAGAGGCGGGTGATGGTTTTGCGGAGGAGGGGTGAGAGGAGGCGACGAAAGGGATGGAAGATCCAGGGGCGGAACCAGGTTTTTGATTCCCATTGGTCGAGGCGGCGCTCGGCTTGGAAGTGGTGGCGTTTTGCGCTTTTTAAGGTGCGGCGGCGTATGCGTTCTGGGATGGGGTGGAAGTGGAAGCGGATGAAGGAGTTTGGAGTTTTTGCCATGAGTTTGATGAGGGTGTCTGTTGGGTAGATGCGGGTTTTGTTGGTGCGATCTTCAAACTGTGCGGCACGTTTGATTGGGAGGAGGGGGCCCTTTTTTTGGTGGACGAAAAAGCTCTGGTGTCTGCGGAGTGGGGTGCTTTTCAGGAGTGGTTTTTTGTGTGGGGTAGAGCTGCTGCCGGTGAGGTGTGGGGAGAGCTTGTGGGAGGTGAGGATTTGGATTTTCTTGTCTTTTTCACGCAGGATGATTTCCATTGGGCGGCGGTGTTTTTGCATTGTGCAAAGCCAGTGCTCGAGTAGGCGAGGCTCGTATTCACAGGTTTGGCAAAGACGAAGAAAATGCATGACTTTTTATGGCTCTTGTGTGGCCTTTAATTAGGTTTGTTTATGTTATGTCTTTGTGTGTCTGGGCGAAAGTGTTGATTGGGTGATAAACCTGTAAAATGTGTTGTTGGAGGGCTGACAACACATTTTTTCGAGGTTGATTGTTGTTCACGATGGCGCTTCATAATAGCGCTTTACGTTTGTGTTTGCGAAAAAGTATATCGACTTTGTTTATGGGTTTTGTTGAGATGTTAATTCTCCATTTTTTTGGATTTTTCTTTTCATCCTCGATAGCTCCGTTATGTGCAAATTCGTGATGTGTTTTACAGAGGGGGATGATTGAATCGTGGTTTTTATTCTCGCTGAACCGTTCTACATGATGGAAACACTCTGCAGCTTTGTTGCAATTTGGGAAGGCACATCTGCCGTTTGTTTTTTTGAGCACCTCCCGTTTTAACTGTGTAGGGATGTAGCGACTTGCTTTTTTTGACTTTCCTTTCTTCATATGCCTTTTTGCGGTTTTTTTGCAAAAATCCTCGGGGATTTTTTTGACTTTTCCGTTTAATTCTGGTTTTACAGTTCTGTTCCTTTTCGTTTTTGATGCATTTCTCCGTTTCTTTTTGACCAATTGCACTTTATTTTCATTCTTGTTTAATTGTTTCAATATCATTCGCAGTGCTTCTTTGTTGCTTAGGTTTCCATGTTTTTTACTGAGCTGGTTTTTTGCTTTTGAAAAAAGGAATTGCATTTCTTCATCAAGGTGGATTTTTAGGTCTTGTTGTGATGCAATTCCATTTAAAGTGACACCGGCTTTGTTCGTTTTCCGCACGTCTTTTGAAAGTTCTTGCAAAGCATTTTTGCTCATGTTTTCTACTTTATCTGTCCAAGCTGCATCTGTTTTTGGTGTAGCTAGTTTGGCAACGATCGCTACTTTATGAATGCCTTGCGTTTCAATAGCTTTTTGTAAATGTGGTTTGCCTTCCAAATGTTTTTCAAATTTTAGAGTTTTTTCAACGACTGAGTGTGAAAGTCCTGCCAATTTTCCGGCGTATTCATAAATTGTTTGGTAGCCTTCTTCTTTGTAGATTTTTTGTTTATAGATTTTTGGTAAAAGGGCGAGAAGTTGGTATGTAATGCGATGTCTTTGTTTGCCGAGTTGGACGAATTTTTTGTGCAGATTTGGCATGGTTTTTGGGATGAAAAAGCGAGCAGGATTTTTTGAATTCCTGTGTGAATTCTAGCATAATTTGGGGTGAATTAACAGGTTGGGAGGGGCTTTTTTGCGTATTTTGACGTGACAAAAGCGAGGGTGAGTGTGTACTTACTTTTCGTGTGTGGATATGTGTGCTGGAGAGTGTGTCTTAAACTGGTTTTTGAGGGGTTTAGCTCTCGGGACGTGCTGCGATTTCTGTCAGGATTGTGCGGGCTTCTTCCAGTGTGGAGATGTGAACGACTTTTGCGCGGTATTTACTGGCGTCGTGGAAGCCTTTGAGTGCGGAGACAAAGTGTTTGCGCATTTCTTTCATGCCGCGTTCTTCTCCTTTGGTTTCGACGACTAGTTCGCAGTGGCGGAGAAGTGTAGGGAGTTTTTTGGCGAAGGTTTGTGGTGGGGTGTAAATTTCGTCTTGGTGGGCTGGATCATTGTATAATGCTGCGGCGATTTCACGCATTATCCAAGGGTTTCCCATTGTTGCTCGGCCGATCATGATGCCGTCTAGATTTTTTAGTTTTTCTAGAGCGGATTCTGGGGAGGTGATATCTCCGTTCCCGATCACGGGGATGTTTATGGCTTTTTTCACTTCATAGATTGCATTCCAGTCTGCTTTGCCGGTGTAGGCTTGTTTTGCGGTGCGGCCGTGGATTGTGATGAGGGATGCGCCGGCGGATTCAATGTCTTTGCAGAATTGGATGAACCAGGGGAGGTCTAGGGAACTGGTGCCGATTCTGGTTTTGACTGAGACGGGGAGGGAGGTGCCGCGGACTGTGGCTTCTACGATTTTTATGGCGAGTTCTGGGTTTTTTAATAGGGCGCTGCCGTGATCACTTGAAACAACTTTGCGGGCTGGGCAGCCCATGTTTAAGTCGATTCCGTCTACGCCGAGTTCTTCAACACGTGCTGCTGCTTCTGTGAAGTTGTTTGGTTTTTTTCCAAAAATCTGTGCAATTAATGGGCGTTCTTCGTCTGGGGAGAAGTCCAGTTGTGCAAGGGTATTTTTACTTTTATAAACGATTCCGTCTGTGCTTGTGAATTCGGTGAAGCAGATGGTGCGGGGTTCGATTCCCTTAACCAAACGTCTGAAGGCACTATCTGTGTATCCTGCCATTGGGGCCAGCGCTAAAATAGGCCGAGGCTGGGTTTTCCAGGAGAATGGCATTTTGGGTGGCGGTTAGTCGACGGTTCTTTTTGGGCCCATTTTGGGTGCGTCGTCGTTGTTGTCGTCATCATTATTATCATCATTATTATCATCATTATTATCATCGTCATCGTTGTTGCCGGTGTCTTCTGGTTCGCCACTGGTTTGTTCGTCACCGCCTACGAATGTGACGTGGTCTTCGTCGGTGTCGCGGTAATCTTCATAGTTTTTGGTGCTTGCGCCGCGAGTCCATGCGTAACCAAATCCGCGGCTGTCCTCGAAGAGGGCGGAGATGATGTAGGCTGTGTTTTCGCCTGCGATGGTGTCATAAACTGCATAGGTGTAGCCCATGACTTTGCCGGCTTTGTCGAAGTCGTCTTGGCGGGCATCTACTGGGATTTCGTCAAAATATGCGCTGTCCAGGAGGACGGACTCTATGTCTTTTGGTTCTGGGAATTCACCTTCTTCAGCTTCGTAGACTTCAAGGGCTTTTGCCATCAATGTTAAATCTTCAACGCGTTCTTCGTTGTCTTCCAGGTAAGTGGTATCGCGTTCTTCAGTTTCTACGATTTCGTCGATGATGTCTTCACGGTCTTCATTTGCGAGATACCAGATTACGCTTCCACCCACAATTACTACGAGTACTGCGGGGATGAGCATTGCTAGGAAAAGTTTACGTTTTTCTCCTGAGTGGGAAGGTTTTTCAAACATTTCGGGTTTGGATTCAGCTTGGAGTTTTTCTAGGGGGTCTTCTTCTGGCTCGACTCGGTCTGGAGAGAAAGGTTTTTCTGGGGTTACTGGTGGTGGAGTGAATTCGGGTTTGGGTTCTGGCTCGGGTTCAGGTTCTGGCTCGGGTGTTGGTTCAGGTTCAGGCTCTGGCTCATCAGTTAATTTGCTGAATTCTGGTTCTGGGGTTGGTTTAGGCTCAGGAGTGGCATGACGTTTTTCTTCGGCTTGTTTCATGAGTGAGAGGGCGCGTTGATTTCCTGGTTCAAGTTCCAGAATTTCTCCGCAGCCTTGAATTACTTTGTCGAATTCACCGGCGTTAAGCCAAGATTGAATTTGATTTAGCGCCTGAGTGACGCTGATTTGGGGTTGTTGATTGTCTTCCATGGGTCTTTTGAAATTTAATGCGCGCTTGATGCGCGTGTTTGTTAAGCCAAAAAATGAATGTGAGTGAAGCTTAACGGAAATGCGTTAGGTGGGCAAGAGGGAGTGAGGGTTGATATTTGTTTGCTGAGTCTGATAGATTGGGGGCGAGCTTAAATAGTTTTTATGAGGTTGGAAGAGAGGGCATTTACGTTTATTGAGTTTGTGATTGTTATTGCGGTTGTTGCAATTTTGGCGGTTGCGATTTTTGTGGCTGTTGATCCGGTGAGGAGGTTACATGTGTCTAGGAATGAGGTTCGGGAAGTGGATGTTACGAATATTTTAGAATTTGTAAAAGGGGAACAAGGTTTGGTGCCTGTTGAAATGGTGGTGGGGCAATACTATGTGATTGGTACAGCTGAGGAAGGTTGTGATACTACTTGTAGTTTGCGAGAAACGGGGTCTGCTTGTATGAGTCTTGATGGTGTGTCGATGGATCCTTTAACAGGGACGGCTAAAAATACCGATTATTATATTATGTTGGGGGCTGGTGGCGAAATTACGGTTGGGGCTTGTGATTCAGAGGGGGAAGAAGCAGGGGGAAGCGGTGTAGGGCCTATAATAGAGGTGGTAGGTCAAAATGATTCTTCGGTGTTGTAATTGCCTACATTTACTTGTGGGATGATTGCTTCGATTGTGCCCCAAGTGGAATCTTTTTCCTCTGGGACGATTAGTGTGACTTCGTCGCCGACGGTTCCTTTGTAATATGTGACGGATGCAAGCAAGACGCGGTATGATTTCCCCTCTGCAAGTACGCGATGTTGGCCGTCTTCGTTGACTAGCGTGCCTTTGAGGAATTTACGTTTGATTGGTGCGATTTGTTTGAAGAGGAAGCTGCCGTTTGGCTGGATTGTGAGTTTGAGTTTGTCGCCTTCAACGAGTTTTGATTTACTGGCGTAATTGGCTGGGATTGGGTAGATCTTCTCGTTTGGGCCGATCATATTTTGTCCGTCAAAATAGCCTTCCACAATCTGATTTTCGCCTTCATCGTAGGCGGTGGTGTCTGTTTTTATTGGGGGTATGGACACTCCGCTTTGCTGCGTGTCTGCTGGAGCGAGTTCAGTGAGTAGGGCTTTTGCGGATTTAATTGAAGACTCCGCAGAGTCAATCATGCGGACGATTTTTGCGATTTGTTCATTTGAAGTATTTGTTTCTTCTGTCATATGTGTTTTGGTTATTTTTTATTTGTAGAGGAAGGGCGCTTCGTTTTACTCTGCGCTGTCGGATAGTTTATATATCACTTTCTCCCCGTTTTGTCCAGAAATTCTCAGGTCTATGTATTCGAGTGGAGCTTCATAAATGTTGAGCTGAGTCATGGCTTTTTTGAGCTTTGCGAGTTGGGTGTCGACGGATTGGCTTAAGTCGATCCAAACGTAAAAGTAGCGCTCTGTGAAAAAATGGAGTTCTCGGGCACGTTTTACATAGTGAACTTCCAGGATTTGCATGTTGAATTTCCCTTCGAAGGCGATTTGGGCATCTAGGAGGGTTTCGAGAGTTTCCTTGTCGATTATTTCCTGGTTTACGGTGAGGGATTCTTGGGTTTCTGGGAGGTCTAGGTCTGTTCCAGTGACGTCCATCACGATTGTTGGCAGGGTTTCGTCTGTCGTTCCAACACTTGCGATGTAACCGAGTTCATTTGCGATGAAAAGTTGTACGGAGCCGTCCTCGTGGTCAACTTGGATGTTTGCGACGTGGTCATAAGTGGTGAGGGTGGCGACTAAGGTGTGGAGTGGGCGGCGGCTGATGTTGAGATCCTTGAGGTAAGAGTACTCTTCCAGGAGGGCGAGTTCGTGATTGGTGGCGTTGAAGAGCAGCATGTTGTTGCCTAGGTAGGCTTGAAGGTATTCGTTGATTGCGGTTTGTTCCTCGAGGGTGTTTTCGTCTCCGCGGACGTCGACTTTTTGGATTTCAAGGAGGCGTGTGAAAAAGGCGAGGTAGATGAGGGCGCCAAGGATGAGGAGTGCGAAGATGATTTTGATGACGGCCCAGATGCGGGATCGTTTGCGGGCGGCTTTTCTGCCTGCGCGGGTTGGAGCGATGGGTTTGATGGCGGTTTTTTTTGGGACGAAGGGTTTGCGTTTTTGTGTGCGGCCTGTTTGGTAGTCGCGAAAGCCGGTTTGACGGGTTGTCCGTTTGCGGGTGATGCGTTTGAGGAAGGAAAAGATGCTCATGTATTTTTTATATCACAGATTTGTGCTTGAGGTGAGGGGTTTGGGGTTGATCTAACCTGAAAAATTCTCCCTAGGGAGGAAGTTAACCTGGAGATTTGTCAGATGTTTGTAGGTTTTTCTAGTTCCCTTTGGCGAATGCTGCTTTGAGTGCTGTTTGGCGAGCTTGACCAGCCTTGCGGGCTTTGGCTTTGTTTTTGCGTTTCCATTGCTTGGATTTTGGTCTCCAAGCGTTTGCGTCTACGAGTGCATGAGTTTTGCTGTTTCCTGGCATAATGCTTTTCAAAAGTTAGCTTGGGGATTCTAGATGGGATTTTGCTTGACGTCAAGGGGAGAATTTGATTTTATTGGTTCTTGTTTATTAATCAATTTAATTGTGTCAGAGGTGCCGCAGGTTGGGGATATTGTAGAAGCTAATGTTCAGTGTTTGCGTTGTAGGAGATTTCCTAACAATATTTCTGAGTTGGAAGGCTGTTTTAGTCAGGCCAGAATCCGTAGACTTCAGGGTTTTTCGATGGCTTTATTAGACTTATTGAAAGTTAATGAACATGTTCTTTTAATAGCAGAACCTCAGCATGAAGATGCGGATTGGCGTTTTGGATGTGCTAATTATGTTAAATCTGGAAAGGTATATTGTGAAGGATTTCTTGCATGTGGAGTGCTTTAACAAAGAGAGCCTAACGTGGAGCCAGGCTCTCTTTTCGATGGTGAATTGTGGGGCTAGGAACATCCCATGCTTGCGCCGCAGTTTAGGCATTTGTAGCAGGAGGCGTTGCGGACTGTGATGTGGCCGCAGGTGGTGCAGACTGGGGCGTCGCCCATCATGCCTTCAAGCTGTTTGTCCAGAGCGCTGTTTTGATCTACGGTTTTTGCAACGACTAGCTTGTCTTCCTCTGCGATGGTTGCTTCCTTTATCATGGCTTTTTTGATTTTGCCTTCAGCTGCGCGTTCTGACATTTGTGTTTTTTCAGGTTCAACGTGTACAAAATCTGTGCGTCCGAGGTATTCCATGCCGAGTACGCGGAAGATGAAATCTACAATTGAGGTACAAGTGCGGATGTTTGGATGAGTTGTGAATCCGCTTGGTTCGAATCTTGTGAAGCTGAAGGAGTCTACGTATTTTTCTAGTGGTACGCCATATTGGAGTCCAATGGAAATTGCGACTGCAAAACAGTTCAGCAAGCTTCGATATGAGGCGCCTTCTTTGAAGGAATCTATGAACATTTCCCCGAGTTTTCCGTCTTCGTATTCGCCGGTGCGGATATAGAGTTTTTGGCCGGCGATGCTGGCTTCGACTGTGATTCCGCGTCGTTTTGTTGGTAAGTTCAGTTTAGTGCCTCTTTCTATGAATCCCTCGGGGATTTGGACGGCTTTGCCGTCCTGTTCTTCCTTATCGCTCTTTGAAGAGAGTGGTTGGCTGTGTTTGCTGCCGTCGCGGTAGAGGGCAATGGCTTTGATGCCGATTTTCCAAGATTCCATGTAGATGTCGTGGATGTCTTTTACGGTGGATTCATTTGGGATGTTGACGGTTTTTGAAATTGCGCCGGATAGGAAAGGTTGAACGGCTGCCATCATATGGATGTGCCCCATTGGAGCGATGAAGCGTTTTCCAATTCCGCATTTGTTTGCGCAGTCGAAGATGGGGAGGTGCTCTTCACTGAGGTGTGGTGCGCCTTCCATTGTTTGGGATCCTTCAATGAAGAGTTTTGCTTCTGCAATTTGTTGTTTTGAGAGGCCTTTGCCTTCGAGTGCTTTTGGGTTTGCGTGAACGGTCCATTCATCTAGTGTTTTTGCGGTTTCCACGTGTTTTTTTGTTTCGGTGATTTCTTTGTCGTTGAAGCCGAGTTTTTTGAGTGATGCTGGGTTTACGTGGGGTGCGTTTTCAATGTTTCCGTGCCCGAGGACGTAGTTGATCATGTCTTCAATTTGCTGGTCTCCGTAGCCGAGTCGTCCGAGGACAATTGGAATGGATTTGTTGATGATTTTGAAGTGGCCGCCGCCTGCGAGCTTTTTCCATTTCACTAGTGAGAATTCAGGTTCTACGCCGGTGGTGTCGCAGTCCATCAAGAGGCCAATTGTTCCGGTTGGGGCAAGTACACTTATTTGTGCGTTGCGGTAGCCGTATTTTTCTCCGAGCTCTACCATTTTGTCTGCGTCCTTTACGGCGGCTTCGTAAAGGTCTTTTGGGCAGAGTTTTTTGTTGATCTTGTGGGCGGCTTTACGATGTTTTTTTGTTACTTTGAGCATTGGCTCGCGGTTTTTGTCGAAGTCGTCAAAAGTGCCGAGTGATTTTGCCATTTCTGCTGAGACGCTGTATGCGTGGCAGTGCATGATTCCTGTTACTGCTGCTGCAATTGCGCGGCCTTCAGCGCTGTCATATGGGACGCCGAAGAGCATGAGTAGTGTGCCCAAGTTTGCATAACCGAGTCCGAGAGGTCTGAAGCGGTGGCTGTTTTCTGCGATTTCTTCTGTTGGGTATGCGGAAAGGTCTACGAGGATTTCTTGTGCGGTTGTGAAGATTCGGACTGCGTGGCGGAAGGTTTTTGCGTCAAAAGAACCGTCTTTTTTGAGGAATTTTGCTAGGTTGAGTGATGCTAGGTTGCACGCGGAATTATCTACAAACATGTATTCGGAGCAAGGGTTTGATCCGTTGATGCGTGCTGAGTTTGGGCAGGTGTGCCAGTCGTTGATTGTTGTGTCGAATTGGAGGCCTGGGTCTGCGCAACTCCATGCTGCTTTACAGATGTCGTCGAATAGATCTTGTGCATCAATTTCTTCAAATTTTTTGTTTTCAGTGCGGAAGCGTGTCCAGTATTTTCCGTTCTTTTCTACTGCACTCATGAATTCGTCGTCTGTGCGGACTGAATTGTTTGAGTTTTGTCCAGAGACGGTTTTGTAGGCTTCGCCTCGCCAATCGTCTTCATAACCTGCGTCAATCAAGACTTTCGCCTTTTTTTCTGATTCGACTTTCCAATTTACGAAGTCGCGGATTTCTGGGTGGTCGATATCTAGGGTTACCATTTTTGCTGCACGTCGGGTTGTTCCGCCGGATTTGATTGCGCCGGCGCCGCGGTCTAGGACTTCAAGAAAGGACATGAGTCCGGACGAAATTCCTCCGCCTGAGAGGGTTTCATGCTTGGAGCGGATGGATGAAAAATTTGATCCGGTTCCAGATCCATACTTGAAAAGTTTTGCTTCAGTTTTTGCTAGTTCAAAAATCCCCATGAGTGAGTCGTCTACGGCTTGGATGAAGCAGGCGCTGCATTGTGGGCGAGCGTATGCGTTTTCAATTTCTACGATTTTGCCGAGTTCAAAGTCCCAAGCGTAGTTTCCGCGGTCTCCGATGATTTCGTATTCGTGGTAGAGGCCGCAGTTGAACCAAACGGGGGAGTTGAATGCGCCGTGTTGGGTGATGCAGAGATATTTGAGTTCTTGTTCAAAGGTGTCTGCGTCTTCTTGGCTAGCGAAATATCCTTTTTCTTCTCCGAATGTGCGGATTGTTTTGGCTACGCGGTGGACTAGCTGTGCTGCGCTTGTTTCATGGCTGGTTTCTCCTGGTACGCCGCGTTTGCGGAAGTATTTTTGTGCGACGATGTCTGTTGCTAATTGTGACCAGCTTTTTGGCACTTCGATGTCTTTCATTTCAAAAACCACGGTTCCGTCTGGTTCTGTGATGCGTGATTCGCGTTTTTCAAATTCAATCATATCAAAAGCTTCAGTGCCTTTTTTTGTGAAGTGGCGTTTTATTTTGATGCCCTTAGTTATGGTTTTTGTTGGGGCTGTTGGTCTTTTGATACGACGTGGTCGTTCAGAAGCTTTGTTCTTCGTCTCATTTGTGACGGGTTCTGGGAGAATTACGGAGTGAGCCATGGCGTGAATTTGAGGTTAGGAAATTGAGGGCAGGGGCAAAGAGGAAAGAGCTCAAAATAAAGCACAATTTTGATGTCTTTTCGACTGCTATGTTGTGGGGAAATGTGGATTGAGACACAAGATGTTGTGTGCTCTATCCTGGTGTTGCACAAGATATCGGAAAAGTTTTGAAGGGTCAAATGTATGTTACAAGAAACGACTTGCCATTGTGGGGACGTGATTTCGCAGTAGTAAAGTCTGACGGTGGGGAGTGTTTTTATTCAGCTTTGAGAGGCTGCAAAAGGCATGTGTCAAATTGTGTGGCTAATTTGTTTGAGTATGGCTTGTGAATTTACCGGTAAAGCCAAACTAGTTGGTCTATGTAGTTTTTTTCGTGATTTCCCATGTCTCTTCGTGGATTTTCTTCAAGTTTTTGCACTCTCCATGTTTTAGGGGGACTTTCTTCATTTTCAATCATTCCCGAATGAACTAGTTGTTCGTGAGCGTCGCAGAGTGGAACTATTTTGTTTGGATCATGGTTTTTCTCTAGGGCAAAACGTTGGGTGTGGTGAAGCTTGGTAGCTGCTTTATAACAGCCTGGGAAAGCGCAGCTTCCTTCGTATTTCTTTTTTATTATTTGTCGTATGTGCACGGGGATGTAGCGACTGGGTACGGTTTTGCCTGTAATCTTTCTAGTTTTTTCAACTCTTCTTTTCTCGTTTGCATTTGCTTTATTTTTAGGCTTGTTCTTATTGGTTTTTGTGTCCTCCCTGTTCAGTAAGGCTTCTAAAGTTTCTGCAAAGCTTAATGTTTCTTTTCGTTCTTTTTCCAGTTCGTGTTTAAAAAGGCGGAATTTCTTTTCCAATTGTGGGCTTACTTTGAAATGTATAGTCTTTCTTTTAGATCTTGTCTGAAAGGGCTCGGATGATTTTCCAGGTTGAAATCCTTCCCCGGGGAAGGATTCGTGGTCATTTTGGGATTCTGTAAAGGTCGTTGCGTTGTGGTTCTGGACGCAAATCTCTAAAGCTTTTTTTGTTAATTTCTTTGTTTTTTCTGCCCATTTGCTGTCTGTTTTTGGAGTTGCAAGTGAAGAAACTACTCTCAATTTACTCCATCCTACAGCGCCAGACTCTAATTGTTCTTTGAGTAATGGTTTATCATTCAATCTATTTGAAAGTTGTAGTATTTGATCTACGGAATTTTGATTCATTCCGGCCAGTTTTGCTGCGAATTCGTAGATGGAGGTGTAGCCACGACGGCGGTAGAGTCGGCGTTTGAAAACTTCCGGAAGGGTGCCGGCAAATTTACGGCGGGCGTCTAAGGTTTGAAGTCCGTAGCGTTTGCAGATTGTGTAGAGTTCACTATCTGAGAGGTTTTGGTAGGTTGATTGTAAGTTCATTTTGTGGGGGTTAGGGGGTGAGTTGATCTGTTTATATTTTAACACGTTTTAACCTGTTAATCAGGTTGAAGTATGCTAAAATTGGCAATTTTGGCTGGACAGCAAAACGGGGTGAGGGTCTACTCACCTTTTGTGCGGCTGGAATAGGCGATTATAGTTTCTTGCGTTGAATTTCTGAGAGAATCGTCTGAGAGAATTTCTATTGGGTTTGTAAGAAATTACTGAGGAGTTTCATTCCGTGTTCGGTGCCGACGGACTCTGGATGGAATTGAACGCCGAAGACGGGCAGGTCTTTGTGACGAATGGCCATGATGATGTGGTTTGTGGATTGGGATGTGGGTTCGGATGTGGGTTCGGATGTTTTAGTCTTTGCTGTGATCTCAAGACAAGCTGGGAGTTTTTTTGGTTCGACTATGAGTGAGTGGTAACGCATCACGGTGAGTGGGGAAGGAATTCCGGTGAAGAGGCCGGTTCCATTATGAGTGACTTGGGAGCGTTTTCCATGCATGACTTCTGGAGCGTGGACTATTTTTGTGCCGTAGTAAGCACCGATTCCGTGGTGTCCGAGACAGACGCCGAGGATAGGAATTTGGGGGGGTGTGGGGGTGGATGTGTTTGCGTAGTGGTCTAGAATTTTGTTTCCAATTGCGAAGTCTTCTTTTTTCAATACTGTGCCTGGGCCTGGTGAAAGGATGATGTGTGTTGGGTCGTGCTTGCGGATTTCCTCGAGTGAGGTTTTGTCGTGTTGCAAGACAGGTGGCATCTCTCCGGCAATTTTTCCAATGTATTGCCCGAGGATGTGGGTGAAGGAGTCGTAATGGTCGATTAGGACAGGTTTCATACTTGATGAAAAACGGCTTTCACTATAACCTATCTGCGTCACATATTTTAACCCCATTTATTATGACTACCGATGACGGCGGAATTCCACAACGTGATGAAGGAGATGAAGAGAAAGGTGCTGAAGTGATTGATCTTGCAGCGGAGAGAGCAAAAGTGGATCCTGAGATTCAGGAAGTTGAAGATGATACAGAGGCTTTTTGTTTAGCGGTTGAAGGAGCGGTTGATGAAGAAGCTAGGGAGAAGGCGAGGCAGATGCTTCTGAAGAGGTTGGATAAGGCAGTTGATTCTTGGGCGAGAGTTGAGTTTTTATCCAAAGTTGCGGATTGGGGATGTTTGGATGCGATTGTGGGAGCTGCTTTCCCAGAGGTGGGCGATGTGGCTGCGGCTACTGTTGAAATTGGATATTTGCTTGGCGAGGCGAATCTTGCGGCGGACATGGATTGGAAAAAACAGTCTAAAGTTGCGGCTTACCAGCTTGTTGACCTTGCGATTGGCTTGGTGCCGGTTGTAGGTGATGTTGGTGATTTATTCTTCATGGCGAACAGGATGAGTGCTAAGGAATTTAGAGAAAATGTTGGAGATAAGGCTCAAGAGGCGCTTGCAGCTGGTGTGCCAAAGGAAAATGTTGATAAAGTCCTGGCTAAGCATGAAAATTTGATTAAGCACTTGAATCTTGCTGATAAGGTTGTGAGTATAGGTAAAAAAGCTGGCGGTGGAAGCGGTGGAGGAGCTGCTTCAGGTGGTGAAAAGATGGCTGCATAGTGAACCTTGACAGATTAGTAGTTTCATGTTAACTTCGGGTAAGGCAATGAAATAACCCCTTACCTGATGAGTCCAGATGACAGAAAATTTGGTCTTGATATGGATGCAATTATGGCTGCTGTTGAGGCTGTGGAAGCTGAGGAAGTGCCAGTTGCTGTTGCGGAGCCTGAAGAGGCTGCTGCTTTGTTTGAGCCTGATGAAAGTGTTTTGGAGGAGACGGCGATGGTTGTAGCTGGGGGTGGAGAAGAGGCACATTCTAGTTCTGATGTTGTGATGGCTGTTTTGGATACAATGGGGAGAGGGGCTCGTGGTGTAGTGGGCGCAACGGGGGAGGTTGTTTGTGCTGGATTCGATCTTGTTGAATTGGCTGTGATAAGTGGAAGTGATTGGGGTATGGGACGAAGTGGGCGTTATGTGACGGATATGGATGGGCTTTCGCCTGAAATTTTGGATGCGTTGGAGGCTTTACCTGAGGGGGTTGGTGTTGGAGTGCTTTTTCAATTGAGGAGGCTTGTGGGGCGGGGAGTAGCTGAAGTGTTGGATCGTGAAGGGCCTGCTGAAGGTGCTAAGAGATTTTGTAGGAGGCGAGATGTTCCTAAGGAATGTTGGCCTGAGTTGGAGGAGTGCAGTATATCTCTTCTTAAGGCTAGGTGGCATCTTAGAGGGGCGCATAAGGCGGCTAAGCATGAGTTTATTCTTGCAAAAAGGGGGAAGTGTTGGGATTCGGCTGTTGTTTGGAAAGTGCCAATTCCTGGTGATGCGATTGCAGCTGGAGCAACGGCTTTGGGTAATCTCGCTGGGCCTTGGGTTGGTGTTCCAGTGGGGATTCTTTCTGCTGCTATGCCAGCGGGTTCTGTACTTAGAAATACTATTGGTGCGCGTGCACCGATTGCTTTTGTGAAAGGGGTTGGGTATATAATTGCTGATTTATCACTTGGTACGTTTAAAGGTGCTATTCCAGTTTTAGGTTTAACAGCTGTTCCTATAGATATGATGTTTGATTCAGTGAGGATGTTGATGCCGGATATGGAGAGGAATAGAGAAAAAAAGGTTCAGAAGGCTTTGGGTGCGGGGATTGCTGAGGAGGATATTGATAGGGTGACGGCGCCATTTATTGAAAAGACAGAGGTGGCGGTGGATCGTTCTGTGTTTGTGGCGCAGTGGAAGAGGAGGATTGTTGAATGGTTTGTAAGTGGGAGATTATTAGTGAAGATTGCTAAATTTTTGGGATTAGAAGATTCAGTAAATAGACTAAGAGATCGTGTGTTGAATTGGCTGTATCCGTATACTGAATCTGTTAAGCAGATTGCGGAAAAATAGAGCTAGTAACACATCCCACATCCCTCACAGCCGCCTGTGCAGCCTTCCGGGAAGGCGGGGTTGTTGATTTTGAAACCGCTGCCTTGTGCTGTGTTCAGGAAGTCTACTTTTGAGCCTTCCAAGTTTATTGCGGATTCGGCGTCTAGGTAGATTTTGATGGCAGTTTTGCCTTTTCCAAAGGTGAGGATTTCATCGTTTTTGTCTGGCTTTTCCAAAAAATCCATCTCGTAGTCTGGTTCAAAGCCCTCGTTGTTTTTTGCTTTGATTTTTAGGCCGTGGCCGGTTTTTTTCTCGGCTTTCGCGAATTCTGCAATCTTCTCTAAAGCGACATCAGTTATGTGTAGTTTCTGGGTCTTCTTTTTAGCCATGTTTAATTGCTAAGGAGGAGCATTATCCCATGAGCCTGATGGCTGGTGCAATAGCAATCGCAAGCAATGCTAAGACTGTGAGAAGTGCAATGATCTGGGCAATGTATTGTTTCTTTTTAGTCATTTTTATCCGATTACTTGTGTGTCGACGTAAACCAAAGCGAGTGCCATGACAAGGCCGAGGAATCCAAAGAAAGGAAGTCTTTCAGGTTTAAACCATTTTAGTTTGTTTTCTAGGGCGCCAGGGATGAGGTGAACAATTCCTTTAATACCAGTTATAAGACCAATCCAAGCGAGTAGACTTTCCCATTCCCATGCGAAATTAAGGCCGGTGCTGCTGAGTATTATAAGGGCAAGCATGAGAATCAAAATTCCCATTACGAATTGTGCGGTGTTGTCTGTGTAGATTTTCTTGAAGAACTTGTAGCAGCGTTTTGGGTCAAGAACCATTTTGAGGTAGATTGGCATCAAGAATAGTGCAAGAAGTGTGAGTGTCATGGAGCGTGGGTTAAAAAAGATCGCTAACATTGTACAGAAAAGATGGCTAGGAAGAAACTAAAACATTTTGAGCAGATGAGGGCGTGGGATCATGTTTTTGAGCCGACGCTGGAGGATTATGGGGATTTGAAGGGGACGTGGGGTGAGAGGGTGATTTTGGAGTTGGCTTGTGGGAAAGGGCATTATACTTTGGCGTTAGCCGAGCGGTATCCTGATGCGACTGTGATTGGAGTGGATATAAAGGGTTCGCGGATGTGGCATGGGGCTGGGGAGGCTTTGGAGAGGGGGCTTGGGAATGTGAGGTTTTTGAGGTGTAGGATTGAGGATTTGGCGGAGTATTTTGGGGAGGCTGAGGTGGAAGAGATTTGGATTACTTTTCCGGATCCGCATCCCAGGAAGGGGAAGGCTAAGAAGCGGCTGACTTCAGAGCGGTTTTTGGAAATTTATAAGCGGATTTTGAAGCCGGGAGGTGTGGTTCATTTGAAGACGGATGATGATGGGCTTTTTGAGTGGACGTTGGATGTTTTGCTGGATGGAGGTTATGAAGTTGAGGTGGTGAGGGATGTTTATGCGGAGGGGGTGGACGATGAGTTGTTGCACATCAAAACGGACTACGAGAGTAGGTTTTTGGAGGAGGGGCGGGTGATTAAGTATTTAAAGGCCGATTTCTGATGCGATTTCCTGCATTGCTGCGATGGCGATGGCGAAGAATTCGCCTCTTTCTAGGCCGGTTTTTTCTATGTCTGAGATGAGCTCGCGGGAGACTTTTGCGGCGAATTTTTTGTCCTTGAATTTCTTCTTGAGGGATTTTGCTTTCATGCCGGTCAGTTTTTCTGGGCGCATGAGTGCGTAAGCGTAAATTAAACCTGTTATGGATTCACCTGCTGCTAATGCATAGTCTAAGTTGCTTTCACGTTTTACGTTTGTGTATTCCTCGTTGTGTGCAGTGATGGCATGAGCTACTTCTTCTGGGAGTTCAAAGCCTTCTTCCTTCAGGATTCCCATTGTGCGAACGCCGTGATTTGGGAAGTCGTCTATGCATTCTTCCCAGTCTAAGTCGTGGAGTAAGCCTGCCATTGCCCAGAGTTCTTCGTCTTCGCCTAGGTGTTTTGCGGTTGCTCTGAGAACTACCTCGCTTTCACGAGAATGCAGACGATTGTTTTCGTCTTTGAGGTGTTTTTCAACTAGTTCGCGAGCTTTTTCTAAGGTGATTTGCATTGGGTTTGGGTTAAGATTTTTTTGAAGGGAAGGGTGCTTCGCTTCGCTACGCACTCTGGTCGGAGTGACAGGACTCGAACCTGTGACCTCACGGCCCCCAGCCGTACGCGCTAGCCAACTGCGCCACACCCCGATGAATGGATAGTAATGAAACTTTTTGGCTTTTTAAAGGGTTTCTTTCGTTGACGTTATAGATGGAGTCTAGTACAATTCATTCCTTATTTTTAAGTTCTGTCCACTTACCCCCTTAATTTATGGATTTCTCGAGATATCTTAAAAAAGCAGTCTCTGTTTTTATGACTGCGGTTCTTTTAGCAGTAATGCTGCCTGTTCAGGTTCGAAGTGTGGATGCACGTTTAATTAATTGTGGTGGTTATTTAGGGGCTCCGGTTTATGTTAATGCTATGTCAGGTGTAGATAAAGGTGGTTGTTGGGGAATGTCTAGATCTAGTGCTTTTCAGACTGTTCAGGCTGCGATGGATTACATAGATAGGTGGGGGCCTGGTATTGGTCTTGTTCGGACGAATGGTGTTGATCTTTATTTTAAAGATAAACGGACTAGTGGAACGGAAACTTTCCGTGCAGCGAGTGGGATAGAGATTACGATGATGCCTTATGGTACGGGGATAGTGGATACGACGTTTAATGTTTCTGGGCGTGATATTACGATCACAGGTTTTGAGTTTGATGGAGGGGGAGTGAAGCTTGATAATATGTCTTATGGGCCGCTTTATATTGATGGAAACAGGTTTGTAAATGGGGCTACGGTTGATCTTTATGGAAAGTCTCATTATTCGTCGCATACGGTGATGCCTGGTTATTATTCTACTTCTGTTGAGGTGAGTGATAATGAGTTTTATTACAAATCAGGGGTTGATGTTCAGGGGATGACGGGGATGAGTTCTGTTTATTCGAATGATTTTTCTGGAGGAGCTGATACAGGAGTGAAGGCTTATATTACGGTGGACAATCTGAATGGGCCTTTGAATGTGATGAGCAACACTTTTGCTGATGATGCAGCTCTTTATTCTGATAATGGGCTTTCTGGTGGTCTTGTGATTAGTAGTAATAGTGCTTCTAATGGAGGTACTGCTAATGATGCGTTTAAGATTGAAGATTCTAATATTAGTTCTTTTAGAGGGAATGCAATAATAGATTATGGTGCAGGTTTGGTAGCTACTGGTACTGGTAGTACGCAACCAGAAGTTAGGTTTGTTGAAGATAATGTGATTTCTGCTCATAGTTATTCGGCTTCAGGAGTGTCCACAATAGGGATGGAGCTGAACAATGTGGATATGAGTTATGCGTATCATGATGGGATTGTGAACAATAATATTGTTTATGTGACGGATGGTATCAAGCTTATGAATGGGACGATTACTAAGGATGTAGTTGATAATGGTTTTGTAGAGTTAACTGGTGAGTCGATTTTGATTAGAGATAGTGAAGTGGAGGCTGTGAAAGCGAACTATTTTGATAATGTTGGCAGAGCGGTGAAGGTGACGGATTATTCAAGTGTTGATGAGATTTTTGGGAATAAAGTTTTTAATAGTCGTATGGGGGTTGTGCTTGAAGCTGAATTGGATGATTTTGATATTTGGTATTCAGGGGAAGTTGGTGGTGATGCAAGTGGTGTGGGGACTATTTATACGGAAGTTTATGGAAATGCTTTTAACAATACTGATCTTGGTGTAGGTCTTGCGGGTGTTCATATTGGTGATATTTATGGTAATGATTTTTCGCAGGTTGATGATGGTCTATTGGCTTTTAATTCGATAGTCGATGGGTTTGGAGAAAACACTTTGAATGCGAGAGGTGGTACTGGGTTTGGTGTGAAATTGTATGCAAGTACGCTTGGTGAATTTTTTGCTAATTATGTTTCAGGATTTACGAATGGGATTAGATTGGTGAATTATTCAGGTTTGGATACTGTTGATAGTAGTAAGTTTGAGCATAATGACTATGGGATTAGAGTTGATGATTCTCGTTTGGGTAAAGTGTTGAATTCTTTGTTTGGAGGAAATGGAGCTGCAATTTATGCAGATGGAGCAACAGATGCATTTGATGTGCTTTTCAATACTTTCTACAGTAGTGATCCTAGTGATGTTTTTGTTGAAGTGGTGACTTCTTTGGGAGGTGTTGGTTTGGATATTGCAAATAACGTTTTCTCTAATACGAGTGGTTCTTCTTCTACTACGGATATTTATGTTTATGATGTGAGTGATGTTGATGTGCTTGATTACAATCTTTATGACAATGCTTCAGTTGGGCGGAATGTTTTGAATACAATTTCTAGTGGTGCTGCTTATGATTTTGGAGGTGTGCAAAGTTTGGCTTTTGAGGCAAATGGACGTCAAGATGAAGGAGGTGCTTTGGATTCGTCTTATAAACTTGTGCTGGATTCTCATGGTATGAATACAGGGGATGACAGTTATGGTGTTGCTTATGATTACAATGGTGATGTGAGGCCGGTTTGTTCGGTTTCAGATATGGGGGCTTATGAGGATCAAGATGGAACGGACAATGATGGTGATGGGCTTTGTGCTAGTCAAGAAAATATTTTGGGGACTAGTGATGGGGCTGATGATACTGATGGTGATGGGCTGACGGATATTGATGAGCATTATACTTATGGGACGGATGCGGCTGACTGGGATAGTGATGATGATAGCTTTTCAGATGGTGATGAAGTTTTGACTTATGGGACTGATCCACTGGATGCGTCTAGTACGCCGAATGATGGAGATTTAGATGGGATGGATGATGATTGGGAAGTTGCGAATGGTTTGGATCCGGAAGTTGATGACAGTGGTGATGATGCAGATTCTGATGGGCTTAGTAATTTGGAAGAGTATAGAGCGGAGACTGATCCGCAAGATGATGATAGTGATGATGATGGGCTTTTGGATGGTGAAGAAGTGTATGATTATGGAACAGATCCCTTGGATGAAGATAGTGATGATGATGGCTATGGTGATAGTGTAGAAGTGGATTATGGTTCAGATCCAAATGATGGTTCAAGTACGCCTGCGACTTTGGATACGGATGGAGATGGACTTTCTGATTGGGATGAAGTTGATAATTATGGGACTGATCCTCTTGATGATGATAGTGATGATGATGGTTATAACGACTATGTTGAAGTGACAGTTAGTAGTGATCCGAATGATGCTTCAAGTACGCCTGGGACTGTGGATAGTGATGGTGATGGGATGCTTGATTACTGGGAAATTGCTTATGGTCTAAATGTTGGTGTAGATGACAGTGCTGGTGATCTTGATGGAGATGGATATACAAACTTGGAAGAGCATGATGCGGATACAGATCCAAATGATGCGGCTTATACACCAGATGATACGGATGGAGATGGAATGGATGATGCTTGGGAAATTACTTATGGTTTGAGTGTTGGAACTGATGATTCAGGAGATGATGCAGATTCAGATGGTCTAACTAATTTAGAAGAATATGGATTGGGGACGAGCCCAAATAGTGATGATAGTGATGGGGATGGAATGGATGATGGATGGGAAGTGACTTATGGTTTAGATCCACTTGTTGATGATGCGGGTGATGATGTAGATGGGGATGGTCTTAGTAATTTGGAAGAGTATGTGTTGGGGACTGATCCAAATAGTGATGATAGTGATGGGGATGGAATGGATGATGCTTGGGAAGTTGCTTATGGCTTAGATCCACTTGTTGATGATGCTGCAGATGATTTGGATGGTGATGGACTTAGTAATTTGGAAGAATATGGATATGGGACTGATCCGAGTAGTGATGATAGTGATGGGGATGGAATGGATGATGCTTGGGAAGTGACTTATGGCTTGGATCCACTTGTTGATGATGCTGGGGATGACTTGGACGGGGATGGTTACACGAATTTAGTTGAGTATTTGTATGCGACTGATCCAAATAATGCTTCTGATTATCCTGCTGTTGTTGATTTAGATGGAGACGGAATGGATGATACTTGGGAAGATGCAAATGGATTAGATTCTTCTACAGATGATTCTGCGGATGATTTGGATGGTGATGGCTACACGAATTTAGAAGAGTATACGGCTGGTACGAATCCAAATGATGCGGCTTATACACCTGATGATACGGATGGAGATGGAATGAATGATGCTTGGGAAACGACTTATGGTTTGAATGTGGGGACAGATGACAGTGCTGGTGATCTTGATGGGGATGGATACACGAATTTAGAAGAGTATACGGCTGGTACGAATCCAAATGATGCGGCTTATACACCTGATGATACGGATGGAGATGGAATGAATGATGCTTGGGAAACGACTTATGGTTTGAATGTTGGTACAGATGATTCTGCGGATGATGGGGATGGCGATGGGCTTAGTAATTTGGAAGAATATGGATTGGGGACGAGTCCAAATAGTGATGATAGTGATGGAGATGGAATGGATGATGGATGGGAAGTGACTTATGGCTTAGATCCATTGGTTGATGATGCTGGGGATGATCTTGATGGTGATACTTATTCGAACTTGGTGGAATACTTGTATTTAACAGATCCAAGTGATGCTTCAGACTATCCAGCAGTTGTAGATTTGGATGGAGACGGAATGGATGATACTTGGGAAGATGCAAATGGATTAGATTCTTCTACAGATGATTCTGCGGATGATTTGGATGGTGATGGATATACGAATTTGGAAGAATATACAGCTGGGACAGACCCAAGTGATGCTACTTATACGCCAGATGATACGGATGGGGATGGAATGGATGATGCGTGGGAAACGACTTATGGTCTAAGTGTTGGTACAGATGATTCTGCGGACGATGCGGATGGCGATGGACTTACAAACTTGGAAGAATATGGTTTGGGGACGGATCCGAGTAATGATGATAGTGACAGTGATGGTATGGATGATGGTTGGGAGCTGGATAATAGTTTAGATCCACTTCTTGATGATGCGAGTGATGATGAGGATTTAGATGGTTTAAGTAATTTGGAAGAATATGGTTTAGGCTCAGATCCACACAGTGATGACAGTGATGGGGATGGAATGGGTGATTATTGGGAAGCTTACTACGGTTTGGATCCTGCTACGGATGATTCTGCGGATGATGCGGATGGTGATGGTTTAACTAATTTTGAAGAGTATGAGCTGGGGACTTATCCGAATGATGAAGATACTGATGGTGATGGCTATACAGATGGCGAAGAAGTGACTGCTGACAGTGATCCATTAGATCCAACGGATGATCCGACTACTATTACGGATGATGACGGTGATGGGATGGATGATGATTGGGAAACGACTTATGGCTTGGTTGTTGGGACGGACGATTCTGCGGATGATGAAGATTCTGATGGGCTGACAAATCTTGAGGAGTATTTGGCAGGGACAGACCCAACAGATGAGGATACGGATGGAGATTTGTTCCGTGATGATTATGAAGTGAGTGAGGGGACGGATCCGGATGATGCTAGTGATATGCCAAGTTTGGAGATGGAGTTTGTTGGGCATAAGGCTTTCTATGGGTATGGAGATTCGAGTTTGTGGACTTCGTTGGGTATATCAGCTTACACTTATGATACGTCCATTACTTTGGATGTAGATCCTTCATCAACGATGTGGGTTGAGGTTTATATGAATAATTATGGAGCGCTTGGGCTTGTTTGGGATGAAGAAGAGTATTTGGGAAGTGTAACCCTTGAATATTGTGGTACCTCTGGTAGTGGTTGGGATCCGACGTCTTCGACTTGTACCTCAATTGTTAATTATGGTTCAGCTTCAGATCCAATTACGGAAGCTACATTAACAACAAGCAGTTCTCAGCTTGAGGTATGGAGTGATCTTTCGTCTTACTATTCTTATTCTGATATGACTTGGTATAGGCCACCGATCAGTTATGGTTTTTCCTATGAAGCGTTTAGTCTTGAGCTAACACCTTAGTTATTTTTCTTAGTCCTAGTCCTACGATGATGCTTTCGCCCGCGATTGCACCCAGTAGGACTAGGGTTATTTTTTGTACGGGATCTACTGGGAGGAGCGATGTGGATAGGATGGCTGCGCCGATTGCGAGGGCGATGAATTCGCGTTTGAGGAACCAGATGTCTTTTTCAAGTGCGAACAAGGTGATTAGGACGAGGTCGTAAAAATAAGAGACGGAAGCGAGGATGAGCATGAGAGGGAGGATGAACCAGAGTTCTGGGATGAAATATTCACTGTCGCTTACGAGGGAGATGGCGAAGGGGGAAAGCCAGGTGCCGAATGTTATTGTGAGGAGGCTGAGGGCTATTAGGCCGAGTGTGAGTTTTTGGTAGATGGCTTTTGCGGTGTGGAGATGTTTGTCTCTGAGGGCGCGTTTGAAGGCTGGGAGGGTGGAGAACATCAGGTATGTGGAGAAAAGGCTAACTGTTGTGGCAATGTGGAGGGAGACTGTGTATGAGGCGAATTGTTCGGTTGTGAGGGCTTCATTTGCAAAGTAGCTGGGGAGGAAGCGGAAATAGAGATTGTTGAGGATGTTGATGATGCCGAATGGGAGGGCTGTGAGGAAGAGCATGCGGATGAGCTGGGGGTCGAGTTTCCAGGTGAAGCGGATGCGAAGGCGCACGAAAATTAGGCTGAGGATCATTGTTACGAGTGCTGCTGCGAGAGGGGCAAGGAAGAAAAATGGGGTGTAAGTGGTGGAAAGGTAAATGAGTAAGAGGATTGTTCCCAGGTTTGTGAGTCGGCCGAGGATGAGGGCGAATGTGGCGCGGCCCATGAGGTAATTGGCTTGGAGCATTCCGCTGCAGATGGATGTGATGTAGTCGAAGAGGAGGGAGCTCATGAAGAATAGGACGCCGAGGGCGAAGGATTTTTCTGGGATGAAGAGGTATGCGTAAAGGCCGCCGGCTAAGAAGAAGATTAGGGCGGTTGCGATGCGAAGGATGAGGGCATTGATAAAAAGTTTTCCGTCTTCTGGTTTTTCAGACATTTTGCGGACTACGTTTCCGAAGATTCCGAGGTTGGCTGCAACAGAGAAGAAAAGGGCGTATTCTGAGATTTTTCCGTAAATCCCGTATTGTTCCAGGCCGATTGCGTTTGTGACGAGTTTTACTGCGACTATTCCGAGTGCAATTTGGATGACTTTGCCAAAATACTGGACGAATGTTGACCAGAGGATGTCATTCCGGGTTTTTATGGCGATTTTCAAGGAAGGACTTCAATTAATTTCTTTTCGCCTAGGAGGATATCATCATCGTGCCAGTCGTGCAGTGCGTTTTCAATTATTGACCAGTCGTAGACGTAATTTTCACCGTTCCGTGTGCCTACGTCATGGGTTACGATCTGTGAGAGGCTGGCGTTGTAACCCTTGATTACGAGCATGTGATAAACAGGGCCGCCGTTGCGGAAATTTGGGTTGTCCAGGAGTTTTCCGGCAAAAGGTGCGATTATCAGATGTCCATTGTTCAGGATTTCTTGGATGTCTTCAAAAGTTGGGTCGGTGTGGATTTCTGATTCGAGTTCATATTGGAGGAGAAGCATTTCAGCTGTTTGTTCGATTGTGGTGTGTTCGTAGCTGCCAAAATATTCAATTTCCCAGTCCACGAGGCGGAGAAGTTCAGTGTTGTAGGGTTCAAGTTCTAGGTTTAAGTTATTGTATAAGTTTGCGACGAGGAGTACGCTGGCTTCTTCACATGCTTCTTGCCAGGGGTAATCCCAGTTTGAATGGGGTGCTTGGGTGTAGAAAGGCATCTCGATGTTCAGGTCTAGAGGGCAGGGGTCTTCTCCGTCATCTGATTCTGGGACGGTTGGGCCGCAGGTGGCGGTGTTTTCTTCTGTAATTTCCTCCCTAGGGAGGATTTCCTCGATGGGGGTTTCTTCTGGGGCTTCAGGGCCTTCCAGTTCTTGTGTTTGCAGGTGGCGGTGTACCAGATAAGCGCTTGCTGTGATCAGGAGGAGTGTTGGGATTGTGATTAAGATTGACTTTTTCAAGATTTATGTTAAAATAACGACTCTTAAATATTTTACATGACTTCTGGTTCAGATGAAACTGGTAGAAGTGGCCTGAGGGAATTGGATCTTGATGCTGCTACAGATGCAGATCTTGGTGCTGCGGCAGATGAGATGGTAGCAGAAGTTATTCAAGATGCTATGGCTCTTAGAGAGGGGTCTTCTGTTGCGTCTTTGAGTGAGAGGGTTGCGAGGATGGAGATACTGCCACAAGAGCAAATCGCTTGTGCTGCACAAGAGTCTATAAATGGGGGTGTTTCAACAGTTACAGCTGTTGCAAGAGCGCTTATTGATCATTTGATTGATATTAAGGTTTTGGATTTTAGATTGTATTATGCAAGTGAGTTTCAAACTGCTCTGGGAGGTGTTCTTCGTGGGATTGAGAAAACATGTGATTGTGATGAAATGCATCCTGATCAATTGAATGCAGAAGAGTTTTTAAGGGCATATCTCCCCTTGGGGGATTCTTTGAGTTTGTGTTTGGTGCAGGGGCTTCTTAGAGAGGCAATTCTCAGGGGTGAAGTTTTGCGTGTTCAAAGTGAGTTTGTGAGTGAAAAAGGGCGTCACAGAAAGGAAAGACAAAAACTTGAGAAAATGGCGACAGTAGATACACTTACTGAACTTTGGAATCGTGCTGCGTTTGATGCGCGTGTTGAGGAAATTAAGAGGGAAGATCCAGAGGGGGTTTATGCATTTTTGATGTTGGATTTGGATAAGTTTAGCAAGGTGAATAATAGATTTGGGCATCCTGCTGGTGATGAGATTTTGAGGTATGCAGCTAGTGTTGTGCGTCGGAATGTTAGAGGAGGTAAGATTAAGGAAGCGTTCAGGTATGGTGGGGAGGAAGTGGCTGTTTTAATAAAATTAGAGGGAGGCGATTTATCTAATGGAGCTTCTGATACTGCTTTTCAAAGAGCTGAACAAATGAGAGTTCAAATGCCTCAGACGGAATTTGAGTTAGTGCCTATGCCCGATTTGACTTGGTTTGGTAAGTGCGTTGAGTTTGTTTTTGGGGAAGATTTACGTACTGTGTTTGAAAATAAACTTGGTAGAGTGGTGAGGCAAAAAGCTGCTGAGGAGAAGGTGCTGGAAAAATATAGTCAAACAGTTTCGATTGGCTGTGTTGTGGGTCGTGGTCGTGACTTGGATTTAATGCGTGAGGTAGCTGATAAAACTCTTTATAGAGCCAAGCAAACGGGTAGAAACAAGGTTATGAATGGTGGAGTTGTTGAATAGTTATCAAAAAGACCGGCCCGTTTGCGGGCCGGTCTTTTAAATATTTTCTTTAATTAGAAGATTTCTTTCATTGCTCTGTATGCCATTGCAGCTGCTTCGGCACGAGTAAGGTTGTCTTCAGGTCGGAAACTGCGATCGTGGTATCCTTCAATGATGTCTTCTTCGTAAGCAAGAACTACTGCGTAAGTGTACCATTCACTACGTTCAACATCCCAGAAAGGAATGTCTTTAGTTGTGTAGTGCCACACATCTTCGCATGCAACGCGCATAAGGATTACAACTGCTTCAGCACGGTTGATAGGTTCATTTGGACGGAAAGTACCGTCGTCGTAACCTTCAACGAATCCACGCTTTGTGGCAAAAGTTACGTATTTGTAGAACCAGTCTTCTTCACTGATGTCAGAGTAGTCGTCTGCGCTGTCGATTGAATAAACGTCGTAATCTGCAGCAAGAAGTGCAATTTTCAAGAATTCAGCACGAGTAATGTCTTCAGTTGGCTCGTAGTAGTGTGTTTCTCGTCCTTCAATGATATTTTCCTCGTAAAGTTCACAGATTGCATTAATTGCCCAACGAGCGTCGTATAGATCGTAAAATACGCCACATGCTATGTGTTCTTCCTCGTCGTATCCAACGCGGATAACTTCTGTACGACAGTTATTGTCTTCATCATCTTCATCAACTGTATCTGATGTATCAACACACACCTTGATTTGATAAGTGTCTCCACGATCAAGGTCTTCAAGTACATCTTCAGCTGTGAATGTTTGTCTTTCTTCGCCTTCAAAGAATTCTTCATCTTCAGATTCCATTGACCATTCGTAGTCACCGTCGATGTAAAGTTTTGTACGAATTTCTTCATCGTCGTCGATGTCTTCATCGCCTTCATTTTGAAGTGTGAATTCAATATCATCGCCGTCTGCCCAGATGTTATCAACAACTAGGTCTATTTCCTCGTCATCATCCTCCTCATCTACGCGAACGTCTTCTTCTCTACAGTTGTTGCTTTCACTTTCTTCATCAACTGTATCTGTTGTGTCTACGCAAATTTCAATTTCATAAGTGCCTTCATCAAGGTCTTCCAATACGTCATTAGCTATGTAAGTTTCGCTGCCATCGGCTTCGTAATAATCATCATTAACAGTGTACATTGTCCATTCAAGGTCACCGTCAATGTAAAGTTTTGTGTAGATTAATTCATCTTCGTCAATATCTTCATCACCTTCATTTTGAAGTATGAATTCAATATTGTTGCCTTCTGACCAAAGGTTATCAACAACTAGGTCTACTTCATTATCATCGTCGTCATCTTCGTCTATGCGGACGTCTTCAGTTCTACAGTTGTTGTCCTCGTCATCTTCAGTAACTGTATCTGTTGTATCAACACAGATCTCAATTTCATAAGTGCCGTCATCGAGATCTTCAAGTACGTCTTCAGCTGTGTAAGTTTCACTTTCTCCAGCCTCGTAGTATGCTTCATCAGTTGTGTACATTGACCATTCGAGGTCACCATCAATGTAAAGTTTTGTATAGATACGTTCGTCTTCATCAATATCTTCATCGCCTTCATTTTGAAGTACGAATTCAATATCTTCGTCGTCTGCCCAAAGATTATCAACAACTAAGTCTGGGACTTTAGCGTTGTCACTTCTATCTATGTTAACATTTTCAGTTCTACAGTTGTTGTCTTCGTCTTCTTCATCAACTGTATCTGTTGTGTCTACGCAGATTTCAATCTCATAAGTGCCTTCATCAAGGTCTTCGAGTATGTCTTCGGCTGTGTATGTTTCAGTGCCTTCAGCTTCGTAATAGTCTTCCTCAGTCGTGTTCATTGCCCATTCTGCGTCTCCGTCGATGTAAAGAATTGTATAAATTACTTCATCTTCATCAATATCTTCATCGCTTTCATTTTGAAGTATGAATTCGATGTCATCATTGTCTTTCCAGAGGTTGTTAACAACTAAGTCAGGGTCTTCACTAGCGATGATAACGTCATCATCTAGGTCAAAAGTATCTTCCCATTCGTTGTTGTCTTCGTCTTCTTCTTCAACTGAGTCAGTTTTATCAACAACAACTTGAACTTCATATTCGTCTCCTTCTTCTAGTTCAATGCCTGTGTAGAAAGTTTGATCTTCACCTGCGTTCAGGTAACTAGAACTTGAAGTGTTTTCTGTGCTTGAAGTCCATTTCAAAGTTCCGTCTACGTAAAGGTAAGTGTAAACATGGACGTCTTCTTCAACGTCGGCGTCGCCGTTGTTTTCTAGGCTTAGAACGATTTCTAAGTCATCATCCAGCCAAACATCATCAACTACTAGATCTGGAAGGTCAGTTTCTTCTATTACTACGTCTTCCTCTTCCATTACGAAAGTTTGAGTTACTTGAGCGTCGTCGTGGTTATCTCTCACGCTATTTAATCCGTCTTCTAGCTCTTCATAACCATCTGCCGTGATTATTACTGAGTCATCTGTTCCAAGAGGTGCAGCACAAGCGTAGTCACCGTCGTCTATTTCTTCACAATCATCGTAGTTACCGACTTCTATGTCTGCGTTTGAGATTGGATTTCCATCTTCATCTTCAACACTGAGGATGTAAGCAAATTCCATTTCTACTTCTTCAGTAGTGTAGCCTTCATTAACTGTTACGGTTCCGTCTTCAGCGACGTAACCGTCTTTTGTTATTTCGTATGAAATTGTTTCTCCGTCGTCTGCATCAAGTGCCAGATTGTGAATATTGCTTGAGCTTTGGCTTAAAATTTCAGTTCCATCTGTGTCGTAAGTGGTATCTGAAAGTTCATTGCCAATCTCGTCTTCTACTTCAAGGTTGAGGTTGTAAACTGTTAGCCCCATCTGAGAGATGTGAGCGTTACTGTCGTAGTCTGAAGTAAGCCGTAGACGTGCAAAATAAAGGCTGTCAGAGGTGTCTGAAGATCCATTTTCGTTGAAATCAATATCTAGAGTAGTTTTTGACCAATTTGTTGGACGTTTCCAGTCTAAGTGAAGAGTGCCGGTGCTGGTGCTGTTCCCAAGGTCATCCTCATCTTCAGAAAGAAGAGTTCCCCAGCTTGAACCGTTCCAGTATTCAACAATGTAAGATCCGTCACGTGATATTTCAGAGAATTTCATGGAAACTCCATCGAAGTTTTCTTCAAAGCCGAAATAAATTGCGTCATCGGAATCCATTCCAAGGGTAAGATCCTCGGAGCTATCTTCAGCGTCTGAGGTTTTTTCAAAGGTGCTGATTGTAGCGTTTGCGTACTCAACGATTACTGAGTCTGCGAAGTAGTTTGCACCATATGGTGCGTCGATGTCGTCTCCGTCTGAAGTGGTAACTCCAAAAGAGAGAGGGACGATGTTTGCTGTTAGCAAGATTGCTGTGAGCAGAACAGATAGAAACCTTTTCATGTTTTGGGGGTAAAATGGAAATAAGGGGTCATACTACTATTTTCTGACTTGAAGTCAAGAGTATTGAGTTATTTTCTATTTTCTGCTATAATAATCAGATTTAAACAGCTTTATTACATAAAACATTAAACATGAGCTTCGATTATCCAAAGGGCGAGGAAAAACACAGTCCCCATCTGGCTAAGCTAGAAGAGAATGTTTCTGCTGCTTATTTGAATGAAAGTGGGCGCCCTAAGGAGGCTGTGAAAGCTTATCCAGGGGAGGCCGATACTACTTTTGACTTTACCCTTGGGAAAAATAATATTACTTCTTTTTCTGCAGGTTTGTGTGAATCTGTATTTGGAGTTTCGAGTTATGCTGCTCTTGAAGGGGAGGATAGGGGTAAGAAGATAGCTTGGATGAATCACCTTGTTTATCGTGTTGCGAAGGATTTTGATTTGGATATGAATCAGATGCAGAAAGGAGAAAGGTTTAGGATTTATTTCCCGCCAGGTGGTGGGGTTGCTCAACTTTCAATGTGGAAGAAGAATAGCGCTGGTGTGGAGAGACAGATTCTTAACAGTAGGCCGATTGCGGAGGGTGTAGTACAGGATACTATTGCTAAACTTGGTGATCAGCGTGCGCATGTTGATGCTTATAATGAAGCTTATCCGGGTGCAAAAAAGAGAATTATTGATATTGCTACGAGTGAAAAGAAGTTGATTTTATGGTCAGCTTTGGAAGCGCTTAATCAGGAGACCTCTCTTGAGGAGAGGCAGAAAATTTTGCAGGGACTGGATGATGTTGACGAAAGTGGTGAGTCTAAGTCAGGCCCTGATTTTTTATCTATTGATGGTATTAATAAGTACTTGAGATTGCATTTTGAGGTTAAAGAGAAGTTGAGTGGTGAAGCTTTGGATAAAGCTATGGCGAAGCATAGAGTGAAAGAGGATGGAACAGGATATAATGGTAGTGAAGAGCAGAATGCTGCTTGGGTGAGATTTATTCGTTACGATTGGTATGGATTTGATGATAGTCCGTTTAGTGAAGTTGAATTGCGTGCTGCTGAGGAGAAAGAGACATATCGTCTTGAGGTGCCGGCTGCACCGGATGAAGTGGAAGAAATAGACTTTTCGGCTCCTGGTGATGATGATCCAACTATTGAGGGAGGGAAAATCCTTGATCCAGCTCCGGGGATGACAGCTGCTATTGAGGATGTGGATTTGATGGATCACCTGGATCCAGAAAAGAAACTTACGGAGATTTTGGAGGGGAAAGATTTGGAGGAAAGGGCGGCTAGTTTAAATGCTTTGACTAGGGACTTTTTAGGTGCTGGTCGTGAACATCAAGATGCAATGGGGACATATGAAGAGAGTCTTGGGGAATATAATTCTCTTTTGGAAGAATTTGTGGCTAAACCAGGGTTTTTTGGTAAGAAGAAAAAGCGAGAACGTCTTGTTGCTTTGAGAGAAGAATTGGTTGTGAGTCGAGAAGGTATAATTAGTGATAGAGAGACATTTAGATTGGTGGGCAAGGCTTTGGATGGGAAATTAGTTGCTTTAGAAAAAGAGATGAGTCTGCCATCTAGTAAGCTTACTGAAGCGCGGGCAAATATGGATGAGGCTGCTGAAATAATGGTTGCTTTAGATACATTTGTTAAAGAGTCAAAGGAGCCGGCGGAAATTCCTACTTTTGATGAGTTGGCTGCTAAACCGGAAGAGGAAGTTGAGGCAAAGGAAAAAGAGAAGAAACCGAATAAGGCAGAGCTTGAGGCTATGCAGATAGATGCTCTTGATGTAGATGGCTTGGAAGAGCAGGTTAATAATGCTGGAGGTCTGACTCTAGAGCGGTTTGGAGGGGAGGAAGATAGAGGAAAACTTGTGAGTGTTGATTTTGATCTTCTTAAGGGGGAAATTACTTTTGAGCGTGGGAAGTGGCGTGTGCCTTATGATTTGGCGGTTCAGTTTAATAGACCTTTGATTGAAGCGGGTGTTAAGGACATGAATACGAGTGGGGTTTTGGCTATTGATGGTAAAAGAAATGAGCCGATTCCTTTGGATAAGGAAAGATTATTTGGTTTGCTGGAAAGTGACATAAGAAGGGCGCTGGAACCAGCGGAAGTTGAGCCAGAACCTGAACCAGAACCGGAACCGGTGGTTGTTGAGGAGCCAAAAGAGACGAAACCGACCAGGGCGGAACGTTTAGATGCAAGGGAGCAGGGGCAGATTGAGGCATTTTTAGAAGCGGGCAATTTAAAACGTTTGCAAGTGGAAATGGCGGCTCTTGTTATGGATGGTGAATATGGAGCTGCTTTAGAGACTTTTGGGCTTAAATTTGGTAAAGAGGGTATTAATTTTGAAGGTAGAGAATGGCATGTCCCATTTACTTGGGAGGTTGTGTTGAAATCTGGAGATTCGTTGACTGGTGATGAGATTTTGTCTGTGCCTGGCAGTAGAGCTAACCCGATTAATGCGGGTGCGGAGGATTTTGTAGAGTTGTTTAGAGGTGATATTGAAGATGCACTGCCGAGAAGGGGAGAACAGGAAAAGGCTGAGGAGCCAGTAGTGGTGGGAGCGCCAGAGGCGGAAAAGCCTAAGCCTGAACCCGTAGTTGAAGAAGTAGCAGCTGCTGTGCCGGAAGAAGAGAAGGTTTGGAAGAGATATGGGATTAGCAAAAAAAGATATCAAGAGCAGAAGAAAAAAATGAATAGGACTTGGAGTGAATTGCATTTGGGCTTGAATCGTGAAAGAGGACCAATTCTCAATATGGTTGAGGATGTTCCATCAGTGGAATTTCTGAGTGCTGAATCTGTATTAGATGAGGATAATCCTTATGAAAAAACTTTGGTTTTTAAACATGATAATGGGGAGAAACGTACTTTAAAAATCACAATTTCTGATCCTTCGGGATTACCCAAGGGAGCAGCTTTAGATGAGTGGGATTATAATGACGGGGGAGTGAGGGTTGAATGTGAAGAAACAGGTCAACGTTATGTTTATGGTGTGAGTGATGCTGTTAGACGAATTTTGGAAGATATGGAAGGGCTTTAGGCTAATTAAAAAGGTTCTATGTCAGCTAAGTCGTGTAAAAGAAAGTCTACGTTCAGGAGTCGATTTAAAGTCTCCGTAATTGGATGTGGGAATGTTGGAGCGGCAGCGGCTTATGCGATGTTGATTGATGGTACGCCAACAGATTTGGTTTTGTACAATCGGTCGATTGGGAAGGCTCAGGGCTTGATGCTGGATTTTGAGCATTCTTTGAGTTTGTATGATGATTATACAAAGATTGTGGCGACTGATGATTTGGCGGGATGTAAGGATTCTAATCTGATTGTGATTACGGCTGGGGCTAGGCAGAAAGAGGGTGAGACGCGCTTGGATTTGGTTGAGAAGAATAAGGCGATTTTTAAAAGTATGATTCCGGAGTTGGCTAAGGCTGCGCCGGATGCGATTTTGTTAATCGTTTCAAATCCGGTGGATGTGTTGACTTATCATGCGTGGAAGTTTTCTGGTTTTCCGAAGAATCGGGTGTTTGGGAGTGGGACGTTTTTGGATTCTGCTAGGTTGCAATTTCATATTGCGGAGCGAATGTGTTTGAATCCAAAGAGTGTTGAGGCTTATGTTCTTGGGGAACATGGGGATACTTCATTTCCGGTTTTCTCAAGTGCGAATGTGGCTGGGAAGCCACTTTGTGATTTTGATGGGTTTTGCAAGAAGGATGCGGAGGCTTGTTACAAGGATACTCGGGAAGCGGCTTATCGGATTATTAATGATTTGGGGTATACCAGTTACTCGATTGGGATGGTGATTACAGAGATTATGAAGAATGTTTTTCAGGATTCACGCTTGGTTTTGCCGCTGAGTACGGTTTTGGAGGACTATTATGGGCATAGTGATGTGGCGCTGAGTGTGCCGTGTGTGCTGGGTAGTGATGGGATTGAGGATGTTGTGAAGGTTCCGTTGAGCGAAGAAGAGCAGGCGGATTTGAAGAAGAGTGTGGAGACTTTGAAGGGGTTTTTGTAGGAGGGGTTTTATGTTGTAAGTTACGGCCGGGCGTAACTTTTTAGGCTTATTGGGTTGACAAGATTGATGACAGCGGTATAATCACAACCTTAGATCTTAAATTTTGTTTGTATGGAACTGCGATATCATTCTTCTGAGGAGTCAGGTTCAGTGTGGAGAGAACTCATTGAGCAGGCAGGTGGTCCTGAAAAATGGTTTGCACACTTAGCGGAAGTTCATAATTTGACAACTTCTCAAGTGAAAGAATCTTTGGTTTTGTCTCGATATGATGGTGTGGTTGGTAGTGAGCAAATAAATGCAGCAATAGAGGCGCTGAAGAGTCCAGATGAAGAAGGATTACGAGGGACTATTGATGATATGGTAGACGCAGCTTGTACAGATAGTAGTGCGGATTTATATGAGTGGGAAGGTGAACGGAGTGGGCAGTTTCTTTTGAGTTTGAGAGTGTGTAAACCTCCTAGAGAGGGTGAAGTGTCTCTTTCAGTTAGTCTATTTAGCTCATCGCGAGAAGAAGGAGTTGGGGGCTTAGAGGACAGAGGAAGCATTTTGGATGTAAGATTGAGTAGTAAACGGATGAAAAAGCTTGGATTGACTCCTGGGGATGTTCAATATGAGGAGGTTGAAGTTGTTATGGGTGGCAGGCCAAGAAAACGTTCTAATTTAATGGCGACTGTGCCAAATATGAAAGTTAAGTCAATTGAGGTGGACCCAATGTTTGGCTTGTCATGCGAAGATATAAGACGGTTAACACAAGCTTTATTGACTGTTTATGGGCAGCAATTATGTGGAGGAGTCCAAAATGAGATAACTTTTGTAAGTGATAGTCTTTTTGGTGGAATTGGTGAAATGGTTCGTGGGATGGAAATGGGTCTGGAGCCAATTACTGAACATGGGAGAACCGTGATAGAAGCAGTTGGTGATGATGTTCATGCTGATTGGAAAATTATTGAGCCTCCTTCTGACATTGATAGAAAGGGATGGGATGATGCTGAGTCGTATTGGTATGTAGTGAATAAAAGTGATGAATCTAATCCAAGTAATCCAGATAATCCAAAGATTCTTGAGAGAGAGCAGCATAGAGGAGGGAGGTGGTCGTCTGGACGAGGGACTTTAGATTTTTTGAGATCAGCTGTACCAACTGTTGGGTGGACAGTTTGCACAGGTTAGTATTTTTCTTTAAACCTTGATGATACCCATCGGACAGGCAGCAGCGGCTTTTTCATTCGCTGGGATGTCGCAGTCGAAGATTTCACCGACGTGGACTTTGCCTTTTAGTTTGGAGTTGATGAGAGTGGCTTTTCCGTCTTCGTCAATTTGCCAGTTTTGAGGTGCGATTAAAACGCAGCTTCGACAGCCGGTGCATTTGCTGCGGTTGTGGATTACTTTAGGCATTGCGCTTACAGAGGATATAGATTTTGTCGTTTCGGCGGACTTTTTCAGGGATTTTTATGGTGACGACGGCTGGTTTGCCGGAATTTTCAATAAGTTTTTCGTCGATCATCATTTCATCAATTGTGCAGTAGACTACTCCTGTTGTTTTTCCCATAATTACTAGTTTATCTCCCTTTTTGACTTCATGTGCTTGAATGTCGAGTTCAGCGACATTGGCTTTGGGGAAATGATGGACTACTCGGCCTACGAAAACGCGTTCGTCCGTGGATATGTTGCCGGAGGTTTTACACCAGTCTGGCAGCTTTTTGCCCATGTAATATCCTTCGCAGAATCCGCGGTTATAAACAGTTTTGAGGCGTTCCATCCATGAATCGATTTTTTCCTGTGTGAAGGTGTTGTCTGCTAGGGAGTCAACGGCTTCTCGGTAGACGCGGACTACGGTGTCGACGTATTGGGGGTTGCGGCCGCGGCCTTCGATTTTAAAAACAGAGATGCCGGCTTCTGCGAGTTGGTCTAAAAATGGGAGGGCGCAGAGGTCTTTTGGGCTCATTATGTAGCCATTGCGGAGGCGGAGTTCTTCTTTGGTTTCTATATCTGTTATTAGATATTCTTTGCGGCATTCGTGGAGGCAGGCGCCGCGTTGTGCAGATGTGTTGGTTTGTAGGAGGCTCATTTGGCATCTTCCGCTTTGGGCGACGCAGAGTGCGCCATGGACAAAACATTCAATTCTGACGAGTTCTCCAGATGGGCCTGTGAGGTTTTCTTCTTTTATGCGTTTGCAGATTTTTGCGATGGATGGGAGGTCTACTTCTCGGGCGAGAACTACAGTGTCTGCGAACTTTGCATAGAATTTTACGGATTCGTAATTTGAGATTGAGAGTTGGGTTGAAACGTGGATCGGCATGCCGATTTCCTTTGCGTAGTTTATTGCTGCGACGTCTTGGACGATTATGGATGTGATGCCGGCTTCTTTGGCGGCATCCATGATTTTGCGCATGAGGGGGAGGTCGTGGTCGTACAGGAGGGTGTTGAGAGTGATGTAGGTTTTGACGTTGGCTTTTTTGCAGGTTTGGGCGATTTCTTTCAGGTCTTCCAGGGTGAAATTGATGGATGAGCGGGCGCGCATGTTGAGCTGTTGTACGCCGAAGAAAACGCTGTCTGCTCCTGCCTTGATTGCAGCGGTGAGGGCGGCGAAAGAGCCGGCCGGTGCCATTACTTCGGGTTTGTTCATGGCTATAGTTTTAATGAAAAAGATGTGAGATGTAAAGGGGTTGACAGGATGTTTTGTTTTGGTATGATATATGCCTTAGCTTTAATTTTACTTTTATGTCTGACAAAACAAAACCTATGGAAGTGGCACTTGTTAAGCCTCTTTCTGAAGCAGATTTCCCTTTATTGCCAGAGATTGAGAATTCATATCCAAAGCCTGATCCAGAAGGGAATCTTATGACTGCAAGAGAAGTTGTGGGGGAATTGGCCAATTTACTTTTCCCTTGTGGGACAGATGCTCAAGTAAGAAGTGCTGGACGCAAGTTAGCTAAGGAAATTGCTTGGTTGCGTATTGCATTGGCAGACAGAGATCGTGAAGGCGGGCGTTTTGTCGCTACAAGACCGACAATTGGAATTCAGGTGGAATCTGATTGTCGAGAGCCGGGCATGCAGCTTCACGTAAGTAATTATGGTAGAGCGTCTGAAGCAGGGAATGATTGGACTTTTAGTAATGTCCTTCAGATATGGGTGCCTGAAGATAGAGATTTTGAAGTGTCAAGGGATTATTGTATTAATTAATATTAGATATCCACATAATTATTGTGGTAGCTGAGAACCAAGAGTTGGGGAAGAAGTCTAGTCGTACCAAACCCCATAAGCATTGTCTATCATGACAGCGGCTTCGCCGCGAGATAGGCTGTTTTCTGGTCTGAAAGTGTTATCGCTGTAGCCGTCCACGACGCCGTAACGGTAAGCGGCGTTTACGTATTTTGCGTACCAAGCGTCTGAATCCACGTCTTCAAAAAAGTCTGAACTGCTGGTGCTGGCATCTGCCAAGCGGATGAGTATTTTTACTGCTTCTGCGCGGTTGATTGCATCTTCTGGGCGGAAGTCATCTTTGCTGTCGCTGATGATTTCTAATTCATCTGCGGCTGCAACGTAGTCGCGGAACCAGTCTGTGGAGTGAACGTCATCAAAGGGCTCGCTTTCGTCTTCATAGTCGTCCATGTCTACGTCATCTGCGTTCAAAAGGGCCATTTTTAGGAATTCTGCACGGGTGATTGCTCGGTCTGGGACGTAGTAATAATAACTTTCTCCATTGATTACGCCACGGCAGAAAAGGTCTTCTACTTCTGATTTTGCCCAGTGACCGTATAAGTCGATGAATGGTGTGTCTTCATCGTCATCACATTCACCGGCAAGGATTACGTCATCGTCATCATCATCGTCATCATCATCGTCGTCGTCATCGTCGTCATCATCACCATCGTTTTCATCTTCCAATTCAATTTCATAAGTAGTGGGGTCTGTTTTAGCTGTTACGGATTTGTCTTCTTCCTCGTATCTGGAATCATCGATTGTGAGTGTGTAGGAGACGTCATTGGCGACTGATTGTAGTGCCAAGCCGTATTCTCCGTCTTCAAAATTTTCAAAGGCGTAGATCTTTTCATCTGAGGCGTTATCCACATCAAAGTCGCCTTCTGTTAAATCGTCGATTTCATCTCCGTCTTCGTCTTCAATTTCAAGGAGGACTGTGAAGGCGCGGGCTGAAATTTGATCTACGACTGCTGGGAAGTGGACGTCTTCTTCAGATTTGACGCGGATCCAGTAGGCTTTTTCATTCTCGAGTGAGGATTCTCCCCAATTTGTTGGGATTTCAAAGCTTACATAATTTGTTCCTTCGTCTAGGAAGTCATCAGTGTTGTCTTTTTCAATATCTAGGGTGCGCCATGTGCCGCTTGAACTTCTGTATTGCCAGTCTAGTTCTGCGTCATCGTCGTCTTCATAAGTAGCTTCAACGTCTATGTCAAAGTAGATTCTGTCGTAGCGAGTTTCCATTCCTAAATAGAGGTATTGATCTTTTTCGTTGTATTCTGGAAAAATTTCTATGTAGTCGTTGTCGTCGAATTCTGCGTCTTCAGTTATGTCTTCGTAGTCATCCTCGAATTCGCTGAATACGAAGTCAAAGTTAGCGGTTGCGCCTGAAATTGTGTCTTCGTTGCTTGCTAGGGCGGTGGCTGGGAGAAGTGTAGCGAGCAGAAAAATGATTGTGCCGAGGGCGGTAAATTTTTTCATGGGATTGTGGTTAATGGTATTGAGACGCTCTCGCGTCGAGGGTTGGCTAGCACACATTGCTTCGCTTTGTGTGTGGGAGAGTGATTATCCTCCGTTTTTGCCTTGTTAGTCAACTAAATCGGACTTTTAGAAATTGCTATTTGTTGCGAAAAAACCTAGAATCGATTCACTATGATAATAGCTCTAACAGGCCCAATGGGGTGCGGCAAAGGTGAAATTGTGAAGATTCTTGAAGGGATGGGCTTTTCTTATATTCGGCTTTCGTCGATTGTGAGGGAGGAGGCTAAGAGGCGTGATTTGCCGGAGACACGGGAGATGTTGCAGGATATTGGGAATGAGATGCGTGCGGAAGGTGGTGTTGGGGTTTTGGCGGTGAAGGCTTTGGAGAAGGTTGGTGAGAAGGGTGGGGATTTTGTGATTGATGGGGTGAGGAATCCGGGAGAGATTGAGGAGCTCAGGAAGGGTGAAGATGTTTATGTTGTTGGAGTGCAGACGCGGCGTGAGTTGATTGTGGAACGGGTTTTGGGGCGTGCGCGTGCTGGGGATGCTGTGGAGAAGGAAGAGGTTTTGAAAAAGCTTGATCGCGAGTGGGGGATTGGTGAGCCTGCGGATGGGCAACAGGTTGGGAAATGTATGGAGATGGCGGATGAGGTGATCGTCAATGAGAGTTCATTGAAAGCGCTGGAGGAGGCTTTTCTTTCGTATTATAATCGGGTCTCTCGTCAGAAAAATACTATGGATGGGCGGCCTTCAAAGGATGAATATTATTTGGATCTGGCAAAAAGTGTTTGCCGGAGATCTACTTGTTTGAAAGTGCAGATTGGGGCGGTGATTATTCGGGATGATCAGGTTGTGGCGACTGGATATTGTGGTGCGCCGAGGGGGACAAAAAGTTCGCTTGAGCATGAGTTTTGTTTGAGGCAGAAGTTGGGGATTCCGTCTGGGCATAGGTATGAGATGTGTAGGAGTGTGCATGCGGAGCAGAATGCAATTATTAATGCGGCGCGGAGTGGGACGAGTTTGCTGGGCGGAGATATGTATATTCATGGTGAGAGGCAGGAGACGGGTGAGGCCTTGGATGCTTTTCCGTGTTTTATTTGTAAAAAAATGCTGATCAATTGTGGTTTGAAGAGGGTGATTTGTTCACTTGCTGGGGGTGGATTTAAGGTTTTCTTAGTTGAGGATTGGATTGCTGATTGGCGTGAAGCAGATATTGTTGATGACAAGCATCAGTATGGGGAGAAGACGGTACAGATAGGAGAAAATAGTTCTTCTTAGGCTTTGTGGATTTGTGTTGAAGCATTAGTGTCGATTTTTTGTTTAGGCTTTTTCTAATAAAGCCTCTAATACTTCCGAAAAGGACGTAGTTTCCTTTCTGTGTTTTTCTAGTTGGTGTTTGAATAGGCGGAATTTGAATTCAAGTTCTGGTGTGACTTTGAAAGATATTGTTTTTGTCTTTTCTCTAGACAGAGGTTTGTTTTCAGGTTCAGAGTTACGCCCGGCCGTAAATAACTCTTCACTTTGATTTTTTGTAAAGTCTCTTCTGTCTACGGTTTTTTCTGTGTTGTTTATTACGTTGCCTTTTCTGTATTCCTTTACGTATACGTCTAAGGCTTTTTTTGGCAAAACTTTTACTTTTTCAGCCCATTGTTTATCTGTTTCGGGGGTAGCAATATATGCAACTCGTTCTATTTTGCTCCATCCTTGTGAGCCTGACTCTAATTGTTCTTTTAAGGCTGGTTTGTTTTCAATCTTTTTTGCAATTCTGAAAATTGTATCTACGCATTGTCTGCTCATGCCTGCCTGTTTTGCTGCAAACTCATAAATCGATGCATAACCACGTCTTCGATGTAGGCGTCTTCTGTGAACTTCTAGCATTAAACCGGCAAATTTGCGACGGGCCTGGCGGGCTAAAGATCCGTATTTTTTGCAGAGGGTGTAGAGTTCGCTATCTGAAAGACTTGTAAATTTGGTTTTATTTGTTGGGAGTGTAGTTAGTGGTGTGGAAACGGAAGATGAAATTGCTGTTGGTGGAAGAAGGATTTGGGTAATTGTAGTTGGATTCATGGTGTTTGGGGTTAGGAGTTATTTAAGGATTTGTGTGGAGGGAAAGGTATTTTTATTGTCTATATTTTACCCTGTTGGACAGGTTGGCACCAGGTTAAGTGACCTGTTTTGAGTGATTTTGATGTGACAAAACGAGAAGAAGTGCTACGGTGAGAGTCTGCTCACCTTTTAATGGTTTATATTCCGTTTGGTTGGGACCGGTTTATGGTTAGGACCGGTCTATGGTTAGGACCGGTCTATGATTGTTTGGAGTCGATTGTTTGCAACTGGGTTTTGTGGTATAATATTGGGATTTAACACTTAAATTTATGGTAGGGCCTTTTGGTGTGGAAAAATCGTCGAAGAAAAAAGAAACTTCTGTGGAGAGGTTGAAAAATGCTACTTTGTTGGGGGATTTAGATCAGTTATTGGTTCGTGCAGGAGGCAAAGTTGAAAGGGGGAAGTTGATGGAGGATATTGAAGGGAAAGGAACCAAGGAAATAGTGCCATTTGCTGTGAGGCGGAAGGCGATTTTTGAAGAGTCGTGGGAGGAGTCTCGGGAACAGTCTTGGCCGGAAATTGCGGATCAAATAGATCCTGAGAGAAAAAAGCTTAGGCAGGCTGCTTGGAAGAAGAAATGGCTAGAAAAATTGTTAGAGGAAAGTACATTGAGGGAAAGTATTTTCTTGCTTAAGGTTATTAGTTTTGATGCCGATGGGAATGAGTTGAGTCGTAGGGAAATGAAGCAGAGGGCGGCGAGTTTGAATACTTTGATGGAAGAATATGGTTTGGAACGCTTGACGGATGTTCTTGAGGGAGATCTTAGGGAAGAGATGCGTTTTGCTGAGGATTTTGGTGCCATTGTTGGGCGTGATCCAGAATGGCTTTTGTCTAATTGCCACAGGATTAAACGTGAAGAATTGGAATTGAGGAAAGATCAGAAGATTGTGGAAGATGATGAGAGTTTTGAGGAGATGTATGAGGCGCAAGAGAGTGGTGAGGGTGCGGATTTGGAGGAGATGAAGAAAAGGAAGAAACATCTTTTTGAAGAGGAAGATAAGGCGATTGCTGAGTTGGAGGCAAGGGAGCAGGAGATAATTCTTGAGTTTGAACGGGAGGAGGCTGTGGAGAGTGAAGAATTTGAGGAGTTGCAGGCTGAGGATTTGAGTGAGATGTTGGAGCAGGTGGATGTTGAGCCAGAGACTTTTTCAGATGTGATGGAATTGGTGGCTGAGTATTTGGAGAATCCGGCTAGTCTTCATATTGAGGATGGGCGCTTGGCTTTTAGTTTGGTTCGGGATGGTGTTGAGGTTGCGGCGGCTGTGGATGGGAATGTACTTGTGCTGAGGGATGAGCAAGAAGATGTGAAGGTGGCTTTTGGTGATAAGTTGGGACTTTATGGAGAGATTGAGGTGTTTTGGGTGAAGGCACAGTTGAAGAGGCAGGAAGAGAATGGGGATTTGCTTGTGCCTCAGGAGCATCGGAATTTCTTTTATAGTCGGGGCTTGGCTAAATTGGTTGGAGCTATTTCAAATCAACGGGTGGCGATTGGTGGTCAGCGTTTGGATAGAGGGCTTGAGATTGAGCGGATTTATGGGCATTTTTTGGCTTATGATTCAGGAGTTCTTTTGGGATTACAGGAAAGAATTGATGCTGCAGATAATGATGCGGCTTTGGAAGTTTTGGCTGAAGAGGTGCAGAGGGGGATTGCTTAGTAGCATTCCATTTTGAAGGATATGCTGATGTTTGTTGAACTGGTTTTTCCGTTGTCGAAGTGGGCTGTGAATGTGTAGTCGGTTTCACCCCAGCCCAAATTGTCCCAGTCGAGTTTTGCTCTGTAAGTGAATTCAGAGTCTCCATATTCGAATTCTTGGAGAGTGTATGTGTCGGTGAATGTTTGGTTTTTATCGTCTTTGAAACTTGCAGTAGCTACGATTTTTTCAGTGTCTGGAGATACGGTTCCGGAAAATGTGATTGGTTCTGTGTGAAAACAGGTGTTGTTTGATGGAGAGTTTAAGGTGATGTAGCTGGGATTTTCTTCAGTTTCTGTAAGTTCGTCTTCTAGTTTTTCGATTTGCTCTTCTAAATTCTCAATTTCTTCTTCTAATTCTTCAGTTAGTGGAGGTTCTTCTGTACAGCTTGTGAGGGTAAGAAGCAGTGTTGTAATGATGATTATTTGGAATAGTTTCTTCATGTTTTTGAGTTATGGTGGATTTATTGTAACATGTTGGCATGAATATTTTGGCTTTTTTGTTCTTTCTTCTTGGATCGGTGTTTGCGGTAGCTGCTGGGAGAGTTCTTTTTCGTTTAGAGTCTCTGGCGGGGTTTTTGGATGATTGGGAGGCAGGAAGGGTTAAAGGTTGGTTTACTAAATTTATGTTTTCCTCTTTGTATTTTCCTCTTCAAATGGGGGTGTTTAGGCTTTGTATTAGGCTTTTTGGTGATGGGTTTATGACGTGGTTTTATAGGATTTCAGGGGCTCTCTTTATTATGTGTGGAGTGATGACATTTATCTTTTCTTTTGTGGTGTTGTTTGCTTTTAATTATTTTGCTTTTTAATTTATGTTTTTATGATTGTTCAAATTTCTGATCTTGCTTCGCATGTTGGGGAGGAGGTGACTATTCGGGGGTGGATGTATAACAGGCGTGGGAGTGGGAAGATTTATTTTTTGCAGCTCAGGGATGGGAGTGGTTTTGTGCAGGGGGTTGCAGCTGAAGGTGAAGCGCCGGCTGAGGTGATGGAGGCGGCTGAGAAGTTGCAGATGGAGTCGTCTTGTGTAGTGACGGGGAAGGTGTCTGAGCATCCGAAGAAACCGGGGGTGTATGAGCTTTCAGTTATTGGGATTGAGATTGTGCAGATTCCGCCGGAGGATTATCCGATTTCTAAGAAAGAGCATGGGCCGGATTTTTTGTTGGACAATCGGCATTTGTGGCTGCGGTCTGGGAAGCAGTGGGCGATTCAACGGATTAGAGATGTTGTGATTATGGCGATTTATGATTTCTTTCATGAAAGAGGTTTTATTAAAATTGATACCCCGATTTTTACGCCGAATGCGTGTGAGGGGGCGACAACTCTTTTTGAAATTGAGTATTTTGATGAAGGGACTGCTTATCTTTCTCAGAGTGGGCAGCTTTATTTGGAGGCGGCGATTATGTCTGTTGGAAAGGCTTTTGATTTTGGGCCGACTTTTCGTGCGGAAAAGAGTAAGACAAAACGGCATTTGACGGAGTTTTGGATGATGGATGCGGAGGCTGCTTTTGTTGAGCATGAGGAGAATTTGCAGATTCAGGAGGAGATGGTTGTGTTTATTGTGGAGAGATGTTTGGAGAAGTGTGAAAAAGAGCTTGAGATTTTGGATCGGGATGTGGAGCCGCTGAAGAAGATTAAGGTGCCTTTTAAAAGGCTGACTTATGCGGAGGCGCTTGAAGATTTGCAGTCGAAAGGGGCGGATATTAAGTTTGGGGAAGATCTTGGGAATGATGATGAGGTGACCTTAACGCAAGACAGTGATGTGCCGGTTTTTATTCATAAATGGCCTAAGGCGATAAAGCCGTTTTATATGAAGACTGATCCGGAAAATCCGGAGCTTGTTTTGAATAATGATTTGATTGGTACGGAAGGTTCAGGGGAATTGATTGGTGGTTCGCAGCGTGAGGATGATTATGAAGTTTTGAAGGCGGCGATTGAAGAAGAGGGGCTAAGTGGGCCGGAGTATGAATGGTATTTGGATTTGAGAAAATATGGTGGGGTGCCGCATAGTGGTTTTGGTCTTGGTCTGGAGCGAATGGTTAGGTTTATTTGTGGGGTGCAGCATATTCGTGAAACGATTCCATTCCCAAGGATGATTACGAGGATGAGGCCTTAGGTTTTTTGTAATAAAAATCAAAAATATGATTATATAATCTAGAAACATCTATTCTCTAACCCCAAAAAGATGTTAAAAAAACGTTTTATTTCTCTAGTGCTAGTCGCTGCGATTAGCTTCATGTCAGGGCTTTCAATAGTTCTGGCTTCAGGTGCTGTTGAGGTGTTTGATGATGTCAGTTATGACGACTGGTATGGCGAATCAGTTTACTCTCTTTACAGAATGGGAGTTGTTGAAGGTGTTGATGGTTCGTATATGCCTGATAGCGATGTGAATCGTGCGGAGATGGCTATTATGTTGGATCGGCTTTATGATTACATGCTTTATCCTCAAGGTACTGATTGGGAAGTTATTGAGGTGGAGGATGAGTATACGGTTTGGTATCCAGAAGATATGTGGACTCCTATTGATGATTGTAATTCTGGTTTGATGGGAGAAGGAGATTTTATTTGGTCAATTACTTGTAAAGATTCAGGAGATACTGCGGTTGGTGATTATATTGATGCTTATTATTCAAATGTTGATGATGACGAAAAGAGTGAGACTGCTCAAGAACTAACTATCAATGGTCATGCGGCTACGCTTTATACTGTTGATGTAATGGGTTCTCCTGCTAGTGGGAGTCAGGTTGTGATTATTGAGGATGGTGCGTCTGATACATATTATGTGCTTTCTGGGCCAGCGAATGATCTGGCTTTTGAGTATTTTTACAGGAGCTTCAGGTTGGAATAAGAGATTTGGGATTTGTAGCAAGGGGCTTTGGGAGACCAGAGCCCCTTTTTGTTATATAGTCTTTCTGTCTTTTCTATATTTTAACCACGCTTATATGGAAACAACACTTTTACTAGCCAAGCTTCTTGGGGTTATGTACCTCGTTGTGGGGCTCGGTATGCTTGTTAATGGCAAATTGCTTAAAAGCATGCTTGCTGATTTTGCTAAAAGTCCAGGGCTTAGCTACTCCATGGGTATGATGATTCTGGTTGCTTGTACTGCTGCTGTTCTTTACCACAACTTGTGGGAAGGTGGTTGGCATGTTGTGCTTGTGACGCTTTTCATGTGGGCTGGTCTTTTGAAGGGAGCTCTTTTCATCATTGCGCCTAAAATGCAGTTGAAGATGGCAAAGTCTGTTCTTAGTAAAATGAATACAAGTCTTCTTGGAGTTCTTGTTTTGGCGATGGGTGTGCTGTTCAGCTACATCGGGTTTTATATGTAAATTTATTTTTTAATCCACGTTTATATGGAGACAACAATGTATCTTGCCCAGATTATGGGTGTTACTTTCGTTGCGGTTGGGCTGGCGTTTCTGCTAGACCGCAAACTGATTGGTAGAGTTATGACCGATCTTTTTAAAAGTCCTGCGCTGATGTATACCCTTGGGTTTATGATTCTTGTGCTAGGTTATGCCATGGTTCACGCTCACAACATTTGGGATGGGCTTTGGTATCAGACTGTAATTACAGTGATTGCTTGGCTGACTCTTGTGAAAGGTATTATGTATCTTGTTTTCCCTGGGATTGTGAAGAAGATGGCAAAATCTGTTTATGGATCTAGCAATATGGTTTGGCTTCCGATGCTTGTTTGTTTTGGGGCTGGAATTTGTTTGCTTTGTGTGGCGCTTTTGTAAGAGAGATTTTGGGAATTAGGCGGGGGCATGCTATGGTGTGTCCTCGTTTTGTTTTATGACTATGAGAGTAACTGCTGAAAAAGGAGATATTGGTTTGCAGGGTGTTTTTAACAGAGCAGCGTTTAGAGGTTTGAGGCGTCCTGAAGAATGGAGCTTGGATTGGGGTGGGAGATGGGAGACAATGGAAGAGCTGGAGGCAAGGAGAGCGGAAATTGCCAAGGGGGAAAAGGAATTTACTGTTGAGGGGATGATTGATCAATGTGTTCGTAATATTGGTTCTCTTTTGACTGGGAGTATGGAGGTGATGCTTGAGTTTGAGAGGCCTGTGCGTGAAGCTTTGGAAGGGGAATGGATGACTTTGTTGCTTTTGGGAAGGATGGACTTATTTGAAGATGTTTCAGTGGAATCGCCGCTTGAAATTCTTGGGATTAAAGTTGGAGATAAGGTTTTTGTTGAAAAAGCTGTTCTTACACCGCAAGAGCGTCGTCGGGAGGGAGATAGTGTTTTGATTAGGACAGAGATTGGTTCTAGGCATTGGGTTTTCACGAATCATGTTTATCCTTTTACTGAAGAAACGTGGAGGGCTTATAATGGATATTACTATGAGAATCTTGAGGATTGGGGTTCTGGGGAGGAATCTTGAATGATCTATGTTAGACTTGGCGTGTTTTTTAACTCCACGCTATGAAAAAATGTTTACTTGCACTGCTTGCGGTGATTTTTGTTTTTGTTGGATGTGAAGGTGATATGCCCGAGGACGAGGATATTACTTATGATGATGCTGTTGAATTGTTGGAGGAGATTGATGATGATGGGAGAACTAAGGGGAGCTGCGATATGATTGTTTCGAGTAGTCATTGTTTGGATTATGTTGGGTCGTTTTGGACGGAGGAGCAGATGAAATATGCTTGTGAGGGGTCGGGGACTCTTAGTTTAAATCAGACTTGTCCTTATTCTGAGTTGGGGGGTTGTAGGGCGACTGGCGGGCTGATTACTGAGAATATAATTTGGTATTACGGTTATGGCGGAATGCCTTGGTCTGATGAGGAGGCGATGTATTCGGCGATGGCTTGTAATGCCTTGGATGTGTCTGATTGGGTTTATCCTGAATTTTAAATTATGGCGAAAAAAATTGAAGATCCGTATAAATTCCAGGAGAAGATGTTGAAGTCTTTGGAAAAGGTTATTCCTGAAGAAGGACGGAAGCTTTTGAAGCAGAACGGTGTTAGTGTTGGGCAATATGTGCTTTGGCAGGTGTATAATTTTAAAAATCGGGCGGCACTGGCTGGCTGGGTGATTGCGGTGATATTTTCAGTGCCTTTTGTGGTGGCTTTTTGGAAGTATTTGATAAAAGGTGAAAAAGTGCAGGAGTTGTTGTCGGATGGCTTACATGCGCAGGATGTATTTGCGATTGGTGGAGTGACCTTTATGCTTGTGCTTTTTCCGGTGGTTTTTGTAGTGTGTGCTTTAGCGCAGAAAGAGGGGTCTTATGCAAGGACGAATAAGAAATTATTTTTGGATTTTGATGATCCTGATAAATTTTCTAAATTTAGGAAGAAGGCTCTGAAAGCTACTGCTCGTGGTGTTTTGGTGGATACGGCTCTTTTTGTTGTGTCTGGTAGGCGATGGGGATTTTTTGGTGTGACTTCGAATGATTATTTTGCTTATGGCATGGCTTATAAGATGAAGCTTAAATATATTGAAAAAATAAAGCCGGGGACTTGGGATAAGATTAGAAATTTTGATTATAAGTCTTATTTTGAGAAGAGATTAAAAAAACTTACTAATCCATATTTGAAATGGGGGAAGGCGATTGAGCCTTACCAGAAAAAAATTGGAAAGGTGACCAAGGTATATTTTTTTTCTGCGTGTGTTCTGATGTCGACTATTATGGTCAGTACTGTGTCGTGGTTGCTATTTGATGTTTGGTTTATTCCGCTTGGTTCTTGGGCAGAGTTTTTAGCTTCTATTGGTATTACTTTGCTATTTTATCTTTTTGCTGGATGGGGTTCGCTATATGGGCTTGAGAGTTACTTCAAAAGAGACATAACATTAGGTTTTTCGAGCAATACCAGGACCAGATACACAGGCGTGTTAGCTAAATTTTGGGGAGGTCTGATTATTTTCGTAAGCCTCTTTTTTGGTCTTTTTACTGCGGTTTATTTCACTTATCTACTGTTTGTTTAAGCTAGGTAACCGAGCCAACAAAGGTATCCGCCTGCTACTAATGTTATTAGTGCTGTAATAAGCAGAAGTCCAGGTGTCATTATTTTGTACATCTTTTTGATGGAAACTTTGTCGTTTAATAGGACGAGGCCTCCTTCAAGGATTGCACCCCAACCGAGTAGACTGATTAGAACTTCTGGAAGTGTGTTCCAAAGGTTGTGAGAAAGGACGATTGCGACACCTGCGGTCAGTTCAACAATTGCGGTTATGAAAAGAAAAGCTGTGTCCTTGTACATTTTTTTGAAAAGCTTGTGATAAGCTTCGCGTTTTAGGACAAAAGAAAGTCCAAGCAAAAGCAGGACTGGCCCGATGAGTTGGGCTAGGTGAAGAGTTGATTCTTCCATGGCGTGGTGGTTAATGGATTACGGTTTGTATTTTATACCAAAATTGTGAAATGGGCGAATTTTAAACGGGGCTGGCTTCTTGTTCTGAGTCTTTGTAGAGAGTTATCCCGTCTTCAAGGTAGAATTCACCATTGTTGACGATTTCTTGGACTTTATTGGCTAAGGCTTCATTGCTTAGGCTGGGATTGTTTTCAGCTAGTTCAATTCCAATCATATTGTTGTATCTGTCCATTAGCCAGCCACTGTCAAAACCATTACCTTTTAGCCATGTTCTGGTTGCACCGCCTAATTCATTAAATTCTCCCAGGATTAATGTTGCGTTGCTACCGAGGATTCTTTGGAATAAAGCGGAGCAATAAATATGCCGGAAGGCATCACACTGGGGATTGGTTAAATATGCTTCAGAAGCTTCAAGGGAAGTTCTGAAGGCGTCTACGAGGGATCTTTCTTTTTGGGTGAGAGAGCCAAGGATTCTTTCACTTAATTTTCCTAGGCTTTTTTTTACTCCGTCTTCTCTAATTTGTCTCACGGTATCTCCTGTTGCTTCAGCAACTAACTTTAATGAGCTTTCGTGGTCTGGACTTTCAGAGGGTACGTTTTTCATCTGTTTATTTTACCACAAAACAGCTATTTCATCAATCCAGCTCCAGGTGTTGAGTGATGGGTTTTACAGGTCGTCCATTAGTAATTCAAAGCCTTTTTCGCAGGCTAAGTCTTGGTCGTAATCGTCGCAGAGTTCTGCGCAGGCTTCAAAGTCTGACTCGTTGTAGCAGGCTGTTGCGAGTTTACTACCGCGTTCTTCGCAGGCTGTGGTGCTGAGAAGTGTTAGTACTAGGATTAGTATGCTTGTTATGCGTAGCATAGTGTTTGGGGGTTAAGATGGGTGAACTGTAGCATATTGCTAGTTTAGTGGCTAATATGTGTAGGGCTTTTTTAGGTGGATGTGGTACAGAGTTCGATCGATTGTATTGCAAATATAGTTAGGAATAGGATTACGGTTATTATGCTTGCGTATTTGATTGTCTTTAGAAGGCTTTGGATCTCTTTTTTTGGTTGTGTTTTTTGGCGATCGTAAATTTTGAATAATTCCCATGACGTTACGATGATTCTGAGGTTTTTTTCTCTGATTGTGAGGAAGATCATACTAGTGAGGAGCGTTAGTATTGATGCGAAGATGGCTAGGAAAATTATGTTGTTGAGGAGATCGAGTGACATGTGGGTTTGATTAGATACTTGTTAAATTACTTCAAAGATTATTAAAGCTGCCAGAATCAAAAGTCCGATAGCTGCTATTTCTTCTTTATATTTGATTTTGGCGATTTTTTCTGAGAAGTATATTACCAGTAGGATTTCCAAAATAGTTGCTGCAAGTATTCCGCTGATTGAATAAAATGTTGCTGACTTTGTGGTGAATAGGGGGAGGAAAGCGATTATGTCGTCCAGAACTGTGGCAAGTGAGGCAATAAATCCTAGAAATAAAAGTTTGGTGAATCTTTCCAGTGAAATCCCGCTTTTTTTGAGTAGTTTTTTTTCTGCTTTTGTTCTGGGGCGATGGATGAATATATCAAAATAGATGCCGATAGCGAGTAGAATTATGAGACCGGCGGTGATGTAACGATAAGAAGGGAAGTCATTTATTATTGAGGAGAAAAAGATGGCTGTGATGATTGCAACTACTACAGCAGCAAGAGTTCCTATGGAAAAGGCGATCTTGCCCATTCGGGTTCGTGTGAGGCTTGCTATAACTGGGACATGGGTGACGGTGTCATCCAGGCCGGTGATTATTTTTACTATGAAGCCGAAAAGTAAGAATTTTAGTGTGTTCATTTTAAACATTAATTGCCTCCACAATTTGTGCAGTAGCCGGGGTGACCATCTGGCTTGCCTGGGTGAGCTCGGCAAATACCTTGGATACAGTGGTAATAACTGCTGTAATAGTCAAAGTCTTCTGCCCAATCTGCGTTTGGGAATTCACATCGATCGCTTTCTCCTAGGGGGCAAAAGCGAATTGATATTTGTAGGACTTGATTGCCATCTGAGCCTATGAAATTGTCCCAGTCATATTCTGATACGTCGTTGAAGGGGGCCTCGGGCCAGTCGCCGTCTCCCAGGTAAACTTCAATGCCGGCCGGGAGGCCTCTATTGACGTCGTCAGGCCATACGTGGTTTTCGAAGAAGTAAAAATATACCGCGTCGTGGATCTGGTTTAGTTCGGCGTCTGCACGTGCTTCGTGGGTGGTGACCATTGATCTGGAAATGTTTATGGCGATGATTACGATTCCAGATAGGACAGCGATAATTGCTATCACGATCATTATTTCAATTAGCGTGAAGGCGTTTTTTTTCTTGGTCATGAGTATGAGGTTTAGCGTTTTCTTTTTCGTGAAGCTATATAGCGCTTAATGGCTTCTTTTGTTGTGACCCAATTTCGACCTTTTTTGTGGGCTTCTAATTTACCTTTGGCTGCTAGTAAATTCAAATATTTCTCTGAATAGCAGCATGATTTGCTTGCTTCTTTGAGTGAAATATACTCCTCATTTTTTTCTTTAGATGGGGTAAGTCTATCTAAGTAAATTGCCAGAGATCGTTCAACATTTTTTGCAATAAATTGAACTAATGGCTCATAGTTTTCCTTATCTGCTTCTGCTAGGACTTGATAATATTTTTTCCGGTCATTTTTTAGAATAATTGTGAGTGGATAACCTGCTTGCATGATTGTGATGTTCATTAAGAGGCGGCCGGTGCGGCCATTGCCGTCAAAAAATGGATGAATATTTACAAATTTGTGGTGCAGAATGGCTGCTAGTTCAATGGGGTGCAATTTTGATTGTTGTTCTGTAACCCAATTGATTAGCTCATTCATTAAATTTGTTATTTGCATTGCATCAGGTGGGCGATGTTTTGCACCACCAATCATTACGTTTGCGTTTCGGTAGCGTCCTGCCCAATCCTTTTCTGTTCCTCTTGTCACGATTTGGTGCAGGTTTTTAATCAGGTGTTCGGATATGGTGTGGTTTTTGTCATGACTTACTAGATCATACAGATATTCAAGAGCTTCTTTGTGGTCTGTGGCCTCGAGATGGTCTTTGAGGGGTTTGTTTTTGATCGTTATTCCTTCGTGTAGTACTAAAAAAGTTTCCTTTTGTGTGAGGCTGTTACCTTCGATTGCATTTGAGTTATATGTCATTTCAAGCTCAAATTGTTCTTGAAGCTTTTTTACTGCTGAAGGTGGGGGTGGGCGAAGAGAGTTGAGTTTTCTTAACTTGCTTTCGAGGCGTTTTTGTAGGTCTTTTGACAGATGCATACAGGTTTGTTAGTATGGGATACTTCTATTTTAAAGCTATCCCATGTTAAAGTCAAGGTGTTTTGAAATGGCTTCGCGTGGTGGATTTAGTTAGGACTGGGGTGGTATGATTTGTGTAATATGAAAGTCTATTTTCTCACAGGTGCGTCAGGGGTTGGTAAAACCACTCTAGTAAAAAATCTTCTCAAGAAATATGGGGAAGAGTCGGGTTGGCAGTTTCTTCATTTTGATTCTATTGGTGTGCCTACTGTGGAAGTGATGATTGAAGAGTATGGATCAACCGAAGGGTGGCAGGAAGCAATGACTCACAAGTGGATTGATAAGATTCAGGAGGAGCATGCTGACAAAAAGATTGTTGTATTGGAAGGACAAGCTCATCCTAAGTTTGTTCAAGCAGGTTTTCAAAAGTATGGATTTGGTGATTATGAGTTGGTTCTTGTGGATTGTTCGGAAGAGGATATGTGTTTTAGACTGACTCATGAGCGAGGGCAGGAGGAGTTGGTGAATCAGGATATGAAGAATTGGCTCAAGTGCTTGAGGGATGAGTCGGAGCGACTTGATTTGAGGATTTTTGATACGACGGCGATGTCTGAGGAAGAGGTTGTGGAGGCTTTTGAGGGGTTGGTGGGGATTTGAGTGGCTTTGTGAGGAGCTAGAGTATTCTTTTTAGAGCCCCACTTTTATCAATTAGGATAGAAGCACCGTCTGAGATCACTTTTTTAGTGCCTTCATCAACTGGCATTGCAGTCCATTTTTTTGAGGTTATTCCAAATTCTACTTCTTGACCATTTTTGTAAAACGTACGAATAGATGTCACAAGGCCCCAATTTTCCAACTCATATTTATCTACTTCACCAAAGGTCTGAATCCAATGTGGATTTTCAATGAGAATGTTTGGTTTATCACAAACAATTACAATGTCGATGTCCGAATCTTCACGAGCTTCATTCTTAGCGTGAGAGCCTACAAGAAGGGCAGAGTCGATATTACTATCTTTATTTGCCCACTTGGTGATTTGATTGAGTAAGGTCGAAATGTTCATCTAGGAAAGTATAGCAAAGTTTGGCTCCGCTGGCTGGAGGACGTTCGGACCTCTTTGAAATATGCTTAATCTGTAAAAAAATACCCCCCGGGGTCACTCACTATATTATTGCGGGGTTATTTTATATATTGGAGTGTGGCCAGAAGTGGGATTTGAGACTATTCCTGTAAAAGCTCTGCTATTTTCGCATCATATCTATTCCACCCATCCATTGAGATCGTGTCTTCGTAGTCATTGTAGATATGCTCATTTGTTAACAGGTCAAACATGTAAAAATATTCCCCATTACTGTTGTCTTTCATCACTGTATATCTTCCTACACTAGAATCAATATTTGGACTGTAAAAAACAATTGGCTCTGTAGGTGAGCCCCAAGCCCTATCAGCTTCAGCTTTTTCTTCAATTAAATAAAAGTATTTATTGCATTCTTCTTTCTTTGCAAATGAATCTGTATTTTGATTGGCACACCCCGAAACAAAGAACATAGGTACCAAAATAAAAACCGACAAGATTGTTGCTGAAGATGGACACATCAAGTTTTTCAGTTTTTTTATCATTGTTTGATTTAAGTTAATATTAACTTACAGTAGTGTACTGTCGTTTGTCTAAATAACTAGAAAATAAAATTTGACGAAAAATATATAAAAAATATACACTGTGGTTAGTTTATCTCCACGCTATAGAATTGTAACTTTAAGGAAATTCTCTTAAATCACAGTTACACCCATCTACTTAGAGCCTAAAGTACTATTACTTCGGGCTCTTTGCCTGTTTTGACATCGTGTATCAACTTTTTGATACGTTCAACATCAAAACTTTCAATGAGGTTGCCATTGACATCGTGCGTTGTTATGCGCGTCTTTGCCATGGCTTCCACCAACACTGTCTGCCTAACTATCATAGCTAGACCTGGTTAAGGATAAAGTGACGCGTTTCACGCCAGTTGTCATCGCTACAGGCGTCGATCTCCTAACCTAGTGTCGGGGTGCAACTGTGATGTAAAAGAACAAAGACTCATACGCGCAGAGGCTGGGAGGTTTCCCCGCTGAGATAGCTTTCTGCCGTCCCAGCACCCACGTGTACAAGTCTTCTTATTGAACGAATTTTGTTAGCGAGGATTGTTAACGGATCTGTCTCTGCGGCCTCTTTCGAGGCAATTTTCACGATACAGAATGTCTGTAGGTCTTGCAACCTTTTGTATTCATGAGCCCTCCAACCAACTCTCGACCGCAAATAAGTGAAGACCTGTGTGCCTTATTTTGCTACTATGGAACTATGAAAAGACTTCTGCTCATACTGCTAATTGGATCTGCAATAATCTCTGCCTGTTCTACTTCCAATAGCAATTTTGCTAACAATCATCCTGAACAATATATAAATGTAGAGTATCGAGATTCAAACGTGAATGTGAACTCTGGCGATTTTATTTATAGTGATTTAAATAGTAGTAGTTTTTTAGGAGATGCGTGGTACGACACTGAAAATGGATATCTAATCTTAGAGGTCAGTTCAAAATATTATCACTATTGTGACCTTTGGTCAGTTGAGTGGTATGGCTTTACGACAGCTGATTCACATGGTACGTATTACAACTCTTACATAAAGGACAATTATGATTGTAGAAATGGAACAGTTCCTACATACTGATATTTACTTACTTATATAAATTTTATGAAAACTTCTACTAATAAAGTACTATACCTTTCAGTTGGATTATCAGCTCTTCTCTTTTCCGTTTCTTACGCGTTTGGGATATTTATTGAAATTAAAGCGCATAATTTGAATGCTCTAAACCAAATTCTAGAATGTACTGCTTATGAGCTTGAACTTGAAACCATAGAGGCTTGTGCGGAAAAAGCAAAAGAACAGTTTATCTTTGACTATACTCCTTACAATGAGGATTGAATTAAAAAATAACCCCTGTTTAATATGCCTATAAAATACTCTAAACTTCAAAAAAAATGGTACTACAGACTTGCTAAAGTGTTTTTTTGGATGTGGACCATAGCAATGTTTTTTGTGCCATCATTCAGAGAAGTGTGTGACTCTACTGGTAACTCAGCAAAAGATTTTTTGTTACAAGATAGTCTTTGTCATGCCCCATCTTTGGCATCTTGGATGATTGATGGGTTCGTGCTGGCATTGGGTTGGGCTGTTATATTACTTGTTTTATGGAGGCTGATTTTGTACATTGCTGGTGTGGATCGCAAAAAATAACCTAAAATGATGACCGAAAAGGAACTTTGCAACCTAAGAGGGAAAATCGTTCATAAGTTGACACTTTTAGACAATACTTTGTGTTGTGTAATAGCTAAATATTATTTCGGTTGCACGCCTGACGAGTTTATTTTTGATATTTTGTATGAAAAAAATGTACCTGTTTTTTCAAAGAAAAGGATGCTTTTGAACCTTTTCAGGAGAAATAATTTTGAGACGGCATATTTGGGTGACATTGATAAGCTTTTAGAGATAAGGAACATTTTCGCGCATGCTTGGGCAATAGACTGTAGTTCTGGCCCTGAAATGAGCGCAGATGAATTAAAACTTCGTAAAAATGCCACTGAAGAATATGATGAAAAGGCATTGCTCTCTGAATTCAATAAAAAGTTTTTAAAGGTACAGCAGTATCTTTTCAGATTAATGGATGCAGACCCAAATGCAGAAGGTTTTCAAATGCTTCAACGTGGTGGGATAGTTGAAAAGATGCACAGTATTGGTAAAGATGGGAAGACCGATTTGAATGATCCATGCCACTGTGGCAGTGGCAAAATTTATAAGAAATGTCACGGCAAATAACAGACTGACATGTCCTCTGATTTATATATAGACAATAAATTGAAAGACTTCTTCATGGGGCTTGAACTTAACAACATGACCATGAGAGAGTTGAGGTTTATAAAGGTTTACCTTGAGACGTCTGGTAATGCTACTGAAGCTGCTTGGCAAGTGTACAATTGTAGTAATCGTGACTCTGCAAAAGCTTTAGGGTATAAGGTGAAACGTAGGCTTTTCTACAAAAAATGAATATGTATATGCAAAATACCTGAAATGCGACATAAACCAAAAAAGTCAAGGTTTGTATTAAAAACGGTTATTGATGAGATTCTGAGGGAGTGGATTCGTTTTCATTTAGAACAAGAAGTTCTTTATGTTCAAAAGGCCAGAGAGCTTAATGATAGATTGGATGTTGTTGAGATTGAAGAAAGTAAAGAAGTGTTTCTGTCAGGGCTCGATGAAGTTACAAATTGGTTTAATGTTGCTTATCGTAAGAAGTGGAAAATGCTTATAAGGTTATTAATGCAGGTTGATTTTGATTTAGAAGAGTTTCATGACGCGTATAGTTCTATGGCAGATTTTCAAGCAGGTTTAGCAGTCTTAGGTATTGCTGAACGTAATGTTCGTGAAGGGATAAATCCTAAAGATTGGGTTTTTGAAGAGCCTGATGGTGCGATATGGCTGTCTGATACGGTATTGCTTTCTTTGGAAGCAGAACCTTTTGGTTTTTATGTTTTTAAGGGTGTAAATAGGAGGTCAAAATATAGGTTCTTTTCTCTTGGTGGGGCCAAAATGCCATCTGTTGTTAGGGCCCTTTATGAGGTTTCTTCAGGGTTTGAAGAGCCTGTGTATTTAAAACAGATTGCGACGGGGGTTTCTGATGCACTTTCGGAAGAATGCTCTGAAGAATCTGTACGGAATATTGTTAAAAGGATAAAAGAAAATGCAGAAGATGATGGATATAATGGCTTTATTGTTCTACCAAAGACTCGTAAAGGTGAAGTTCGCATCAACGTCAACGCTCTGGTCTACAAGAGCGTTGAAAACTAAGTTGGTTTTTTAAGGCGAGATTGTTTTAACAGGTGTGTGAAGTTTTTTCGAAAAATACTATTGTAAAAAGATCGTCGTTGGGTGTCATCATATGTTGTTTCGTAAAAAAATGACTATGACACAAACCAATTTATATGAGGAAAGCCTTTGTTTTCGCAGCTATGATCTAGCATTGGCTGCGTGTCTTTTGGTGAAAGGGTTTAAGCTGGTCTCTTTAGAGAAGAACAAGGAGGGCAGGGCTCTTTTCACCATTATGCGTGAAGAGGGTCTTTCTGATGTGATTGATAGCTATTGGGATTTTAGTTGCCCTGTTGATGCTCAGTCTTATCAGAACCAAATGAAGCGTCTAAAAAATCAAATTTATAGCTCGTGAAGTATGAAGATTAATCAAGAAGCAATAGCGGAATTTCAAGAACTATATGAGCGGCGTTTTGGTAAGAAAATTTCTAATGAAGAGGCGCAGGAAAAAGGACTCAAACTTATAACTCTCATAAAGGCAGTTGTGAAGCCACCGTAATCGTAAGAGTTGTTTGTTTTTATTTATTTCTTAAATTTTTAAACTTATGTACAAAGATACTATTCCAATAGAGGAATACTTAAGCCGAAAGGGCATCCAGGTGGTAAAGGAGGCCCACGGCGAGTTGATTGTAAAGTGTGTGTTCAATGACTGTGATAAGGACAGTCGATCTAGTGAAGCACATCTATATTTTAGCAAAGAAACGGGGAGATATCACTGTAAAAAGTGTGATGCTACTGGGAACATAATTACTTTAGTAAAGCATTTTGGCGATGATCCAAAATTAGTTATGATTGATGATCAGTTGTTTGTGAATAAGCAGGTGAAACAGCGCACGATTAAGAAAGAAAAATTTCAAAAGAAACAAATGTCTGATGAGATCAGAGCATATTTAAATGCCAGGGGTATTAGTGACCAAATGACAGATCAGTATAAGATCGAATCAGGTGCTTACTGTGGAGCTGACTGCATTGCTATTCGTGTTTGGATTCCTGGTACCGAAGACCATTTTTGTAAGTTGAGGTTGGCACAGGGTTCTAGCTCCAAAGGTAGTAAGTATTTATTTGATCCTCAAGGTTCTAGTTCGACTTTGTTTGGGTTGGAATATATAGATGACCCCCTAACGGTATCTGATTTATGGATATGTGAGGGGGAGTTTGATGCGATGCTATTACTCTCCAGGGGTATTAATGCTGTCACTTCAACTGCTGGTGCTAATACTTTCAAGGAAGAATGGTTTGAGTATATAAAAGAGTTCAAAAATCTTGAGAGAATACATCTGTGTTTTGATAACGATGATGTTGGCAAGAATGGTGCTAGTACTCTTGTCAAAAGGCTAGAAAGCGTGTTTTCAGATATTGAGATATACAATGTTGAGTTTTTTGAGGAGATGAATGGCAAAGACGTCACAGATTTTTTTACAAAAAATAATGGGACAAAGATGGATCTTTATAATTTGGCTGTTCATGTTGGAGGGCCAGAGCCAGTGGATGTTTCAAAGTTTGAGCCAATAAGCTCTAAAGAGGTCATATCGGCACTTGATGCAACTGTTAAGAATGATAATGAAAACAAGTTGGTTGCATTTTTATGTATGCTGTCTGCTTACACTGAAGACTCCCAGTTCAATATTAGTTTTAATGCACCGTCTTCTAGTGGGAAGTCATATATCCCACTGGAGGTGGCTCAGTTGTTCCCCCGGGAGGATGTTATGGAGATTGGATATTGTACCCCAACAGCTTTTTTTCATGAGAATGGGGTGATGGACAAGGTAAAAAAATCGATTGTAATTGACCTGACAAAGAAGATCATTATCTTTTTGGACCAGCCCTCAACTTACCTGTTAGAGCGGCTTAGACCGTTGTTATCGCATGATACAAAAGAAATGAAGTTGAAAATTACTGATAAGGCTAAGGGAGGAGGGAACAAAACTAAGAATGTGATAATTAAAGGCTTTCCGGCGGTGATTTTTTGTAGTGCCGGTTTGCAAATTGACGAACAGGAAGGGACGCGGTTTTTGTTGTTGTCTCCGCAGATTGATCAGGAGAAGATTCGAGCTGCGATACTTGAAAAAATTAAACACGATAGTAATAAAAGGCTTTACCGTGAGATGGTTTTAAACAACGAAGATCGTAATTTGTTGAAGGATCGTGTAAGGGGGGTTAAAAGAGCTGGTATAAAGGAAGTTATTATCCCAGACACAGATGCCATTGAGAGTGCCTTTTTAGGTAATAAAGATTATTTGAAGCCAAGGCATCAAAGAGATATTGGTCGTCTTATGAATTTGGTGAAGATGTTTGCTTTGTTGAATCTCTGGTTTAGGGAGGTAGACGACGGTGTTTTGATTGCGAATAGTGATGATGTTCGTGAAGCACTAGAAGTTTGGAGTATTATCTCTGAGAGTCAGGAATATAATTTACCCCCCTATGTTTATGATTTGTATAAGAACGTAATTCTTGTGACGTGGCATGGTAAGCAAGAGGAGGTGGATGCTGATGAGCCTGTTGGTATAAGCAGGCAGGAAATTCAGATGAAGCATTATGAGTTGTTGGGGAGGTCAATTGCAGATTGGACACTAAGGCAACAGATACTTCCTATGTTGGAGGCATCAGGGCTTATTATTCAGGAATATGATTATGCAGACAGGCGTAAGAAGCTTGTTTTCCCTGCTGAGTTTTATGAGTCTGAGATTGTTGGGGGTAAGGTTGTTCAGAATGTTGACTATCACAAGCTGAAGTCTGTGTGAGAAATAGTGAGTTGGGGTGGGGGGTATGTTAATATTTGGTTACTTATAGTTTATGTACGCTACATATCAATCAGATATCGACCTTAAAAAGATTCCTTGTGCTATCTACACAAGGAAGTCGAGTGAATCTGAAGACAGGCAAGCTCTTTCAATACCTGCACAGATTGATTATTTACAAGATCTGGCAGAAAAGGAAGGGTTGAAAGTGGTGGAAGTGATAGAAGAATCAAAGTCTGCAAAGTCTCCTGGACGTCCAAAGTTTGACTCTTTAATATCAAAAATTAAGGATGGGGAGGTGCAGGCAGTTTTGTGTTGGAAATTGGACCGTTTGTCGAGAAATCCTAAAGATGAAGGAGATATTCGTTGGCTCCTGCAGGAAGGGAAAATTAAATATATTCGCACACATGATATGTACAACTATCCTTGGGATAATGTTTTAATGATGGCTGTTGAGCTTGGGATGGCTAACCAATTTGTTCGTGATCTTAGCGTAAATACACGCAGGG